>NZ_BROB01000067.1 GCF_024345185.1 Levilactobacillus humaensis | reverse complement strand
AACTGGCTCAACGAGAGAACCGTTGGATGACCGATGTGAATCATCGGCTAGCTAAGACACTCGTTACGGCATATGGTTCGCATACGCTCTTTGTTTTGGAAGACCTAACCAATGTGACATTCAACACTGATGATTTACCTAGGCCCTTGCGTAATAGCCATCGTTCTTGGTCTTTCTTCCAACTAGAGTCTTTCTTAACATATAAGGCTCAGGCTATTCAAAGTATCGTCGTGAAAGTGAATCCAGCATTCACCTCACAGAGATGTCCCAAATGTGGCCTGGTTGAGAAAACCAATCGCCATCATAGCACTCACGAGTATTGGTGTAAACATTGTCAGTATCGTTGTAACGATGACCGATTAGGGGCTATGAATATTGAGATGCTTGGTCAAGATTGGTTGAACGGTGTCAAACGACCAAAGATTAAGAAGCTAACAACTGCTGGGTAAACCTGGCAGTTAAACGGGTAGCCGTCAATTACCCGATGATGTTGTCACTACGAGTAGGAGTACC
>NZ_BROB01000066.1 GCF_024345185.1 Levilactobacillus humaensis | reverse complement strand
ATTTGCGGATTATCCTTAGGATCGAAGTCGCTAACTTCTTTCGTGATGCCAATGTACAGAAACCATTTGTCTTGGTTGTGAACCAATTTACCAGTTCCAAGCTTCCAATCATCGGCAAAATATTTTTCGAATCCTTTGTTAGTGAAGTTCAACTTGGTCCGTTTATCCAGAGTGGTTATCGAAATTTTTCTCATTCCATTTACAAAAGAGTAATTACTCTGGCGAACCAAGTCTGCCTGTGGTCGGTGAAACTGGATGGGTTCCATCAACCAGGTCAGGTCCCTAGGAACTTGAATCCATTTGTTTTTTTCGTTCTTGTAGCGGTAAGGATGTTGTTTCATTTGTTCTCGGGTGGTCTTATAGCGAGCTGAGACCGTCCGAAAAACAGATTGAACCATCTGACTGTTGAGCGGTGATTCTTGTCTAAATAACTCGTACAGATGGTGGTTGATTTTTAACCAACTTAACTGAAACTCATGGTCAAAGATCCATTGACTGACAATGTTAGCCAATCGTTGATATTCCTGACTCATCGCTAGAAATTGCTCTGCTTGATCAGCGTCCGGATAGAGTCTCAGCTT
>NZ_BROB01000065.1 GCF_024345185.1 Levilactobacillus humaensis | reverse complement strand
GACGAATTTACAATCGAAGTGCAACACTAATTGAATAAAAAGACCCATAGCGGGTACAATTACTTAACGACCAAGAAAAGTAAAGGAGTGCTCGCTATGGGCTATCACCATCTTACTATAAAAGAACGAGAAAGTATTCTGGAATTATTGTCAAGAGGTCTATCTATCCGAGGTGTAGCCTTACGGCTACATCGTTCACCAAGCACTATCTCTAGGGAAATTCGCCGAATAACGCAGCATTATTCCCCTTCTGAGGCCCAAGAATCTTATCGCTCCAGGAGACATCACAGTCATAAACCAAGACTTCTAGAACAACTCCCAGAAGTATGTTCACAAGTAATCGAAATGATTTGTGAACATCACTGGTCTCCACAGCAAATCACTCAACGTCTAAAGTTAGAAGGCAAAGTGACGGTTAGTTACAATACAATCTATCGACACATTGAAAACCACAATCTGAATTTACCGTTCTCTTCGCATGGAGATACAGGGATTCGACGGGATCTCAGACACAAAGGTCGAAAGCGGCATCGCCCCGGAGACCGTAAACATCGAGAACCTAAGGTGGACTACATTCCTATTCAAGAACGACCTAATTTTGTTAATAATCGTACTAGAATTGGTGATTGGGAGATAGATACCATTCTTGGAAAAGTCGGCGAGTCTGTCTTAGTGACTGCGGTTGAGCGACTAACTCGATACACTTTGATTCAAAAGGCCAAACGTAAGGATGGTCAATCAGTGAATGAAGCCCTCACAACCATGTTTGATCAAATTCCTAAGGAATTTGTTCTTTCGCTTACTCCGGACCATGGAACAGAATTTTTGAACTTAGCGGAAATTCGTGAAGAACTTGGTGTTACTGTATACTGGCCAGATCCATATTCACCTCAACAACGAGGAACAAATGAGAATACAAATGGTTTGATTCGAGAATACTTTCCTAAAAATAAAAGCCTAGAACCGCGGACGGACGAGGAAATTAAGAGCTGCCAATGGCAGCTAAACCACCGTCCGAGAAAGGTTCTAGACTACTGTACCCCTGAAGAAGTTTTATTTGATAAAGTGTTGCACTTGGTTTGACAATTCGTC
>NZ_BROB01000064.1 GCF_024345185.1 Levilactobacillus humaensis | reverse complement strand
TGCTCCTATCCTAGTATTTGGTACATAAATTTCTGAACAGTTGTGCCATAATTAATAAAACAAGCATAGGAGCATTCCAATGAAACGATATCAAGATGATTTTAAAGCCAGCATTGTGAAGATGCATCGTGAAGAGAAAAGATCTATTCGCTCGCTTTCCGAGGAATACGGTGTTTCTCCAGCCGCAATTCATAACTGGGTTAAAGGCGCTAAATCAATTGAGCTAGAAGACGGTACTGAAGTAACGTCCAAAGAATTCAAACAACTTCAAAAGGAAAATCAGCGATTAAAAGAGGAACTTGAAATTTTAAAAGCTGCGGCGGTGTTACTGGGAAAGCATTAGGACGAATTAATTGCCTTGTCTTCATAGAAGATCAGTTATTGCGACACCGCTTATCAATTATTCTTTCGGCACTGAAATTACCGCGCAGCACCTATTACCATTGGAAAAGATATCAACCTAGTCAACACGAACGTGTTGATAATCAGCTCAAAGAAAAAATTAAATTGATTTGGGAAAATAATTATCGTGCCTATGGTTATCCACGAATAACGATGGTGCTTCGCAAGTCAGGCATCTGTGTTGGGTCAAAACGAATTTTACGATTAATGAGGGAAATGGAGATTCACTCTTTAATGAATCGGCGATTTAAAAAACCTGGCACTCATGTGGATCATTCACAACGCCCCAATTTAATCAAGCACCAGCCCAATGCAAGGATATGGCGTGCTGACATTACTTATTTGGAATTACGTCCAGGAACCTGGGTTTATCTCAGTTCTATTTACGAACCAAAGGTTCATCAAGTCCTTGCTTTCAAGATTGGTCGTCAGATGGAGGCGACGTTAGTTGTAGAAACGATTAATCAGGCGCTTGAATGTCATCAAAAGCCACAATATTTTCACTCTGACATGGGTTCACAGTACACCAGCAACGAAGTTGAAACTTTACTTGAACGGCATCAGATTAGCCACTCATACTCAAAACAAGGTTATCCTTATGATAATGGGCCAATTGAAGCTTTTCACTCATTGTTGAAGAGAGAGTTTGCCTTTCAAACAACTTTTTCCAATTTTGAGGACTTGGTAATCCGAACCTCAAATTACATCAGTTGGTTTAATTCCGACAGAATTAGAACGAGTGTTTAGAAAAAGATGTGCCATTTATTGACATAGGAGCA
>NZ_BROB01000063.1 GCF_024345185.1 Levilactobacillus humaensis | reverse complement strand
GGCGTACACCATTAGAGGTCTTCTGGGAACAGATGAGGTTCTAATAAGTGTTCGGATAATTCTTGCAATCTCCCATTATTAAACATATTATAGAACCCGCTTGAACCATCTATGACTTCCCCAAATTGATTAGTTGATTCAGCCTTGGTTACGTTACTAACATTAAATTTCGACAAATCCAAAGAAGACGGGTTGTCCGCGTCACCATAATTATCAAACATGCTACTCATATCAGTCACGTTGCTTGTATCCAGGTTCTCGTAGCCTGTAACAAGAGGGGTACTGCTAAACATGCCATGCATATCCGTTGCCTCACTAGTATCAAACTTAGATACATCAACAGTGTCCTGCCCGCTAGCCAAAAACATAAAGGCAAAGTTGGTCGAATTGCTAGTATCCAAATTTTGCCAATTTTTAATCTGTGGTATATCGCCTAAAAAATTAGCAAACATAAATGACGCATTTTTAGGTGTTGTGACTTTACCATCAAATGAGATTGTATTAAATTCATGGTTATTTGCACCTTCTCGAACCTGAATATAGTAAAAAGGTATCTCATAATTACCATATGGTTTTGTAGCTTCTGGTAACTCGCCACTTTCAACATGCAAAACCCCATCTGCCGTCAACGTCCACGGGCAGGTCCCCAATACGGAGTCTTCTGCTGTTTGCGAATCGACAACCGTTGTTGCATCCGATGCATGGGCAACGACCTCTGTTCCAATCGTAGGAAGCGTGGGCATCGTTCCTAACACCTGAACACCAAAAAAGGCTACCCCCGCTGCTACTGCAACGCCAACTACACTTCGCTTCATGAACGACATCCTCCCTAGTATTAGCTGAGTCCATTTGCGTTTTTCAACTAATTGTATACAAATAATCGCTCAACTTGTTGTTATCTGAAACCGTTTCCTTTAACACCCATAGTGTAACATATTCTACACCTGAGAAAGAAGGAGCCTTGAACTAAGGGAGATGGAAAAATAGCATAGGCCCCCAACTGTCATGCTAGCTGGGGGCCTCCCTCTTTATATTAAATTCTAAAATAGCCGTGTCATTTACGATACGGTACCCCAACATTTACCATGTTATGATACTCAATCACTATCTGCGTGAAAAAATGCATAAACTCCGTCGCAATATTTTTCCTTGCAAGAAAAATATTCGATTCTAGGTGATTAACATTGCTCCTATGTCAATAAATGGCACATCTTTTTCTAAACACTCGTTCTAATTCTGTCGGAATTAAACCAACTGATGTA
>NZ_BROB01000062.1 GCF_024345185.1 Levilactobacillus humaensis | reverse complement strand
GGGTCTAGAATTTTTGGTGTTGGAAAGTATTTCCATTCCAAAAGTACTAGGCCCTAATTTAAAAAGCCATTGATAATGGATCAAAAAAGGCCACTAGGGTATACCCTATTGGTCTTTTTTATTTCTGTGCTATACTAGGAATTACAAGTGTTCATTAGAACTGTCCAAAAGGAGAATTGGAAATGGCTAAAATCGGTTATGCGCGTGTGAGTTCCAAGGAGCAACATTTAGATCGACAGCTAGCGGCCTTAAAAGGCGTTGATAAATTATTTACGGATAAATTAAGTGGATCTAACACTAATCGGCCAGAACTGCAAAAAATGCTGGCCTATATTCGTGAGGGAGATATTGTCCTGGTCACTGAATTAGATCGCTTAGGCAGAAACAACCAGGATTTAACTAAGATTATGAACACCATTCAAAATAAGGGGGCCACCCTAGATGTGTTGAATTTACCGTCCATGACAGGGATTGCTGACCCCAATTTACGTCAACTCATGACCAACCTCATTATTGAACTTTATAAATACCAAGCTGAAAGTGAACGTAAGCGGATCATTGAGCGCCAGCAGCAAGGGATTGCCTTAGCTAAGCAGCAGGGTAAATATCATGGGCGCAAACCCCAATACACCCAAGACGATCCCCACTTGCAACATGCTTTTAAGCTTTATCGAGCTGGCATGAGTGACATTGATGTGTCCCGAAATACAGGTATTAAACGGACGACCTTTATTCGATACCGTGTGAAATACGGTATTAAAAGAAAATAGGGCCCCCTTTTGGTTAGCACATGTTAACTGAAAGGGTCCCTATTTTCTTTACAATCTACCTTTTACCAAGCAATTGATGAAATGCTAGCTAACGCTAGTCCTAGTGACAAATTGTCTAAACGCTTGCAAGCAATCTTTGCCCAAGCATCTATTTCTCGGCGTGATATGTTGGGTGCAATGATTGGCGCCGGTATGAATATTGCTACAGCAAAAAGTGAATCATTTGCAGTGAATGAACTCAAACAGCAGTATATCGATGGCTACAATAATTCAAGCCCTAATAAACTATCAACAGTTCCAGATAAAGTAGCCAACCAAGCTGAGTATTCTCAACGAATTTGGGTGCATGGCGACGTCATGACGACACGAATGAAAGAAACCCTGAACAAGGGTTTGAGCCGCCGCATGAAAAAATCAGACATCAATAAAATGACCCGCAGTATTTCTCAAAGCGGTGATCGAATTGATGACAATTTAGCAACGCCTATGAACCAAATGCTATCCAGAATTCATACGTTAACAACTAATGAAGCTATACGCAATAGCAACGGTGGTAAGAATAGAGCGTATGATGAACAGAATGTTCAGTATGTGATGTGGTTAACCGAGGAAGATGATCGTGTTTGTGATATTTGTGAACCACTTGATAGACAAACATTTGCCTATGGACAAGCACCGATTCCAGTCACGGATACTCATCCAAGGTGTCGTTGCCAGCTGGTAGCCTGTGATGAAGATGGGA
>NZ_BROB01000061.1 GCF_024345185.1 Levilactobacillus humaensis | reverse complement strand
TTCCTACGTTTAGTCAAGCTCTGTAAATAAAGAGACTTTATTTTAGGGTACACCAAACAGTATCTCACTAAGAACAGGTTTGAAATTCAAAGTGAGACTGTTAGAATTAAATCATAAGGCGTATGCCTTATTGGACCTCGAGTCCGTGATATGAGTAGTCATATCTTTGGTTGGCTTTTACCATGACTAAGAGACACTTGATGGTCTTATTCATGCAAGCTACCTTTGCGACCTTATCCTGTTTGGGATGGGGTCCTTTTTTTAATCGGTAATAGTAATCGACAATGTGGTTAGGCGCCGCTGCTTGTTGCCGAATCATATTTCCTATTGCGAAAAATAGAATAGCTCGTGCATGGGCGTTACCACGTTTATTAATATGATCAGGACGTGTATACGTACCAGATTGGTAACGGTTCAAATCAATGCCAACATAAGCATTTAGTTTACGATTATTGGTAAATCTTCGGATGTCGCCAAGTTCTCCAATTAACTCGGCGGCCGTTAGGTCGCCGATACCTGGAAAAGAAGTCATTATTTCAAATTCTGGAAGTTTCTGAGCTAAGCTTTTGAGCTGCTTAGTTAACTCTTCCTTTTCCTTGATAAGGTTGATTAACTGTCGAGCATAATAGCGGACTTCGTCAACTTGAGTACTGTTACAATCGGCCGCTGGATAGCTAACCGTTGCAAAGTGTAGAAGCTCCTGAGCACGCTTTAAAGCCTTAGTTTTGGAAAGATTTTTATCCGTACTTTTCATTAGAGTATTTTTCAATTTTGTTTGTGATAATGAGCGGACAAAATCTGGATGTGGCATCAACACAATAATATTTAGCGCCAACTTTGATATGCGACTAACAAAAAGATGCTCCAACTCTGGAAAGGTCTGTTGAAGTGCATTATGTAGTCTCATCCGCTTATCTTTGATATCTGCTTCTATTTGAGAATAAAATCGGGCTAATTCATGCAGTTTTCCATAGGTAGGAGCGAAGGGGTGAGATAATCCTTGCGGATATTGAATACCATACTGGGCAATTTTATGGGCGTCATTTCTGTCAGTTTTGAGGCGTCGTAAGGTGCTCATTTGAAAGTGCAGAGCTAATGGATTTACCTCAACATAGTCAAGATGATTGGTTTTACAAAAAGTCCGGACAGGTCGCGAATAGATACCTGTCGATTCAAAATAAATAACTGGATTGACCGTTAGGGTAATCCTTGAAAGTAAGGTTTTAAAACCAGTAATCGTGTGGGTAAAAGTGAAATCATAAAGACATTGATTTCGATGATAAATGGCACAGTTACTTTTTCCCATCGAAACATCAATACCAACAATATCGTGTTGTTTCAAAACTAACATCTCCTAAAAAGAATACAAAGCTACTCCGGGATTATCTCTGGCTATCCTAATTTCCTAAACACGGTCTCAAGGACCAACATACTTAAACCTGAATTACTAGAGATAATGGCGGTGATCAGTTTTGGGTACGGACTCAAGGTCCAAGGGTCTGTGATCGATCTTTAGCTCCATATACCTACTGTAATTCAAAAAAAGCTCTGTAAAACCAAATCGGTTTTACAGAGCTAATCTTAGTATGTTTT
>NZ_BROB01000060.1 GCF_024345185.1 Levilactobacillus humaensis | reverse complement strand
TTTTTCTACGGCTTGTCAATAGGAACGTTATTAAATCAACGATTTACAGTGAAGAACCTTGAGTATTGATTAGGTGACGAGCTCTTTCATCATCTAATCAATACTCAATTCCAATTATTTTTCTTACTCTAGAACCAGTCAAATAAGCCTTGGATGTATTAATCTTTTTTCAAGGCTGGTATGATAGGTGATGACGAATGCTACTTCGAATGAGGGCTTAGCTCATAGGAGTAAGGCTGATTCGTTTTTATTAGGTATAGGATTGTTTTGATAAGGCGATCCATCTGACGGACGATAAGTTTCTTCTTAGAGGAAGAGGCTTCTCGTCTTTTTTGATAGGCATCTCGGATGTGGTTATTACTCATTTTTGGATTAATCATAAGAACAACTGTCCAGTATAAAATCCTACGTGCGTGTGGATTACCATGTTTTGTGATATGTCGCGCTGATTGATGATCACCAGAGTCTACTTCAGTTGTATCAATTCCTACGTAGCTGTTTAACTGCTGACGAGTGCGGAAACGACGTATGTCTCCTAACTCACTTATTAGTCGGATGGCGGTACTACTGCCAATTCCCGGAATCGTTTGAAGGAGACTGAACTCTGGTAGAGACTTTCCCAAGTCTGTCATACGTGAAACCTGCCGTTCTTGCTCAGCTTCTAGTGCCAGGACTTGTTTGGCTAGAATTCTCATCTGCCGTGTATTGTCTGAACTAACGGCAACGGCGTCGCCGTTTTTAGCTGCTAGTTTCCATAGCTTTCGTGAGGAATCATGAGCCCGTTTAGGGCCGACTCCCTTAAAGCCTGCCCTCACTATTTGTTTTTCCAACTCATTAAGGTCGCCGATTTCGCGGACGATTTGTGCGTGAGGAAAGAGAGACAGAAGTTCCCAAGCTAACTTGCTGTCAAAATCAAAACCATCTTTAGCTTCTCCGAATGAAGCGAAAACAAGTTGTAACACGCGATGAGCTCGATTACGAGCACGTTTCTTATCTTCATTGAGTTGGTCATAGTAACGATTCATGTCAGTCAGTTCACGATAGATTGAGTCTTGCTTGTAAGCTAACAGGTATGGTTCTAAGTGTTCTGTGAACTCGGTGATAGCTAATCTCCTGGCGTCACGTCTATCATTCTTTCTGAGACGTGAGCCTGTGGCGATGCGATTCTTAGCGACTAGTGGATTCAAAATATGATAGTTCAGATGTTCTTGTTGGAGAAAATACTCTAGGCGACGTGAGTAGACGCCAGTTGCTTCAAAGACAATCTCAGGTTTACCACCGAATTGAAGCACGTCGTGCTTCAATTCATTAAAACCCAACATATCTAGAGAGATAACTGACTCCTCAACCACGACCAAATCTGTCACAATCGCAGTGTTGGCTTTGTTCTTACTCACATCAATTCCAATAATTGTTCGCATAATCATATACCCATCCTTCTGAAGTCTTCACGTATGTCTTAGTAATCTCGTTTTCAAAACACGGCTTCAAGAGCCCAAATACTTTGATCAAATTGACTAAAACCAGTGAAGCGGCCATTTTTAATTACGGTCTCGAGGACCTAAAAAGCCCACGGCCTGTCTTCACTACCACTATAAAGTAATAGAGGCATAAGAGCATCCCGTCGGATAACTCTTATGCCTCTAAGCTTAGTATTTTTTAATT
>NZ_BROB01000059.1 GCF_024345185.1 Levilactobacillus humaensis | reverse complement strand
GGAGGTAGCCGATTGTTTCGACTACCGACCTCTCACACCACCGTACGTACGGTTCCGTATACGGCGGTTCAGTAATTTAAGCACTCTGAATAAGCTGGAGCGTTTTGGTCAAATTTATTAGACCGAGACGTTCCAGTTTTCTATTCGTTAACGTGTAAGTTAACGTCGCACTATGCGCGGTCCGCCATGCACCCTTACGGGTGTTGGCGAAGGTATAGGCATCGTTATGGGAAAGGCCCAAACGCTTTAAATTATCTACCTTGGTTTTGACTTTCTTCCACTGCTTCCAGTAATACTGCCGGATTCTCGATCGCAACCATTGGTCAAGAACTTTAACGAACGTTGCCATCTTACCGATACTATAATACTGGAGCCATCCTCGCATTTTCTGACGAATTTCTACAAACATTTTATCTGTGGAGATTCCTCGATTACGCTTGGTTAGACGGCGTAGTGCCTGTTTAATTCTCGCCTTGGATTGCTTAGCCGGACGAGCGTAAGCTCCTCCATGCCCAACACCCAGTGAGAATCCCAGAAACTTTAAACGGAGTGGTGACCCGACTGATGTCTTCTCACGATTGACGGTTACTTTAAGAGTACCTTTTAGGAATCCTGAGATACTTTTCAATACTCTTTGACCTGCCCGCTTGCTTTTGACATAGATATTACAGTCATCCGCATATCGGACGAACTGGTGGCCTCGTGAGGTCAGTACCTTATCCAACTCATTCAAGTAAATATTGGCTAATAACGGCGATAGTGGACCACCTTGCGGCGTTCCTTTTCTACTTTGTTCGAACAACTTGCCATCCATAACACCACTGGTAAGGAAACGGCGAATTAGTCGTAACAGCCATGGGTCATTGATATACTGGCCAATAAACCTGATGAGTAGGTCATGGTTAACCGTATCGAAGTAGGCTTTGAGGTCCAAATCTACCACGTAGTGGTAACCCTGATTGTAGAGTGACACTACACGTGATATAGCCTGTTGGGCACTTCGGTTCGGTCGAAAGCCAAAACTATTATCTGAGAACACTTGCTCAAAGATGGGAGTCATGACTTGAGCTACAGCCTGTTGAACCAAACGGTCAACTACCGTAGGAATACCAAGTTTACGCTTACCACCATTGGGCTTGGGAATTTCGACTCGCCTAACTGGCTGAGGCCTATAGGTTCCTTGAGCCAATTGTTCGAGTAACTCTTCCTTGTGTTTCTTCAGATAAGGCAGGAGGTCTTCGACGGTCATGCCATCGAGGCCTGCTGCTCCCTTATTCTTCTTGACCCGGGAGAACGCTAAGTTCATGTTGTTCCGGGTCAGGACACGTTTCGAAAATTCTATGCCACTTATCATCATACTTTCACCAGAGATGGTACTACGCGCTCCAGCATACCTTGAGTCTTCCAGACCTATCTTCAACTGGTAGTCAGCTTGTTCTGTTTTCTGCGATTGTCGCACCTTCTCCACCTCCAATATCAATGATTAGTTATTACTGTTCAGTCCTTCGGATAGCGTCAGCTATCCTACTATGACCTCGGCTGACTCCTGAGAAATTCAACGGGTCATCACTGACTCGCTTGTTCCTGTGACACATAGCGCGTCTCTTGTCGGGAACATATCACTCAGGCCTCCCCGGGTAAGAACGCTAACTTTCGCACCATGTCGCTGTCGACTTTATCGTAGTGACCTCGAGTAGTATCGGGTTTCGATTTGTTGTGCAATCTTGCCCAGTCACTTCCGACCTTCTAGCCGCTTCTTGTACATCAGCGCAGTGCTTTGCCTAGGGCTTCCTTCAGATTCCACCTCACGGTGGACACCCTTGCCTCCGGCTCGTGGTTCCGACTACTACGGCCCACAGCGGACTTTCACCGCCTAGTTAACGCCCATGCCGGGCGCAC
>NZ_BROB01000058.1 GCF_024345185.1 Levilactobacillus humaensis | reverse complement strand
TCACCTAATCAATACTCAAGGTTCTTCACTGTAAATCGTTGATTTAATAACGTTCCTATTGACAAGCCGTAGAAAAAGCTCTCAGGATAATATCCTGGGAGCTTTTTTTTAGACTTGCTTGCGGTGTTTTTGATGCCAGAAGTAGACGGGCAGACCAATCAGGGTCAGTCCCAGACCGGTCACAGCTAAGCCAGTTTCCGTGACCAGGGTCGTGACGAGAATGAAGATCCCCCCGATTAACGCGATAATGGGAATAATCGGGAACCAAGGCACCCGGTAAGGGCGATTAAGTTCTGGTTCAGTTCGTCTTAGCCGGAACACGGCCAGGAAGATCAAACAGTTGAAGCCCCACATCACGAAGACCAACATGTCGGTCAGAATGTCAAAGCTCCCCATGAACATCATGAGGAGGGCAATTAGGAACTGCACAGTCCCGGCAAAGTAAGGGACATAAGTCTTACGTGAGAGCTGACGGAAACGCTCTGAGAAGGGCAGGCTGTCCTCCTCAGCCATGGCAAAGGGCACACGCATTCCGGTCAGGGTATACCCGTTAATGGCCCCGTAGACCGAGATAAGGATGCCGATGGTGACCAATTTGCCACCAAACTGGCCGAACAACCGCATGGAGGCATCGGCCGCGGCGTTCTGGTTGCCCGCAATTAGGTCGATCGGTAGGGTCTTTAAGAAGACCAGGTTGATTAAAGTATAGATAATGGTAATTAGCGCCAGACCAAAGACAATGGCCCGGGGTAAATCTCGTTCGGGATGTTTCATTTCGCCGGCAATATTACCGATGCTGATCCAGCCATCATAGGCAAACATGGTTGCCAGTAGGCTAGAGGCAAAGGCTTTACCCCAGTTCAAGTGATCACCAGTGGCAATAGGCCAGAATTGCAGGACCGTGTGGGCTGGGGCCATCAGACCGAAGATGACGATAACGGCGATAGGAATGAGTTTAAAGACCAGGGCAATCGATTGGACGGATCCACCCACCCGAGCGCCGAGAAAGTTCAGTAGGGTGATACTAAGGCCACATAGAATGGCGACCGGTAGCTTCCAACTACTATCGAGATGGAAGAGAGCGGCGAACTGAACACCGAAAATAATCGACAGGGCCGCGATATTTGCGGGGTAGTAGACCAGCATCTGGGCCCACCCCATGAGGAAGCCCACGGGTTTGCCATAGGCGTACTCGAGATAGCGCATCGCGCCGCCGGTCCGTGGAATGGCGGCAGCTAGCTCCGCACTGGTCAAACCGGCACAGATGGTCAATAGGCCCCCAAGAATCCAGGCGACCAGGGTCATATTTGCGGAATGGTTGGCGGCCACGACACTCGCCGTCTTGAAGAACACCCCACCACCGATCACGGTTCCCATGACGGTGGCTAGGGCAGTAAACGTGCCGATTTCACGGCGTAACTCCTTTGCCAATATCAAAACTCCTTTATTCTCGAATGACTGATTTTTACATTATAGCACGTTGACCTTTTCGTGAAGGTTAAAAATGGCTGAGAGAGACGCTGGACGTGACAAAAAAACACCGCCGAGATCGCTCTCAGCGGTGTTTTCATTAAAATTAAGTTTAGTGGAAGGCCATGTTCAAGAGGAGAACAATTGCCAACCCAACCACGGCGATCACGGTTTCCAAGACGGTCCAAATACTCAAGGTTTGCTTAACAGTCAAATCGAAGTATTCGCGGAACATCCAGAACCCGGCATCGTTCACGTGAGATGCGGCTAAGGAACCGGCACCAATGGCCAGAACCATCAGGGCAGGGTCGACACCGGCTTGGGCCATCAATGGGGCCACAATTCCGGCGGCAGTCAAGGAAGCCACAGTAGCGGATCCTAAAGCAACACGCAGAACCACAGCGACCAACCAACCTAAGACCAGTGGAGACATGTTGGAATCGATAAAGATCTTGGCAACTTCTTTACCAACACCACCATCGATGAGGACTTGTTTGAAGGCCCCACCACCACCGATAACTAACAGTAGCATTGCAATTGACTTAACGGCATTTTCCAACGTTGCCATGATGTCGGCAGTCTTACGCTTCCGACCCCAGCCCATCGTGAACATTGCCACGATCAGTGAGATTAACATCGCAATCGCAGGGTCACCAATCAAGGCCACGATTTGGTCTAACATGCTGGCGTTCTTGGTTGGTGTTGCACCGCCATCCACCGTCATCTTGTAGATAGTCGTGATGGCCATCAAGATAACAGGGAAGAGCGAAGTCAAGACGGATAAGCCGAAGCTAGGGGCTTCTGAAGGCTTGAACGTCTTAACTTCACCCAATGAAGAAAGGTTACCCTTCTGTTCAAAGGCTGTAGGCGCGTAACGCTGTGCGAGCTTGGTGAACAGAGGACCGGCGATGATTGCGGCAGGAATTGCGACAACCAAACCGAAGAGTAAGACTTTCCCATCATTGGCACCTAACACAGCAGAAATAGCAACTGGTGCTGGGTGAGGTGGCAGGAATCCGTGGGTAACTGACAAGGCAGCAGCCATGGAAATCCCTAAGTAGAGAATTGGCACATCGGCTTCAACCGCAATGGCGAAGACGATAGGAATTAAGAGGACCATCCCAACTTCGAAGAAGAGGGCAATCCCTAAAATAAATGAAGCAAGCATGATAGCAAGTTGCAGGCGTTTCTTACCGAAACGATCAATTAAGGTCGTGGCAATCATGTAAGCACCACCGGCATCGGCGACTAACCGACCCAGCATAGCTCCGAAACCGAAGACTAAGGAAAGTTCACCAAGTTGGCTCCCAATCCCCGTTTCGATGGTTGCGGCGATTTTGGTTAAGTCCATCCCCAGTAACATGGCTGTCAGGACGGAGGTCAGAATCAGGGAAACGAACGTATTGATCTTGAAACGAATAATGAGGACCAATAGAAAGATAACCCCGATGACTAAAGCTAAAAGTTCCATTTGGAAGTAAGCCCTTTCATCTAATAAATTTTGAAAGGCCGCTGTGTAAACACCGACCAATCAATATGGGAGATTGTAAAATATAACCGAACACTTGTAGACAAAATGTACTAGTCCCTGTCAAGTTGACAGTTGAAATAATATAATTTTTAGTGTTACTTAAGCGGCCTCATCGCGGTATT
>NZ_BROB01000057.1 GCF_024345185.1 Levilactobacillus humaensis | reverse complement strand
AGTAGTTGGGGGATCGCCCCCTGCGAGGATAGGACGTTGCCACGCGAACGAAAGAACCCTGTGAGGGTTCTTTTTTTTTTCAAAAAAAGAAAAGCAGACGGGGGCGCATGACCGTAGCAACGGTGCGGCTGGCAACCGAGCGGTGTCAAAACCGAAATGGCCGTATGAAGTCGGTGGTTTCGTGAAGCTGCTGTCACGTCTGCTATTTACTAGTTTACTGTCGATGGTGGTAGAACATGTGTAGAACATGTTCTGTCAAAAGAGACGACTTGCCACCTAAGCAAGATTAGAAGAATAGTCAATCTAAAAACGGTAACGGCACTTCCACGCGGGGAAGGTCGTTACCGTTTTTTGTGAGCAGCTAAATTGAGCCCTGTGTATGACTGCCACGCTACTATTGTCTAACCTTAACAGATCGAGATTGCCAGTACTTTCTGACCAGCGCCCAGTACTTTCTGACCAGCGCGATGACAACCACTAGGCCACTGAACTGGCAGGTCGTCATTAGGCCAAAGCCCATGTTGAAGGCGTTAATACTCCCGCTGACGAGACTGAGCACGTCAAACACTGTTAAGCCAATCCAATGTACCCGATTTGTCCAAACGTTCGGGTGGCGACGGGCAATGCCTAAATTAATCATAAGACCGATTAGTAAGAGGATGAGAAAGTCCATCCAGTAGAGCCCCGGGAAAGTAGAAAATTGGGTGATGCGTTCCACTAGGAGAATTCCGAACAGGACCACTAATAGGATGGAACTTGGACGGACGTGTGGTTTCGTTACAGGGACCGCTACTGTTGTGGTGTCCTGTAAGAGATCATCTACTGGGACGGCATATAGAGTGGCTAATTGGGTAATGGTGGCGATGTCCGGTTGGTTCCGGCCAGTCTCCCAGCTGGAAACGGTTTGGCGTGAGACGTGGAGTTGCTCAGCCAGTGCCGTTTGGGTCAGTTGTTGCGTTTGCCGGAACTTTTTCAAACGCGCGCCTAGTTCTGTCGATGCCATGGGGGCACCTCACTTCCTTGATAATTGCTATTAACTCTAGCATAGGGAATCAGCGGGAAAGAGCAAGCTATTTTCGCTAGCATCCGTATCATCTGGCGGTTTTAACGGGTACGCTGAAAGGGAGTAGAGGAGACGATGTCCAGTGCAACAAGTACAAGAGAAAATGGTTCGAGTAGTCGGGTTACGGAAAACTTTTGGCCACCGAATCGTCTTACGTGATGTGAACTTTGAATTTTCAGCCGGCAAAATTATCGGATTAGTCGGTCCCAACGGTGCAGGCAAAACGACCATTATGAAGGCCTTGCTGGGACTGATGTCAACGGATGCGGGGAACGTTCGGATTCTGGGACAACCTGTTTCGGTCAATACCCACACTATCGTGACGCAACAGGTAGGTGCACTCATCGAACGCCCGGCAATCTATCCCTTTTTGAGCGGCTGGCAACAGTTACGATTGATGGCGACTTCCTTGGAACAAATGACGTGGGTGGTGCAGGCCCTCCAAATGGATGCTTATATCCACCGGCCGGCCAAAAGGTATTCACTAGGCATGAAACAAAAGCTGGGAATCGCCATGGCATTGGTGAATCGACCACGGTTAGTCATATTGGACGAACCAATGAATGGGTTGGACCCACAATCGGTTAAGCGGCTACGTCATTTAATTGTGCAAATGGCAGGGGAAGGGACCACTTTTTTAATTTCCAGTCATATTTTGAGTGAGTTGGAAAAGATCATTGATACGGTGATTCTAATTGACCAGGGAGAAGTGTTGCTGCAACGGACGATGAGGCAGTTGCGGGAATCGACGCGGCAATCTTTAGCAGTGCGGACGACGGAGAATGCCCGGGCGTTGCGGGTACTTTTACAGGCCGACTATCCAGTGACCCAGCGGGGGAGCGACTTGATCGTGACGAAGCCGGTTGCGTTGACGCCCTTATTGCAGGCACTTTTCGCCGCGCACATCCAAATTTTAAAGGTAAACCAGCATCAGGAAGATTTAGAGACGGTCTTGTTACGCTTATTAGCAGAGAGGAAGGCATAGGTCATGGGACAATTATTGCAGCAGGAGATTTTTAAATTCAGGCATCAACGATTGGCTTGGCTTGCACCGGTCATCTTGGTACTTTTAATGGGTGGACTAGCAGCGACGGCGCACGGGGCATCGATTGACGACCAGAAATTTGATATCTCATCGGCGTATGGCGGGTTTCAATGGCTGACGATACTCATGATTGTGATTGGCGCCAGCTGTGTGACCATGGAATTCGAGTACGGGACGATCAAGCAGTTGGCAATTCAGGCGAATCATCGCTGGACGATCTTCGTGGGGAAGTATGTGCTGGTACTCGGGTATAGCGTGTTGCTCCATGTGGTAGCTGTGCTCACGACACTATTACTCAAGTTTAGTGGTGGGCGCAGCCTTTCGTGGCAAACGGTCTATCTCTATCATCAAGCCCTACTAGTTAATCTCGTGACTAATGCGGTGTTCGATATGTATGGTGGCGTGCTGATTATTGGACTGGTCTTCTTGCTGGCGAGCTGTAGTCATAACAGTGCGGCAGCGATTGCCATTGGCGTGGGGGTCTGTTTCATGGGGGAAGGGGTGTCCAGTTTGCTATTGCAGTCGTTTAAGTCGTTACTGCCGGTGATGAAATGGAACCCGTTTAACATGTTCTTTCTGCAGGAGGAGTATGGCAATCCCAGCTACCAACAGAACGTGACCCACTTGACGATTCAGCAGTTGAGCGTCGGCAATCTCCTGTGGGCGTTGTTCTTTGTCGGGGTGGGTGCAGTGATCTTTTCACGACGGCGGATTTAGGCTGGTGGCTGGCCGGAAACGAATTTTACAAGTTAGCCATGATGAGATGCGTCACGGCGACATCCCACCAAAAGAGGATTCTAGCCCGTGAAATGGGAATTAGTGAGGAACGGGTCTAGAGCCGCGGCCAACGAATGATGGGGTCGTCGACATGAATTTGGAATTTTTGTTGACAGCGAGATGATGTGCATGGTATATTATCTAAGTTGTCTTTTACGACAGCGGCTCGTTAATTTAAAAAGTTAAATTGCTTGTTGACAAGCGGTCTGACAAAATGGTATATTAATTGAGCTGCTTCATTAGGCAGCCAGCAATTCACAGTTTGATTAAATTAAACTTATTGTTGACATCATATAGTTTAAATGATATGATTATTAAGTTGTCTGCAAGAGCGGATGACTGGTAGACCTTTGAAAACTGAACATTGTTTCGACAAACCAAATATGTGTAGGGCGGTTTGATATTTATATCAAACCCA
>NZ_BROB01000056.1 GCF_024345185.1 Levilactobacillus humaensis | reverse complement strand
GTTGTGGTAATTCTATTAAAGGCCTCTATGGGCTTTTTTGTCTACAAGTGTTCGGTTATATTTTACAATCTCCCAAAAACTTTAAAACCATCAACAGTTGGGACCGTACCGGAAGCCCCCTCTTGATATTCTGCTACCATTTTATTCTGAGAGTGGGTCAGCAGTTCTTCATAGGTCAACGGTTGTGCGTACGTGGACAGCAACTCACTGTCACTATCCGCAACCGTACCGTCTGGATACGTGGCACTGTAATTGACCACAGGATCGGTTCCGTCTGCTCTTGCTGTCGAACCAGGCGTATGTGCTGGAAGCACCACAATCCCTATAATCAGCCCAACCAACACCGCCAACAGTCCTCGCAAAAACCATCTACTCCGTCTCATTACACGTTCTCCTCCGTGATTCTTAATTATTTTGTATGACAAACTGCTCAAAACAAAGATTGATATGTATGCCTTTCATTGTAACCGTTTTCACAAGATTAATCTGCAAATTTTGAATAATCACTTATAAATCCTACAAATACTTTCATAAAACCGCCTTCACCAGTTCAAAAAGGCTCCAAAACTCTAGACAAAACAAAAAGCGCTCAACCGGTCAAAAGACCAATTGAACGCTTTTTCCACAGCATTCGCCGAAACGAATGGATTTATCTCGGAATCCACATTCCCTCAAAACCAGACACGTCACAATACGGTGACATATGTGCCCTGCTGACAAATTCACCTAGCCGCTTGCGCGGACGCCCCTTGCAAGCAAGGAACGCGTGATTTCTCGACTCATCGCATACAGAGAATCATAGCACAGACTCCCCGTCGCTTCAAGCCTTATTTTTTCTTGACGTCGGTTTCCTCGCGGTTAGCTTCCGCCGTTTGGAGCTTTTCAATCTGTAATTTCAGCCAGTCGTGGAGGCTCTGGTCGGCCGTTTCCGCCTGTTCGACGTAGGTATCTGCCGGTGCCAAGGCATCAATTCGCAAGCCCGAGACATTAATATCGGGCGTTTCAATGACGGCATAAACGTTCAGGGGTTCCTCAACGTCGGTCGTCATGATCTTCCCGATGGTCTTGGTGTCTTGCAGTGGCAGGTTAATCACACTGAGCTCTAAGCGTACTGAGATGTCCGTATCGGTCACCGTCAGGACGGCTTGGGCAAGTGCATCCGCCTGAATCTTTTCGCGCATGAAGGCCGCTAGGGGCGCCATCACGGCGTCTGGATCAGCGAAGAATTTCGCCTGAGTCGTCTTCTGTTCCAAATGTTCCAAGTTATCGGCTTCAACAGCCGCCATAAAATCATCTACGTTGCGTTTCATCTTAGATTAACACCTCGTTATTATTTCTGGAACCGTCGCCGATCTTCGCGTTCCTGGTCAGTCTTCCGTAACCGTAAGGCCAGAACCAACCAATAGGCATTAGCCGCGATCACGGCTAAGCTTGCTAGGGCCATCCCCAAACGAACCACCATTGCCGCGTGGCCGTACCACATGGTTAGGATCACGCCAACTGGCGCAAGCGTATAGAGCGCCATGATCAGCCCCATTAGGTAGAAAGAAAGCCGCCAGTTCAGTGCCGCCATCACGATCGGAATGGCGTAAAACAGTAGGGCTAGCAGTGATGTTTGCCAGAATTCCGTCATCGAGTTTTCATGGCCGCTGCCTGTGACAAAGGACCGGGTCATTAAAAAGTTAATTACCCAGAACCCAAAGAGAGAAATGATGTCCCAAGCGATTACGTTACGATCTTTCATTTAGAATTAAACTCCTCAATATAGTTAAGAATAAGAAAAAGGCGCCACCAAACCGACGACGCCTTCAGTCAATTTATTCTATTCTAACGTATTCGCCAGATAAAATCAGCAGATCTCCCAAATCAGATGGTTAATCGACTAATAAGTCAATGACGTCTGCGGTATCGATCCCGTTGAAGTACTGTTGGGTGTCGACACTGTTCAAGACGGCCGCAACATCCTTACGGTCATACCGCACACCGGCCAATTTATCTGCCAGTTCGGTCGCATCGCCAGGGCCAAAGAAGTCCCCGAAGAACGTAATTTTTTCAATCTTACCCGCGGTAATCATCAGGCGGGCATCAATCGTCCCCGCCGTAAAGTGTTGCCGTTTCTTAACCGTGAACTCAGGCGAGTTGCCGTAGACCCAATCCCAGTTGGCATAGTAATCATTGAAAATTTTGTCGATGGCGGTCTGTTCACTATCCGCAATCTGGACTTCTTTATCCGCAATCGCGGCAAGGTCGTCGACATGGAAGAGTTCCTTTAACAACGTGTCTCTGAATTCGGGCACGGTCAGATTCTGATATTGCGGTGCCAGGAACGGCTTCAAATTCGTAACCCGAGAGCGAACGGACTTGATGCCCTTAGACTTCATCTTGTCGGCAGGCACGTTCAGGGCGTGTGCGATCACGTCCTGGTCCACGTCGAGCATCAAGGTCCCGTGGGAGAAGGTCTTGCCACTGTGAGAGTACATCGCGTTACCAGAGAACTTCTTGCCGTCGACTAAGATGTCATTTCGGCCAGAAACTTCCGCGGTCGTGGCCCCCATGGCGTGAAGGGCATCGACGATCGGTTGAACGAAGGACTTGAAGTCCCCGAACTCTTCACTGTCGCTGTCAACCACGAAGCTGAAACACAGGTTGCCCAGGTCTTGGTATACGGCGCCACCCCCGGATAACCGGCGCGTGACGGTAATTCCTTGTTCCTCAACGTACTTCTGGTTAATTTCTTCCAGCGTGTTTTGATTCCGGCCGACAATAATGCAAGGGCCTTCGTAATAAAATAGGACCAATGGTTCATCGAATTTTTTATTGTTCATTAAGTATTGTTCCGTTGCCAGGTTCCGGCGGATATCGTGTGACTTCATGGCATACCAGTACATAAACCTAAGACCCCTTTCAAATTACACAGCCACCGGGTAACACCCGGCTACGCTAAATCATAGCACGCTCTGAAAACGATTACAATTTACACGTATTCTATGGAAGACTTTATTTATAAATTCGGTGATTTTTGGGCGTTAAAACCTCTCGGAGTGTGGTGTGAGGGTGTGTGAACTCGTGACTCTATTGAAGACCGGTGTGGTTTATTTGGATTGGACCTCACGTTTTGTGGTTGGGG
Source organism: Levilactobacillus humaensis (assembly GCF_024345185.1). Classification (GTDB taxonomy): domain Bacteria; phylum Bacillota; class Bacilli; order Lactobacillales; family Lactobacillaceae; genus Levilactobacillus; species Levilactobacillus humaensis. Next base: position 185 of record NZ_BROB01000056.1, on the reverse strand, counting down.
ACTTTTGGTTTAGGGACTTTGTTCTTTGGATTTAGATGGTCGAAACGTGCGATCAAAGGCAGCCGACTCCGCTTAACCCCGATAAGCGCCTTTGATCGCACTCTTTTACGACGAATTTACAATCGAAGTGCAACACTAATTGAATAAAAAGACCCATAGCGGGTACAATTACTTAACGACCAAGA
>NZ_BROB01000055.1 GCF_024345185.1 Levilactobacillus humaensis | reverse complement strand
AATTACTGAACCGCCGTATACGGAACCGTACGTACGGTGGTGTGAGAGGTCGGTAGTCGAAACAATCGGCTACCTCCTACTCGATTGATCATTCAAGGAATGTGAGACCGTCCGGGAGTGCGCCCAGAGGTCGGCGATGAGGCCGCTTATCACGGTTACGGCAAGCCCAGCCACGCCTAAGATGGCGAGTCCGACTGTCGTTGTGGTCACATGACCAGCAACCCAGGCACTGAGACCAGCGATAACCAGAACGGCAATGAAAATGGGGGCGAGCATTTCTAGAAAGAATCTCGTGTGATTCATGCGTCAACAGCACCTTTCCGAAAAAATACGACTTCGCCTATTATCCGCGCGCCTTGGTTGAATTGCAAGGTTCGGGGGTATTTTTAGGTTTAGCTATTTATCGGGTAATATAAAATAAAAGTTTGGTCACTCAAAATAAATCTTTACAACCCTTGTCGTGTCAGTATAATGGTGAGATAGCTAAAGAGAAAGAGAGTGTGAAAAAACATGAGCGACAACGTTTCAACGGAAAACACCGGCTTGACCGGTTACGCGAACGGGCCGTCCTTGCAAGAAATCAATGGCACGGTGGCCATTCCAAAGAGTAAAGGATTTTGGAAGAATCTGATGGCCTTTTCTGGACCGGGAGCACTGGTTGCCGTGGGTTACATGGACCCAGGTAACTGGGTAACATCAATCGGTGGGGGTGCGCAGTACGGGTACCTGTTAATGTCTGTGATCTTGATTTCGAGTTTAATCGCGATGTTACTGCAATACATGGCGGCTAAACTGGGAATTGTGACCCAAATGGACTTGGCCCAGGCGACGCGGGCCCATACCACAAAACGTATTGGGGCCATCCTATGGGTGGTGACCGAGCTAGCCATTATGGCCACAGATATTGCCGAGGTGATCGGGGGCGCCATTGCCCTGCAATTACTCTTTGGCGTCCCGCTGATCCTAGGGGTTTCCCTGACGGTCTTTGACGTATTACTTCTATTAGTATTGACCAAGCTGGGTTTCCGAAAGATCGAAGCCATTGTGGTTTGCTTGATTACCGTGATCCTAGTGGTTTTTGCCTATGAAGTGATCATCGCACAGCCTAACATGGGAGAAGCGGTGGCTAATTTGGTTCCGCGGACGGAAATCATGCATACGGGGCAATTGACGATGGCCTTGGGAATCGTCGGGGCGACTGTGATGCCACATAACCTTTACCTGCACTCTTCCATTTCGCAAAGCCGGAAGTTCGATCGCACGGACCCAGACGAGATGCGACGGGCAGTGAAGTTCACCACCTGGGACTCTAACATTCAATTATTCGGGGCATTTGTCATCAACTGTCTCTTGTTACTTTTGGGGGCGGCGATGTTCTTCGGCAAGGCGACCGACCAATTGGGCACGTTCGGGAACCTCTACGCGGCCTTGCAGGACAATCGACTGGCCGGAGCGGTAGCCTCTCCACTCTTGTCGACGTTGTTTGCGGTGGCTTTATTAGCCTCCGGACAGAACTCGACGATTACTGGAACTTTGACCGGACAAGTTATTATGGAAGGTTTCATCAATATGAAGGTCCCCTTGTGGGTCCGTCGATTGGTGACTCGACTGGTTTCCGTGGTTCCTGTCGTGGTCTGCACGATTATCTATGGCGGTAATGAAGCCGCACTGGATCACTTATTAGTAAACTCGCAGGTCTTCCTGTCGATTGCCTTACCATTTTCCATGATTCCACTGACGGTCTTCACCTCTTCTAAGAAGATTATGGGTGAGGAGTACGTTAATAAGAAGTGGGTTACCATTTTGGCTTGGGTCTGTACCGCCGTGTTGACCATTCTGAACTTGCAAATTGTTTGGGGAAGTCTCAGCGGGTTATTTTAACCCCGGCATGTATTGACTTTTCGGGGATGGGCCGGTATGATCACATCATAAGCAATGAAGCAGTACAGTAGTGAGGGTGGCACCGGTTGAGAGACCTAACGGCGCTGGAAGTTAGGACGACCATCATCACGAATTACCCTGTGGAGCGGCCGAGTGATCGGCGGGTCATTCCGTTAACAATGACGAGCGGTTGTCAAAGTGACAACAACTTGGGTGGTAACGCGGATTTCAATTCGTCCCTGATGACTATTAGTCATTGGGGACTTTTTTATTGGAAATAAACCTTAGGAGGACTTGCAGATGTCAATTATTGATGAACTAAAATGGCGTGGTGCCATTAACCAGCAAACGGATGAAGCCGGGCTGGGTGAACTGGTAAACGAAAAGGCAGTGGGTCTCTACGCTGGGATCGACCCCACTGGGGATTCCATGCACATTGGACACCTGATTCCCTTCATGATTCTGAAACGATTCCAATTAGCTGGCCACCGGCCATACATTGTTATTGGTGGGGCTACGGGTTCCATCGGTGACCCCTCTGGTAAGAAGGCCGAACGGGTTCTCCAAACGATGGACCAAGTTCGTCATAACCAAGATTGCCTGACGAAACAAATGGAACATCTCTTCGGTCAAGACGGGACCTTTAAGATCGTGAATAACTACGACTGGCTATCTAAGCTCTCCCTCCTGGACTTCCTGCGTGATTACGGGAAGTTGTTTAACGTGAACAACATGCTAAATAAGGAAGTGGTGGCCTCACGGCTAGAAGTCGGGATTTCTTACACGGAGTTTACCTACCAAATCTTGCAATCGATCGATTTCCTTCATTTGTTCACGGCAGAAGATGTCCAACTCCAAATCGGGGGTGCCGACCAATGGGGGAACATTACCGCTGGAATTGACCTGATTCATAAGGAACAGGGTGGCGAAGCCAAGGCTTATGGGTTAACGATTCCATTATTGCTGAAGGCTGACGGGACTAAGTTCGGGAAGTCCGAAGGGGGCAACATCTGGTTGGACCCTGAAAAGACCTCGCCTTACGAGTTCTACCAATTCTGGATTAACACGGATGACCGCGATGTTGTCAAATTCTTGAAGTACTTCACCTTCTTAGATGAAGACCAAATCAAGAAATTAGAGACGGCGGTTGCGACGCATCCCGAGAAACGTGAAGCCCAGAAGCGGTTAGCTGAAGAAGTGACGGCCTTTGTTCATGGGGATGACGCCGTGGTTGAAGCCGAACATATTACCAAGGCCCTGTTCTCTGGTAATGTAGCGGACCTGTCTGCTAGTGAAATCGAACAAGGTTTCAAGAAGATGCCTTCCGTTACGGTTAACTCCGAAATGAAGAACATCGTCGAATGGCTAGTTGATGACACGAAGATTGAATCCTCACGGCGTCAAGCCCGTGAAGATGTCACGAACGGTGCTATTCGGGTTAACGGTGAAAAGGTCACGGATGTGGCTGCTGATGTTGACCCTAAGAGTGCCTTTGACGGTAAGTTTGTGATTATTCGTCGTGGGAAGAAGCGTTACTTCTTAGTTCGGATTGCCGATTAAGACTTGACTATGTGAGCCCAATTGCCAGCGATGGTAGTTGGGCTTTTTTAGCTCTAAAATAAAAGCGAATGATTGCCAAGGAAAATGCAGGAAACACACGGCCGTCAGTTAACAATTCACGAGCTTTCAGTCATAAGATTTGCCTTTGAAAAAAGATGCATTTATTTTCAATTTTTAGTTGACGGTGGGGGTCTATGGTTGGTATAGTTATAGACGTTGTCACAGCGACTTACCAACTAGACCAATTTAAATATTGAAAATAGTTGTTGACAGAGCGGACAACAAAATGTTATATTAGTTGAGCTGTTGCATTTGCGGCAGTCAATTGAAACGAAATATTGATACATCAATATTTCGTTGACAGCATACTGATAGAATGGTATGATAATTAAGCTGATTACTTCGGTAAACAGCTGGTAGACCTTTGAAAACTGAACATTGTTTCGACAAACCAAATATGTGTAGGGCGGTTTGATACTTGGTATCAAACCCAAACAATATTTGCGAAGTCAATTCGCTTTTATAACAAAAGTAACAACAATCGATGAGCTATTCAAGC
>NZ_BROB01000054.1 GCF_024345185.1 Levilactobacillus humaensis | reverse complement strand
TCTTGGTCGTTAAGTAATTGTACCCGCTATGGGTCTTTTTATTCAATTAGTGTTGCACTTCGATTGTAAATTCGTCGCCAAAATAAAAAGCCTATCCGCAGATAGACTTTTGTATTCTCAATTAAGTTTCATGAAGCTTAGGCCAGCGATGCCAGATAGAGCTGCCAGGCATCATCAAAAATAGTCATGGATGGTAGATATGGCGCGTTTTCCTCCAGATATTTAGACAAGGGATCGAACTCAGTCTCCTGCTTGGGGAAGGCGCTATCTAGAAAGGCATTGTTCGCAAAATTGGCGATAGTGTCGTAACTTTCTGGGTTACGTTGGGTCATGAGAAATTGGTAAAACGTCTTAGGCATACAATTCCTCCTTTACTTTTTCGGAATCCGTGCTTGGAAGACGAACTTCCCGGCTCCGGACATATCGATCTTCTTGGCGGCGTATGAGAGTTTCTTGCCATTACCAATAGCCGTCAGATGCAGCGTCATGGTACTTTGTTTCGTATCCATGGCAACCCACTTTGGCAGCGGGTAATTCTTGGCGATATAGCTCATAACAAAGCTGATGGGTACGGGTAAGGACCCCACCGAGAGTTTTTGTGCCTTCAATTTAACATCACCGGAAGGCAACACCGTAGGCTTCAAGAGTAACACGAAGTTCACGTTTGTGCCGAGAACCTTGGTTGAACCGGTGATCATCGCGTGATCCGTTACTTGGAACTGGTACTTAACATCTTGCCCCTCAAGGGACTTATTGACGTAGTAGTCCGCCAAGGCGTTTACCTGACGTTTATTCAGGGTGACATTGATGTTAGTGGTATCCGTATCAGGTTTGGCCGTTGAGGCGACCTTCACGCCCGACGTGGCCTTGATCCCCATGACGACGAGGATGATGACGAACAGACTCACTAGCCCAATGAACCCCCACTTCCACCAGTTGGTCGAAGTGGCTGTCGCATGTCGTTTCATAAAAAATGTTGCCTCCTTATTTCATTAGCCACTGTTGATGGGCCTGCATTTGTTTGAAGACGTAATCCGTCATCAAACGGTACCCCTTGGCGTTAGGGTGGAAATGGTCGACGGGTGACAGGTAATCATTCAGCTCGTCAGCCGAATTGCTGGCCATAATCTGTTTCTGGAAGCTTTGTGCTGAGAGCTTACCATCGTTAGCCTTTTGGGCGGACCGTTTCAGCTTGGCTTGTTGGGTCACTGACTTGAACTGACCGACGGACAAAGCCCGGTTGATATCGACCATATAGAGCTGTTTAAATTTGCCGGCCGCCTGCTCGGTGGCATCGTTCCACTCATCGACGGCGTTCGTGACCTGCTCCACATCCGCAAAGTAGACGTAGATGGGATTGTAGATCGAATAGAGATAAATTGGTGCATCTGGATTATAGTGACGGACCGTCGTTAATAGGCGTTTGAGCTTCTGTTGGTAAGTGGTCTCCGCGGAGTTCAGTTGCGTATTGAGGCGCGATTGCTGGTTAATGGTGACGTTCTTCGTCAACGTTTGTAGCAGGTCATTCCCACCAACGGTCATGACGACTGCCTGGGCTTTTCCTAATTGTCGTTGCATGCTGGAACTCTTGACCAGGCGAGCTTCAATCTGGTCACTTCGATCACCGGATTTCCCATAGTTGTGCATGACCACTTTGACGTGATCCTTCTGGCGAATCATGGTCTTGAGCCGGCCAGTATAGCCGCCTTGTTCGTCCTTTTGTGGATCGCCGACTCCTTCGGTCAGTGAATCACCTAAGGCCACGACCCGGACGACTTTACGATGACGATTAGCATTACTACTCTTCGTGGTGCGAACACCGGGGTGCCAGTAGGTCAAGGCAGCTAACACGATGAGTACCAGGAGTAAAGCGACCCCAATCACCTTACTGAGTCTTCCGATTTTTTTCATTTAAAAGTCCCCCTCGGGATAAATAAAAAGCGGTGGCTATGCCACCCCTTTTTTGTCGATGGTGTTATTTAGTTGGATCGGTGTAGTACATCAGAGCAAAGGCCCCAGGTCCCCCATGGGTGGCGATGATGGGTACCGTTTCTCTGACCAGGACATCTTTGTCCGGGAACATTTCATGCAAACGACCCTGAATCTTGTCGACGGACTCGAAGGCTTCAACGTGAGAGATTCCAATTGCCTTGATATCTGGAATCTGTTTCATTTGGTCATAAACTTTTTCAAAGTAACGGTCGATGGTCTTCATACCCCGGCCCTTAGCGCGGATCTTCAGTTCGCCACCAGTTACCTGGAGCACGATCTTAATGTTTAACAAGGCCGTTAGCATACCTGCGGCCCGGCTGAGTCGGCCACCCTTAAGAATGTTCTCAAGCGTGACGATGCCCATAAAGAGCTTCGTGTGGTCACGGACAGCGACAGCCCGGTCCAAGATGGCCTGCTTTTCAGCCCCTTCGGCAGCTAATTTAGCGGCTTCAACGACTTGGAAAGCCAGCGCCTGATCGGTGTATTGGCTATCCACGACCGTGACGTCGGTCTTTGACAATTGTGCGGCCTGTTCAGCGGTGTGAACCGTGCCACTGATGGCGGCCAACATACTGAAGAAGATGACCGAACTGCCATCCTCACCCAGCTTGTCGAAGGTCTCGACGAACTTACCTAACGGCGGTTGACTCGTCTTAGGCAGCGTCTTGGAGCTCTTCATTTTTTCAATAAATTCTTTGTTTGTGATGGATTCCCGTTCAACGTAAATGGTGTCATCGATCATGACCGTCAACGGGATAATGGTAATGTTATAGTCTTGGATTTGCTGATCGGTTAAGCCAGCAGATGAATCCGTAACGATTTTAAATTTAGCCATGGATATCCCACTCTTTCTGACCAGAGATTTGGTTTATGCTACAATATGCGTAATGAAACATACGGTAATAGTATAGCAGAGTTACTGAACTTTTTCAGTAGTTGTTGCTAACTCACCGGACCAGTTTGTTAAAAGTTTCCAGACTGGTTATTTAAGGAGGAGTTTGCTTGACACAAGAACGTAGTCACACCTACCAAATTGTTAATGAAGTGCTTAACGCCGTGACGCACGGCATTGGTGTCGCTCTGAGTATCGCAGGTCTGGTGATCCTGATTCTACAAGCTCACGGTAAGGGCGGTCAACTGCGGATGACGACCTTCCTTGTATATGGCATCATCCTCGTCCTCTTTTACTTGGCCTCGACCCTCTTCCATGGGTTGTACTTTACCCGTGCCAGCCACGTCTTTCAAATATTCGATCATTGCGCGATTTACCTGTTGATTGCGGGGACCTATACGCCATTTAGCCTATTAGTGGTCGGTGGCACCTTGGGTTGGGTTATGTTCGGGATTATCTGGGCCATGGCCGTCGCCGGTGTCATCTACAAGGCCATCTGGCTTGGTAAATTTCAGAAACTTTCCACGGTGATTTACGTCGTCATGGGTTGGATGTGTCTAATGGGGATTTCACCCCTGTATCATGGCCTCGGATTGATTGGATTTAGCCTGTTGGTTGCGGGCGGCGTCGCCTTCACCCTGGGCGCTGTCATCTACAGTTTTAAAGGGATTCCCTTCGGTCACGTCATCTGGCATCTCTTCGTGATGTTGGGAACCGGTTTGATGTACTTCTCGATCTTGCTCTACGCTTAAAATTTTTGGGATTAAAGCATAGGTTCCAAAAAAAGATATTAAAATGCTTGTAACCAATTTTGTGAATATCGTTGGATGCTGAATGACAGAAAGAAACGATAAAACTTGTCGGACTGGTATATACCACTAGTTTAAAAGACGGTTTAGTTTTTTTAATCAAGTAGAAAGTACGCCTGTACCAATCATACAGGTATAAATTATAGATAAATACCAAAGCAAGCCTATAAGTATGCATGACGATGTAAGTATACTTATAGGCTTTTTGCGTGCGAGTAATCTGGCCTTTGCATGTCTAAACAACTTCTGTATAGTTACGAAGTGCGGAGAAAAGCAAACTACATATGGAATAATACCGTTGAAACACGTGGTCTGAAATCTCAGGGACTTTCTCCGTAGGACCAATAAAATACAAGTCAATAATTAGATTGGAGGACGTCAGTTGTTAACTTTATGGCATCGGCTAAATAAACGGACATTATTTTCTATATTTGTTATCGCGATGCTTCTTCCAAGCATTCAAGCTTATCCAATACTGCAGCAATCTTTCCAACAATCCAATCCGTTTCACTCTTCCCCATACACGTTATGGCTGGGAATTGATGGCTTTCATTTTTCCGCGATTGCTTATTACCTGGTCTTACCTCTACTCGCGGCAATGCCAGCAGCCACTTTGCTAAAAAAAGATCTCAATAATGGCTTTTTCATGCAGGTGAAGTTGAAAAATACCTTGAGGCAAGTGCTTCGAGATTACTACGTTTTGTCTTTTCTACTAGGTGGTTTAATTGTCACACTGCCACTACTAATCAACTTTACGGCAATTGCCTTAAAGCTGCCTAGTACCTTCCCAGATAATCTATTAAACGGGAGATTGTAAAATATAACCGAACACTTGTAGACAAAAAAGCCCATAGAGGCCTTTAATAGAATTACCACAA
>NZ_BROB01000053.1 GCF_024345185.1 Levilactobacillus humaensis | reverse complement strand
GCAACGTCCTATCCTCGCAGGGGGCGATCCCCCAACTACTATCAGCGTGCTGAAGCTTAACTTCCGTGTTCGGCATGGGAACGGGTGTATCCTTCAGGCTATCGCCACCACACTATGAGAGCTTGTTCTCTCAAAACTAGATATTATTCAATTATTCTCCAGCGGAAACAACCACGTTTTCAACTTGGTTAAGTCCTCGACCGATTAGTACTGGTCCGCTTCACCCCTCACGGGGCTGCCACTTCCAGCCTATCTACCTGATCATCTCTCAGGGGTCTTACTTCCATATAGGAATGGGAAATCTCATCTCGAGGCGAGTTTCACACTTAGATGCTTTCAGCGTTTATCTCATCCATACATAGCTACCCAGCGATGCGCCTGGCGGCACAACTGGTACACCAGCGGTATGTCCATCCCGGTCCTCTCGTACTAAGGACAGCTCCTCTCAAATTTCCTACGCCCGCGACGGATAGGGACCGAACTGTCTCACGACGTTCTGAACCCAGCTCGCGTACCGCTTTAATGGGCGAACAGCCCAACCCTTGGGACCGACTACAGCCCCAGGATGCGATGAGCCGACATCGAGGTGCCAAACCTCCCCGTCGATGTGGACTCTTGGGGGAGATAAGCCTGTTATCCCCAGGGTAGCTTTTATCCGTTGAGCGATGGCCCTTCCATACGGTACCACCGGATCACTAAGCCCGACTTTCGTCCCTGCTCGACCTGTCTGTCTCGCAGTCAAGCTCTCTTCTGCCTTTACACTCAATGAATGATTTCCAACCATTCTGAGAGAACCTTTGGGCGCCTCCGTTACTTTTTAGGAGGCGACCGCCCCAGTCAAACTGCCCACCTGACACTGTCTCCCACCACGATAAGTGGTGTGGGTTAGAGTATTCACACAGCGAGGGTCGTATCCCACCAGCGCCTCATTCGAAACTAGCGTTCCGAATTCTACGGCTCCGACCTATCCTGTACAAGCTGTGTCAACACCCAATATCAAGCTACAGTAAAGCTCCATGGGGTCTTTCCGTCCTGTCGCGGGTAACCTGCATCTTCACAGGTAATATAATTTCACCGAGTCTCTCGTTGAGACAGTGCCCAGATCGTTACGCCTTTCGTGCGGGTCGGAACTTACCCGACAAGGAATTTCGCTACCTTAGGACCGTTATAGTTACGGCCGCCGTTTACTGGGGCTTCATTTCTGGGCTTCGCCGAAGCTAACTCATCCACTTAACCTTCCAGCACCGGGCAGGCGTCAGCCCCTATACGTCATCTTACGATTTTGCAGAAACCTGTGTTTTTGATAAACAGTCGCCTGGGCCTTTTCACTGCGGCTACACTTGCGTGTAGCACCCCTTCTCCCGAAGTTACGGGGTCATTTTGCCGAGTTCCTTAACGAGAGTTCACTCGCTCACCTTAGGATACTCTCCTCGACTACCTGTGTCGGTTTGCGGTACGGGTAGTTAATCACTAACTAGAAGCTTTTCTCGGCAGTGTGACGTCTGGTGCTTCCCTACTAAAATTCGGTCCTCATCGCGCCTTGTCCTTAGCTGTAAGCATTTGACTCACAACCAGACTTGACGTTTGAACATCCATTTCCAATCGGATGCTCACCATAGCCTCCTGCGTCCCTCCATCGTTCAAACATGATTAACTAGTACAGGAATATCAACCTGTTATCCATCGCCTACGCTTCTCAGCCTCGGCTTAGGTCCCGACTAACCCTGGGAGGACGAGCCTTCCCCAGGAAACCTTAGTCATTCGGTGGATCAGATTCTCACTGATCTTTCGCTACTCATACCGGCATTCTCACTTCTAAGCGCTCCAGTAGTCCTTACGGTCTACCTTCGTTGCCCTTAGAACGCTCTCCTATCACGCGACCTAATGGTCGCATCCACAATTTCGGTAATGTACTTAGCCCCGGTAAATTTTCGGCGCAGGATCACTCGGCTAGTGAGCTATTACGCACTCTTTAAATGGTGGCTGCTTCTGAGCCAACATCCTAGCTGTCTATGCAACTCCACATCCTTTTCCACTCAGTACATATTTAGGGACCTTAATTGGTGGTCTGGGCTGTTCCCCTTTCGACGGCGGATCTTATCACTCGTCGTCTGACTCCCGGATATAAATCTGTGGCATTCGGAGTTTATCTGAATTCAGTAACCCATGACGGGCCCCTAGTCCAAACAGTGGCTCTACCTCCACGATTCTTAACTCCGAGGCTAACCCTAAAGCTATTTCGGAGAGAACCAGCTATCTCCAAGTTCGTTTGGAATTTCACCGCTACCCACACCTCATCCCAGCATTTTTCAACATACACGGGTTCGGTCCTCCAGTGCGCTTTACCGCACCTTCAACCTGGACATGGGTAGGTCACCTGGTTTCGGGTCTACGTCAATTTACTGAAACGCCCGTTTCAGACTCGCTTTCGCTACGGCTCCGGTCTTTCCACCTTAACCTTGCAAATTAACGTAACTCGCCGGTTCATTCTACAAAAGGCACGCTATCACCCATTAACGGGCTCTAACTAATTGTAGGCACATGGTTTCAGGAACTATTTCACTCCGCTTCCGCGGTGCTTTTCACCTTTCCCTCACGGTACTGGTTCACTATCGGTCACTAGGGAGTATTTAGCCTTGGGAGATGGTCCTCCCGGATTCCGACCACGTTTCACGTGTGTGGCCGTACTCAGGATACTGAACTGAGGGCCAATGATTTCATCTACGGGGGTATCACCCTCTATGCCGAGTCTTCCCAGACTCTTCGATTATCATTGACTTTGGTAACTCAAATGTTCAGTCCTACAACCCCAAAGAGCAAGCTCTTTGGTTTGGGCTATTCCCCGTTCGCTCGCCGCTACTTAGGGAATCGATTTTTCTTTCTATTCCTGCGGGTACTTAGATGTTTCAGTTCCCCGCGTCTGCCTCAACTTGAGTATGTATTCCCCAAGTTGTAATTACGGATTAATGTAATTGGGTTTCCCCATTCGGAAATCTCCGGATCAAAGCTTACGTACAGCTCCCCGAAGCATATCGGTGTTAGTCCCGTCCTTCATCGGCTCCTAGTACCAAGGCATCCACCATGCGCCCTTCATAACTTAACCTAACGATTACGAAGTAATCGTTGATTAATCGAGTATTAGCGATATAAAACTAATTAAAAAACTCAAAAATACGCAGTTGTTTCTCGGTTTAATTATCTTAATAATTAAAGGAAAATAATTGATAATATCTAGTTTTCAAAGAACAA
>NZ_BROB01000052.1 GCF_024345185.1 Levilactobacillus humaensis | reverse complement strand
TTGAGAGGTAAGCCCCTCAAAACTGAACATTGTTTCGACAAAGTATGTGTAGCCTCCGTATATTCCTTAGAAAGGAGGTGATCCAGCCGCAGGTTCTCCTACGGCTACCTTGTTACGACTTCACCCTAATCATCTGTCCCACCTTAGACGGCTGACTCCCGAAGGTTATCTCACCGGCTTTGGGTGTTACAAACTCTCATGGTGTGACGGGCGGTGTGTACAAGGCCCGGGAACGTATTCACCGCGGCATGCTGATCCGCGATTACTAGCGATTCCAACTTCATGTAGGCGAGTTGCAGCCTACAATCCGAACTGAGAGCGGCTTTAAGAGATTAGCTTAGCCTCACGACTTCGCAACTCGTTGTACCGCCCATTGTAGCACGTGTGTAGCCCAGGTCATAAGGGGCATGATGATTTGACGTCATCCCCACCTTCCTCCGGTTTGTCACCGGCAGTCTCACCAGAGTGCCCAACTTAATGCTGGCAACTGATAATAAGGGTTGCGCTCGTTGCGGGACTTAACCCAACATCTCACGACACGAGCTGACGACAACCATGCACCACCTGTATCCATGTCCCCGAAGGGAACGTCCTATCTCTAGGATTTGCATAGTATGTCAAGACCTGGTAAGGTTCTTCGCGTAGCTTCGAATTAAACCACATGCTCCACCGCTTGTGCGGGCCCCCGTCAATTCCTTTGAGTTTCAACCTTGCGGTCGTACTCCCCAGGCGGAGTGCTTAATGCGTTAGCTGCGGCACTGAAGGGCGGAAACCCTCCAACACCTAGCACTCATCGTTTACGGCATGGACTACCAGGGTATCTAATCCTGTTTGCTACCCATGCTTTCGAGCCTCAGCGTCAGTTACAGACTAGACAGCCGCCTTCGCCACTGGTGTTCTTCCATATATCTACGCATTCCACCGCTACACATGGAGTTCCACTGTCCTCTTCTGCACTCAAGTTTCCCAGTTTCCGATGCACTTCTCCGGTTAAGCCGAAGGCTTTCACATCAGACTTAAGAAACCGCCTGCGCTCGCTTTACGCCCAATAAATCCGGACAACGCTTGCCACCTACGTATTACCGCGGCTGCTGGCACGTAGTTAGCCGTGGCTTTCTGGTTGAATACCGTCACGATGCAAACAGTTACTCTTGCACCCGTTCTTCTTCAACAACAGAGTTTTACGAGCCGAAACCCTTCTTCACTCACGCGGCATTGCTCCATCAGACTTTCGTCCATTGTGGAAGATTCCCTACTGCTGCCTCCCGTAGGAGTTTGGGCCGTGTCTCAGTCCCAATGTGGCCGATTACCCTCTCAGGTCGGCTACGTATCATCGTCTTGGTGGGCCTTTACCTCACCAACTAACTAATACGCCGCAGGACCATCCAGAAGTGATAGCCGAAACCATCTTTCAAACAAAAACCATGCGGTTTTTGTTGTTATACGGTATTAGCACCTGTTTCCAAGTGTTATCCCCTGCTTCTGGGCAGGTTTCCTACGTGTTACTCACCAGTTCGCCACTCGTCTTATGGTTAACGTCCGTGCAAGCACTTCAGTTAACGAAGACGCGTTCGACTTGCATGTATTAGGCATGCCGCCAGCGTTCGTCCTGAGCCAGGATCAAACTCTCATCTTATGATGATGGCTTGAATAGCTCATCGATTGTTGTTACTTTT
>NZ_BROB01000051.1 GCF_024345185.1 Levilactobacillus humaensis | reverse complement strand
TGTTGTGGTAATTCTATTAAAGGCCTCTATGGGCTTTTTTGTCTACAAGTGTTCGGTTATATTTTACAATCTCCCATACCAAATAAAGAGTTTAGATTACCGATTATTTTCAAAAATTATTAAGTCTTAACAGTCAGGTTATGGAACGTTAAAAGAAGAGTGACCATCGCTGGCCACTCTTCAGTAAATCTAGTTCAATTTAATTATGCCCACCAGTTGGTGTTTGAAGATACATTGCTAGTTGCGGGATTCTCAACCAATTGAGCAGTGTATGAGGCTTTCAAATCATCACCAAATACTTTGTCACGGTTGTCCGTCTTGAATTCACCTGGGATCAATTTGAATTCATAGTGGTACTGCTTGCCACCAACCTTAGCTGTGTAGGTCTTAGTCCCAATAATAGTACCTAATGCTTTGGATAGTCCATTGAGCGCAGTATCATCATTCGTTGCAAATACTTTTTGAGATTTTGGACCAGTCAACAATGCGATATCATCAGCTGTCAGTGTAGCCTTAGCATCTTTGGAGGTAAGAGTTGACCCTTCCGTTAAAGGCTTATTCAATTCAATTGCAGTTCCTGTTGAAGCACTCGCAGCATCTCTAGTTGCTGCCAGAACGTTATTGACACTTTCAACTTTCATACCAATTTTAGAAGTTGCTGTTTCATTAACATCCACGTATACCGTGTTGCCATATCGAGCAGCTTTAACGGCATCTGCGAGCACAGATGCATCTTTAACTTGGTAACCACTAGGTAACTTGTCTTTAGCAAAGTCAGCCAGCGCTTTGCCTGAAGCATTCGCGGCTTTCTCAGTTACGACATCGCCAGCGGAAGTGCCCTTGCTTGCGGTAACCCAAGTAGCCTTAGCCACGGCAGCCTTAGTCTTAGCATCACGGTATTGAATCGTCACACTGTTGTCGTTCGTGGCTTCTTGGTCGGCAACGTTAACCGTCAGCCCACCGAATTCAGTGGTTGTGGCGTCCTTGTAGCCGTCGCCGGCGTAGATCCAACCAGAGATGGAAGAGTCGCTTTCGGCAGTCACGTAGTAGTATAACGTGCCTTCCTTGGACTTCGTCACAGCCTTGCTAACCTTGAACGTGTCGTTCTTGTTCAAGCCGTAAAGACTAACACGGTGTGCCTTGTATTCGGTGTTCTTAGGTGCTGTCCACAGCGTGTTCTTGTTGACGTTACGCAAGTGGAAGCCAGTTGTCTTGGTTGGCATCGTGGCCTTATGGGTTGTAGTTGCTTCTTGAATCCCACCAGTGAAGGCCTTTTGTACCCGGCCGCCGTAGATGTAGCCACGGTACTTACCGTTCATGGAAACGACCTTGTAGTAAACCGTGCCCCGGTTAGTCAGGGCCATGTGGTAAGCGCGAAAGTAGTCTGCGGAGTGCTTGGATGCGGCGAGGTTCTTGGCTTTAGCCTTAGAAACCACGCGCTTAGCACCGTTCACCGTTCCGGGCTTCGTGTAGATGGCGTTCTTCCCCGTTAATTGAACGTTTTGACCATCTTTGCCCAGTGAAACCTTGGAAACAATCTTGGCCTTAGAAGCGGCATTTGCCGTAGCCGGTGCGATGATACTGTTGGCAACGCTACCCAAACTCAGTGCGGCCAGACCAACGTAAAGTGATTTTGCTAAAATCGATCTCATTGTATTTTTCTCCCCTAGAAAAGTAATGTGGTTGAACACGATTTAGTATAGCAGGTGCCCCCGGCAATGGAACCCCTGCGCCAAGATTCACTATGTTAATCATGATATCAACTCAACGAACGTTTCATAAAATCACCAACTAATCCCACCAAAAAAGGCGATCGCCGATTGGCAATCACCCGTAAATTTATTTTTAAATATGAGAATCACTCTCATATGTCGCTAACTTCCCCAGTAGACTGTCGGCATCGACCTCAGCCTGCCGACAGCGTTCCCGAATAATCGTCGGGTGTCGCCGCACCATGCCCGCAAAGACCTCCGGATTCAGTAACCAACGTAGCTTAACCTCCTGCTCGTAAGGTTGGAGGGCCATATTGGCCTCGATATCCGCCAGTAAACTGGTGTCCATACCCAAGGCAATCGCCGCCTCACACTGGGTCAATCCCAGATGTTCACGCGCGTCACGAATCGCCATGGGTTCCATGAAGTGATACTGTCGCCGATAGATCGCGAAGTCCGTCCGGAAGTTGTAGTCGGGGTCATCCACTGGCTCCAGGTACTCCTCCTCATCCTCGACATCCGCATTCAATGGTACCCAGTAGCGGTGCGTGTTCGCAATCGGTTCACTGAATATGGTCAGTCGTTCCTCTACCTCGATGACTCGAAAATCTACCGGTGCCCCGGTAGTATCCGGATGACTGACCCGCGCAATAACTTTAACCATGACCTGACTCCCCTTCCAAGAATTCCCGTCGTTGTCTGTGCGCGTCACTTGCGTCTCCCCGACCAGCAAGCAACTTGCCCCCACTATACAGGAAAATCCTCAGAGAACGGTCAGCCACGTCCTACAAATAAATTTATCCCTAAATCACCCCGTCATACCACGGTTATTGAACCCATGCCAACAAACTTTCTGCGTTGGGTTAATGATCCCGCGCAACTAGCGTCTAGTGACCGTTCCCTACCCAAAACGTGTTACGCTTCAATTGCTCCTACTAGACCCCAAGCGGGCAGAGCATGGACGACTGTTACGAGCCAAACCGGGAAAGAAAGTGATTTTATGCCTCTGACCATAGTAAACAGTGAGGTAGTAGCCGCGGTATCATATGCCGAAGGTTGCGGATTATTGGAGGTTCGCCTCAAGAGTGGCCAAATTCGCGTATACTGCAATGTAACCGAAAAAACCTTACTGGAATTCTTAGATGCTGATGATGCTGATTACTTCTATGATGACGTGTTGTGTCACCATTCGTATATCGTGATTGAATAGAATCAAAAACTACCCGTCAAGCGGGTGATTCGCAAAGGGGCTATGGACCCCGTCTCTGGCCGGCGTCTCAAGGCGCTGGCTTTTGTGTGTCAAAGCCAAACCACGTTTGTCACTTTTGCTGCCGCTTTAAGCGGCGTTAATACTACTTACCCTGACCTCTAAAGGGGATCTTCATACTCTCTTACACTTAATTTATCTACTGCTTGATCATGTTTTTCTTGGTCTCATATATACTTCTTGATTATGGTTTCGTTCAAACCTACGGTTCTCACATAATATCCTTCTGACCAAAAATGACGATTTCCAAATTTATATTTCAAATTTGCGTGTTGATCGAACATCATCAATGCGCTCTTACCTTTCAGGTATTCCATAAAGCTAGAGACACTTAACTTTGGTGGTATACTCACCAACAAGTGAACATGGTCTGGCATCATATGCCCCTCTAGGATCTTGACACCTTTGTACTGGCACAATAATCGAATGTCATTTTGTAAATATCTTCGATATTGATTATAGATTATTTTTCTCCTATACTTTGGAGTGAATACGATATGGTACTTGCATAACCACTTTGTGCGGGCAAGACTATTGAGTTTATTCGCCATATGAAAAGTCCCCTTTCGATTTAACAATGTTGGCTTCGACACCTACATTCTAAATCTACTGGAGGGCTTTTTGAGTGTAACCAAATTGCTATCCACCCGCATAACGCGTAGTTTTTTGTTTCGCACGCTTTAGCGTACTCAACTCGGCCTAAAAGCATAACAAAAAGGGCCCCCCTAGAGGGACCCTCAAAAGCTAAATTAATTAAAACTATTCAGCATTTACGTTGCTAGAAGTGTTGCCGGAAGTGCCGTTATCAACGGTACCAGGTGTAACAGTTGGAGTGACGTAAATCTTAGCAGTTTCGCCATAGTTCAACTTAGCATTAGCAGCATCAGTGTCACCCTGGTCGTAAGCGTAACTGATGAAGTAAGGAGCACCAGCAGCAATGTCAGTCTTATCAATAGCGTTCAATGCTGCTAACTCAGTAGCATCAGTAGGCGCAGTCTTTTGAACAGACTGGAATGCAGTGAATGAAGCATCACCAAATACCTTATCCAAGTTATCAACAGAGAGTTGAGTACCAGCAGCACCAACCATGTACTTGTTGTAAAGCGCTACGTTGACAGCTGGTAAACCACCATTAAGGTCAGTTGCAGCTAACTTAGTAGGAGCAGTCGTAGTGGTAGAAGGCGTGTAGAATGAGTACTTAGATGAAGCGTTTTGACCAACGGTTACAGTCACAACACCACCATAAGTAGCATTTGCCATGTCAGCAGGGTTAGAACTTACAAATGAGTAACCATTTGGAAGGGCACCCTTAGCATCAGAACTCGTCTTAATGAAGTCTGCAAGCTTGATGCCAGCTGAATTAACGTTAGCATCTTCAGTGCCAACTGGCTTACCAGCAGCAGTAGTATCAGTAGCTGACTTGTCAACCCAAGTCGATGAACCTACAGGAGTACCATCAGCTAATTGGAACTTGACGTTAACACTGTTGTAAGATTCTGCAGCATTAGAGTCAGTTGAAGTACCGCCAGCGTAAACCCAACCCTTAACATCCTTTTGGTCATTAGATTGTACGTAGTAGTATAACGTATTTTCACGCGTCTTAGTTGCAGCATTTAAGACAGTGAAGCTACCACCCTTGGTAACACCTTGAAGTGATACCTTGTGAGCTTTGTGTGCAGTGTACTTAGGAGCATTCCACAAAGTGTTCTTGTTAGAATCCTTCAAGTATACATTAGTGATAGTAGGCATAGCTGCCTTAGTAGTAGTGTCAGCCTTCTTCAATCCACGGCTAACTGCACCTTCAGTCTTACCAGCATATACGTAACCACGGTACTTACCGTTCATAGAAACTACCTTGTAGTAAACGGCACCCTTGTTGGTAGTAGTCGTACGGTATGCCCAGAAGTAGTCAGCTGACTTACCTGAGTTAGCAAGCTTCTTCATGGTTGCCTTTGAAGCAACAACCTTGGCACCTTTAGTAGTACCTGGCTTAGTGAACAGAGCGTTGGTACCCGTTGATTCAACGTTGAAAGCTTTGTTGTTTACGGTCAAGTCGGTTTCAGCACCGGCTTTAGCGTATGACTTTGCTGAAGCGTTAGTTGAAACGGCAGCAACAGAGACAAAGCTAAGAGCAGCGAGTCCCAAATAAAGAGATTTCTTTAAACTGGATTGCATAATTTTTCTTCCTGGGAGATTGTAAAATATAACCGAACACTTGTAGACAAAAAAGCCCATAGAGGCCTTTAATAGAATTACCACAACAC
>NZ_BROB01000050.1 GCF_024345185.1 Levilactobacillus humaensis | reverse complement strand
TTAGCCAATCGTTGATATTCCTGACTCATCGCTAGAAATTGCTCTGCTTGATCAGCGTCCGGATAGAGTCTCAGCTTAATTGTTCGCCCTAATTTAACCAATGGATACCTCCCCTATAGATTGGATTAAGTATAACATGTTTAGTCCTCTTGAGGGGAACGTACGTTTCAAAAAATATGCTAAATTCTGGCATTCATCCCACGATTAAAATCGTAGGTTTTCTGCTTAATTTTTAATAAACTCTTCAAGGAGGCACCATTATGTTCCTCGGATTTGCCATTCTCGGTGGCTTAGTGTCACTGATCGCCATATTTTCATTAATTACCGCGTTTCACCAAAGAAGTTCCAAGGTGGGTGCAAGTGCCTTACTCATCATTGCCTTACTCCTAACCGGCTGGTCTGTTTGGAAGTTGCCTTACTGGTCACACCAACAGGCCAAGGATAATCCCACGACCAAGTCGCGTAAGAAGATCAGCTCGAACTCCGGTCAGGCCTTTGATTCACAGTCGCATCAAGCAACCCGGGCTGATAATGAAAAGAGCGTCAACAAGCAACTGGGAAAGTCCCTGCAAAAGATTGGGACGATGAGTTTTGATGCCAAGACCAAGACCTACACCCTGACGGTGACCAACAAGGATCTACAGTCAACGATTCGGGGACTGACCAAGCATCCTGAACAGGCCAAACAAGCCAAGTGGCCACGCTTCGTGAACAGCTTTAGTAAGACCAGCGCCTCGCTGAAGAAGGCCCTGGGAACCGGCTACACCTTCCAGATTGGGCTCAAGAATCAGAAGCCGGTGTTAATCTACAAGGACGGTTACGTCACCTACAATAAATTTGAATAGACAGTAAAGGCCGCGAAAACTTGTCGTTTCGCGGCCTTCTTTTATTGCTTTTGATACAGACGTTGCTCACCCTGACGACCAGTTAAGCGGTATTCAGCAGGATCATTCCCCACGGCTAACTGGGCATCACTGCCGTCACTGCTGAGCCGTTGCATGAAGATTTCCTCATACTCGGTAACTGTGACCCGCTGACGTTGATCCAACAACTGGTCAATAGCTGTCGAATCAAAGCCCTGCTGATAACCTGCTTGCACGGTGCCGCTGAAAAACTCACCCTCAGCCCCGGAACCATAACTGAAGAGACCGATGCGCTCGCCCGCCGCCATCGTCTGATGCCGGAGTAAGGACAATAGGCTCAGGTAAAGGGCCCCCGTGTAAAGGTTCCCCACGTTACGATTATCCGCCTGGCTCGCCTCAAAGGACGCCGTGAGTTCCGCCTGATGGGCCTCGGTCGCCGACGGTAGGATCTGTCGAAGTCCCTTACGCCCCATCTTAGTGAAAGGCAAATGGAAGACAAAAGCAGAAAAATCCGCAATTGTCAGGTCCGTTTGGTCTTGGTAGCCTCGCCAAACACGCTTGAAAAAGTCCAAATAAACATTGGTAGAATACTTACCATCGACCAAAGCTTCCGTCCGGTACGTTGGCCGCCAAAAATCCATGACATCTTCATTGTGATAGCTCGTGACGGGATCCAATGCCAGAATCTGCGGATTGGCGCTAACCAACATGGCGACCGCACCACCGCCCTGAGTCACTTCCCCAGCGGTCCGTAGTCCGTAGCGAGCAATGTCCGCCCCGATGACCAAGACCTTAGCCGTGGGTCGCACCCGCACAAAGTCAGCCGCCAATTGGAGGCCAGCAGTGGCGCCGTAACAGGCTTGTTTCAATTCGACCGCACGAGTCTCAGCTGGCAGTCCTATCAGATGCGCTAAGTAAATCGCCGTGGACTTAGAGTTGTCGATACCAGATTCCGTCCCAAACAGCACCATGCCGATCTCAGCCTTTAGTGCCGGCGTCAGAAATTGTTCGGCCGCGTTGGCCGCCATCGTCACGACATCCTGGGTTGGCGGAATCACAGCCTGTTTTGATTGGCCAATCCCAATTAAGTACTTGTTCGGATCATCGTTTCTTGCGGCTGCTAAGTCGCGCATGTCCAAATAAAGATTGGGGGTAAAGAACCCCATTTTATCAATTCCAACGGTTACGGTCATGCCTTGATTCCTCCTAATTATGAAACATTCTGCGAGTCATCATACCACAACCGCAAATAAATTGGCTAATTGCATGCTACATTTATATTTTATTTAAAAGATGTTTATTGCTGTTTTAACGCTTTTTGTCTATTACAATTTGCCGTTCTTAAGTTGTTCCAAGGTCGACTTCAATTGGCGTTTCACATTCGGATCAACCGTCGGATATTCCAGCTGTAACGCTTGGAATCGTTGAATCAAGATGTTAGATACAATAAGCCGTGCGATACCCTTATCGTCGGCCGGAATCAGGTACCAAGGCGACCGTTTTGTCGCCGTATTCTCGAGCATCTTGGTGTAGGCGACCCGGTAATCATCCCAATAAGCCCGTTCGCTGACGTCACTTGGTGAGAATTTCCAGTTCTTACTTGGCACCTCAATCCGTTTCTCAAAGCGCCGCGTCTGTTCTTCCTTGGACAGATGTAAGTAGAATTTGATGGTGACAAAACCTTGATGACGTAAGTATTTTTCGTAATGCTTGAGATCTTGATAACGTCGGTCAAAGAACGCGGCATCGGCATCCGAAGCCTGATCGATTCCCGGGAGATTTTGTTTCGTTAACATCTCGGGATGAACGCGACTGATCAAGACATCCTCATATTGCGACCGATTGAAGATGCGAATCTCTCCCCGTGGTGGTAGTTCCTGATTGATCCGCCAGAGAAAATCATGATCCAGTTGCATTGACGTTGGTTGCTTGAAACTCACGACACTGGTTCCCGAAGGATTGAGACCGCTGAAGACGTGGCGAATGAGGCCGTCCTTACCGGCGGTATCCATCCCCTGCAAAATGATAATCACACCGTACTTTTTCTGCGAGTACAGCCGCGTTTGTAAGTCCCCTAATGCCAAAACGTTCGCCGTCAGTCGATTCTCAATGGCCGTGGCGTCCGGGCCCTTTTCCACTCGCGTGGCTAATTCGTCGAGGTCTAGGTCCAAATCACCCGTATAGCGGTAACTACTTTCAATGCTCATCCACATCATCTCCTGTATGTTAATAACATAGCATGTTTTACCCGACAATAACCATTTAACGCTTTAAAAATTTGTCGAGTTTAGTCAGCCATGCAAAAATCTTCGCGTTCTTTCACAAAGCTTGCTATACTAAAGATGTAACCACTTACCTGAAAGATGGAGGGGTCTAAAATTATGAAAAAGATTACGGCTTACTTTGTGCGACACGGTCAAACGATGTTGAACCATTATAACAAGGTTCAAGGGTGGATCGACTCACCTCTGACGGCCAAGGGACGGGCTGACGCGCAACGTGCGGGTCGCCAACTCAAGAATGTTCCCCTGACTGCAGCCTACAGTAGCGACTCAGGACGGGCCATTGAGACGGCTAGAATCGCCTTGCGCGAAATCCCCGACTCTCAAAATCTCGTCTCCTACCAATATCCAGAATTCCGGGAACAATGCCACGGTTACTTCGAAGGTAATGACCTGAATCAGATGTGGCAATTCGTCGGGGTTCAAGTGGGCTTGGATTCAGAATCCAAGGTACTGGGCACCTACGGTTTGGAAAAGGCCCGCGACCTGATTCACCAGGCCGACCTCTATGGCGACGCCGAAAGTAACGACATGTTCTGGGAACGTTTGGACCGCGGATTCGACAAACTGCGGGCTAACTCCAAGGATGGCGACCAAGTCGTTGTCGTTTCTCATGGGGTCACCATTCGTTCCATCGTCGACCGCTATGCCCCAGAATTGGATGAGGGTATCGCCACCATCAACGGTAGTATTACCAAGTTAGAGATTACCGATGACGACATCCACGTCGACTTCTTCAATAAAATTGATTTCCAATCTTAATTTTTAGGAGGCTGTTAATATGAAAGACTTTCACCGTTCCGCAACTAACCGGGTGTTTGCCGGGGTCATTGGCGGACTTGCCGAACGCTTCGACTGGAACGTCGGGGTTGCCCGCATCTTGTTCATCGTCTTGACGATGACACCGGTCTTCCCTGGACTCATCGTCTACCTGATTCTCTGGATGGTGATGGGTGACCCAGCCTAAAAGTATCTTAAAGGCACGCAGGTTGACTGTGGGAACCGTTTAGCCTAATATCTAAGTTAGTAACTTGTTAATGAGTGAGCAACTGTTTCTTGACTGTTTCAAAAACTTCAAGGAGGCACTACCATGGCAAATTCAGAAAAGACTTTATTGTTAGTTAAACCCGATGGCGTTGAAGAAGGTCACATTGGTGAAATCATCACCCGACTCGAACGTAAACGTTATGAAATCGTGGCGTTAAAGGTCGTTAGAGCCACTAGCGCGCAACTTCAACAACATTACCGTGATCAGGTCGGCAAGCCTTATTTCCACGAAATTGAAACCTATATGCAGGAAGGGCCACTGGTCGCTATCATTGTGACCGGGACCGACGTGGTCAAGGCTGTCCACAACCTGGCCGGCAAGACCCGTCCTAATGACGCTCAGCCTGGGACCATCCGTGGGGACTTTGCCCATGAATATCCAGATGGCATTCTCAGAAACATTGTCCACACTTCGGACAGTCGTGAGAACGCGCACCATGAAATCGCCATTTGGTTCCCAGAATTAGCCGTTGCCGCTCACAAGGCACCCGCAATTAAAGTGAAGCAAACCAATTAAACAAGCTTAAGCAATCCCCCACCTCGTGTGAGGGATTTTTTTATGTCTTCGGTTCGAACAATTAGTACCATTACTAACTTGGTCCCTTGGCTGTCGTCTATTCTCATAGTCAGGTAGACTTAGGTTAGCAACTTTGTATTAGGATTGTCATATTAATTTCATAAGATGCCAATCTGCCTGTCACCCAGTTGTCGCAACCATCCGTTAGAATGAACTCCATAAAGAAAGGAGCGCCCCCCATGAGTGAACTTTTTATCAGTTGTCAATCAGCCGATCCGTTGGCCCATTCGTTTCGCCAACAGCTTGAACATTGGTCAGAACAGGACTGGGAGTTTCCCACCGTAAGTTTCCATGAGCAGCACCTGCCGATTCGTTTTACCGGCTTCCAAGCTGCGAAGATTAAGCGTCAGCTCAAGCGGGACATCAAACGGGCTCACCGCCTCCTGGTTATTGTCAGCCGTGAAACCTGGCAGTCCGAATGGACCGATTGGGAGATTGCGACCGCCATTCAAGCGGGTAAGACCGTGCTGGCCACTAAACTGGACAGCACCAATATTGCCCCACTGGCTCTAATCGCTGGTCCCTCAACCTGGGTACCACCTTTCGACCGCTCCGTTTTCACCCAACAACGAAATTAATCCAAACTTGGCTTGCATTTATATGCATTATTGGTAAAATGTATTAGTAGTCACATGGAGAGTTGGCAGAGTGGTAATGCAACGGACTCGAAATCCGTCGAACCGGCGAATACCCGGCGCGCAGGTTCAATTCCTGTACTCTCCTTAATTGAATGAGTCATTACTATTCTATCCATCACTGAAATTCGTTTAGTGATGGATTTTTTGTTTGTAAGTTAATTTACGCGTAGGGTAATTTGCTACGTTCTACAAATGTTTTCATTTTCGATAATTCACATTTTACTTGAATAAGACCACCCTATCATCAGGTACCTCAACCGTTTTCAAAACAACAAATTAATATGATTCCCTCATGATATAATTATAATAATCATCCAAGAACATTTCTGAATATGATAATTTTCATGATTATTATAATTCTATAACTACCGATTGGCTTAAGATCAACAAATAATTTGAAACGTCGACCGGTACACCTAAAACATATAATAGTCTGAAATGAATGTTCAGTGCATACCATGAGTCTAAGAAAATACACTACAATACGCGATTTTGACATAAATCTGCCCAACACTGCTGATGGCATAAAACTCACGCATAATTACATATTGGAGGTTTCAACTTATGATAGACACCTTACTCGGCTTAAGCTTTATCGTATTCATGGTTCTCGGAGGTATCTGGTACAATGCACGTAAACATAAAACACCTTCCAAGGTTCCTGGAAAATACGTACTATACTCACTTGGGGTACTTGTCGTGATATTTTTCATATCAACATCATTGTCAAAGCCTTCTAACAATAGCTCTTCTTCAACAGCTGAATCTTCTTCAACTAAAAAGGCGTCAAATAACACCCAGGATGAAAATGATGCTCTTCAAAAACTTTCTGGTAAAGAACTAAGAAAATATAATTCGAGTTTAATTGACAGCCTAAATGAGGAACAACAATGGGCAAATGATGGTAAAAATAAATACAATGAATCACTATATATCGACAATTTGAAATACGATAGCAGTCGCGGACTACTTGTCTACGTATCCGACGAATTTACTACTTTGAAAAATACCGATAGATCCGCCGTCTCCCGGCACGCACAACAACTGGCTAATGCCCAAGTTGTCATTTTAGGTAAAGAAGTCAACGAGGACTCAATGCCAGTAACGAGTATTTATCACGGTTCAGAAAAGATTGGCCGTTCGAAAGCACTCAGTGGAAATCTAAAATTCAAGTGGATAAACGACTGATACTTTGCTTTTCAGTAGACAAGCCACATATTTAATTTCTTTATCGAACGATATTAAATACAAAAGACACCCCCAGCCAAACAGCCGGAGGTGTCTCTATTTATATATCATCAAAAAATGGCTCTTTGTCAACGGGTGTTGATGAGAGAGTAAGGGGTTCAATTCACTTACGAATTGGGCTCCTTTTTTCTATCC
>NZ_BROB01000049.1 GCF_024345185.1 Levilactobacillus humaensis | reverse complement strand
TTATTCCGGCATAGCTCAGTTGGTAGAGCACCTGACTGTTAATCAGGTTGTCGACGGTTCGAGCCCGCCTGCCGGAGTCGGGTTAACCACGTTAGCCAGATATGCCGGCTTAGCTCAGCTGGTAGAGCATCGGTATCGTAAACCGAGGGTCGGGGATTCGAATTCCTCAGCCGGCATCAGATAAGTTTCTAGTCGCTGACTAGGAGCTTTTTTTGTATCTAAATGCAATGACAGCGGTAGCGATTGGTCTAGTCATTTTACAATTGGTCTAATATTTCTATACCAATTGGTATAGAAATGGGAATGCCGTTCTGGCAACGATAGTTAAAAGTAATGGTAAATTGATTTTATAAATAAACCCATTGTGGTATAGGTGCATTAGTGCTATCCTGAAAGTAACTAGAAAAGGATAGGGAGTTGCCATCATGAAAAACATTCTGTTAGTTTGCGGTCAAGGAATCTCAAGCCATTTGTTTATCGGGGAAGCTAAGCGGGTATCGGAAACACAACGGGTTCCTTTGCATTTTCAGGCTGTGAGTTATTTGGAGTTAACACCAGAATTGTTGTCTGACCAAGACCTCGTCTTATTGACGCCTCAAGTGGCTTATCAAGCCGAGATCCAAGCGAAAATTGGGGATCGTGTCCCAATGGCTGTGATTCCTAACGATATTTATGGTTGGCTAAATAGCCAGGCTCTCGTGAAGTTCACTTGCAAGCAACTGGCTGTGCACCCCGCAGTGGCTTACTAAAATGACTGCTACAACGGTCACCCAACTGGCAATGCAACTTCTGCTGGCAGCGGGGGAGGCAAAGCAACTGTTGCTTAAAGCCGCAGCTGCTGGAAAGCTGACACCGACTGGTCTGGCACCGTGTCGAGCCAAATTAGTCACGGCGCATCAAGTTCAAACTAAAATCATGGCTGAGTTGACGTCTAAGGAGCTTGAACCAGATATTCTGGTGATTCATGCAATGGACAGTCTCATGGCGGTAGAAAGCAATTTTGAGTTAATTCAACTATTAAACCTAAAACAAGTGAGAGACGTCGACTAGCCGCGGCGTCTTTTTATATTGTTCGCAACTTTATTCATTAAAAGTATAATAGTCGGTCAGATTAGAAATGAATAAAAAATAAAAGGATTGCATGAGACGGCTCATGCTTTCATCATTATTTTTTCCTAGGCGTGACGCGGTATGTAGCGCTTTCTCTACCGAAAACCGTTGCGTAACGGCACTTCATGCAGTATAATTACTACTATGTTTTATTAGAGGTCTATGAGACACTTTGCCGGCCGCCTTTTTCTTGACGGCGAAACAAAAATAAAAATATTCATTTTAACAATCGTACTGGAGGTATTATCGTTTTGAATAACAAACCAGAAACGCCTACCCAAGACCGCACCTTCTTTGGTCAACCGCGGGGGTTATCGACTCTGTTCTTCACCGAAATGTGGGAACGGTTCAGTTACTACGGGATGCGGGCCATCCTTATCTACTACATGTACTACTCTGTTACCAAGGGTGGTCTGGGCTTCGACCAAGCCACGGCTGCTTCGGTAATGTCTATCTACGGGTCCATGGTTTACCTGGCATCCGTTTTAGGTGGTTACTTAAGTGACCGGGTATGGGGGAGTCGTAAGACTGTCTTTATCGGTGGGGTTTTAATCATGTTCGGGCATATTGCCTTATCAATTCCTGCCGGTGCCATGGCACTCTTCATCTCCATTCTCTTGATTGTCTTGGGGACTGGGCTGTTAAAGCCTAACGTTTCCGAAATGGTTGGGGGTCTCTACGACGAAGGGGATACTCGGCGTGATGCTGGGTTCACGATCTTCGTCTTCGGGATTAACTTAGGTTCCCTGGTTGCTCCACTGATCGTTGGGTGGTTAGGTCTGAAGTACAACTTCCACTTAGGGTTCTCGCTGGCCGCTATCGGGATGTTCCTTGGCTTGATTCAATACTGGTACGGTGGTAAGAAGTACCTGAGCAAGGAAAGTCTTTACCCAACCGACCCCTTGGAACCAGGTGACATGTCCAAGTTAACGGTTCGTTCTCTCGTTGGTTTAGTTGCCTTCGGGTTGGTCGTTCTCTTGATGTTCTTGTTAGGTTCTCTGAACTTAAACAACTTCGTGATGTTACTTTCTACTATTGCCTTGGCCGCACCTGTGATCTACTTCGTCATCTTCTTGACGAGTAAAAAGGTTACGCCAACCGAAAGAAAACACGTCTGGGCTTACCTCGGACTCTTCATTGCCGCAACGATCTTCTGGGCAATCGAAGAACAAGGGTCATCTGTTTTGGCCTTATTCGCTGCTAACCAAACAAACAATAACTTCATGGGCTTCCACATCTTACCTTCTTGGTACCAGATGTTAAACCCACTGTTCATCCTGATCTACACGCCATTCTTTGCCATGTTGTGGAACCGTTGGGGTAAGAAGCAACCAAGTTCACCAGCCAAGTTTGCAACTGGGATGTTGTTCGCTGGGGCTTCCTTCTTATTGATGGTTGTTCCGGTAACGTTGTTTGGGACAGATGCTAAGATTAGCCCACTGTGGTTGGTCGGGAGTTGGGCAATCGTTGAAATTGCCGAACTGTTAATTTCCCCAATTGGGTTGTCTGTAACGACTAAGTTGGCACCAAAGGCCTTCCAATCTCAAATGATGAGTATGTGGTTCTTGGCCGATGCCGCTGGGCAAGCTGTCAACGCCCAAGCTGTTAAACTGTACACGCCAGGTAACGAAGGTGCCTACTTCCTGGGCGTCGCCATTGTGGCCATCGTCGCTGGATTAATCCTGTTCGCTCTGGTAAAACCTATTAAGAATTTAATGGCCGGAATTAAATAATCAAATTAACTGGCAAAAAGTGCTACTCTATGGGGGTAGCACTTTTTTTGTGGAGGAGGTTTTTTCGTGGTTAAGGTGGCATTAGTTAGTGATCTGCATTTTGACGTGAATCACCAGGAACTCGACACCGTCATCCCAGCCCACGTGGCTTGGTTGAAGCAACACCAAATAGGGGTGTATCTCATTGCCGGCGATATCACCAATCACTTCGCACAGTCACTAGCCTATGCTGAACGCATGCAGGCAGCTTTAGCGCCTGCGCAGGTCCGTTTCGTGGCTGGGAATCACGATATGCTCCACGACGTCACCTACGACGAGTTAGGGACGTCTCTGGCACCAACCTATTTACATCGCCAGGTTTTAGATGTTGCCGGAACCAATTGGCGGATCGTGGGGAACAACGGCTGGTATGATTATGGTTTTGCCGACAACCTCCCAGGCAGGAACTTTGCAACCTGGAAGCGGGCCTTCTGGGTGGATGGCAGTATTTCACAGCCACAGTCAGATCCGGAACGTTTGGCAGCGGAACTACCCTTGATTCAAGATCAACTCGACTTGGCCCGTGCCGCTGGCAAACGGGTGCTGTTCATGACGCACTTTGTGCCCCGGCGGGAATTCATTCGTTACACGGATGACAACCGCTTTTGGAACATGGCCAACGCTCTGTTAGGAAGCCCCCAAATGGGGGAACTGCTGGCGAAAAATCAAGTGGAAACGGTCCTATTCGGTCACGTCCACCGGCACTTTACACCGCAACAGTTGGATGGCTCCTGGTATTACGATCAGGCAGTCGGCTATCATAATCGTCGGATTAACGAGTGGACCCAGACTGATTTCGCATCAGAATGGGCGCAACGGGTCCGAATCCTGAATTTAAACTAAAAACATGACAAAAAATGCTTGACGATTTATGCAGAATTCTGTATGATAATAAACGTTGATTCGTTTCGACGTTTCAAGTTTCTGGTGGGGTAGCGAAGTCTGGCTAAACGCGGCGGACTGTAAATCCGCTCCTTCGGGTTCGGTGGTTCGAATCCACTCCCCACCATTTTATTATTGGGCTATAGCCAAGTGGTAAGGCAACAGGTTTTGATCCTGTCATGCGCTGGTTCGAACCCAGCTAGCCCAACTTTAACCAGTCACTGTGTGTGGCTGGTTTTTTTGTGCATTTTTTTCTGATTGCAAGTTATCAAGCAGTTTAAATAATTCAGGTGTCAACGACTGACCAGAACTCGTGTTGAAAACCGGTTTGATTGGGGCCAAGTGAGGAATCAAGCCAGTTGACTAATCGGATTCTCAGAAAATAAAAAAACTTTTTCCACCACATTTTCAATAAAATGTGGCGTCTGTCATTTTTCCTGAAGTTGTCTGTCAAATGAAAGCTTACAGTTAGCGGTCAATCAGAAAAGAAAATGATCACACAATACGGTTGGGTACATTATAGGTGAAATGGTTCGCTCCGTCGGCGTTTGTGGATCACTGGAAAATGATGGGTGAAGTGTTAGGATAACCATGAGGACCAGTATCGAATAATTTATAAAACGATAGGTCGGGATTCCGTGACCCACCAATGGTGATTAGGTTCCTGAACTTACAGATAATCAAGTAAACTTACTGAACGAAAGGACGGCCGCCATCATGTTAAAGCGCAGACAGAAGCGAACAGTTAAATTGACGCAAGTGCCATGCAAATGGCTCTATGCTAGCGTCACGATGGTCGTCGGCCTCAGTGCAGGTTTTTTGGTGTCCACTCAGTCGGCTTATGCGGCGACGCCCAACGATTCGACGCCAGTTAGTCAGCAAGTGACGCCAACTAAAATGACAACAGAAGAGAAAACCGATTCTGACGAAGAGACGGCTGGTTCGAAGTCTGGAACACAATCAGACAAGAATACCGGTGATGATCCAACAGTTTCAAAGTTAGGGACGGACGAAAAGGGTGGAACTGACGAGTCAACAACGCCGGCAAACCCAGTCACAACGCCAAAACAGACAGCTGTGGCGACCAAATCAGTCAAGGCGGCCGAAACAAAGTCTGATTTCAGTTATAGCCAAGACCAGAGTGGCACCTACATCGTGACCGGGTACACGGGTGAAGCCCAGCAACAGGCCGACGGTTCGGCACCTCAAGACGGGTACGCCACGGCGATTACCATTCCCGATACCTATCTGGGGAAGGCCGTCACCGGGATTGCCGCGAACGCCTTCAATAATGTGGCTGGAACTGACAATCACTTGGGGATTGTGAAGGCCCTGACTGGCGTTACTTTGGGAGCCAACATTCAGTGGGTTGGGGCACACGCCTTTGCGCACAATAATCTGACGTCACTAACGTTACCAAACGGTACCTGGTCCATTAAGGCCGGAGCCTTTGAGGATAACCAGTTGACGACGGTTGAATTGAATTGTGTCGAGCAGATTGACGAGGATGCCTTTGCGGGTAACAAGTTAACGAAGGTTGTGATTCCAGATACCACCACAGGGATTGGGGACCGCGCGTTTAATCAGAACGCCATCACGCAACTAACCTTAGGTGCTAAGCTACAGCGAATTGGGACCAGTGCGTTTGCCAATAATCAAATTGGCGGAAACCTGACCTTACCCACCACACTGATTAACTTAGGTGATTCCGCCTTTCAAGAGAACAAATTAACAGGCGTTTCACTGGATGATAACCTCCAGACGATTGGGACGGATGCGTTCAACACTAACCTTATCGCGGGTAATGTGGTCTTACCGACCGCATTAACGGAATTAGGGGCCGGGTCGTTCGCCAATAATCACTTGACGGGGGTGACCTTTAACTCGGCAATCACCAAGATTAACAATAGTGTCTTTGAGAATAACGATTTTAGTGGCGTCCTCAAATTACCAGATTCCGTTGAAAACATTGGGGATAGTGCCTTTGCCAACAACCAATTGACAGGTGTGGACCTTGGTCCCAATGTCACGACGATTGGCACGTCCACCTTTACCAAGAATCAGTTGATTGGAACGCTGAAAATGCCAGCTAACCTGACGGCAATTGGGGATGGCGCCTTTAGCTATAACCAACTCACAGGGATTGATTGGAACGACCAGACGATTTCCTTAGGGGAAAGTGTCTTCGCACACAACTACCTGAAGGGCACGCTGGTGATTCCGAAGACGATTGTTAACATTGGAAAACAGGATTTTTATGCCAATGCACTTACCGGATTAATTATTGATAACCCGCTCGAAAGTTTGGGTGATGAAGCCTTTGCTTATAATAACTTGCAGGATATTCAGGTCACCAAAGACATTGGAACCTCGGGTGACAATGCTTATGCGCATCAAAAGGCATTGACGGGCGTTGACGTGACGATTCAAGGATTGAATGCATCTGGTGTGAAGGCTGCGATTGCCAAACGGCTAGGCCTGCCAGTTTCCAAATTGGCAGATCTACAATTTAAGTTGAATGGCGAAAAGCTAACCTACGACGAATACAGCGATACGTTAGTCTTGCCCGTCGAAGTGGCCTATGAAGACCAAGTTGATTTGAGCCTGTCTTCTACCAGTACCGACACCGGGCGCTATGGGGTTGATGAGTTGTTATTGGAACTCAATCGGATTCCAGATCTGACACCACCGGATCAGGACCCTAGTACCGATCCTTCAACGGATCCAACGACTGATCCTACAACAGACCCGTCCACGAATCCAAGTACGGATCCAACAACTGATCCAACTACGCCAACGGATCCAGTGACGCCGGTAACGCCGATCGATCCGACTGACAATATTCCACATGAAATCGTGGCGCCAATTCCAATGGCTGTTAAGATTCAGCCTTGGGCGGTCGGCCCCACTGAAATGGCGAACCATCATGCCCACTTCACGGGAGATTCTTCTTGGGAATATGCGACACCACAATTGATGACGTTTAAGGTGTCGAGACACTCAGGTCCTGTCACTCGTCAAATGGAGACGAGCCAGGCCCAGCAGAAAACTTGGACTTCTCAACAGGCTACGACGGCCACTAAGACCACGAAGGCTAAGTCGCAGACAACCAACACCAGGTTGCCACAAACAGGGGAACGGGGAAGTCTCGTTGCTTGGTTGGGAGCGATGTTAGGACTTTTGGGAACTTGGGGTCTGCGTCGCAGACGTCAAGATTAAAACGTAAATAACCGGTAAACGGGCCTGGGATCACCCCAGGTCCGTTTAGCTTGAATGAATCGAATTTCTTAATGGATGAAAGAGACGGTAAAAAATGCCAAATGGAACGAAGCAGCACTACAAAATGTATAAGGCCAAGAAACAGTGGCTGGTCGTTGGGTTAACTGCCATGGCTTTGGGTGCTGGTATGGCTGTAGAAACCACAGCACAGGCTGCGACACCAACCAGTGCCGCTAGTGAAAGTACCAGTGGCAACGCGGCCGCTCCTTCGAGTGCCGCGTCAGGAACGGAGTCAGAGACGCCTAGCAGTGCCAACAGTGAAGCGGGGGAGAAAGCTGCCCAGTCAAGTAGTGCTGCTTCAGGCGAATCTCAAGCGGCACCGGCTTCAAGCCTAGCAGGTCAGAAAAAAGGATCTGCAGCCCAACCAGAAAATTCAGTAGCTCAGCCTGCTGGTGCGACGGCTGATTCGGCTGACGTGCCAGCGGATTCCTTAAAAGATTCAGTGGTGACACTGCCAGTTCATAAGTACCAAGTCAATGATCTGAAGATGTTGGGTCGTTCGAAAATGTCGTATTCTGGTCCGGATGCAGCTCGCCCGGCGGCACGAATGGTAGCTTTGGCGGATGATACGCCAGCAACAACGACTGACAGTGATTTTATTATCTCTGATAACATCATCACCGGATACAAGGGAACGGCGACGGCTATTACCATCCCAGCGAAGGTGAATGGTGAAGATGTTTATGGGAGATTGCAAGAATTATCCGAACACTTATTAGAACCTCATCTGTTCCCAGAAGACCTCTAATGGTGTACGC
>NZ_BROB01000048.1 GCF_024345185.1 Levilactobacillus humaensis | reverse complement strand
GAATACCGCGATGAGGCCGCTTAAGTAACACTAAAAATTATATTATTTCAACTGTCAACTTGACAGGGACTAGTACAGCTAATCAGCGATGACTGCCTTTTTTCACACTTGTCTGCCATACCAACTCAAAATTAAAAGGAGATCAGGACAATTGTCCTGATCTCCTCTTGGCTAATTTATAATTGTATTCATTAAGAGAACCATTAACAGTCCGACAACCGAAATAACCGTTTCGAGGGTCGTCCAGACCTGGAAGGTTTGTTTGACACTCAAGTCAAAGTATTCTGAGAACATCCAGAAACCTGCATCATTCACGTGAGACGCTGCCAGAGAACCGGCACCAATGGCCAAGGCAATCATGACCGGGTCTGCGTTAAGCGTGTGCATTAATGGCGTAACTAACCCGGCTGCTGTCATCCCGGAGACCGTCGCAGAACCCAACGATACCCGCAGAATAACCGTGATCAACCAGGCCAACAAGATTGGGGAGAACTTGGAGTGCATCATTAATTCCTGCACGGCCTTCCCGACCCCACCGTCGATCAGGACCTGCTTGAAGGCAGACCCCCCGGCGATAACCATCAGTAACATGGCAATTGACTTGATGGCATCTTCCAGCGTCGCACTGATTTCCTTCATGGTCCGGCCACGATGGAAACCCATCGACCAGATCGCAAAGAGTAAAGCAATTACCATCGCAATGACGGGGTTCCCTAACATGGAGACCACAGCGTCCAACCCTTGTGGGTGTTTCGGTGCAGCACCTCCATCGACCGTCATTTGATAAATGGTTGCCAGTGCCATGAAGACGACTGGGAACAGTGACGTCAACACAGCTAAACCAAAGCTAGGTGTCTCGTCGAGATCAAATTCCTTAACCTCACCAAAGGCAGGTAAAGATTTCTTGATCACGAATAAATCCGGATTAAACCGGCGAATGACGCGCGTCCAGATAGGACCAGCGACGATCACACAAGGAATCGCCACAATAATCCCAACCAAGAGCATCTCACCCACGTTGGCCCCTAACGCCGTAGCGACCGCCGTTGGCGAGGGTTGTGGCGGTAAGAAACCTTGCGTAGCAGATAGCGCCGCCGCCATCGAAATTCCTAAGTACAGGAAGGGCACCTCAGCCTCTAAGGCCACGGCGAACACGATTGGCGTAACCAGAACCAACCCAACTTCAAATAGTAAGGAGATCCCAATCAGGAAGGATGCCACCACAATGGCGACCTGCAACCGTTTCTTCCCAAAAACATTGATCAGGGTTCGCGCAATCCGGTAAGATCCCCCGGAATCCGAAACCAACCGACCAATCATGGCTCCAAAACCAAAAACGATGATCAGCTCGCCCATGGAGCTCCCGATACCGTTCTTGATGGAGTCAGCGATGTTGGCTGGGTTCATCCCCAGCCCCAACGCAACGAGGATTGACGTTGCGATCAGCGAAACAAAGGTATTCAACTTTACTCGAATAATCAGGAAGAGTAATAGGAGAATTCCCAAAAACAAAATGACGAACTGCATTATTCTCTCTCTTTTCTATGCCGAATTCTGAGGACCAGACCTGCCGTAGTCCGATCCTATTATGCATAGAGTACATTGTATGAAAAAAAGTTACGGTTTGCAAGGGCTTACCTGTATCTTATTTTCATTTGAGAGCCGCTAAACGGTGTTAATCCGCTAACGAACGATCATCACCGAGATTGGAGAATATTTTGCCATGTAGGCTGCCTGACTCCCGAAATACTTGCGGACACCCTTCTGAGAGAGTGATCCCACGACGAGTAGGTCTGGCTTGACGTCGGGGATGATATTTTTCACAATAGTCTCACCCGGATCACCCTCGCCAATGACGAAGCGGACCTTGGTGATCCCGAAACGTTCGGCCAAGTCCTGATACTTTTGTAAATGCGCCTGAAGTTCGGCCCGTTGACCGTGGACATAGTCCTTACTCAAGGCTTGATAGATATTCATATTATCGGATTCCAACACGGAACAGATGACAAGCTCTGCCCCGTCAAATTTAGCCCGGTTCATGGCGTAACGAAAGGCCAACTGTGCATCCGGGGAGTCATCCACCCCGACTAGAATGCGTGTGAACTTTTTGGGGTTCATTGACTCTGTATTTTCCATCGAAACTGCCTCCTCTTGGCTTAACATACTTTCATTATAATGGAAAACGGTTCCAGACGCGAAAAATTCGCGTGAAAACGCCAATTTTTTCATCAAAAAAGACCGATGCTAGGTTTCACATCGGTCTCGTCAGGCACTGATTGACCCCACCCGGGCTCGAACCGGGATCATTCGCTTAGGAGGCGAGTGCCCTATCCAGTTGTGCTATGGGGCCATAAAACAGATCCATGATTTATTTTTACACGGATCTTTTTAATTGTAAAGGCTGACTATTTCTGCTCGGCATCTCTGTCGCGCCACTTCTTCCGCATTCCTTTGTTCTTGGTATGCCGGTTCTTATGCTTTTTCTTCTTCTGAACTGGTGCCGCCGGGGCCTTCGTCACGGTCTTAGGTGACTGGGTCGTGGTTGCCTTAGCAACGACACTCCCCGGAACCTTGGCCTGCGGTGTCGCAGCCTGTTTGGTCGTAGCAGCCGCACTCGCCGGTGCCTTAGGGGCAACCGGACGTTCCGTGGTCAGACGACGGTTCCCAAAGTAAATCGGAACCAAATCGTAATCGGTCTCCTTGAGGAGCTTCTTTAAGTCCCGCAAATCGTGGTCATCACCCAGGCTGATCACCTGACCAGGTTCACCCATCCGACCCGTTCGGCCGGCCCGGTGAACATACTCATTAACGGACTGGGGTAAGTCGTAGTTAATGACGGCTGGCAACTTAGGAATGTCTAACCCCCGCGCCGCCACGTCGGTCGTTAATAGTAGTCGGGTTCGGCCCAACCGGAAGTCCTGTAAGGCCTTCTCTCGTTGAACCTGACGCAGGTCACTGGTCAGACTGGTCGCCGAGACATGGTCGTGATAGAACCGTGACGCCGTGTGTTGTAAGGCATTGGTTTGCTTAAAGAACACCAAGGCCCGGAAATTTGGCATCGACAACAGGCGTTTTAACATCTGATCACGCTTGCCCATCCCGACCTGTAAGAGGCCGTGACGTACCATTCCCTGAGTCTGGTCTTCGGCCCGGACGTCAATCCGTTCGACGGTCTGTCCGAACCACTTGTCCAGTTCGTGAAGAATTGGCGTATCGGTTGCGGAGAAAAACCCGAGTTGCACGTCGGCTGGTGCGGCCTGAGCAATCGCTCTGACCGTATCCAAGGTGTCCCCTGTCAGCAGGTCATCGGCTTCGTCCACAATCATCAGACTGACCAAATGAAGCTTCAGTTTGCGGTCACTGACCAGGTTGAGTACCCGGCCTGGTGTCCCGACGATCACTTCCGGACGCTTCTTCAAACGTTCCGTCTGGCGCTTCACGTTGGCGCCCCCGGTCAGAGCAACGACCTTTAAGTCCAGCAGTTTTGCCCAGTCACGCATGACCCGGCTCGTTTGAATCGCGAGTTCCTGAGAAGGTTCCAGCACGATGAGCTGAATGCCATCACCAGGAAGCAGGTTGGCCAAGGCCGGTAAGGTAAAGGCCACGGTCTTCCCGGACCCCGTTGGTGCCAGGCCTAGGACGTTATGGTCGCCAACCATGGGGTCATAGACCGCCGTTTGAATCGCGGTTGGTTCGGTGTAACCTAGGTCCTTAAAGTGGGCCTCAAATTGTTTTAACATATCGTATCCTCTTTTTCTTAGTTTTGGTCGGCCGGAAAGCGGAGATTCCCCGCCACTCGGAGATCAAATAATACTTGGTTCACGGTCAGACTCCACTCGAGCCAACGCCGATAATCCGCCACGTTTTGTGGGGCGTCTGGATCCTGTAAGACCCGCGCAAAGTCCGCCATTTCAGGTGTCATCGGGTTTGCTAGCGCTGGCTCGCTGAGATTGGTTTCCTGGCCGGTGGCATCCCGAAAGACAACGTGGGTTAATTCACCTGCGCTGTCTAAGGCAATCGTGTCCTTTAAGCCATAAATTTCAGACTCTGCTGTAGAATTACTGGTCTTCCCGAAGTTAATGGCAACATCGAAGTCCGCATAACGTAAGACGGCAAGTCCCTTACCATCCGCGCCCGTCGCAATCAACGTTGGGAAGTAAGCAACCGTCTCTGGTTGACCGAATAAGGCCACTGCCAGATAGACGGGATAAACCCCGAGATCCTGCAACGCTCCACCAGAAAACTCTGGGGTGAAGACGTTTGGCCGGCCACCCGCCAACACTTGATCGTAACGTGACGAATACTTCATGTAGGTCAGGTTAGCCCCTTGAACAGTGGGGAGTCCCGCCATGGCGCATTCGATTTGGTGGAAGTTAGGTGTGTGCACGTGCCTGGCGGCTTCGAAGAACTTCACCTTGGGATGCTGAGCTAAGGCGGCCTGGATCGCCGTCATCTCACGCCGATTACTGAAAGCTGGCTTCTCCACAATAATGGAGATATCCCGTTTAATAGCTTCCAAGGCTTGGGCAAAATGCAAGCTGTTTGGTGAGGCAATGTACACTACATCCAAATCGGCCTGTGCCAACATTTGGGTGTAATCCGTATAATTAACCTGCGCGTGGTTCCGCTCACCGAAGGCTTTAGCCGTTGCCGCCTCTCGTGAATAAATCCCGGCCAGCTCATATTGTTGGCTGGCTGCGGCCGCCTCAACTAACTGTTGCGTAATCCAATTCGTTCCAACCGTTCCTAATCGAATCATGTCGTTACCTCCCAAGATAAGTTCTAATTAGCTTCATTTTAACAGTCACAGCGAGGCAAGCATAGCGCCATCATTAATTTTCTTAAAATCCAAGGGAATTATGACGAGTTTTCTCGATAAAAATGTTATATTGAAGTTAATTACTTAATCAAGGGAGGGATTACTGGTGAAGGGTCGGGATATCGCACTATTCGGCGTTTCACTTGTGGCTGGTTTGACCGGTGGATTTTCACTACATCGCAAGAAAAAGAACCAACCGAGTGAATCGCCATTATTTTACGTCGGAACGTGGCAGTTTGTTGATCCCCACAATCATCGCCACCACCGGTTGGAAATCAGTCCTAATCTTGACGTGCAGATCGATAATCATCCCGTTAAGGTCCGTGTCAAAGACCTCGATGAACATCAGCTCACCTTCCAGGATAAATTCGGTTACCATCTGACTATCCACGCCAACGAACGCCAACCCATTTCATTTTTCGATGAAGCCGACGATTGTACTTATGCGATGCAGCCACTGCAAAAACCAACTGAATAGCTTGATGACAAAAATAAAACGTCGTTAATTCGCCAGGCACTTACGCCCGTCGAACTAACGACGTTTTTTTCTATTTAGTAAAGCTTTCCCAGTCCTGCTTATTTCCATTAAATACGGAACGCGAGACCGGCTGGCTCTGATTACTCTGGGATAATGATCCATCGGCATTATATTCGATAAACTTAACCTCACGACCATGGCTCTTGAGTCTGCCCCCTGCGGACCACTTGGCCTGGTTGGGCAATACTGGATCCACGAACTGAGTCATCACCGTCTGATTGGCAAAGATAATCACACCCTGCTGATACCCGCTATTGAGCAAGGTCACCAATTTTTTCAATTTCTGACCCTGACTCGCCATTCCCGAATTATTGTTGTTGTATTGATCATAGTAGTTGACCGAAACGCGGATTGGCAACGTTCCGGTATCCTGACCCACGGTATCCTTGAAGTGTGCATACTGCTGGGCCCCCGTGGAGGTAAAACTGAAGGTGTGCGCCACCCCCACCTTAATGTCGGCTCCTTGACATCGGGAATAGTTGTCACTGAAATCATCATCAGTATACGTGGCCCCCGAGGTGGCCTGCAGGTAGACAAATGACGATTTCTGCGACAACTGTTGAAAATCAACATAGCCACTGTCCTGATTCAGGGTCACCCCTCGAACCGGATACGTGGCCAGCTGTGCCCGCTGATGTTGTTGCCACTGTTCCCAGCCAAAGACCCCAGCTACGAGTACAACTAGAACTAATAAACCGATTAACCAGCGTCGCCGACGTCGATGAGGATGACGAAAAGTGTTGTCATAAATAGGTTGATAGTCTTTTCGTTTCACCGTCAATCACCGCTCTTCCTCACCAACTAGAATTTAACCTCTATTATACCATGTTGGTTAGGATTCATCTCGCGTGTGTTCAATCACATCGCGGACTCGGGTCAAGACGGGTTGGGTCCGTGAAGAAATGCGCAAGACCGTCATCATAAAAAGACTGTCGAGAATCGTCAGTTGTGAAATCAACGAGTACATCCCTTCGGACCGATACTTCACTTCATCCGTCAAAGATAGGAAAGTTACGGCTGCGGCCTGTGCCAATTCGGACCCACTATAACTGGTAATGACAATGATGGCCACGCCATTACGCGTGAGCTCCCGCACAATTTGTAACGTTTCGTGATTTCGACCGGAGTGAGAAATCACGATCGCACAGTCATCCGCAGTCATCTTAGCCGCTTGCATCAACTGAATATCGTAATCAGGATGGTAAACCACATTTAATGAAGTTCTGAGGAATTTGTGATAGCCATCTAAAGCCGCGATGGAAGATCCCCCTAATCCAAAGAACGCCAGGGTCTTGGCATTAATAATCTTGAGCACCGCCCGGGCCAAGTCATCTTCATTTAAGGCATCATTGGTCGCCCGCAGTGAGTTCACAGAGAACCGGAACGTCTTATTGGCGATCGTTGCCAGTGAGTCCCCTTCGGCCAATTCCGGGAAGGAACTCTGTTGGGGAGTCATGGCTGCGGCCGTATGGGCCAGAGCCATCGTAAATTCACGATAGTTGGCATAATTCATCCGCTTCACGAAACGAGAAATCGTCGCCGTAGAGACATTGGATGCCGCCGCCAACTCCTTAATTGTCATTTCACTAACTACTGCAGGATTATCTAAGGCTAATTGTGCCACCTTTTTTTCAGTCCGGGACAATTGATCATAAGTCCCTCGAATCTTGCCAATCGTTGAGCGTGCGATAATCGCAGCCCCCTTTCTGGAAAATCAAATTTTACTTTTGTAAACATTTTACAGCATTTCACTTGAAATGTGAAACTTCTTTTCATATAATGTGTGTGGTAGAGAAAATTAGAGCTCATCTGATAGCGGTTATTTGTGTAACCGCTACCTTGCCCGCGACGTATCTGTTGCGTTATCGGAACGAATACGTTATTGTTCTGGGGTGATGACCTTCTTTTTTTCACGATAATCGCACCACGAAAGGACGAGCACTATGGACTACATGATTGGGGTCGATATTGGAACAACCAGTGTCAAGACCGTATTGTATGATACAACGGGTAAGATGCAAGGTTATTCTAACAACCTCTATCCCCTCTATCAGGATGTGCCTGACATGGCCGAAGAAGACCCAGAAGAAATCTTCTCCGCGATCATTGATGGATTAACGACGGTTCTGCGGAAAGCAGACCTTAAGAACGGCCAACTTCACGGCGTTTCTTTCTCCGCCGCTATGCACAGTCTGATTCTGTTAGACAGCGATCACAAACCTTTAACCCGTGCCATCACCTGGGCGGATAACCGGGCCGTTAAGTACGCTGATGAACTCCGCGAAAACGGTGTTGGCAAGCAATTGTACGAAAAGACCGGGACACCTATTCACCCAATGACGCCACTGAGCAAGCTGATCTGGATTCGCAATGAACAACCAGATCTTTTCAAAAAGGCGCGTTGGTTCGTCGGTATCAAAGAATACGTGCTCTACAAACTCTTTGGTGTCATGCAAGAAGACTACTCAATCGCTAACGCAACGGGACTCTTTAACATCTTTAAGATGGACTGGGACGACCAAGCCTTAGAGGTTGCCGGTATCACGCGTGACCAATTACCAAAGCTAGTTGATACCACGGATCAAGTGTGTGGCATGAAGGCCGACTATGCCGGTGTTATCGGTATCGACCCACAAACGCCATTCATCATGGGTGCCTCAGATGGTCCCCTGGCTAACTTGGGTGTTAACGCCATTAACCCTGGTGTCGTCGCCGTCACCATCGGGACTTCCGGTGCCGTGCGTGTCGTCACCGACAAGCCAAAGATTGACCCTAAGGGCCGGGTATTCTGTTACTACCTATCCAAAGACCACTGGGTCGTTGGTGGACCCGTCAACAATGGTGGGATCGTCTTCCGTTGGGTTCGTGACCAACTCTTCGCACCAGAAAAGTTGACCGCTGAACAAATGCATGTCGATTCTTACGACCTGTTGACGGAAATCGCTTCAAAGATTCCAGCCGGTTCTGACGGATTGATCTTCCACCCATTCTTAGGTGGTGAACGGGCCCCAATCTGGGATGCCAACGCTCGTGGATCTTTCTTCGGTTTAACCCGGACGCACTCGCGGGCTCACATGGTTCGTGCCGCTCTGGAAGGTATCGTCTACAACCTCTACACGGTCATGTTGGCCTTGGAAGAAGTCGTTGGCAAGCCATCCAGCATCCAAGCTACCGGTGGTTTCGCCCGCTCCGCTCTCTGGCGTCAAATGTTAGCTGACATCTTTGAACAAGACGTCACGATTCCAGAAAGTCCAGAAGGAACGGCCTTAGGTGCCGCAACGTTAGGGATGTATGCTTTAGGTATGATTGACGACCTTTCAGCCGTTAAGAACTTCGTGGGTGTCACGAATGTTCACCATCCTAATCCAGAAACCTATGATGCTTACCGGGCCTTGGTTCCAATCTACATCCGCTTGAGCCGTCAGTTGCAATCCGAATACAAGAATATTGCGGAATACCAACGGACTCATGTGACGGACCTAAAGAAGAAATAAGTTACCCACTTATCTTTTCTGAAACACCGTTAGAATTGGGTTGAAATTTTATCGTTTGATAAAATTTATCCTATACAAAAAAGATTCTTTCGGGTAAAATGTGTTTACTATATGGGAGATTGCAAGAATTATCCGAACACTTATTAGAACCTCATCTGTTCCCAGAAGACCTCTAATGGTGTACGCC
>NZ_BROB01000047.1 GCF_024345185.1 Levilactobacillus humaensis | reverse complement strand
CGAGAAAGGTTCTAGACTACTGTACCCCTGAAGAAGTTTTATTTGATAAAGTGTTGCACTTGGTTTGACAATTCGTCACATAAAAAAAACGCCAGACCGAAGTCTGACGTCAGCCGCGTCAGGGTTCACCCCTGGCGTTGAAAGTATGGCCATTAATGGTGGCCGTAGTCACCATCCCTTTTATAACTTCATTATAATCGCTTTAACGAAATAATTATAG
Organism: Levilactobacillus humaensis; assembly: GCF_024345185.1. Classification (GTDB taxonomy): domain Bacteria; phylum Bacillota; class Bacilli; order Lactobacillales; family Lactobacillaceae; genus Levilactobacillus; species Levilactobacillus humaensis. The sequence goes on along the minus strand of NZ_BROB01000047.1, from coordinate 11,005 downwards.
AAAAGTGCCTAGTCATTCTGGCCATTTACCAGGCGACGGAAGTAACCGTGGCTATGGAGGTCTTCCTTAAGGTCCGTCATCGTGAATTGATGATAGAACTTTCGGTAGTCCTCATCGGCCAGGGTAAACAGGTCCGTCAACGTTTGCGAGATGTTGGCCGAGATATCCGTCTCATCGGTCGCCTGGGTCCCCTTGGAATCCCCCGTAATGAACCGGGCATAACTGATAGTTGGCGGAATCGTCAAGTCATAGAGTTCGCCAACGTTAATCTCATCAAGATTGCGCAGGAGTTGGTAGCCGCCATTTTTCCCGACGGAGCCTTCGATGTACCCCTGCTTATGGAGTACGGAGAGAATATTGCGGATCATCACCGCATTCAATTGAAGTGACGTTGCCAGTTCGCGGCTTGCAATCTTCCGGGGACGATTCTCATCCAGATAGAGCAAGCTATGGACCGCAACGGAAAAGTCTAATCTCATCGTCTAGCCATCGCTTTCAAAAAGTCTGTATTCGCATGTAACCGATACAAATATCATACCACAAAACCATCGCATGGCGATGAGAAAGCCGTGACCCCCTGAGAACTTTCTCATAGAGAATATACATGCATATTATTCTAACAAATTGCATAGATTACGCCCGTAAATAGGTAGTTCGACAAGCAAATTGTCCAACTACCCCCTTTTAGGTTAAATTTTTTATCATTTTAACTATTGTCTGCGAAACTTGATACATCAGAGTTTATGAGGTATTTATGAAGAAATCATGATTAAAATTAAAAAATAAGGGTTGTAAATGAGAATTTGATTAATTATAATCAGAACCAATTATTGTTCGCTAGCAGATTGAATACGCAAGAACGTTTATTCATCGGGCTTAATCTACATAATGAGAGGTAGATTAGAACATTGGGGAGGGATTTCCGTGAAAACCGCATCAAACTTTCTAGATATTAAAGACGTCAGCACGGCTTTCAAGATTAACGGACACTACTACGACGCCATCTCCCACATTAACCTCCAAGTCCAACACGACGAAATTCTCGCCATCGTTGGTGAATCAGGATGTGGTAAGAGTACTTTAGCCACAACGATTATGGGCCTTCACGATCCAGCCGAAACCAAGATTTCTGGTTCCGTCGACTTCGAAGGGACCGACCTATTAGGCTTAGACGAAGATGGTTATAACCAATTCAGAGGTGCCAAGATTGGCATGATCTTCCAAGATCCCCTGTCAGCCTTGAATCCCCTCAAACGTATTGAGGACCAAATTAGTGAGGTCATGGATTACCATACTTCCTTATCTAAGTCCGCCAAGCATGACCGGGTCATTGAATTGCTCAACCAAGTTGGGATCGTCAATCCCGAACGGACCGCTCACCAATATCCCCATGAATTATCTGGTGGGATGCGGCAACGGGTCATCATTGCCATTGCGATTGCCTGCAAGCCAGACTTAATCATCGCCGACGAACCAACCACGGCATTGGACGTCACGATTCAAGCGCAAATCTTGGATGTCCTCAGAGACATTCAACGTGAGAACCACGCCGGTATCATCCTGATCACTCATGACTTGGGTGTTGTGGCTGAAACCGCCGACCGGGTTGCGGTTATGTACGCCGGCCAGATCGTCGAACAAGGAACCGCGGAACAAATCTTCAATTCACCGGAACATCCTTACACGCGTTCCCTCTTACGGTCGATGCCGCAACGGGACAACGAAAACGATGACCTCTACGTCATCCAGGGTAACGTGCCTTCCTTACAGAAGATGCCAAGTAAGGGTGACCGGTTCGCCCCACGGATCCCTTGGGTACCAGCTAGTGCCCACGAAGAACATCCGGCAATGCACGAAGTTGCGCCGGGTCACGAAGTCCGTTGTACCTGCTACAAAGACTTCACATTTCCAGATGAGAAGGGGAGCGTGACGGAATGAGCCTAATCGAAATCAAAGATCTCAAAGTTCACTATCCCATCCGTACCGGATTCTGGAACCGCATCACCGATTCCGTTCGAGCCGTCGATGGCATCACCTTCAACATTGAAGCCGGTGAAACCTACGGATTAGTTGGTGAATCTGGTTCCGGCAAGTCGACGACTGGCAAGTCCGTCGTCGGTCTCGAAAAGGTTACGAGCGGGTCCATCCTCTATAAAGGACAGGACATTACCAAAGCTGAAAACCGCCGCAAGTTGGATTACAACCGCGACGTCCAAATGATTTTCCAAGACTCCCTGTCGAGTCTGAATCCCCGGAAGCGGATCGAAGATATCATCGCCGAACCCCTCCGGAACTTCGAAAAGCTCAGCAAGGATGATGAGAAGCTGCGGGTCTTACAACTTCTCGACATCGTTGGCCTGGATGCGGATGCCTTATACAAGTACCCGCACCAATTCTCCGGTGGTCAACGGCAACGGATTGGGGTCGCCCGTGCGGTGGCTACCAACCCGAAGCTCATCATCGCTGACGAACCCGTCTCCGCTTTGGACCTCTCCGTTCAAGCCCAAGTCTTGAACTTTATGAAGAAGATTCAACGTGAATTTGGGATTTCCTACCTGTTTATCTCTCATGACTTAGGGGTTGTGCGGCACATGTGTAACAACATTGCCATCATGAACCGGGGCCGATTAGTCGAGATTGGAACCCGTGACGATATCTACAATCACCCGTTACATATCTACACGAAGCGGCTTCTGGCAGCGATTCCCGAAACCAACGTCAACCAACGTGAAGCCCACAGAGCCTCCCGCCTGGCCGTTGAAAAGGTCTACCAGGAACAACAAAGCAAGTACTACGACGATGATGGCGAGGCCTACCCACTGGTTCAGATTTCTAAGACCCACGCGGTAGCCTTACCAGAAGCTCTGGCTCAGCAACTTGCCACCCAGGAAGGAGAGGTGCAGGCCTAATGTGGAAAACGATTCTCCGGCGTTTCTTAATTATGATTCCTGAAGTCATTATTCTCAGTCTGCTGGTCTTCCTCCTGGCTAAGGCGATGCCCGGTGACCCATTTACCGGTTCGATTAACCCCAAGGCTGACCCCCAGCAAATCAAGCATTTAATGCGAATGAATGGATTGTACGACCCTTGGTACCAACAGTATTGGAACTGGGTTGTGCACTTGTTCCATGGAAACTTAGGGAACAGCTACCAGTATCAAGAACCTGTCACTCGGCTGATTGAAGGCCGGGCCGGGAACACGCTCTGGTTAGCCCTGTTCACCATGATTCTGACCTACGTCTTTGCCCTCCCAATGGGGGTCTTCGCGGGCCGTCACGAAGGTAAGTTACCCGATACCATTATCCGGGTCTACACCTACGTGACCTACTGTATTCCGTTCTTCGTTATCCTGGTTATCGGGATTTGGATCTTCGGTTACGTGCTGGGTTGGTTCCCAACGACCGGGTCAATATCCTCGGACGCTACTGGATGGCTACATACCGTCGGGTCGCGTTTCTACCATATCTTGTTACCTGGTCTCCTCGGGGCGCTGTTCGGTACCGTCAACATTGTTCAGTACCTGCGTTCCGAAGTTATCGACGCCAAGCATTCCGACTACGTCAGAACGGCGCGGTCCAAAGGGGTGCCGAACCGAGACATTTACTTACACCATATCTTCAGAAACTCACTCTTACCAATTGCCGCTTTTGCCGGCTACTCCATCACTGGGCTGTTGAATGGGTCAATCTTTACTGAAACGGTCTTCTCTTACCCCGGGATGGGCTTGCTGTTCGTGAACTCGATCAGCTACCGGGACTACACGGTTATTACCGCTCTAGTCCTCATTTATGGGATTTTAAACTTACTGGGAACCCTGCTCTCCGATATCATCCTGAGCATCGTCGACCCACGAATTCGGATTGAATAAGGAGGCTAAACAGAATGGCAGAAAACTTCGAACAACACTCAGATATTTCCGCAGCTGATTTGGCCCGCCTATCACAGGAGGCTCAGGCGGAAGCCACGCCATCGACGGCCAAAATCATCTGGAGTGAATTTAAGGCGGATCGTCCCGCCATGGCTGCCCTCTTCATCATCGTTGGCTTCATTGTCTTCGTGATGGTGGGTGCGCTATTTATCAACACTCCCAAGATGATGGAAACCAACATCATGGCGTACTTCAACCAGCCGTTCACCCCTGAATTCTGGCTCGGTGCCGACTCCGGTGGTCGTTCCGTGGCCAAGCAGCTGATTGTCGGATCTCGTAACTCCATTGGGATTGCGATTGGTTTGACCATCATCTCTTCCACCTTCGGGATCTGCTGGGGACTCATCTCCGGTTACTTCAATGGTTACATCGACTGGGGGATGCAACGGGTCTATGACTTCATGATGATGTTACCCATGACCATGATGATTATCGTCCTGGTTACCATCATCCCCCACTACAACTCTGTGACCTTAACGTTCATCTTCTCCATCTTCTATTGGGAAGGAACGTCACGGTTGATTCGGTCCAGAACCTTGGCCGAAGCGGAGAAGGATTACGTGGCTGCTTCCCGAACCTCTGGGACTAGTCACTGGAAGATTATCTTCAGAGAAATTATGCCTAACATTTCTTCTCTGATCATCGTCGACTGTACCCTGTCCTTCGCCGAAAACATCGGGGTTGAAACCGGGCTGTCTTACCTGGGCTTCGGGCTACCAAGCCAGACGCCTTCACTCGGGACCATGATTTCTAACGCCAATGACCCCAACAACATCACGCAATACTGGTGGACTTGGTTACCAGCCGCATTGGAAATCATCATTCTTTGTTTAGCGATTAGTTATGTCGGCCAAGTTCTGCGGCGCGCTGCAGATGCTTCGCAACGCCAAGGTGCTGCCGATTAATCACCTAATTTCATTTGAGGAGATGGTGCCACCCTTCATCTGCGTCAGTCGTAACATTGGTTCCACAACCGATCCTGAGGAGAATCGGTTGGCTTATAACTTGAGGAATTTATACAAGGGGGAAACATAGTATGGATAAGAAAAAGCTCGCATTGTCTGCCGTGGCTGTTCTTGCAACACTCAGCCTTGCAGCATGTTCCAGCAAAAGTTCATCCAGTTCCAACTCCGGAACTAGTGGCGCTTCCGTAAAATTGTCCGCTTCATATAAGAACACGAAAGCCACTGATAAGTCCGCGACGAAGAACAGTACATTAAAGCTCGCAGAACCTAACGACTCGCCATTCCAAGGGATTTCTGACCCCGTCTTATCGACGAATGCCGAAGACGCCGACGTCTTCTCACCAGGTGGGGATACTCCCGGTAACATCAACGGGTTATTCCGGACCGACGGCAACTTTAAGATCATTGACGGTGGGTTAGCCAACCAGAAGATTGACCGGAAAGCGAAGACGGTTACGATCACCTTACGCAAGAATGCTAAGTGGTCTAACGGTGACAAGGTTACCGCCAAGGATATCGAATACCCATACGAAGTTATTGCAAACAAGAACACCACTTCACAACAATACTCCGCTGACTACAACACCATCAAAGGGATGGCAGAATACCACACTGGTAGTGCTAAGACCATCTCTGGGATTACCTTCCCTGACGGCCAAACTGGTCGGACGGCTGTGATCCACTTATCCAAGGTTACGCCAGCCATGAAGTATGCTGGGAACTCCTTTATCTGGAGTTCTGTTGAACCTTACAACTACATCAAGAATGTGCCAATCGCCAAGTTAGCTTCATCCAAGCAAGTTCGTAAAGACCCACTCTTCACTGGTCCTTACAAGTTGGATAAAGTTGTTGAAGGTGAATCCACGACTTGGTCACCTAACAAGTACTACTATGGCAAGGCACCACAAATCAAGCACATCAGCATCAACGTGGTATCTTCCAACAACATTGACAAAGCTATCCAGTCCAACAAGTACGACTTCACTGTTCCTAACAGTGTCATGCGTGGGACTGACTACAAGCAAATCAAGAACACCAAGAACTACAAGATGGTTGGTCAAGCTGCCCTCTCCTACGGTTACTTTGGGTTCAACGTTGGTCACTACGACACCAAGACTCAAAAGAACGTGATGGACAAGAACAGCAAGATGAGCAACAAGAGCTTACGTCAAGCCATGATGTACGCCTTGAACCTCGATGCCGTTAACAAGAAGTTCGGTAATGGGATCACTTGGCGTGGGAACACGTTGATTCCACCAATCTTCAAGAAGTACTGGGATTCTTCAGCCAAAGGTTACCCAATGAACATCAAGAAGGCTGAACAATTACTGGATAAGGCCGGTTACAAGAAGCGTAACGGTAGCAAGTGGCGTTCCGATCCTAAGGGCAAGCCATTAACCATTAACTTTGGTGCCATGACTGGGACTTCAGCCCAAGCTGCTGAATACCAAGACTACCTGCAACAATGGCGTAAGGTTGGTTTGAACGCTAAGTTGGCAACTGGTAAGACGATGGAAATGAACAGCTTCTACTCCACCATCCAAAAGCCAAAGCAAAACACGGTCGACATTTATGCCGCCGCATGGAGCTTGTCATCTGAACCAACGCCTACGCAAATCTACGGTGAAGACGCAACCTACAACATGGGTCACTTCGTCACTAAGAAGAACACACAACTTATGAGCAACATGAACAACGAAAAGGCTTGGAACGATACTTACCGGACCAAGGCCTTCAAGCAATGGCAGAACTACATGAACGAACAAGCCGCAGTTGTACCTGACAACTTCAGTTACAACTGGTCACCTGTCAACAAGCGGGTTAAGGGCTTTGACATGGGTGCTGCTAACCAGAACTTCTGGACGAACTTATCCTTGACCTCATCAAGCCTTAAGTAAATCTAGGGTTTCGGTTCATGAATCCTGACGATTACCGTCGAATCCTGAGAGATTCGGCGGTTTTTGTTTGCCTGAATTTTGTGGAAAGCCCCCAATTCAGTTTCTGGGTAAACCCTCATTTTTTCTTCAGGGTTCCCCAAGTCACGCAACCGTTCCCAATCCCCTCACATCAGTCACCCAAGCCTTGGTTAGAATGAAATGAGTCAAAGATGACCTCCCGCAACTTTTGTTATAATTTTTTCAAACTAAGGGTACCCCCTAGTTCCCGCGTTTTCATCCCTTTTCATACGGGTTTCTACGAATTAATTACTTACACTCTGCGAAATTAATGATATAGTATAGGTAAAGTTTTAACATGACTCGTGAAGGGGTGGCATTCCATATGTTACAACAATACAAGAACATTCTGGTTCCCGTTGATGGCTCCAAAGCAACCCAACCAGTCTTAGAAAAGGCAATTGAAGTCGCTAAACGCAACCAAACCCATCTTGATATCTTAAATGTCCTTGAAGTTAACCAATTCAGCGACACTTATGGTGGTGCTGTAAGTGGTGACGTCATTTACAAGCTTTCTGAGGACGTTCAGGAACGACTTGATAGCTTGAAGCAACAAGCCATCAACGCCGGTGTGACTGACGTCAGTATCCACGTTCGTTTCGGTAATCCTAAGCCGGTTATCGCACGAGAATTCCCAGCGGACCACGGTTCCGAATTGATTGTCATTGGGTCAACTGGATTGACCGCCGTTGAACGTTTAATGGTTGGTTCTGTAACCAACTACGTTAGCCGTTCTGCCATCTGCGACGTCTTAATCGTTAAGCCAACTAAACTCAAATAAACAACTGGTCCCTCACCCTCGTGGTGGGGGATTTTTTTATGGCAAATTAGATATCTCCTAAACACATTCACTGAATAGGCCTATAATAAATCCTTGTAGATAACCATCTACGGCCCGAATCGGAGCGGGTCTGTTTCATTATTTTTAGGAATGTCATCCCGCGTGATGACAGGAGGAGTTTAACATGAACAACTTACTTAAGGGGTCTCTGGCCCTGACTATCGGTCTTATCGGCCTAACTGGCGGTCTGACCACGGCCAACGCGGCACCCAAGTCACCATACTTGGATATGAACCACTCATTTATCCGTTACGTCCAGCTCAAGAAGAACCTCTACATTGGTGCGCAGAAGAAGTCGGGGAAGACCTTCAAGCGCGTTCAGAGTAAGAAGGGCACCATCGTGGGGATCTTTGGTATGGGCTATAACAAAAAGGATAAAAACGGCAACTGGATCGTCAATGCCAGCTTTACCAACGTTTCCAATCACTATAGTCGCATCAAGAATCTGACCTATGATCGTAACGTTTCCGTTCCCCTCAAGAAGGCTAACTTTAAGATCGTCAAACTAGGGGCTCAACCAACGTTGTATCAGGCCGGTAAAGGCTTCAAAGGCATCCTAAATGGCAAGACATTCACGTCACCAGCCGCCTTCTACTTAACACAGGACCACTACGTCCAATACTATCGTGCTTCAGCCATGAAGAAATTTGCCCCCGACGGCGCAGTCGCCACTGTCTCGGGTCTCGACGTTTGGAAGCCAACCCACTCGGCTAAGGCTTATAAGGTGACAACCAAGGATAGAACGACGCAAATCTACACCCATCGGGCCATCAAAGGATTGCCCAACAAGCGCGTTGCCAAAGGCAATTACCGTTTGACTATCAAGGATTTGAATCGTCAAACTGATCAAGACTTCTTCCCATTTGAAGATGCTTACTACGCTTATGCCACCTGGTCTAGCTACCAGGTTAACGGCAAGCCTTATTTCTCCGGCACTGCTGACGAAGACTACGACTAAGTTCTAGAACAAATAGGCCGCCTGCGGCTGCCAGGGATTACGCCTGCTGTGGGGACGCTTCAGCCTAAAAACCAGGCTTCTCGCTCGATTTGAAGCCCCGCCAGGGGCGCGGGTCTTCAAAGTCGCCCGTACTGTAAGGCCGAGAAAAGCACTCGGTCTAACAGTACCGCCACGGCTGGCTCCATCCCTGACCTCCTCCGGCTAGGTTGGTTCTTTAATACAGCCGAGAGTATTAGTCTCATATTTCTATGGTATTCAATTAACTTTTAACTTAACCGACCAGTCCTACTACCGCATTACTCGGAGTGGGACTGGCCGGCTTTTCTGTCTCATACTGTCCGCATATTTATGGCATGAAATGGTATGATGGTTGGTAATCAGATAGGCGCAACCCGCCTATCACCCACGTTTAAAACACGCAATTCAAGAAAGAGGTAACCTCCTTTGCACTGGACCTATACGCGTACCCTACCCCCAACTCAAATAACTCATTCGTTGCGAGACCAGCTGACTGCCTGGCTACTCCCGAGCCACCTGGTGCATGATCTGCGGATTAGTCAGCGCGTGCTCGTCAATGGCAGTTACCGGTCAATGAACCAACTTGTCGGACCCGGTGACCTCGTTCAGATGACCTTTGTCCCCGACGACTTCAAGGAACCCTTTCCTGAGGTCGATCCCGACAGTGCGGCTACCGTGGCCGTCATTTATGAAACGGCAGATCTCCTCATTGTCAATAAGACGCGAGGAAGTAAGACGCACCCGAACCAACCAGGCGAGCGCGGAACCACTCTAAATCACGTTGCGGCCTATCTGGGAGACGATCAACCCGGACCTTATATTCTAAGCCGGCTGGACCAGGAGACCACGGGTGCCCTGATGATGACCAAAACTCCTGCCGTGGTACCAATCATGGTGCGCAACATTGCCGAGAAGCGCGTTCAGCGTACCTATTTGGCCTGGGTGGCTGGCCATCTAGTCGGTAAAGGCACGTTTGACGCCCCTATCGGCAGAGACCCCCAGGACCGCCGTAAGCGTCAAGTTAACGGCACCCATCCACAGAGAGCCATCACCCATTACGCGGTCTTAGACAAGCAGCCAGGGGCCACTCTGGTCAAATTATGGCTAGAGACCGGCCGGACCCACCAACTTCGGGTTCACTTGGCCGCCAGTGGTCATCCCCTGATCGGCGATCCCCTTTATGGGACCCCTTCTAAGACGCGCTTACGGCTCCACTGTTGGCAGTTAAGCTTCCCTCAACCCTTCGCCACTGATAACCAGTTAACGACCGTCACGGCCCCTGTACCTTCTGATTTTGACGTCCTCGACTGAACCTTCTCCAAGTCAGCATAATCGTCAGAATTCTCACGATAGAGACGCTTACCACTATTAACCATTGAAATCAGTTATACTCTAGTCAGTTGGATTCACTAGGGGGGATTAGATGCGCTGGCAACAAAAAGGAGCCCTGATTATTCTTGCGGGACTGTTAGCCATCTTATTAATCTGGGGACTCTTCAATCTTCGTCGATGAGCATCTTTTAATAGCACCAGCTAGAGTGACCATTTTGTGGTTTACCTAGCTGGTGCTTTCTATTCATGATTAGTGTTAAAGGGCCGCCTGCGGCTGCCAGGGATTACGCCTGCTGTGGGGACGCTTCAGCCTGAGGACCGGGCTTCTCGCTCGATTTGAAGCCCCGCCAAAAACGCGGGTCTTCAAAGTCGCCCGTGATGTAAGGCCGAGAAAATCACTCGGTCTAACATCACCGCCACGGCCGGCTCCATCCCTGACCTCCTCCGGCTTGGATCCTTCCTTCCAATCACACTGGCTAGACCAACCCCACAATCACTGCCCAGTAAAAAACGGGAAGTTTGCCTATTCAGCAAGCTTCCCGCTTATTTGATCTAGTCTGATTCTGGTTTGACCGATGTTCCCCACCAGTGAGGCATGAGTTCACCTAGAGTTAAGGTCTCTCGTTTTGCATAATTCACCATAATTTGCATATTTTCATTGGCTTTATTATACTGCATGAATGCCTCACGACAGGCGCCGCAAGGCATACCATCGTTACCTTCAGGCGGCGTATCTCGGAAGGCAATCAACCGTTGGACCTCGGTCTCACCACTATCCATATACATTTGAAGTAAGGCAACCCGCTCCGCACAGAGGTTCAAGACCCCAGATAGTGCTTCGACGCAGTACCCCGTGTCAATTGCCTCTGAATGAATTCGGAGGCTTGTCGCTCACGTGTCTGACGACACAGTAGTCCAACATACCCGTTAAGGTACTCCTACTCGTAGTGACAACATCATCGGGTAATTGACGGCTACCCGTTTAACTGCCAGGTTTACCCAGCAGTT
>NZ_BROB01000046.1 GCF_024345185.1 Levilactobacillus humaensis | reverse complement strand
GTGTTGTGGTAATTCTATTAAAGGCCTCTATGGGCTTTTTTGTCTACAAGTGTTCGGTTATATTTTACAATCTCCCATGATGAAGAAAACAATGACAGTGTTGGGTGCGGCCCTCATGTTGGCAGGTGTCGGGGCAGGTGTGCCGCTAGCTACGGTCACCACACCGACGGTTGCTCAAGCGGCAACGTTGAACGCCGCTAAATTGCCGAATGGGAAGTATAGCGTTCCTGTACATATCTACAAGACTGGTACGACGACCGCGTCCGAAGCGGCGCAATACTTTAATTTAACCGCTAAGGTTTCGGTCAAGAGTAAGCAAGCCACGGTTTCTTTGACGACGACCAAAGCCGGGAACCAGTTTATCAAGGCCATGACGTTGGATGGTCACGCGGCTAAAGTGACCGCTCACAGTACCGGGAATACCTATACGTTTAGTAAGGTGAACTTGAAAACCAGTCATGCCTTAGGCTTTACCCTCGTCGTGCCGATGAATGGCCAAGAGATGACCATGACCCAGTCGGCCAAATTGACGTTTAAGACCAGTGCGATCAAGGCAACCACAAAGGTCGCCTTGACGACCTCAAAGGTGAAGGCCAAGGCTAAGAAGGTTACCGGTAAGACCACCAAGGGCGCCAAGGTAACTGTCAAGCATGGCAAGACCACATTGGGTAAGGTAACCAGCAAGAAGGCCACTTACAAGGTGAAATTGAAGCAAGCCGTGAAGAAGAACTGGAAGTTGAAGGTTACGGCATCTAAGGCCGGTTACAAGACAGTTTCCAAGACGATTAAAGTGAAATAAGTCAAAACGGCTACCGCGAAACGGTGGCCGTTTGACTATCAAACACTAACTAGCAAAGAATGGAGTGAGTCGACATGAAAAAAAGTTGGCGAACACTGCTCCTGGGTCTACTGACGGTGAGTTGTGCCTGGCTACTGGGGACCGGTATCGTGGCCAAAGCGGCAACGGTTAAGGATGGTCTCTATCAAGTTCCAGTCAAGATCTTAAAGGAAAAGGAAGAGACAACCTCGACAGCCAATCAATTTTTTGGATCCCAAGCAGTGGCTCGAGTTACGGGGGCGCAAACGACATTGATTCTGACTAGTAACGGCGCTCAGTTTATCTCATCCATGACTGTGGCCGATCAACCGGCAGCAGTCGTGAAGACGGTTGACAAACAGGCCCTTTACCAAGTAACCATTGCGGGTCAAAAGAGTCCGCTCGCGGCGAGTTTCAAGTTAACAACCCCGGTGGGCAAGATGACCGAGGCCGCCAGAGTTGCGTTAGATTGGGCCAAGGCTAAGCAACTCAGCGACAGCGTTACGACGACGGATCTGCTGGCAGCGGGGACGACACTGGCGCAACAGGCGGCTAAAACCGCGACGGTTACCCCGACGATCCCGGCGGCCACGACAACAAAGACGACGACCGAGACACCGGCAACGAAACAGTATTGGCGTTATCGGGTCTTACAGGGAGACAAGATGAGTGCGTCGCAGGCTAACCAGTATTACACCAACGTGGCCACGGTGACGCCCAGTGGAACGGGCTATCGGATTACACTGAACGTTCAATACGCCAAGTCCCTTAAATTAGGGGCTCGAGCGGTCGTACCTGAGAGCATCAATGGTCAATCGGTTCCAGCCAGTCACGTGACTTACGGCGAATCTGGACAAAATGAGACAATGTCCTATTGGTTTAAGATAAATAAGCTGAGCCAGTTGACGGCTAAATTAATTCCAGGTCAGATTCACGTGACGGTGCCTGCCCTGAACATGAGTCAGGTATTCCCGGTTCGCTTTCAATTTGCGGCCAGTGGTGCTGCGGATCAAGCGCAGGCTGCTCAGGTGGCGGCCTTACCAAGTAAGACCACACGGGCAACGCCAACGGCTAGCACGACACCTGATCGGTCCACACAGGAATTGCCAGCCACCGGTGACCGGGCTTCCAAGACGGGGACGGTAGTCGGCCTAATCTTACTCAGTTTGAGTCTTATCTGGAGGGGAGGCTGGACTCGTGAAGCGCGTTAAACGTTGGCTTTTAATGAGCCTGTTGATCTTAGTTGGTTTGGGGTGGCCAGTGATCGGGCACGCCCAGTCGCTAGATTATACGGCGCTGAAATATGGGACGTCACAGACTTCGATGGCGGGAAAATACTTCGTGCACCCTGCTAAGGTCCAGATTGTTCAGCATGCTTATCAGGTTACAATGGAAATCAAGACGGCCAAGCATTTGAATAAATGGCCGGTCCGGGTCCTCAAGATAGCTGGTCAGACGCCACAGAATGTTCAAAAATCGCGGGACAGCGCGGGAAACTATCTATTGTTCTATACGTTTACCACGACGCACTTGAATCGCGATATCACGGCCAAACTGGCGATAAATGTTCTTGGGGTTTACAAGGCTACACATAAGCTGACACTGGCCTTCAAGACAGCTAACCTGCCGGCACTGTCACAGCCTAAAGCGACAGCGACGAAACAATCGCCAGCAACCAAGACTACAGCGGCTAAACAGACGCAGTCGGCGACGACAAGTGACTCGTCACAGAAACCGGTGGCAAAGAAAAAAGCGGCATCGGCTTCAGCTGCCACAGCGTCGAAGGTGTCATCTAATCGTTCACAAGCCTCGACGTCGTCAGCCACAGCCTCTCAGGAGGCAGATACGGCCGATCAGGCTCCTAAGCAAAAGACCCATTGGATGAGCTTACTCGGCGGTAGCCTGGCCATTGTTATCGTGGTTCTCGGGGGTTCCTGGTGGTATTTTGGCCGACACTAATTTAGATCTAAAAAATCCTGAGACAACAATCTCAGGATTTTTTTTGCGCGCCGAATATCTATAGTTGAAACGTGTGAGAAACGGCAGTCAACTCCGCTTAACCCCGATAGATAAGCAATCCAAGCCTGGGGTTATTCGTCTATCGACGGTAATGCTCATTGACTAACCGCCGCTTGTCACACTCTTTAGTCTTTAGCGTCATTCTTGATTTCATTGATTCGGTTGAAGAGAATGCCATCACGCAGTCCAGCATTGGAGAAGGTGATCTGCCGCGAGTCGAGTAACCGCATTAGCAGGGTTACGGGGATGAGACCGCCCACGATGATGTCAGCCCGGTCCTTGGATAATCCAGGAACTTTTTTGCGGCCCGCGAGGTCCAAACCAAGTAATTGGGTCAAAGTGGCGTAAACGTCATCAGCGGTAAGTTTGTAGCCGTGAACATCCTCGAAATTCAAGAAGTTCTTGCGCCGACGGTTAATCTTGGCCAGGGTTCGGTTAGCCCCACCCAAGCCAATGACAGGGAGGTTCGTGGCTTCGCGTAACCACCAGACGTCGTTGAGGACGTTGTTGACGAAGGTCATGGCGGCGAAGAGTGAATCAGCCTTGACCACATCACTTTCTAGGTAGGCTTGAGATAAGGTTACCGATCCCAAGGGGATAGAAACGACGTGCTTCATTTGCCGATTCTGCACCAGAATCAATTCGGACGAACCACCGCCTGTATCGACCAGTAAGCCATTTACGATGGGGAGGGTATTAACGACCCCGAGGTAATCGTAGCGAGCCTCCTGGGCCCCAGAAATGACCGTAAACGACAGGTCAAACTGATCCTTAACCAATTTGAGAAATTGTTTCTGATTGCTGGCCTGCCGAACGGCCGCCGTGGCGACTGCTTGGATGTCGGGATTCTTAAGCTTACTGTAGATGGCCTTGAATTCACCGAGGGCAGCGAGGGTTCGCTCGATAGCAGCGGGTTGGAGCAGACGCTCTTCACCCATATTTTCTGATAAACGCACGTAACGTTTGACTTGTTCGATGGTTTTATGGTTGCCATCACCATCGATTTCGCTGATAGTCATACGAACCGAATTCGAACCCAAGTCAATGACGACTAAGTTTTCCATTACTGAGGACTCCGATCAATGGGGGATTTTGGTTGATTTTTCGGGCTGAGCATCGGTTTGAACTGCCGCGGGGCGTTCTTCGCCTGAGCTGGTCGTGCCGTTGCTACCTGATTCCGCACGGTTGCCTGGTCCATGAAGTCCGCCTGAGCGTTGAGCGGCTCTAAGCCGCGCCGGTCGACCCGAGCAAATGTCCGGTCCGGCAACAACACTCTAGTCTTGACGTTATCATGCCAGAGCGTTGCAAAAATGTCAAAGACCCGTTGCTTCAGGTTCTCCTGCAGAATTGGGAAGAGGAGTTCCACTCGACGGTTGAGGTTCCGTGTCATGAGGTCGGCGCTGGACAGGTAGACTTGGGGGTCACCCGCGTTGGCAAAGCCATAGATTCGGCTGTGTTCCAGGTAGCGTCCGACGATCGAGTGGACCTCGATGTTGTCACTGATGCCCGGAATACCCACGTTGAGACAACAGATCCCCCGCACGATGAGTTTGACGTGAACGCCCGCATGAGAGGCCTCGTAGAGCTTGGCCACCATGTCGGAGTCGGACAGCGAGTTCATCTTCATTTCGATCCAAGCTGGCTGTCCGGCCTTGGCGTTCGTGATCTCCTGGTCGATCTTTGTGGCGATAAATTCGCGGATACCATCGGGTGACATGTGGAGCTGATGGAAATAAGGGGGTTCGGAGTATCCTGACAGCATGTTGAAAATGTTGGAGGCGTCGATCCCCATGTCCGTGTTAGTCGTCATCAATCCGAGGTCGGTGTAGAAGTGGGCGGTGACGTCGTTGTAGTTCCCGGTACCCATGTGCATGTAACGTCGGATACCATCGGGTTCACGGCGAACAATCAGGGTGAGCTTACAGTGAGTCTTGAGGCCGATGAGTCCGTAGATCACGTGACAGCCCATCTTTTCAAGTTGTTGCGCCCAGTGGACGTTGTTTTCTTCGTCGAAACGGGCCTTAACTTCGACCAGGACCGTCACCTGTTTGCCATTCTGAGCTGCGGAGCCTAGGTATTTCACGATAGGCGAGTTGGCGGACACCCGGTAGAGGGTCATCTTGATGGCCAAGACCTCATCGTCATAGGCTGCTTGGCGAATTAATTCGGTTACTGCTGAGAAACTGTCGTAAGGGTGGTGAAGGAGGACATCGTGTTGACGAATCGTTTTGAAAATATCATCGTCGGCGGTGACGCCCGCCATCTTAGCGGAACTGAAGGCCGGGTATTTGAGGTCGGCTGGCCCCTTGATCTGCTTGGTCCACTTGCTTAGGAAGGTCAGGTCAATAGGACCACTGATATTGTAGACGGCGTAGTCATCGATCTTAATCAGGCCCGCTAGTCGTTGTTGCAGGGCGTTGGTGATGCCGGCTTCAACCTCCAGGCGCACGGCACTCCCGTGTTCCCGGCGCTTCAGTTGTTGTTTAACTTCCTTTAAAAGGTCAGAGGTATCTTCTTCGGCGACGTCCAAGTCCATGTCACGAATGACCCGATAGGTGGCGGATTCCTTGACTTCATAACCCACGAAGAGATTGCCAATATAAGTTTTAATGATGTCTTCGAGGAGAATGAAGTCGTTGTCGGCACCGGGAAGCCGCACGGTCCGTGGGAAAATTCCAGGAACTTGGACGGTGGCGAAACGCTTGTCCTTCTTATTACCATTCTTATAGAGCCGTAAGGCCAAGTTCAACGTGTTATTTCCAATAAATGGGAAGGGCCGTGAACTGTCGACGGCCATGGGTGTGAGAGCCGGGGAAATTTCATCGTTGAAGTATTTTTCGATGAACCGAGTCTGTTGTATGGTGAGATCGCCGGGTTCCTTCAAATGGATGTCGAGGTTCGCCAGCAGCGGCAGTAACATGCGATTGAGTGTGGAATACTGTTTGACCACTTGGTCGTGGGCCTTTTGGTTGACCGCGATCAATTGGTCCTTGACCGTTAAACCAGAAGCATCGGGCTTGGCATAGTTGACCGCGGCTAACTTGGAAAGAGAAGCCACGCGAACCATGAAAAATTCGTCGACGTTACTCTGGGTAATGCCGAGAAAACGAACGCGCTCTAAGAGAGGGTTCGCCTTGTCTCGTGCTTCTTCCAGTACCCGGTCATTAAAATCCAACCAACTTAGTTCTCGGTTGGTGTAATACTTTGGTTTGTCAAAATTAACCGTCATTTGTGAGACCTCCTCTGCTTAAGCACGGGCTTTAATCCGAAAACGTCCGTAAAGAATTGCGCTTTATAGTTGAAAGCCCAGTGAATTAACGACAACTCATCGTCACTAAAGGCCGTGATGATGACCTTACTTGGCCGAACGGAAACGGAGATGCGGCTGATGGTCTGCTGGTGGGCGTCATCTAAGGCGTCGGCCAGGCGTAAAATAGCCGCCAGCTTGGCCACGATCAACCGTTTGTCAGGCGTGAGTTGCTGGAAGTGTGCCAGGTCTTCGGCCGGCGTCCGTGTGCTGTGATAGCGCGACACAGCCGCAATGATCTGGGTTTCTTCCGCCGAAAGTCCTAAGATTTCAGATTGCTTGAGGACATAGTCGGAGTGTAAATAGTGTTCGTGGGTGTCGATGAAGCCGCCGATATCGTGAACGATGGCTGCGACTTGAAGTAACAAGCGGTCACGATTGGTCAGATGGTGAAGCGACTTCAGTTGGTCGAACAGGTGTAACGAGAAGTGGGTGACCAAAGCCATGTGATGCGGTTCAACGCGGTAACGGTGTGCCAGGTCGGTGGCTGCGGCAATGATTTGTTCCTCGAAATGTTCGTTAGGGTGGTAGCCCGCGGCGATCTGCTCGTTAGTGGTGAGGCCGTCGAGCACGTTGAGGTTGACCAGATGTAAGGCATCCGCGTGAACCACCGTCAGAAGTTTCTGAATCAGCAACACTTCTGGGAGGACGAGTTCTACGTTTTCTTCGGTCAGATGGAGTTCTTCCATCAAGAATTGATTAGAAGCATCCATGACTTGATGAGTAAATGAAGCAAATTGTTTACGAGTCAAGGTCCGACTATTCTCGCCGGTCGGAATAAAGTAATTATTGAGTGGCGCCGCGCCGACCAAGATGACTTGATTCGGCGTGGTCCGCAGGGATTTGGGTAAGAATCGGTAGAAGTCGTCGACCTTACTATTGATGTAGTCATCGAGCACGTCAACTGGATTCGGCGCCGTGGCGCGCAGATTTTGGAGCACCTCTTTGATTCGGATAGGCCCCAATTTCATATTGTGTGACGCGACCAGCTGGCTATCCGCAAAGAAGGAGAAGGTCGTGCTCCCAGAGTTGAGGCCAATAATGGCGGCACTCTTGGTTACGAGTTGTGGGTACGGCTTGAACTTCAAGGCGATCGCTTCGTTTCGAACAAAGGATTCTTGAGCCAGCGACAGCCACTTGATACTGAGGCCGGTTCTACTCAGAATTTGGTCGCGAATGAACTCGGCATTCGGTGCAGCCGAGAGGGCTTGCGATCCCCAGAGTTGGTAGTTGGTGATCCCATAGTCCTTGATGATCTGCAGAAATCCGCGGAGGGCTTCCGCAGCCTCGTCGACGTTTTCAAAATTGATTGCCTCATGGTTGTAAATGTTTTCCCCAATAGCGACGGTAGAGCGGACTCGCTCGGTCTGCGTCCCCGTTTTTAAGTTAACAATCGATAGCTCAATACTGGAGACGTTTACCAGCATGGCGCCAAAATAGTTATCAGCCATAAACCCATCACCCTTTTCTAATTTAGTCGGTAAAGACTTGGTTATCCATGATGACCTTTTCTAGATGTTTCTCCGTCCGCTGATTGGCCGGTGGTAAGGTCATGTAATCCCCATACATACGCGTCAAAATGTTAGCATAATTTGCCGGAACCTGAACAGTCAACTGCTCAAAGGGCAGGGAGGTTAAGTCGGTTAGTTCCGCAACGGTAAAGGTTTCCTTAGCGTACGCATATTGCGAAGCCAGGTTCTTCACCCGAGGTAACGCCGTGTTGGATTCATACTGGGTCATCACGGCTTGCCGCTCGGCCTTCAGGGAACGCGCATCGGCTAACTGGTCGGGATTGAGTCCCGACTGAAACTTGCGCAGCGGGGTGTCTACCAGATGGTAACGAAGCTGGAACAGGATCCGAGTATTTAACAGTTGAAACTTGGCCATCTGTTCACGCTGCTGGTTGGGATCATCTGAGATGCGGTCCAGGGGGAAGATATCGATAAAGATTCCCTTGCGTGCGCTGTTGACATTATTCTTTTCTTCAATGTAAGTGTTCCGGTCTAACAGTTTGGCATAGCTGAGGCCGTAATTCTCGTCGCTAGCAGGCGTTTGAAGGAAATAATGGGTATCTGCTAGGAGAGCGGGTGCGGCGGCCAGGAGGCGGTCGTAGTCGGCTCTGAGCATGCCGACGTCCATGTCATCGTCCCAGGGAATGAATCCCTGATGGCGAACGGCGCCCAGTAGCGATCCACCCATCATGAAGTAGGACAGGTCGAGGTGGTCACACAGGTCAATAAATTGGGTCAAGTTGCCAAGTTCAATCTGATGAATGCGTTCAATAAGTTCGGTCATAATTGGATCCTTTCGACAGCAAATTTTAAGAAATTGGGTAGCGACTCTGATGAATGGTGTGACCGTTGCTATCCTTGAAGGTCACGGTAATAGGATCCTGATTTTTGGGTTCAAATGTGGCCAGACCAGTCACAGACTTACCAGAGTCTAACGGCATCACCGTTCGGTTTAACCGGTTGTTATCCTGAGTCTGATCGGTAGTGAAGGCGAGATTGCCAGTGGTGAGTGTGTGCCCATCTTGGGTGGCACTGACCGCAGATTCCCAGAGATCGCTGGGCACAATCGACTTACCTTGTTGGTTGGTTACGGTATAATAGAGAACGAACAACTGGCGGTTAGCCGTTGAACTGGCCGTCACCTGTTGACCAGTAAGCTTGAAGGTCACGTGTTGGATGGTAAAGGCCTGGTTCTTGAAGGTCGCCGTAATCGGCTGGCTAGATGAACTTGAGGTCGGCTTGGCATGACTGACAGCCTTTTTGCTGGTCTGGGTTTGACTGGATTTTTGGTTGGTTGTGGTTGTTTGACCGCAACCAACTAGGAGCGTTAGGGTTCCTAGGGCAAGAACACTTGTTATAAAATGTTTCATAATATAGCTCCCCCTTTGTGTTCAACTCTAGTTTAGCATAGGTTGGCCCTAGCCAAGGCGGTAACGGGCGGAAAAAGCTGGTATTTGTCAGGCGTAAATGCTAATATAAAAATCGTATTTTGAGAATTGTAGGTGGGGTAATCATGGCTGAACAGGAAGAGTCCCTGTTGGACGCCTTCATTGATGTTTACATGAATTCAATCAAGTACTTAGGTGAGTTCGTCTCTGAGCCAGCCAAGGAGTTTCACTTGTCCTTTGAGCAGTACCTCATTTTGCGTGATATCACGCAGAATACCAACGTGACGTTGATGGATATTGCGAGCAAACGGCAGGTGACGCGGAGTGCGATCTCTCGGCAAATTAAGGTGTTGTTAAAGCAGGGGTACCTGCAACAACGGCCGGACGAGAATGATCGGCGACGTTTGTACCTTTTGGCGACCCCAGCTGGCACCCGTGCTGAACGGGTGATTCGCCAGCGGATCAACAGCCGGTTTCAAGGCTGGATCGATTTGTATGGGGACGATCGGGTTCATGAGGTGCTGGATTTCATTCGTGAATTCAGTCAGGTTACCCGCATGAAAAAGTAGCGGTAAGATGGCTACAGAGAACCAGTGGACTAGCGCTGGGTAAGAAGGAGATTGAAGTCAATGAGCAAAAAGCGCATGAGTGATGAAGAGGCAAAGCGCTGGCGCAAGATTGTCTTCATGGAAGATGGCCACGATGACAAGCGGTCGGCACGGCAGAATCGGTCGTTTGTCTACAGTGAACCGAACGCCCGAAACTCGTGGTGGAACCGCGTCAAGCAACGTTTTACACGGCATTAAGAATGACAAATGGACCACACAAACTGACGGATTGTCAGGGCGTGTGGTCCATTTTTATTTTGAACCAGGGTGGCATTAGGCCGTGGGCGTCGTGAAGTTAAGGTGATCAACCAAGACGATTTGAACGTTGGCATTCCCGGAAAGAAGTTTAGCGACGGGGCAGCGACGCTCGGCGAGATCCACCATGCGCCGTGCTGTGGGGGCATCAACGCCGGGGATGGTCACCCGCGCCGTCAAGTAGAACTGAAATCCCCGATAGTCGCGGGCAAATTCGACTTGAGTGTGAACCTGGGAGGTGTGGGGCAAACCGTCACGTTTCTCGATGGCCGCCAGGGTGGCATTGAGGCAGGTACTGAGTGCCAGTCCTAGAAGTTGCTCAGGATTGGTTCCAGGTTGGTCGTTGAGGGGATCGCTGGTTAAGACATCTAAGCCACCGTCGGCAATGTAGGCGTGGCCCTCTAAGCCATCGTCATTAGCGGCAATGGTCTGGTAGAGGGGCGGAAACTTTTCACGATCAGTTGGCATGCGTGTGGCCTCCTTTGACTTTACCCTAAGGTTACCCTGTTTAGCGGGGAAAGACAATCAATATGCAGAGCGGGTTGTGGACCCAAACCACTGACCGTTGATAGACTAAATCATTGTGGAGATCCAAGATTTGGCCAGTTGTCAAACGGTTGCACACAATACCTAGACCAATTATAAAACATCTTATTATTTGGTGCCATGGTGCTCAATTCGTAACGCCCCTAAAACGTCTAAGTACCAATGCAAAAGGCTGAAAACTACGATTGTAAAATTTTTGTATCGAATTCAAAATAAGCCTAGACCGCTTCGGATCAAATGTATATAATGTACTTAACGGTAACAGAACACTGGCGAATTCTTTTGGGGGGAGCCATATGTTAACGGAAGACTTATTGACTGAACGTAAGAAGTTTCAAATGGTGTCGCGCCGGGCTCAGGAGCATGGTGCGCAGGTCATCGAACGTGACCTGATGCGTCAATTTACGGCCACAATTGCACAACAAGAGGCAATTGTGGCAGCTGCCCGTCGACGAGAGGCCTCACCGGTTGGTTAGGTCACCTAGATTAGTCGCTGAATTTTGGTAAAACTCGCGGACGAGTTTTGTGCGCCGTGTTAGGCTGTGCTTAACTAGTAAGGGGGCCAAATCATGAAACATCCAGTAGTGTATTATCTTTATTACGCGAGTGGCACACTTTTTGTGGGGGCAATGGGTGTTGTCATTTATCACATGCTGAGATTGTGGCTTGCAGCGAGTCGGATGTAAATAGAAGAGATAGTCGCGGTTGAAGTGCCCTACAATTGTTAGACAGATAAATCTAACGATTGTGGGGTTTTCTTATGTCCAAATATAGTAGTCAAT
>NZ_BROB01000045.1 GCF_024345185.1 Levilactobacillus humaensis | reverse complement strand
AACCGCCGTATACGGAACCGTACGTACGGTGGTGTGAGAGGTCGGTAGTCGAAACAATCGGCTACCTCCCACTCGATCTCTAATGGCCGAAGACCGGGTCGCCTGAGGCGAATTGATTTTCTATCATCGAAAACTGTGGTATAGTACCCAAATGATAGGAATTCTGGTTAGTTCATCAGGTTTACTGACCAAGGTAGGCAAAACTGATTTAGGCTTAAGCCTGGAGAGAAAGGGTGAGTTGATTGTTTGAAAACACCGAAACAGAAGGCCCAGTGACCTGCTCGTTTTGTGGTAAGTCACAGGATCAAGTCAAGAAGATCGTTGCGGGCCCAGGTGTTTACATCTGTAACGAATGTATTGACCTTTGCAAGGAAATCATTGACGAAGAATATAGCCAAGATGCAGCCGAAACGAATCTCGAAGTGCCAACGCCGGCTGACATTGTAAACACGCTCGACCAATATGTTATCGGTCAGAACGAAGCCAAGCGGACCCTTTCCGTAGCGGTTTATAACCATTACAAGCGGGTTAACGAAATGGCTCAGGCCGAAGATGACGGTCCAGAACTACAAAAGAGTAATATTGCGGTTATCGGACCCACTGGTTCTGGGAAGACTTACCTGGCGCAAAGCCTGGCAAAGATCTTAAATGTCCCATTTGCCATTGCCGACGCCACGACGTTAACTGAAGCTGGTTACGTGGGTGAAGACGTTGAAAACATCCTGCTAAAGCTCCTCCAAAGCGCCGATTACGACGTGGAACGGGCCGAAAAAGGAATTATTTACATTGATGAAATTGATAAGATTGCTAAGAAGTCGGAAAATGTTTCCATTACGCGAGATGTTTCCGGTGAAGGGGTCCAACAAGCTCTGCTGAAGATCTTGGAAGGCACTATTGCCAACGTGCCACCTCAGGGCGGCCGTAAGCACCCGCAACAAGAATTCATTCAAATCGATACGACCAACATTCTCTTCATCGTTGGTGGGGCATTTGATGGCATTGACGGCATCGTTAAGCGTCGTCTGGGTGACCAGACGATTGGTTTCGGTGCTGACAGTAAGGAACAGACGGTCTTGGCCTCAGGCGATAGCCTGATGCAACACGTCATTCCAGAAGACCTTCTGCAATTTGGGTTAATTCCTGAATTCATCGGTCGTCTGCCAATTTTGACCGCGCTCGAAAAGCTCGATGAAAATGACTTGGTTCGTATCTTAACGGAACCTAAGAATGCCTTAGTTAAGCAGTACGAAAAGTTACTGTCACTCGATGGCGTTCAACTGGAATTCCAGCCAGCAGCCTTGCGTGAGATGGCGAAGTTAGCCATTGCCCGCAATACTGGGGCCCGTGGTTTACGGTCAATCATCGAAGATGTCATGCGTGACATCATGTTTGATTTGCCAAGTCGTAATGACGTCGCCAAGGTGGTTATTACTGCCAAGACGGTGACGGATCATGCCGAACCAGAGATTGAATTGAAGGATCAAAAGGCGTCATAAGGTTAGAAGCCACGTCATGTGGTGAAAGCGATCAGTCCCGCGGGCTGGTCGCTTTTTTTATGGTGTTAGGGAAGCCGCGTCATGGCCGCGTTTAACTCAAATAGGGCCGTGGTTGTTGCCAGAAACTTTCCCAGTCACACGACGTTCTGTGTTAGAATGATGAAAGATATTTGGAGAGGATGACAGTAACCAATGGAAGTCAATCACGTAGAATTAGTCATGAGTGCGGTTGATCCCGCCCAGTATCCCACGACGGGGTACCCTGAGATTGCGTTTGTCGGTCGGTCAAACGTGGGGAAATCGTCATTGACCAATGTGTTGATCAATCGACGCTCGTACGCTCGGACGTCGAGCCAACCCGGGAAGACCCAGACCCTGAATTTTTATAACGTCGAGGACCAATTGTATTTCGTCGACGTGCCCGGGTACGGTTACGCGAAGGTTTCAAAGGCTGCCCGTGAGAAGTGGGGCCACATGATCGAGACCTATTTGACGCAGCGTGATCAATTACGCGGAGTCGTCTCGCTTGTTGATGCGCGTCACGAACCAACGGAAGCCGACGTTCAGATGTATCAGTGGTTGGCCTACTATGGCCTCCCAACGCTGATCGTGGCCACCAAGAGCGATAAGATCGCTCGGGGCAAATGGAACCAAACGGTAAGCCAGATTAAGAAGTCCCTGAACTTGCCAAACACTGATAATATCGTGATGTTCTCCGCACCAAAGAAGATTGGCCAGGATACGATTTGGCAATGGATCGAAGAACAAGCCTTTGGGGAGGACGACTAAGTATGGAATTTAACGATTATCAAAAAGCAGCTAACCGGACGTTGTACGGTAATGAACAGGTCTTGACGAACTGTGCTTTAGGGCTCGCCGGTGAGACGGGTCAAGTGGTCGACCTCGTGAAGAATTATACCTTCCACGGCCAGGACTTAGATCACGATGCCATTGTTAAAGAAATGGGCGATGTGCTCTGGTACCTGAGTCAGATTGCACAATGGTCTGACATTGACTTTGACGAAGTCGCACAAGATAACATCAAGCGGCTGAATGCTCGTTATCCACACGGCTACCAACCTAATCGGTAAATAAAAAGGACCCACGGGTTAAAACCCGTGAGTCCTTTAACTTACCTAGTCCTGGTGATGTTCCCGTTCGTACTTGGATTTATCGTTCTTGATTAAACCTTTAGCCCGCTTGTTATCCTTGTGGGCGTCCTGGCGTTTCAGAAACTTATCCCGCTTAACATCGGTGGGATCCATTTGTGCAAACTTACCGAACATGGAGTCCAGGTCATCTTGGCGCTTGACTTTCAGAGCCAATCCAGCCACCTCCTTGTCTTCTTTAGCAGTATCATAGCAGAAACCAGGCGGCTTGTCATTTATTGTGCGGAACGGTGAGAGTGGATTACTTGCACCAAACACGTATTCGGCTTATACTTTATAAGCTAAATTCTAGAAAATGGGGAGGTTGCGCCGTTGGCATCGGAATATTTGGAACATAAATTAGCTTTGTTACCAGGACTACCTGGTTGTTATCTAATGAAGAATATCAATAGCCAGATCATCTATGTGGGTAAGGCGAAGAACCTAAAGAACCGGGTCCGCTCGTACTTTAAGAGCAGTCATACCGGGAAAACCGCACAGTTGGTCAGTGAGATCGTGGATTTTGAAACGATTATCACCTCGACCGACAAGGAAGCCTTCCTGCTAGAAATTACGCTGATTCAAAAGCATCAACCTTACTTCAATATCAAGTTGAAGCGGGGGACGGGGTATCCTTACATCAAGATTACCAATGAACGTGATCCCCAATTACTATTAGTGAATGACATTAAAAAGGATGGGGCCTACTACTTTGGACCGTACCCCAATGTTTATGCGGCCGAGGAAACGATTCACTTTTTACAGAAGGTTTACCCGCTTCGCCGGTGTACCGGTTATCAGGGTCGGCCGTGTCTGTATTATCATATGGGCCAGTGTCTGGGGGCCTGCTTCAAGGAAGTGCCTGAGGAAGAATACGAGGGTCAGGTCAAGAAGATTAAATCCTTCTTGAATGGCAACGTGGGGCACGCTGAGAAGGAACTAAACGACCGGATGACGGCCGCTGCTGCCGATATGGAATACGAACGGGCCGCCGATTTGCGGGACCAGATTCGTTATATTGAAGCGACGGTTGAAAAGCAGAAGATTATTTCTAATGACAGTACACCACGGGATATCTTTAATTTTTATCTCGATAAAGGGTGGCTGTCGATTCAGGTCTTCTTCATTCGGCAAGCGCGGTTGATGAAACGTGAGAAGCGTCTTTTCCCCGTGGTTAGTACGGCGGAGGAAGAAATTGCCAGCTTCATCGTCCAGTTCTATCAACGAAAGAATACAGTTCTGCCCCGTGAGATTCTGGTACCGGCCTCGATTGATAAGGAGGTCATCGAATCGATGCTCCAGGTTCCCGTTAGAACGCCGCAACGCGGCACTAAACGGGATTTGTTGGAGATGGCCGGGAAGAATGCCAAACTGGTCTTAGAAGAGAAGTTTCGGCTGTTAGAACTTGACGAGGGTAAGACGACCGGCGCCATGAAGGAGATTACGGATGCCTTGGGCATTGCGCCTGGACACCGAATTGAGGCATTTGATCACTCTCACATTCAGGGGGCCGATTTAGTCTCCGCGATGGTCGTGTTCGTCGATGGCCAACCGAATAAGAAACTTTATCGAAAGTATAAGCTTCGTACCGTGGACCATGCGGATGAAACGGCCAGCACCCTTGAGGTTGTTCGCCGGCGTTATGGACGCCTGCTCAAGGAACATGGAACGATGCCGGATCTCATCCTAATGGATGGGGGTGACATCCAGATGAATGCCGTTAAGGAAGTTCTTGAGGATGAGTTCGACCTGCACATTCCGGTTGCGGGGATGGTTAAGAATGACCATCATAAGACGGCGGACTTGCTGTTTGGACCGGATGATCACCACGTTCATCTGGATCCCAAGAGTCAAGGCTTCTATCTGGTACAACGGATTCAAGACGAGGTTCACCGGTTTGCCATTACATTCCACCGGCAGGTTCACAGCAAGCACTCGCTGAGTTCACGGTTGGACCGCATTCCCGGCGTCGGGCCTAAGACGCGAAATAAATTACTCCGAAAGTTTGGTTCCATGAAGAAAATTGGCACGGCCAGTGTCGATGATTTACGGGCCCTGGGCATCAGTGAAACGGTGGCCCAGACCATCCGGCTGACCCTTCAGGCGGATACGGCCGAAATTAAAAGTCCCCGCACACCAACTCAGCTTTGACGGAATGGTGGTTTGCCGGTATACTGGCTAGCAGGAGACGACGAAAAGCAGCGTTGGCTGGTTTAGAAAACGAGGAAAATAAATATGTTTGTAGATCAAGTAAAAATTAGTGTAAAAGCCGGTAAGGGTGGCGACGGGATGGTCGCTTTCCGCCGGGAAAAATTTGTGCCAAACGGGGGACCAGCCGGCGGTGATGGCGGACGCGGTGGCGACATCGTGTTCAAAGTTGACGAAGGCCTGCGGACCCTGATGGATTTCCGTTATCAACGGAAGTTCAAGGCGAAGAGCGGTGGCAATGGGGCAATTAAGTCCATGACCGGTCGTGGCGCCGAGGACACCATTATCAGTGTGCCTCAAGGAACCACGATCATGAATGATGAGACCGGTGCCGTCATGGGTGATCTGGTTGCCAGTAATGATTCCGTCATCATCGCACATGGTGGTCGGGGTGGCCGTGGAAATATCCACTTTGCCTCGCCTAAGAATCCGGCGCCAGAAATTGCCGAAAATGGTGAACCTGGACAAGAGTTCGACATTCGTTTGGAATTAAAGGTACTGGCCGATGTGGGGTTAGTTGGGTTCCCATCCGTTGGGAAGTCGACGCTATTGTCCACGGTCACTAGTGCCAAGCCGAAGATTGCCGAATACCACTTTACCACGTTGGTTCCCAACCTGGGGATGGTTCGGTTACCCGATGGCCGTGACTTTGTGATGGCCGATTTACCAGGTCTGATCGAAGGGGCTGCCAAGGGTGTTGGTTTGGGCTTCCAGTTTCTTCGTCACGTTGAACGGACGCGGGTTATCCTGCATCTGATCGACATGAGTGGCTTGGAAGGACGTAACCCTTACGACGACTTTGAGAAGATTAATGAAGAATTAAAGGCATATGATCCAGATATCTTGAAGCGTCCACAAATTGTCGTGGCGAACAAGATGGATATGCCCGATTCCGAAGATAACTTGGCGCAGTTCAAGGAAGATTTGGCCCAAGACAAGCTCTTGGCAAACAAGCCTGAAATCTACGCGGTTTCGGCGCTGACGCACAAGGGCTTAACACCACTTCTTCAACGGACGGCGGACATTTTGGCGGAAACACCGAAGTTCCCAGTCAAGCAGGAAGAAACGGTCAAGACGGCCGAATACGACTTCCAACCAGAACCAGAATTCAAGATTACCCAAGATGCCGATGGCACTTGGATCTTGAGTGGGGCCAAGTTGGAGAAGCTCTTCCAGATGACCGATATCAATCACGACGAAAGTCTCTTACGCTTTGCTCGACAAATGCGGGGGATGGGTGTCGATGATAGTCTCCGTGAACACGGCGCCAAGAATGGTGACAGTGTTCAAATCGACGACTTTGTCTTTGAATACATGGCTTAATTTAGCCGCGAAAAAGGCCCCAGGAATTTTGATCCTGGGGTCTTTCTTTATGGACAAATTTTAAAGGGAAACCTTGAGCCATCCCGTTGGGGCGACGACTTGCTTCTGATCGACGTAGGCCCCGTTAAAGGCGATCTTGACAGATTTGAAGGTTGGCTTCTGCTTTTCGCTAGCTAACCCGGTGGCGAAGGTGTCGAGCTTGCCGCCGGCCGGAATCGTCTTGCCGGCACTGGCATCGCTAAGCTGAGACATGACGGTCAACTGTTGGGTCTTGGTCAACCGGATGGCTTTGATGCCATCGGTGGTCACGGCCTGTTTTCCCCGGTTAGAAATGGTAAACTTAACTTGGAGTGTGTAATAGGGACTCTTAATGTTGGGAACATCGAGCGCGTCCGCTGCCATTTGCTTAGCGGCGGCGGTCTTAGCGGTGTTCTTAATGATCCGAATCGTGGTGATGCGGTAGGTCAGCTTGCCGGACTTAATGGTCGTTTGGGGATGCTTAACCTGACGAAGGTTGAGTTCCGTGCCGACCTTGTCAAAGGTATACTGACCGGTCGACTTGAGGTTGCCAGACTTGATGTAGTTCGGACTCTTGGTCTGACTGGCCGAGGGATGGTAAGTGGCAACTTTCTTGGATCCAGAAGAGGACACCGCCGCATCCGGTTCAGGGGCACTGTACTTTTTACTAGAGGCACTGGAATTCTTGAAACTCGCGGTGCTCTTCTGCTCTGCCGACTGACAAGCGGTTAGCCCTAGCGTGAGGACTGCTAGACCGACGAGCAGTGGTAATTTGACGTGACGCATAAGTGAAAACTCCTTTCAACCGAATAAGATTTGATGGGGCACCAGCCGATACCCATAGAGACGCGTGGGCGGTGTGGCCTGAACGAAGAGACCAACGCTTGGGGCGACCTGCTGGGTCCGAGTTCGAAACTGATCCAGGGTCAGCGGCCGACCCGTTCCCGTGATGAGGAAGAGGTTGTGGTCACGCGTTTGCAGATCACAGACGGGGAGGTTCCGATCGGCTTGTTCCCAGTAGAGTGTTAGTGCGGGATGCAAGTCGATAGTGGAAAGGTTAAAATCGTTGAGTCGCATCGGGAGAGCCTCCTTGTCCAAAACTTACCTCGATTATACCGAATTTAAGCACAGAACCCTAGCAAAAATAGTCGTTAGTCGCCGTGATGAGGTATTGAGAGTTGCGGTTTGGGTGAAAATCCCCTAAAATAGTGGACGGACTTTAATTATAGATAGGAACGAAAAAAATATGGAAATTCAATTTTTAGGAACGGGCGCCGGGTCGCCAGGTAAGTTCCGGAATGTCACCAGTACGGCATTGCGGTTACTCGATGAACGTAACTCGGTGTGGCTGTTCGACGTGGGAGAAGCCACGCAGCATCAGATCTTACGGACGACACTGAAACCGCGCAAGATCGATAAAATTTTTATTACGCATTTGCATGGCGACCATATTTTTGGGTTACCAGGACTTCTGAGTAGCCGGTCGTTCCAGGGCGGCGATGGTCCACTGACCATCTACGGCCCCAAGGGGATTCGACAATATGTCGAGACCAGCCTGCGGGTTTCTGAGACTAAGCTGTCTTACAAGATTCACTACCAAGAACTCACGACCGATGGGTTAGTTTTCGAAGACTCTAAGTTTCGGGTGTCCGCACAGCGGTTGGATCACAAGATTCTTTGCTTCGGCTATCGGGTCGAAGAAAAGGATCATGCCGGCGAACTTAACGTGGAGAAGTTACGGGCCGATCAGATTCCAGCAGGGCCAGTGTATGGTCAACTGAAGTCGGGTGAGACTGTGACCTTACCGGATGGCCGGACCATCAATGGTCAGGACTATCTGGGGCCAAGCCAACCAGGGCGGATCGTGGCGTTATTAGGTGACACGCGCCAGACACCAAACGCAGCCAAATTGGCTGAGAATGCCGATGTCTTGGTTCACGAGAGTACGTTTGCCAAGGGTGAAAGTAAACTCGCTCGGGCCTACTACCATTCGACGAACATTCAGGCGGCAGAATTGGCTAAACGGACGCACGTCAAGATGCTCCTGTTAAACCATATCTCTGCGCGTTATACCGGAAAGATGGCGCTGGAACTCCAGAGCCAGGCACGTGACGTGTTCCATAACACACGGGTCGTCAAGGACTTTGACGAGATCGATGTGCCGTTTCAGAAGGTCGCACCAGAAGGGACGCACTCATGAAAAATCAATGGCGAATCGTCGTTAGTATCTTATTAGTGATTATTGTGGCAGTCTTTGCCCTTCTTAATCGGGGCAGTGTGCCCGTTTCCTTCGGGTTTGCTACGGTTCGTTGGCCACTCATCTTGCTCCTGTTGGTTTCGATCTTAATTGGGGCCGTCCTGATGATTTTGTTCTCAACCATCTCGTCGGTTCAGAAGAAGCGGGCCTACAAGGATCTCGAACAGAGCACGACCGAGAAGATTACCAAGTTGCAGGACGAAAACGCGCAACTTAACAAACGGATTCAAAACTCACAGAGTAAACAAGCTTCTGGCCAACAGGCCAAAGAAATTAAGGCACTTCAGACCGAAATTACCGATTTGAAGGCCCAGTTAGCAGCTAAATAAGGACAGGTAGGGAGAAGAGTGGTGCCAGTGACACCGCTCTTTAACCATTTAGAAAGGATGATTTGCTGGTGATTCCTGCACAATACCAATGGCAGATTAAGAACGTGGATCAACCGTCGGACGAAGCCCAGAAGCTGGCCGCGGCGGAGAAAATTTCACCGATTGTGGCACAGATTCTTTGGAACCGGGGGTATCAAACCACGGAAACCGCGCACGCCTTCCTGAACCCGGGTCCGGAACAGTTGCATGATCCCTTTGCGCTGCACGATATGCAAAAAGGGATCGATCGGATTGAGGATGCGATTGGCGCCGACCAGCAGATCACCATTTATGGGGATTACGATGCTGATGGGGTCACGAGTACCTCGATCCTGTATGAAACCTTGAACGAAATGGGCGCAAAGGTTAATTACTATATCCCGAATCGGTTTAAGGATGGCTACGGTCCCAACGTGGACGCCTTCAAACGGCTGATTGCGGCGGGGACGGAGTTGTTCGTCACCGTCGACAATGGGGTAGCGGGTAACGAAGCCATCACAGCGGCTAAGGCGGTTGGGGTGGACGTGGTGGTCACCGACCATCATGAGTTGCCAGAGACGTTACCGGAAGCCTATGCCATCATTCATCCCCGCTATCCGGGAGCTGAATATCCCTTTGGGGGACTGTCCGGTGCCGGGGTGGCCTTCAAGGTTGCCCAGGCCTTGCGCGAAGAGATTCCGCAAGATCTCTTGGACCTAGCAGCTATTGGGACCGTTGCCGATCTGGTCCCGCTGGTGGATGAAAACCGGGTACTGGTCCACTTTGGTCTGCAACTCTTGAAACAAGACGAGCGGCCAGGGTTACAGGCTTTGATGAAGACGGCGGGGTTGAAGCCAGATGAATTGACCGAGCAATCGATCGGGTTTGGTCTGGCTCCGCGGCTCAATGCCTTGGGACGTTTAGAGGACGCGGCCCCCGCCGTTGAACTCTTGACGACGCTAGACGAGTCCCAGGCCAGTCAATTGGCCCAACAGACCGAATCTCAAAACCAGAAACGCCAGGAATTGGTTCGCCAGATTAGTTCAGAGGCTTTAGCCCAGGCGACCGATGAGACCCATCAAGATCGGCCAACGCTGATCATTAGTGGTCACGGTTGGCACGAAGGGGTGCTGGGGATTGTGGCCAGCAAGGTCGTTGAGACGACGGGGAAGCCCGCCTTGGTCTT
Source organism: Levilactobacillus humaensis (assembly GCF_024345185.1). Lineage (GTDB taxonomy): Bacteria > Bacillota > Bacilli > Lactobacillales > Lactobacillaceae > Levilactobacillus > Levilactobacillus humaensis. The sequence continues at coordinate 1,867 of NZ_BROB01000045.1, read as the reverse complement.
AAACGTTGCCGATGATGGTCATGCCAAGGGCTCAGGTCGAAGTGTCGTGGAATTTAACTTATTTGCGGCCTTAGATGGCCATAGAGACCTGATGACGGCTTTTGGTGGTCATCACATGGCCGTAGGCTTAACGGTCCCAGCGGACAATTTAGAGGCCTTAGCCGACGCGTTAGATGTTGAGGCGCAGAACCAGAAGTTGACCGAGAGTGGTCCGAGTGAGGTGGCCGTCGCCGCCAGCTTGGATGTCGCCACGGTCACGCCGGATCTGTACCGCGAATTGGCCCAATTGGCGCCGTTTGGGACAGATAACCAGCAACCACTATTTGCCTTTGAATCTGCGACGTTGACGCAGATCAAGGCGATTGGTAAAGATCACACGCACTTGAAGTTTCAGTTACAGGAAGGCCAGCACCAGCTGAATGCCATTCAGTTTGGGGCCGGAAACGAGGTCGCGGCATTGACTGCGGCACCGGATCAGGCCGATGTGCTGGGCGCTATCGAGGATAACGTTTGGCAAGGTCGCCACTCACTGCAACTGATGGTCAAAGATCTTCGGTTGGACGGGCAACCCGGTGATGATGAACAAGCTGGTAGTAATGCGCAATCTGATGGCAATAAACAACCAGTCATCGACGAACGAACGACACGGCTGCACCAAGCCATGTTTAAGGACGCTGGTGTTTACTTGTTCTTCCATCGGGGGATTTATGACCAATTGTTAAGTCAACTCCCGAAGGACGCGACAGCGGTGTTGTATGACGGGTCCGTTCAGTCGACCTTACCCCCGGATTCCCGGGTGTTTGTGGTGGATTGTCCGGATGCCACGGCTGATTTGGAGACGGTCTTGGGGCAACTCAAACCGGCGACAGTGACGGCCTATCTCTATAAGAAAGAAAGTCTTTCACAATTAGGGATGCCAACTCGCCCGCAATATGCTAAACTATTTAAGTTCATTGCGATGCACCAGCAAGTCGATGTGGGGCACCAGTTGGCTCAGCTCGTCTCGTTCTTAGAGATTCCACGGACCCAATTGGTCTTTATGATTCAGGTCTTCTTCGAATGTGGGTTCATCACGATTGATCATGGGATCATGAATGGGGTCCCTCAGCCGGAATCAAAGGATCTCTCAACCGCACCGAGCTATCAGCTACGTCTGCAGCAGATTCAGACTGAGAAAGATCTTCTCGCCTGTTCAACTGCGGCACTGACGACGCGTCTTCACGCCCCATTGATATAAAATAAAGGAGCTACTTACACTTATGGCAACTGATTTTACGAAATATATCGCAACGGTTCCCGACTATCCTGAAAAGGGTGTCATGTTCCGGGACATTTCCCCGCTGATGGCGGACGGTGAGGCCTTTCATGCGGCAACGGATGAAATCGTCGCTTACGCCCAAAATAAGGGTGTGGAAATGGTCGTTGGTCCGGAAGCCCGGGGATTCATCGTGGGCTGTCCAGTCGCCTACCAGATGGGCATTGGCTTCGCGCCAGCCCGTAAGGAAGGTAAATTGCCACGGCCAACCGTTAAGGCGTCTTACGACCTGGAATACGGCACCTCAGCACTTTACCTGCACAAGGACGCCATCAAGCCAGGCCAAAAGGTCTTGGTAACTGACGACTTGCTGGCAACCGGTGGGACTATCGGGGCAACCATTCAATTGGTTGAAGACCTCGGTGGGATCGTTGTTGGGACGGCCTTCCTGATCGAATTGGAAGACCTGCATGGTCGCGACAAGTTGAAGGGCTACGATGTCTTTAGCTTGATGACTTACTAATTTTAATTTTTTGGGATCTATGATATTTGGTGTTGATGGTAAATCCATCAACACCATTTTTGTATAATAAAAGGGCACATCACCATTGT
>NZ_BROB01000044.1 GCF_024345185.1 Levilactobacillus humaensis | reverse complement strand
GCAACTGCCTTCGATAGTGAAGGAAAGACGCTATTCTTTGACGGGAAAAAGATCTTACGTAAGCGAAAGAAGTTTCTTGAGATTCGTCGACAATTACAAAGTAAAGGTACCACATCTGCCAAGAGAAAACTAAAGCAACTGGCTCAACGAGAGAACCGTTGGATGACCGATGTGAATCATCGGCTAGCTAAGACACTCGTTACGGCATATGGTGCGCATACACTCTTCGTTTTGGAAAATTTAACTAACGTGACGTTTAACACTGATGACCTGCCTAAGTCCCTACGAAACAGCCATCGTTCATGGTCGTTCTTTCAACTGGAGTCTTTCTTAACATACAAGGCTCAGGCTATTCAAAGTATCGTTGTGAAAGTGAATCCAGTATTCACCTCACAGAGATGCCCCAAGTGTGGCCTGGTTGAGAAGGACAATCGCCATCACAACAGTCACGAGTATTGGTGTAAAAAGTGCCAGTATCGTTGTAACGATGACCGATTAGGAGCAATGAATATTGAGATGCTTGGGCAAGAATGGTTGAATGGTGTCAAATATCCAAAGATTAAGAAGCTAACAACTGCCAGGTAAACCTGGCAGTTAAACGGGTAGCCGTCAATTACCCGATGATGTTGCCACTACGAGTAGGAATGCTTTAACAGGCATGTTGGACTACTGTGTCATCAGACACGTGAGCGACAAGCCTCTGAATTCATTCAGGGGCAATTGACTCGCAACTTTCCGGCAATTGACCTGACTATTCCGTCAATCGGTAACTCGCATCCACTAGATTGGCTAGTTCAGACTTCGAAGTCATCTGGTTAATATCCAGGGTAATCCAGTGTTGCTTCGTGAAATGCTTTCCTGCCAAGATATAGGGGAAGTTCGCAACCAACTCATCAATTTTCCCCGTCTCACACTTAAGATCCAGGTACAAGCCTTCATCGTTAAGATAAGCTAGACCAAATATTTTCTTACTTGCTGAATGGCGCAAGGCGTCGAAAATAATTTGATTCCGATGTGCAGGATTATTGAAAGGTTCATCAACGACCACCTTCTTACCCTGGCTACTGAATTTAATCAATTCCTCTTTTGTCATTTCCACAACACTACCCCCTGTTTAGTTCCAACTCAGATAATCACGTCGTTTTCAAAATAGAAAGACGGCATGATAAATACAAACGGTCCTGCGAGTTGATACAGCCACACGAAGGCCCGGTCAATTACCGCTTCATTTCAAGCCTAATCGACGAAATGGAAGTCGTCAAGAAGGAACCGCTGAATTGACCATTGCGCCTCGTGTCACATTCTAGCGTGACCACAATAGGCACAGTTAGCATCGATTTGAAAACCGAATTGAACCTGTTCTAACTTCGATGCGCATTAGACTGTAACCGCCATGACCACAATACTCCCAGCAATGACACCGTGCCCGTCCCAAGCATCGTCGCTTGGAATCCACGGACAAAATCCCCACTCTGAAACTGGTAAAAAATCATTACGGCAACAATGGTCCCTAATGCCCCACCTAGCAAGCGAAAAACATTATAGATTCCCGAAGCCTGGCCAATTGCTGAGCGTGGAACGGCCCCCAGAACGGTCTTCTGCAAGGCTGGCCCAGCCATTGATAATCCAACTCCTGCCAGCATTAGCGGTAGAATTAACCACCCATAACTTTTATGAACGCATACGGCAATTAAGAGATAGCCCAGACCCTGGAATAACAACCCTAGCGTGGCCACCCACCGTTCGCCAAATCTATCGACCGCTCGTCCGGCAAAGGGAGCCACCACAACTAATGTCCCCGTCCACGGTAACAGCTCTAACCCCGCAGTCAATGCCGTAGCCTCGGGATTCAGTTGCAGATATTGGGGCAGGAAAAACACCACACCATACATTGATCCGTAAAGGCAGGCGGTTGCGAGATTCCCACCCGTAAAGTTTCTTTCCCGAAAGAAACTTAGTGGCATCATTGGCGCCGCTTCGCGAGATTGACGGAAGAAGAACCACACCCCACACCCGAGACTAACCAAACCAACTACCAGTACCCAACTCAACTGGCTACCGCTGAGATGCCCAGTCGTGGCAGATAATGCCCAAATCAATCCAGCCATGGCCACCATAATTAAGAGGTTGTCGCCAAGATTAATCGGACGACTCTGACCATGACTTTCGGGTAAATAACGTTGGGACAAGAGAATGGCTAGAACGCCCACCGGAACATTAATCCAAAAGATCCACTGCCATGTTAACTGGGCCACAATGAAGCCACCCAGGGATGGCCCCACAATTAGAGCCAAGCCACCAATCCCACTCCAAATTCCAAGTGCGCGTCCCCGTTGATTTCCAGGTAGGGCATTCGTGAGGATCGCCATCGACATCGGCGTCATGACTGAAGCCCCCAGGCCTTCAACAATCCGAGCCAGAATCAACCAGTTGATACTAGTTGCCAAGGCACAGAGCACTGAGCCAACCGTAAAAATTAGAATGCCCCAATTGTAAATTCGCCGTCTCCCCCAACGCTCTCCAAGTGAAACGCCAACCAGTAAAATCGCCGCAATCGTGATGTTATAGGCATTTAATGCCCACTGTAGGGTGCTTACCGAAATGTGAAAGTCTGTTCGAATTGCGGTTGAAGCCGTGGTCACAATCATCGCATCCATCATGGCCATGAAAAATCCTAGTGACGTCAGTAAAAGAATCCATATTGAATGAGTTGCCTTCCCTGTCATTTTCCCGTCTCCCTAATGTTGAAAAATAGTTCAAATTATTTTGAACTATTTAAACATAGCATGCCCATTTCGACCTGGCAAGAACCAAAATTAAAAAGAGACGATCTCAGCGATCGCCTCTTCATTGGTCTAGGTAACTACAAATTTTGCCAGAAATGGGTTAGGTACTGATCGAATGTCGACCGGTCTAACGCCACATATTTTTCACGTGCGACCTTATGGGCCGTGATCAATCCCGCTTCCTGGAGAATCTTAAAGTGATAAGATCCGGAAGTCTTACTAATCGCCATAGCCTGACCGACTTCACCACAGGAAACCTCATGATCCAATTTGTTCAGATAACGGATAATTTCTAAACGAATCGGATCGGCAAGGGCCTTAAAGACCTTTGTGCTTTCTTCAGTTGTGTGTACTTGTTTTGTCATAATCCCTATCCTACTAGAAAATTGATTTTTCGCAAGGGTTTGAAGCTTATAAACCAATACTCATCTCAATTTCAAATTGTTCATGAAGTTCAAAAACCACCAAAGTCAAAGTATATTTTATTGAACCGATTTAAACTTCATCTTGCAAGCTCATAACACCGGATATCATCAACGATGCCATATTTTCAGGTGATTGGGGTTCCGATTCGATTAGCCAATTGCCTAAGACATTCCAAAGCCCACCGACAGCGAACATCATAAAATATGTCTTTTCTTTCTCCGTTCCTTTCATATGCCATGGAGCCGGGAACCTTTGGTAGACCTTAATGACATGGGGATTCATTGCCTCTAGAAACCGGCCGTAAAGCCCTTGCCTCATGAGTAATCTTATTTGCTCTCTCTCACGCCACCAAAATTCAAAAAAGAAGGTGAGTCCCTCCTCAAGTGTTGCTCCCCCAGAACCAAACTTTACAAGCTCTGATAGATATTGACTGCCAATCTCACTGTTATAGGAGTTTAAAAGATCCTCTTTATTCTTATACAAACGATAGAATGTGCGGCGTGAAAGCTGGGCTTTTTCCGCAATCTCTCTGACTGAGATGTCTTCATAGGGCTGTTCAGCTAATAAATCAAAAAGTGCTTTTAATAGCCATGTCTTTGACTGCCGTACCAGTCGTTCCTGCCCATTCATTCCAATCCCCCCTACTGTCACACAAATGGCCTATATGTAGCACTTGTCAAACAATACACCAACTATCTTGTTTTACCAATTATATAATGCTAAAGTCATGGCGTCATAGGGAAGCACTTTAAACTGTGACTAATTGTTAGCCAACAATAAAATTAGTTTTATAATTTGGGGGAGATAAAAATGACTGACGTTATAACTGGCAACCAGCAATTTGATTTTCAAATCCATCGTTTTACGATGGATTTTTTACAGAACAAGGACGTTCAAAGTGATTTAAAGAACATAGCCAAAGATGTCACAGACTTTGCAACCTGGACGAAGTGGTGGTCCAAACGGGCTGAATATTATGAGGAAGAAGATGAATATGCTATAGCTGCCAGCTACTATAAAGCTGCCATGTTTTATCTGTTCGAAAATACGAAACAAAAAGTCACTCTATATAACGATTTTATTCGATGCTTCTACCAGAGCTACAATGACTTTGATTATGAACGATATCAGGTACCTTACGAAGGTGGAACACTTCCAGCTTTATTATTAAAGCAAGCCCAGGCAACAAAAACATTACTCGTCATTGGTGGATTCGATGGCTATTTGGAAGAACTGACCAGTTTTTACAAATACATGAAGGGAACTAACTATAATATTATTATTTTTGATGGTCCAGGTCAGGGCAATACTTCGTCACAAGGCTTGCACTTCATTCATAATTTCGAAAAACCAGTTTCTGTAATACTGGATTATTTCAAGTTAAGTGAAGTTGACGCAATCGGTATGTCTTGGGGAGGATACCTAGTTATGCGTGCCGCAGCCTTTGAGAAGAGGATCAAAAAAGTTATTGCACTTGATGTTTTTTACACCCCAATGGATACCTGTAAAATGAACTTAGGACTATTCAAATTTGGAATTTTATCTGGAGCGCTACTCCTCCATCAGAAGAAGACTCTAAACAGACTACTATCCAAAGCTGCCCAAAATAACATTGATCTTCAATGGAAACTCGGTAACGGCTATCTATTGACCGGTACCAATACCCCTTATGATTTCTTTCAAGACATCAAGAAACATAATGCTAGCCATATCTTGAAATACGTGAATCAGGATTGCCTTTTATTGGCCGGTGAAAACGATCAATATGTACCCGTAAAGCGATTAAAAACCATTCGAGAAAAACTAGTCAATGCAGGAGAAATCAGAACCAAGCTCTTTACAAAAGAAACTGGTGCCGATCAACATTGTCAAGTTGGACGTGTTGATCTTGCCTTCGATGAGATCAAATCCTTTCTTACAGACTAAGTAAAACGGATGAAGTGAGGCTTCACCAATCATTGGCGCCTCACTTCATCCGTTTTACCATCTGTGATTAAACACTAACACCGACTAATTCCGTAAGAAACTAATCAACAGCTTATCTACCTTCACATTGTCGTGTAACTTGCTGTGCTGTGCATTGGGACCGACAATCTTACGTTCTTGATAGGATTTTGCTCGGCTGGAGACTAGGTATCTTAATGATTTGGAGGAAGCGTTACTGACTGATCCATCCGAATGCGATCCATCATTCTTATCCCCGTAGATATTTAGAACTGCAATTTGCTTCGGATAGGTCTTTCGGAGACCCAACAGCCGCTTATAATCCGTCTGCATCTTCTCGGGTTTGCCATTGGCCTGCAACTTCATGCGATTAGGTTCATCGTTCATACCAAGTATCCCATTAAAGTGGCCGGCAATATCGACCTGTTTCTGTAATTTTGGTAAGCTGCTGTTATTATCCCGTAAGTAATACATAATGGCCATGTTACCCATCGAATGGCCAACTACATTGAACTTCTTCGTGTGATACGTCCGCTGCAACTTAACCACAGTCGCCTTGGCCCATTGTCCCCACTGCTGCGAACTGGCATTATGATTGTCTTCAAATCCGACTTCAACAATTGGATGGTAATCACCTTCGCGAAAGTGACCTTTCAGCGACACCCTTCCTTTTTTCGAAACGGTTGCCCGAATAATAGTATGCGTTAAACCGGCGTTCACCAGTGAATGTGCCATTTGTTCCTCGGCGTGCGTACTACTTCCCCAGCCGTGAAAGAACAGCGTTGGCTCGTATTTACTGGCGTCAGGCAACGACGCCGCATCACTCCGATTGCTAGTCAGGCCACAGGCTGACAACCCTAAAGCCAACAGACCAAGTCCCAAAAACAGAAATCCTCTTTTTTTCATAAGGTGGTTCTCCCCATATTTTATTTAATGGCAAAAGTATACCCCCTCATGTGGACTCTAAGGCAAGCCCTATTTTGAAATTAATTTATAGCACGTTTCAATTTATAAAAAAACTCACCGTCCATTGGCGGTGAGCTTGCATATTTAGGCTTCTAGCATGGTGACAAACCGGTGATCCCAAATACCCTCGAAAAAGGCAATGGTTTGATCCGCTGTCATAAATTTATTATCTACGGTGGTTGTTAACCCCCGCGTCATTTGTAAGTCATAACCAATACCATGAGCCACCTTAGTGGTCGTATCGACACAGTATTCAACCTGTGCGCCACAAATTTCCAAGGACTCTGCCGCAAAGCTCGTTAAGACGCTCCGCAGATTAGAATGGAAAAAGGCATTTGCGTGGTGCTTAGAAACGATGGGATCCGTGTCGCGGTAATCCAATTCAGGAATCAATTCCCAATCGTGGGTCCCTTCTACCAAGTCCTCATCCGAATGCTGGATAAAAACAATTGGTTTCTTAGCCTTGCGATACGCCGCAATCTGGGCGTTAACACCTGCAATGACTTGGGGCATGTTTACTGCGGTTTGTTCACCGTAACAAACACCGTTTTGAAGATCAATGACTAGTAAGACATCTGCCATGTTGATGGCCTCCTTCAGGAATCTTTCAGCTTAGTTTCTATCATACGCTATTTACGGTGTCCTTCAAACTATTAAAAAATTTGAGTTGGCTTTATTTAACGTTTAATTGGCATTCGCTTGCTAACTAGTTTTTGCGTGACGCCCGACTTTCATTCACTTTGGGCACAGATTACTGCAAGCGACCACAAAAGAAGCTTCAGAGCCCCTCAGGGGTGCTGTAAAGCCTCTCTTCCTCATTAAATTTCAGCTTCGTTCTCCTCATTCAGCTTGTCACAGTCAATAATCAACTGACAAACCTCTTTGTCTGGAGACAGCTTCATCGAATACATTCGACCGTATTCAATCATCGTATGATGTGCGCGATGTAATTCTTCGGGAGCTAAAACACCAACAATTTTCTTCTCCACCTGCAGTGGGGATGCCGTTTGCTCAACAAAGTGTAGCCGTTTCGAAATGGCCGACACGTGCGTATCTACAGCAAAGGTTGGCTCGCCAAAGACATCACTCAAGACCACATTGGCCGTCTTTCTCCCAGCACCCGGCAGGGCCATAATTCCCTTACGATCGGTTGGGACAACATCATTCAACTCCTCATGAACGATACGAGCGGTCTTGATAATGTTTTTCGCTTTATTGTGGAATAAACCCACACTCTTAATAATCAATTCGACATCGTTAACATTGGCCGCCATTAAATCCGCTGGATTCGGATACTTCGCAAACAAAGTTGGTGTCACCTTGTTAACCGATACGTCTGTCGCCTGCGCACTGAGAATCACCGATATCAAGTATTGAAATGGTGTTCTAGAATCAAGTGAAGGTCCAACTGGACCAATATCCTCTTCCATCTCATGAATAGCCCAGACTATCTGTTTGTCTTTCAACATAAGTAATGCCAGCCCCTCTCATCTTTTGGACGGTAACTTCATAACTCAATCTTACCGCAAAAGACCTGAGGACATACTAATTCGACAAATTTATTTACCGACCGTAAAACCAGCACCGTGGCCCCCAAAGTTATGAAAGACACCGTTGAGTTCATGGATACCATGGAGAATGTAGGTGGTGTTTCCCACCTGTTTTACCTTTTCCTGCATGAAAGAAATATCGCCATTTGGAAAACGGTAATAGTTATGTACGATGTCCGAGGGAACCTTCTGGGCCTTTAACTTCTTGAGTTTAGCCACATACTTTTTATTAAGCTTATTAATTTTGTGCGTCAAACTCTTCGCTTGCTTTGCCGTATACACGGTCCCTTTTTCCTGTGCAATCGTCTTCTTCAAATGTTTGAGTAACTTGATCTTGTGTGATACAACTTCTTTCCAGGCGATCGATAAACCCTTCTTGTTCAGAGTTGCCGCTCGAAGCACCTTTTTATTTTTCTTAATGTAATAGGCTTTCTCTGTTCGCAATTTTTGTTGGCTCGGAACCTTAGCTGCATCAGCCTTGATCACTGACAATCCCAAGCTTAGGGTTATGACAATGCCAAGAATTGCTACCCAAATTGGAAGTGGTCTTCTTGATTCATCATGTTGCATGTCAATTCCTCCATTCAACTTCAACTAAGCCAGCGTGATGCTGCCAGATAAAGAATAAGTCACATTCATTTTTATCCAATCATTAGCTGGTATATATTAATAAAAATATTTTCAATAAGCTTATTGATACTGAGGGATAGCTAATGTAGGCACCTACTCCTCCGATGAAATCCTAGAGCCCCTAAACCTTATCATCCAGTAGTCCTCCTGGCAAGCATCAAGACCGCGATGCCGTTCTTCCACCGCAGTATAAGCTTATTGGTCTAGCTATCAGAACCCCATACTAACAGATTGAACGTCTCACTTTCACAGATTGGGTCAAGAGAAGTTATAAATAACTTTGTTCCAACCCCTTTGACACAATACCCTCATTTTCTCTGAACTGTAGGGAGGTACTTGTTCTTTAGTCCAACTCTTAAAGAATTATTCCTTCACTCCTATAAAAGGTGTATACTCAAAATTTGAATTCAATAAATCACGTCAAGGAGTAACACATGCAAAACTTAGATTTAACCAATCTTGTTCTGGGGGCCTGGCTACTATTTGTCGTTATTAAGCGACAGCTGGCACCCAAGATCATTCGATTCAAAATTGAATTTTTCATTTTAGTGGTCCTACTCGGTGCGGCCTCGATTGGGGATGCCTTCCAGAAGCAACATTTACAAATTACATTTCAACAAGCATTGATTTTCGGTGGCTTGAGTTTAGCCAGTGCCGTGATATTCGCGGGATTACGGGCCTGGTCTTACCGCTTTTGGGTGAACGATGAGGGAATTGTCATGCGCCAGGGTAATTGGCTCACCCTAGTTTGGTGGGCTGTCGGTACCCTTGGCCACCTCGGTGTGGACCGTATTTGGACCGGGAGTTCGGTGACCTTGCTCCTCTATTTAGGCATAACCTTACTGGTTCAACGGGGCTGTGTCTGGTTACTGGCATCGCGACAGTACCCCACGGAAATGCGTCACAATGCCGCCATGCAAGCCGAGAACCGGCATGACCGCCATGAACGAAAACGTTCAAGAAAAAATAGATAAAGTAGCATGCAAGTTCTCAGGAAGCCATTTAATTCCTGAGAACTTTTTGCTATCCAAAGATTCAATGTCCTATAATGTAGATGTATCGGAAAACCAGGGGGTAATTAGATTGTTAAATCATAAAGTTCTTCGGGGATTACTTTTGTTTGGAACTGTTGTCGGAATGGGACTTACATCTGCAACATTACCGGCTCAGGCATCCAATCAATACTTGAAACTTCCATACCAGGGCTATGTTCGAACAAAAAAGACCATGTATGTGGGTATCTCTCAAAAACACGGGAAAAAATATAAGCCGCTCCTCATAAAAAAGGGAACAGTTCTTCAACTTTATTCTGAAAGTGAAAACGGGCATAAGGCTTCCTTCACACTCGGTGCTGTCCATTACGATAAGATTAGAAGCCTTCGATATGCGCAAAAACCAACCATACCACTCACTAAATCTAACTTTAAAAGAGTTAACCTAAAAGCACCTATTCGAGCAACTGTTCTACGACAAGGAACAGGTTTTAAACTCAGAAAACATGACTACTCTTCGACACCATTATTTTATCTGACATTAGACAACTATATTCAATATTACAATCTATCTACGGTTAATCGCTATGATCCTTGTTCCACGGATATGTACGTCCTTAGCGGACTCAAGGATGATGTTTACAAACCATCTGCGTCCGCCAAAATGATAAAAACGACGGTCAAAGGAAATACGACAACGGTCCAATACCGTCCTGCAATTAAAGGGCTCCCAGGAAAAAAGATCGGGCGTAACACGTATCAACTTAAGATTAAAGATTTAAAGAAAAATGTTATTTTCGATGACGGTACTGGTTCAGATGAGCCCGTTTGGGACGGTGGATGGGACTGTTACACGGTTAATGGCAATCCCTACTACGCAGGAAGAATGGCCACAACAGACATCTAAATTTGCTTATCACACTATCGTTAAGTCATTTCATTTAAATGATTCTAAACTAAAACTGGTTCCGAAGATCGCAATGCTCTCCGAAACCAGTTTTTTTCATCATTCAATCTAAGTGACTCATCGACCAGCCTGTCCCACGTGGGACTTCGCCGCCAATCGACGCCGTGTATCCTCTAGGATCGGTTTTGCCAATCCTAAACGCTCGGCCAACCACACCGCCTCACTAGCCCCAACCTGATGCAGAAGCAGGCGATACGTGGGACGTAACGTCTTGGGATCGAACGCCATGGTAGCCGTCATAAAGGTTGGACAATCCACTGCATATTCCTTAATGGCACTGAAGTGGGTTGTGGCAATGATCGTTGCCTGTTGCTGGCGGAGGTATTCGATAATCGAAATACTCAGGGCAGAACCCTCCTCGGGATCAGTCCCACTCCCGATTTCATCAAGTAAAACCAGGGCGTTGGCTTGAATATTAGCGGTCATATCCACTAGGGTCGTCATCTCAGCCGCAAAGGTACTCAACTGAGCGGTAAGGCTTTGATTATCCCCAATGTCGACCCAGAATTGACTAAAGACGGCCATCTCTGTGCCCTTCTCGGCAGGTAATTCCAGGCCAAACTGAACCATCAACGCAAATAACGCAATTGTCTTCAATACCACAGTCTTCCCACCGGAGTTGGCCCCGGTAATCATCAGACCTTGATGTGACGTAAGTTCGATATCCAAAGGAACGGCATCCGGTCCCAACAAGGGATGGCGGCCGGCCACGATTTTAATGTATTGGTCGGTGTTCAGTTTAGGCAGATGGCTACCTGTCTCCAAACCATACTGCCCTTTGGCCATGGTCTGATCAAAATCACTGAGTAGGTCTTGATTGGCTTTCAGATCGTCCCAGTGATCCAGAACGTCTCCAGTCAACGTAGCCAACAATTGATAAATCTCATCACTCTCGGCATTGATCAGGCTGGTTAACACGGCCGACTTCTTTGCCGCCGCTTGGGGTTCAAAAAAGACCGTCGATCCGGTCCCAGATTGGTCGACGACCTGACCTGGGAACCGGTTCTTATAGCTCGCCTTCAATTGCACGCAGACCCGGTCATTTCGCGTGATCAGTCGATTACTCTGAACCGCCTTGGCGTGCTTCTGGACAAATTGCGTCAGGGTTGTTTGTACCTGTTGGCGTTGTTTCTTAATCTGCCGCCGAATGTCGGCCAACTGCGGCGTGGCGTCGTCCGCAACCTGCCCTCTGACAATTACGTGAGCTAAACGGCCCTGCAGGCCGCTCAGACCTTTCGCGGAAGCTAACATGACCGTTAACCCTGGTGCGAGCTGTTCATGCTCACGCAGCACGGTCGTCAATCGCTGGAGGTTTGTCAGAAAATCACTAACCATTCCCAACTGTTCCGCCGTGAGTAAGAGTCCTTGGTCTAATTTTGTTTGTAAAGCCGTCAGCTGATCCAGATCAAAGTACGTCAACATAACATCGTTGGCGAGTAAACGATGGGCCTCGGCCGTCAGTTTTAACTGTTGCCGAACGATCTTAATGTCTGTCACGTTAGGTGCCGTCTGTAAGGCATTAGCCGCCCGGTCACTGTGCGTGAATTGGGCGACGGTCGCTAGGAGCTGATCAAGCTGGGTAATTTGTTTTAAAGTCATTTTTTCTCCTTGCAGCAATCAGCATGGAGAAACATTCATTGGTTTGAACTGTCGGTCCTGCTGTTGCTAATTCATGGTCTGTTTAGTACCGGACATCACGCGACAATTATTCACACTCATTAACTTCACTCCTTATAGCGTCGGCTTCCACCTTAGCACACCTTGGTTTCTCGAGCAAACAAGTAAAAAGCCACCGTCAGCTGTGGTGGTGGCTTTCAGGGTTCATTTAGTCTGGTTGACTATCCTTGAAACGTTCGGTCAGCTTGGTCTCACTGGCTGCCAGCAGGTCACTCGCATCAATATCATACAGACTACTGATCACCAAAACCTGGTCGAGGACATCTGCCAATTCTTCACGTAAATTGGCCTGACGAGCCGCTGGCGTTGCTGTTTTTTCGCCGGGATGGTCCCGCCCGATCTCAATTGCTCGAATGGCCCGTGAAACCTCACCGGCCTCTTCGGTTAAAAAGTTCAAATGAACGAAGGGTGAATACTGGTACCAATGCCGTCGTTGGTAAAAATCGACCAACCAATCTTGATGTTCCGTAATTGTCACGTGTTCGTCCCCCTTTTAGTGTTCTTTCAACTGTACCAGATCCTAACCTCGAGACCTGCACAGACGACTTACAAATAAATGAATAGCCGCAACTCCCCGAAAAAGTGTGATGATTCTTTGACTAAGTCCTTATGGTTTTCCTAAAGGAACCAAGAAACCTTAAAACTCCTCTCAAAAACCACCGTATTAGCCAAATCTGTTGTAGTCTAGAAACATGTTAACCGACACGACAGACAAGCAAACTTTTATGGAGGTGGTTCGATGCGTTGGGAACCCTTATTACTCATCATCTTACTGGCTGGACTAAGTGGCCTACTCATCGTCGCAACCGGCCGCAAACGTCGCTGGTTCGCCCTCTTAGTGCTAGGCTACTTAACGGGCCTGGCCGCCATTCTCTTTACCCCAATTTCATTTTCTGGCACAGCAATTTATATCATGCCCATCGGGATTGGCCGGGTCAACTTAACCAATCTCGACGTCTTCAACCTTGGCTTCCTAGAGAACATCGTCTTGACGATTCCGCTGGGTCTACTGGCAAAATGGGCGTTACCTAAGCTTTCACTCCTAGACGTCAGCCTCTTTGGCCTCTTCGTTGGGGGCAGCGTCGAAACCATACAATACGTTCTCTCTCATCACTGGCTCATCAACCGTAGCAGTGACATCAATGATGTTCTGGCCAACGCCCTAGGCATTCTAGTCGGTGGCCTGGCCGTTGCTATCTTCAACCGGGTAGTCAACAATCGCAGAACTCATGCGGAACGTGCGATTGCCTAAGTAAACTCGTGACTGACATTCTTACGGAATGTCAGTTTTTTTGTGGCATTTGAACTTCAGCGGGTCACACTGCCAGACCGATGCAGCAGTTTCAGAATAAAATAAAAACCATTACTAGCGCTCACACACCAATAATGGTTCATCAAAAGATTTAATTCTGTTCGTTGACCGATGAGGCCTTGTTCTTCTTGAAGACAAACCACTTACTGAAGAAGTAGTTAGCCAAGACAACCACCACTTGGTCAACCAGTTTGGTCACCATCTCATTTTGCTGGAGTAACGTGACCCCGGCCCACATGATGGCCATATCCATAATCAATGTCGCTCCCCGCGCGAGGAAGAATGTGACGACCTCGCTGAAAAGTGCCTTAGTCGTTGTGAAATGAGAATGGAAGACCCAAACCCGATTGGTTAAATAAGCAAATAAGACTGACAGGAACCAGGCCCAAACATTTCCAACCTGGTAGTTCCACCCCCACAGTGTGGCCGTGACATAAAAGACGACCAAATTAACCACTGTCGTCAATCCCCCGAATATCAGGTAGGCCAGCACGTCCTGATATTTGTAGTAAAGTTGCAGTAATCGTTGCATGTTTCTAGTCCCCCCTGAATAATCCTTATCTTCTCCCGTTATAGCTGAAAACCTTTAATGACGCAAGCTGCCGCCCCCATTTAATAGAAAAAATTAAGGGTTGGATCGCTGACCTGTATTTACCGTTAGGTGCTGGATAGCCTGTGTTGGCAGGCTGATCCGTGTAGTGGTAGTGGTGAATTTTGATTCGTATAAGTTAAAGTAATTAATTTAATTTCCCTAGCTGATTGGCATTTAAAAACACCGTCCCGGCTTAACCGAAACGGTGCTCGTGTCATTTATCGATTTAATCTTTCCTGAATCGTTTGAATCACGCGGCTCTTTAACAAGCCATAGACCAGAACAATTTGAATGGGTGTCACAATGAGTTGTTTAACGACCCGTAGTGGTAACAGACTCCAGAATGGCGTCCGGTACATGATGGTCACCCACAGCGTGTTGAGAAAGGCATTCACGACGACTGCGATAATCACAGAAGCTAGTGTAATGCGCCCCCAACTCACCGGTTGTTTGTAAAGGAACAACGCGTAAATCAATGATCCCAGGATCGCCGATACCGTGAATCCTAGGAAAAATGGTCCACCAGTCATCAGGGTTCCCACAACGTCAACGACTGCCGCGGTCATCATGCCCCACCAAGGACCGAACCACTTGGCGAGTAACGCCACGATCAGGAAGGTAAAACTAAACTTGATAAAGTTATTGCCGATCGAGAAGCGGCTGATGACCAGCTGCAACGCCATCAATAACCCCATCGTTACCATACTCAACGTGTCCAGCTTGGGTAGCTGGGTTTTTGCCATTGTCTTCAATTCAGACATCTCCTAAGGGAGTTGCCACATTGCTGCGGTCAATGCGGAAATAAGATCGCGGGACACATTCCCTTCGTCCGGTGTTCACATTGCGTTCCACCGGCACTTGACGCCTTATTTCCTACTCCGTAAATTTAATTACAGAAAACAGCATACCATACTCATACCAGACTTGCACGCGTTATGCGCGGTCGAAGTCCTTCAACCAAGCCAAGGCCAAGGCCTTTTCCCCCAGGTGGGTCCCGATGACTGGCCCAAAGTATGAGCGTTCCACGGGGATCTCAGGGTACTGGGTCGCAATCTTCTCCGCCCAGGCCTGCCCGCCATCTGGATCGTTCGCATCTAAGACCAACGCCCGTAATGGGTAGTCGACCTTTGCCTGGGCCTGGACAAATAAGTCCTCAACTCGAGCCAAGGCCTTCTTACGTGACCGTACCTTTTCAAAAGCCACAATCTCGTGGGTCTCGTCATCAAATGTTAATAATGGTTTAATCCGTAACACACTCCCGATGAACCCGGAAGCATTGGACAACCGGCCGCCACGGACCAGGTTTTGTAGATCATCAACAACGAAGTATTCGCCAATCGTTGACCGTAAGTCGTCCAACCGGGCGATAATTTCATCCGGTTCGGCACCCTTCGCAGCCATCCGTGACGCTTCAATCGCTAAGTACCCCATCAACTTGACCGTGATCTGTGAGTCATAAGGAATGACCTTGATCCGTTCGATGGTGGGCGCCAAGGCCTTCAATTGGTTAACAAAACCGGAAATTGTGCTGGCCAAATGAATACTAATCACCGCATCATAGCCCTCGTCAGCCAATTGGTCGTATAAATTAATCATTTCACCCAATGGTGGTTGGGACGTACTTGGAAATGATTTGGAATTTCTTAACCGCTCGTAGAATTCACTCGTGGTAATATCAACATCTTCATCATAGGAGCGACCATCAATGATCACCGGAATTGGTACGACGTGAATATGATACCGCTCGACCTCTTCTGCGGACAAATAGCTAGTACTATCGGTGACCACAGCAATCTTCATTTCTTACACCTACTTTTGTTTTTTATCATTTAGAAACTAGAATACCATAAAACGCCGGGAACGCCTAGAACTTGTGCGGTTATGGAAACGTAATCACAACAAATTTAGCCATTTTAACCCGATCTCGTTTGAGAGCAATCGTCAGACTTGCCGCCGGTCATCCCAAGAACTTCTCTGGACTTAATTGCACCGAGCCCTAATGGACCTCCCGTGCCGTCTCAAGGGCACATCCGATGAACTGCCCCACTTAAATTGTAACAGACGAATTTACAATCGAAGTGCAACACTAATTGAATAAAAAGACCCATAGCGGGTACAATTACTTAACGACCAAGAA
>NZ_BROB01000043.1 GCF_024345185.1 Levilactobacillus humaensis | reverse complement strand
TGGACAAGCACCGATTCCAGTCACGGATACTCATCCAAGGTGTCGTTGCCAGCTGGTAGCCTGTGATGAAGATGGGAATCTGCTGTCTGGTGAACTTGATAGGGTATTTAAGGAAAAAAAAAGCCCACTTAGTTTAAAACTAAGTGGGTCAGGAATATTATTAATTGGCTTCGCTCACAACAAAGTCGAGGGGTGCTAACTAAGTTAGCATCTATAATTTAGTATAAGAACCTTAAATGAAGCTTAAAAACTAATTCTTTGATTTACCGACAAAGAAAGAAACTACAGCAACAACAATTGCTGCTCCAATAATTGAAGGAATAATTGCCATTCCGGCTAATTGAGGGCCCCAAGATCCGAGTATAGCTTCTCCAATAGAGGAACCAACTAATCCGGCAACAATATTAGCAATCCACCCCATTGATTTTCCTTTGCTAGTAATTGCTCCAGCAATAGCACCAATGATGGCACCAATAATTAAAACCCATAACCAATGCATAAAACATCATCCTCTCTTATTTTTCGAAGGATGTTTTTTAGATTTGTTATAGTTTTGAATTTCTTTAAAAATGGCTAATAAAAGTTGAGATATAGACATGATAATTGATATTTTTGACCAAAGTCTAAATCTTTTCATATGAAACCCTCCATTATCTAAATTGCATCCTTCTAAATCTAATTATAGGCAATTGAATATTTGCATACAAGTTATTTGATTGTGCCATTCTTTTTAAAATAGGAATTTTTGATTTGCCTTTTTCTCAATTACAGGCGTTAAAGAATAATCGATTTAGTTATTGCACTTACAAACAATTTAGCATACGGACTTAAAAAGGAGTCTTGATGATGAAAACAAATTTGCAATTTTTTGCTGATCCTAACCCAGAACCTAAGCCAAACGATTCCAACCCAAATCCTGATGGTAAAAATCCAAAGCCAGCTGGCAAGACCTACACACAGGATGATATTGGAAAGATGATGGCCTCTAAGGCTAAAGAAGTAGAAAGCAATCTGCGGGATGATTTTGAAAAGGAGCTTAAGCAAAAGGAACAAGAATGGCTTGAAAAGGGTGAAAAACGAGCCAGCATGAATGCTAGTGAGAAGGCCCAAGCCGATTTAGCAGAGCAACGACAAGCCTTAAAAGAACAGCAAGACCGTCTTCAAGAAAAATTAGATGAAGCTGATCGTAAGGATGCTTTAGCTGCAACTAAAACTGTTCTAACTGACAAGCACATTCCAGCTGAATTTGCGGAGTTTATTAGTGATGCTAAAGAAGATGTTCGTAACAATAACTTAGATAAGTTTACAAACTTATTTAACAAAGCAGTTCAGGAAGCTGTTGAAAAAAAGTTACGGGTAATCAATCACCACAGAATGGCGGTCAACAATTTAACGCTACTATGACACGCGAAGATTTTGCGCAGATGAGCCTTGAAGAGCAGACTAACCTTTATCGTCAAAACCAAGATTTGTACAACAAACTTAAATAGGAGGTGTAGGTAATGACCGTAATTAACGGAAACCCTACGAATTTTAGTAATTTAATTGAACCAACAGTCTTTCTAGACTGGATCTATCGTCAAAATACTCAAACTAATCGATTTGTTCAATCTGGTGTGCTAAAAAACGATCCAGTATTAGGTGGCCGATTGCTTCAACCAGGACGATCAGTTGAGATCCCTGCAATGAATGATTTAAGCGGTGATGCAGATGAATGGAATGATGCTGATCCTTTATTGGAACAAGTTTTAAAAAAATTGTCATTGATCGGCGAACTTACCAAGGACGTTCAGCTTTAACTTCGTTTATTATCGTGGACGCTCAGAGCGTCAAAAACACTGCCACTGCTGAAAACAAAGGTTACGATGCCGGTAAGAAAATCTCGGGAATTAAGCGCCATCTGGCAGTTGATATCCATGGCTTTCCGCAGGCCATTCACATGACGCGAGCGAACGTCTCTGATCGAGACGGGGCCAGTGCAATGATCACTTTACATGCCATGCATTTACGCCAGGTTCAAAATGTCTTAGTTGATGGTGGTTATTCAGGCGTTAATTTTCAGCTCGATGTGGCAAGTAATTTAAACGCAACCGTGCAGGTTGCGAAGCGTAATGAGTTGCATCGATTCGAAGTCATACCCCAACGTTGGGTAGTCGAACGCTCCTTTAGTTGGTTAGAGAATTGTCGGCGACTTTGGAAAAATTGTGAGTGTCAATTAACCACCAGTCTGCAAATGGTCGTTTTGGCGTTTTTAGCACTATTACTCAAGAGATTTTAGACAGCCTCTAAGCTCTGCCTGGATGACCAAATACTTTTTGCGACCCGAGCCCCGACCATGAAATTCATCACGAGTACCGAACACCTGAATGTTTGTGTCTGTAATTCCCAGTAATTTAAGTGTATTATCTAGTTGAGACATCTATTCCTACCCCGCTTATCTTGAGTTTCGTCGCTTAAAGCATAGCACTAGGGAGGCTTAGATGCCTTTTTTTGTTATCAAAAAGGGCCTAGTACTTTTGGAATGGAAATACTTTCCAACACCAAAAATTCTAGACCCTGTCGGAGTCTAAAACATGATAAGATTTAGTCAATTAGGAGAATAAAAATCGTGAAAATCAAATTTCTTACTAAAAAATTTTTTAGACCGAGACTATCTGAATTTATCTCTGTTCAAACTGATAACTTTTTGAGAAAATTAAAGCCGAGACCGTTTTTTACAGAATATATCGAGCAAGTTTTCAGAAAGAACGTTGAACCTAACGTTAGCCAAAATTGCTTGACTTTATCGGTTTTAACGGACACTCATGAAAAAGCTGTTGTCAGTTCATCGTACTATGGTCTCAACGGTGTAAGGCATATTATTGAAGCCAATAAGGCTTGCGATTCATTGCCAGTGGATTACAATATTCATTTAGGCGATTTGATCGACGGTAGTGATAAGCCAGAGATCAGTCGAGGATTGTTACAATTCACGATGGAAAATTACCAAAATAGCCAGCGTCCTTTTTATGTGCTGGAAGGTAATCACGATGAAAATGATAAGTATGATGAACACAAATTTATTACTTCAGCCTCATTTAGACGTGACGACTACTATAATTTGGTAACGAAACATGATTTCGAACAACCTGAGATCAAACGCTTGAGTCTTGGTTCCAAAGTTGCTTGGATCGATAAAGGGGATATTCGAGTAATTTTCTTGAATACGAGCGATATTCCCTATATCCTAAATGGCGGGACCAAGAAGTACGACTTCAAAAAAGTCCGTGGTATCCGCGAGCAACAGATCGAAGATTTAATATCTATTTTAGAAAAGACAATTGATAAGCATGTCGTAGTTTTTGGTCATGCTAATTTGATCAGTCAAAGTGGTCGTTCAGCTTTGAACTTCAACGGTGACTTAGTTCAGAAGATTTTTACTAGCTTTAATAATAAGGATTCTGGACAACTTAAAAATGAATTATCCGGTGATTTTGGAGTTAATGTTCGCTATAACTTTACTGATACCGGTATTTCGACCATATCGAATTATATTTGTGGACACATGCATTATGAAAAACACTACAAAGTTAATGGGATTAATCATGTAATATTAAATTGTTCGGCCTTAATGGGTAAAAAACATGTCGTAACGACTGATTATAATAAAAAATGGGATCGCCGATATAATGAGATTTCCGAATTAGCTGGATATTTCATTAATATCAATCCCGACAAAATGTTGCTCCAAATATTTGGATATGGTGCAGCAACCAGATTCGTAAGCTTTGAAATTTAAGGAGAATTAATATGTGCGGTATCGTCGGTTTCGTAGACAAGAAGATTGCTGACAAAAAGCCAGTTATAGAAGCTATGATGGATACGATCAAACATCGTGGTCCAAATAGTTCGGGGGAATTAGTTAATGAGGATACGGCGCTAGGATTTCGTCGATTGAGTATCATTGATATCAACAGTGGTATGCAACCTATTTACAATGAAGATAAATCAAAAGTAGTAATTTTTAACGGAGAAATTTATAACTACCAAGGTATTAGAGAAGAATTGATCAACAAGGGTCATACTTTTACTACCGAAACAGATACAGAAGTATTGTTACATGGTTTTGGAGAGTGGGGAATGGAAGAATTACTTAAGAAAATGGAAGTTTGTTAAATGGTGTTGAAGGATAGTTTCTATCCTTTGGAGATCTCCTCGTGTGGGAGATCTTTTTTGTTGTTTTATTAGTTGCGGCGTTTAATCTGGTGTGTTGTCTGAATATCGTACTTGAAGGCATAACAAATAAGCCTACCATCGTGACGGTATTGTGGTAGACAATCTAGGCAATCAGCTGGTAGACGCGTGTGAACATATTGGCCTGATTGGAGAAGCCATAACAAGCACGTTTGAGCTCCTTGATCTTACGGTTGATGCCCTCTATCGGTCCGTTAGAGTAGGACGATTTGGCGGCGTTAATTACTCCATTAAGATTCTTTCGTAGGGTATGCATGGCCGTATCTAGGGGCGTGCCGTTCGGCTGATAGTTAGTGATGATATTCTTGAGTTCATCAGCGTGACGCCCCATCAAAGCATCGTGGAGATCGATGTAGGTTTCATAAGCTGTTTTGAAGGCCGGAAACGTATCGGTTCCAATATCAATAGTGTTCTGTTCGGTCGAGTACTCATTCAGGCCGAAGAGGTAGCGGCTCTTTTGTGCGTCAGGGTTGGTCTTGTGGAATAGGCGCCATAGTGATTTCAGTACTTTATATTCCCGCGAATGCTTGTCGAGTTGCTTTAAACATTGAGTGCGAATGGTATCCATCGTCCGGCCCATTAATTGAATAATGTGGAACCGATCAATAATGAGTTCGGCGTTAGGGAATAGTTCGTGCACGAATGCCTGATAGGAGGCGTTCATGTCCATGATGACGCGTTGAACCGCGGCCCGTTCTGCGGTGCTGTACTGACTAAGAAAGAACTGTTTGATGGTTCTATTAAGGCGGTCGCTAAGTACTTTAACTGATTTGTGAGTGTCGGCATCAATGCAAATAAACGACATGGAGCCGTGCGTGGAACGGAATTCATCAAAGCATAGATTAATCGGTAACCGGCGGCTCGCGTGTGGATGAATATTAGCCGTCAAAATACGCTGAACTGAGTTTGTCGAAATACCGGTGAGACTGGCGATAGTCTTAGCCGGGAGTGATTTACTGGCTAGCTTCAGCACATGAGTCGCTAGTCCGTGACCGATGGCGTGGTTGGTTGATACCACTGGAGTGGTGGCCGTACAAGTGCTATGGCAGTTACTACAACGCCAGCGTTGCTTGTTTAGCTCTAGAATTACGGGCCGGTCCATGGGTCCTGCAATGTGGACATGAGTGAGCTTGTGTCCGTTAGGGTGCAACGTATTGTATCCACAGCTGAGACAGCGCCTGAGTGTGTAGGTAAGCTCTGCCTGGATGACCAAATACTTTTTGCGACCCGAGCCCCGACCATGAAATTCATCACGAGTACCGAACACCTGAATGTTTGTGTCTGTAATTCCCAGTAATTTAAGTGTATTATCTAGTTGAGACATCTATTCCTACCCCGCTTATCTTGAGTTTCGTCGCTTAAAGCATAGCACTAGGGAGGCTTAGATGCCTTTTTTTGTTATGGCAAATTCTATAATTAATCCGAACAGAAATCAAAAAGCCCAAAGCAATCACTTACAATGGTAGTAGCTAATTCCAACCAATATAGGGAGTGATTACTTTGGGTACATCTACTTTATCACGTTTTCAACGTGGCGCACTAGCACAACTGGTCAATGAGGGGAATAAATCTTACCAAGTAATGGCTGACGCCTTAGGCGTCGCCAAAGCTACGGTTAGCTATGAGTTGGACCGGGTTAAACCTTATGATCCAGAATTAGCTCAGCAAGATGCAGATCGCAAAAGGCGGAATTGCGGTCGTCGTTCGATGCTGACGGCAGCATTAGCGACTTTAATTACCAATCACTTACGATTAACCTGGTCACCAGAAACCATTTCGGCCGCTTATAACTTGAGCACTGCGTCAATTTATAATTGGCTTAATCGTGGCTGGCTCCCCTTCAAATTGACTGATCTACCCAATCGGAATGTCTGCCAGCACCGAGTGAGCGAAAATCGTGGGAAATTTACAAGTGGGACTTCCATCGAACAACGGCCAACAACTGTTAATCAACGGTTAGCTTTTGGTCATTGGGAAGTAGATACGGTGCTTTCTAGTCGAAGTGAGTCACGATCATGTCTGGTTACATTCGTAGAACGTAAGACCCGACTTCTATGGGCCATCAAAGCCCCTAATAGAACGGCTAAGGCTCTAAACACCGCCTTTGGCAAGTTTATGGGGCCTTCGGTCCCCAAGTAAAATCCATTACTGTTGATCATGGTAAAGAGTTTGCCAATTATCAGGCCTTAGAACAGGATTATCAGATCAAAGTTTATTTTTGCCATCCATATTCACCATGGGAGCGAGGTTCCAATGAATATTTTAATAGACGGTTACGCTGGTTCTTCCCGAAAAAGACCAATTTTAGCCAAGTAACGACTGATGAGATCCTAGCAGCACTGGAACTAATTAATCAACGACCATTAAAAATACATCATCAACAGACTGCCATTGAAAGATTCCGGGCTTGTTCGGATTAAACTTGTAATTTGCCATGAGTAATTAAGTCCAGAGGATCCAACTGCTGAATAATATGAACATTACAAAAATAGTACAAGAGACCAGGTCAGATTGACCTGGTCTCTTGTACTATTTTTATTTAGATTAAATCCAATCTTTACTTGATAGATCCTTCTGTCACACTTGTCATGACTTGCTTTTGCAATAGGAGGAACAGAATAATAATCGGAACCATTGACAAAACAAGTCCGGCTAAGGCTAATTGCCATTGGCTGTTTGTTTCACCGAAGAAAGAATACATCTTAAGTGGAATCGTGTACATGCCATCTTTATTAACGACTAGTGATGGTAACAGGTAGTCATTCCATATTTTCATTGCATTCAAGATAACAACTGTACCTGTCATTGGGCTGACCGCTGGAAAGATAATATAAACAAAGGTTTTAAAAGGATAGGCTCCATCTAAAGCAGCAGCTTCGTCAAGAGTTTTTGAGACTCCTTGAAAAGCCCCATAAAAAAGAATAATTGAGAGGCTTACTGATAACCCGGTGTTCATAATGACCAGACTCGTTCTGTTAAGGAAATTAACTTTGCCAAAAAGTGAAAGAAGCGGGATCATAATTGACTGAAAAGGGATCAGCATAGTGCCGGCACAAAGATAGTAGAGAATTGAACTGAAAGGCCCTTTAACACGAGAAAGAGCATAGGCAGCAGCTGCCGAAACCAATGTGATTACAATGACACTGGCTACTGTGATAACTAAAGAGTTAAAGAAACTGCTTGTAAAATCAAGCGCCTGGTAAGCAGTTTTGAAATTTGAAAACGTAAAGTCCCGTGTAAACCATAACGGGTTTTGAAAAATTCCCCTTTTTCCCTTTAAAGCATTGATAATAACAATGATAAAGGGGTAGAACCAGAATAGGGCAATGATTCCAAAAAGAAAGCCAAGTAAGATTTTAGTTGATTTTTTCATCTTCTATCCCTCCCGCTTTCTTGAAAGTGCTAATTGAATAAAGGAAACAATGGTTACACAAAGGAAAAGGATAATTCCGGCTGCCTGAGCGTATCCCTGCTGGAAGTTTACAAAAGCAGTATTATAAATATACATCGAAATCATCTCTGTGGAGCGGTATGGGCCACCATTTGTAAGTGCTAAGTTTTGCTCATAGAGTTTAAACGAGTTGGCAAGTGTTAGAAATAGACTGATTGTAAAGGCTGGCGCCAATTGTGGCAGCTTGATGAAAAAGAAAATCTGGGTTGCTTTTGCACCGTCTAGAACAGCTGCTTGAATGGTATTCTTAGGAATTGCATTCAAGAAAGAAATATAGATTAACATAATATAACCGCTCATCTGCCAAACAAACAGAATTACTATCCCCCAAAATCCTGTTGAAGGGTTGCTCAACCAACCTTTGAAAAAGTCAAGATGAAAAGCAGCGGCAATTGCCTGAAAAGCAGAAGTAAAAATGAATTGCCAGATAAAACCAAGTAGTATTCCGCCGATCAGATTTGGCATGAAGAAGATGGTTCTGAGTGATTTTGTGAGTCTGTTGTTGTGACTGGTGACGATTAACGCAAAAGCCAAACCGACTAAGTTAATTAGAATTACTGAAACAAAAGAAAATTTGACTGTTAGCCAAAAACTCTGCAGAAAGGTGGAGTCTTGAAAAAGGACTTCAAAGTTTTTCCAACCAATAAAAGAAGAGCGTAAACCATTGGAATCGGTAAAGGAATAATAAATTCCTATCAGAAATGGTACGACAATAATCAATAGTATAAAGAAAACTGCTGGTAAAACAAAAGCCAGATATTGATGTTTTTTGATAAGCATTTTTATCACTCCCCACTTTGGATTTCCCTGAGCTGTCGATATTTAGCCGATGTTTCCTTTTTCAATTCTTTCCAAGAGATCCCATTTACAAAATAGCGCTGTATATATGGCCCAAGTGCTTGGTTAGTAAAGCCATTCGGGTACTGTTTGTGAACAGGAGATTGTGCGTTTTTGGAAGTGCCGATCCGATAAATTTGTTTAGAAAGATCATCAGGCAGCCTCGAAACATCAAAGTTTTTAGTTGCAGGAACGAAACGCATTTCGTTAATGATTACGTTCTCAGCTTCTTTTGAAGTATACATCCAGTTAATAAAATCTTTAGCAGCTTTTTGCCGCTTGGGATGATCTTTAGTGATTCCTAAATACCATGAGGAACCGGTCAAAAGACGGTCAGTACCATCATTTTTAACAAAGAACGGTAACATGCCAAGATTTTTTTGCACGTATCCCTTTTCCAGACCATCAAGCGTCGGAATAATCCAATTTCCTTGAGGTATCATAGCAACTTTACCATTGAAAAAAAGGTCTTGGACAGAAGGATCATATTTAACTGAAAGAATCGGTTGTACATTATATTTTTTTACGAGATCATAATAATTTTTCATTTGCCTCTCGTATTTCCAAGGGAAAGTTTTGCTTTTGAAAGCTTTGACAAGATTATTGTTGTACGGCAGAGAAGTAAATTGTGCTGAAACAGAAGCAATTGAACTGGTATCAGCTCCGTTAAAGCCGAAAACGGCATCGATTCCAATCTTCTTTTTTTCTGAATTGAGTTTTTCAACCGCTTTCAAAAATTCAGAATAGTTATTGATCTTTGAGGCATCAATCCCAGCCTTAGCGAACACAGCTTTGTTATACGACCAGCCATGAGCCTCAAGACCGACTGGAATTCCAACCATACGTTTATTTGAAATTCCACCGCTAACAAGATTTGGTACTATGTTTTTACTTGCCTTAAGATCTTTTAGATTAATCAAATGATCCTTATACCGATCTATTTCAGGTAGCCCGCCAAGCATAATAATATCTGGAGCTTCCCCAGAGGCAAACTTCGCTTGTAAAGCAGCGGCCCCACCGCCTTGCCCTGAAGTAGTAATTTGGATATTGACGTTGGGATGTTTAGCATGATACATCCGCGCTAATTTTTGATATTGTGCGGTTATTTCAGGCTTTTGATTAAAAAAGTTAAGTGTAATTTTTGAATTGTTTTCCTTTTGCGAGCTAAAACTACAACATGTTAAGACAATTAATGATAAACTCAACATAAAAGTTAGCTTAGCGATTTTAAAAAATCTTTTTTTCATGTCTTCCGCCCCGATTCATTGTCAATTGTTTGTCAAGAGCACTATTCTTTCTTACCTAAATTTTATTTTTTTATTATGAATCACTGCAGAAACAAAAGCAAAGAATAAACTCGAGGAGGCGTTTCTTATGAGTAAGATTCAAATCGAACACCTTTATAAGCGTTATGATAATGCGGAAAATGATACCCTAAAGGATATCAATCTTGAGATTGATGACAAGGAATTTGTTGCAATTATTGGACCATCAGGTTGTGGTAAGTCTACACTATTGCGTTGCTTTTCAGGTTTGGAAGAAGTTACAAAGGGAAAAATTAATGTAGATGGAAAGCGCTTCGATAATATTCCACCGCAAAAGCGCAGCATTGCAATGGTTTTTCAAGATTATGCATTATATCCACATATGACTGTTTACAATAACATGGCGTTCAACTTAAAACTTAGTAAATTTTCTAAAAGTGAAATTGATTCACGGGTCAAGGAAGCAGCACAAAAACTTAATCTCACAGACTATTTGGCTCGTAAACCCGCGCAGCTTTCTGGTGGGCAGCGACAAAGAGTTGCTTTAGGGCGTGCAATGGTGCGCGCACCTGAAGTCTTTTTAATGGACGAGCCGCTTTCTAATTTAGATGCGAAGTTACGTGTTTCAACGAGGCAGGATATTATCGAGCTACATAAGCAGCTTGGAACTGTAACGATTTATGTAACGCATGATCAAGCTGAGGCGATGGCAATGGCGGATAAAATCTTGATCATGCGAGACGGAGTGGTACAGCAGTATGGTAAACCTGAAGAACTTTATGATAACCCGCGTAACCTCTTCGTTGCTCGTTTTATCGGTTCTCCCAGCATGAATATTTTAAAGGGCACTCTTTCGAACAAGGGAATTTTTAATTCAGGTGGTGTAAATTATGACCTTAGTGAATTCGTGAAAAAAGAAGTTTTGCCAACGGATAAAAGAGAGATTGTACTTGGCTTTCGGCCTGAGAAAGTAACGCAGGTAAAAAAGTCAGGAGATAATGATACAGCTCCTGAAAATTCTGCACAAAAAGAGGGATTTTTTGTACTTTCTGCAAGTAAAAATCTGGCTGAATACATGGGCGGCCATACGCTTGTCTATCTAAAAACTAAAGATGGTGTTAATATTGTGACTCAAACGCCTAAAAGAATTCCTAATGATGATAGCCACAAAAAATTAGATCTTTATATTCATAATTCTAATATTTATCTGTTTGATGCTAAAAGCGGTCTGAAACTTCAAAATGGTTAGCTTTACCAGAGGCAAATTCTATAATTAATCCGAACAGAAATTAAAAATCCCAAAGCAATCACTTACAATGGTAGTAGCTAATTCCAACCAATATAGGGAGTGATTACTTTGGGTACATCTACTTTATCACGTTTTCAACGTGGCGCACTAGCACAACTGGTCAATGAGGGGAATAAATCTTACCAAGTAATGGCTGACGCCTTAGGCGTCGCCAAAGCTACGGTTAGCTATGAGTTGGACCGGGTTAAACCTTATGATCCAGAATTAGCTCAGCAAGATGCAGATCGCAAAAGGCGGAATTGCGGTCGTCGTTCGATGCTGACGGCAGCATTAGCGACTTTAATTACCAATCACTTACGATTAACCTGGTCACCAGAAACCATTTCGGCCGCTTATAACTTGAGCACTGCGTCAATTTATAATTGGCTTAATCGTGGCTGGCTCCCCTTCAAATTGACTGATCTACCCAATCGGAATGTCTGCCAGCACCGAGTGAGCGAAAATCGTGGGAAATTTACAAGTGGGACTTCCATCGAACAACGGCCAACAACTGTTAATCAACGGTTAGCTTTTGGTCATTGGGAAGTAGATACGGTGCTTTCTAGTCGAAGTGAGTCACGATCATGTCTGGTTACATTCGTAGAACGTAAGACCCGACTTCTATGGGCCATCAAAGCCCCTAATAGAACGGCTAAGGCTCTAAACACCGCCTTTGGCAAGTTTATGGGGGCCTTCGGTCCCCAAGTAAAATCCATTACTGTTGATCATGGTAAAGAGTTTGCCAATTATCAGGCCTTAGAACAGGATTATCAGATCAAAGTTTATTTTTGCCATCCATATTCACCATGGGAGCGAGGTTCCAATGAATATTTTAATCGACGGTTACGCTGGTTCTTCCCGAAAAAGACCAATTTTAGCCAAGTAACGGCTGATGAGATCCTAGCAGCACTTGAACTAATTAATCAACGACCATTAAAAATACATCATCAACAGACTGCCATTGAAAGATTCCGGGCTTGTTCGGATTAAACTTGTAATTTGCCACTTGCATTAGCCGAAATATAAGTAACTAGGGACACAAAGTGTCCGTTGTGGACTAGCTTTTCAAATCCACACTGGGGACACTTACTGTAATTGGCGAGAACATTAGCTTCAAACACTTTGGATGTAATACCTCTAATCGTACTTTTTTTAAAATTATAGAAATTTACATTAGTATCTTCGATACTTAAAGCGAATTTGATGGTATTATTATTTGGGTTCATGGTTTTTTTCATATCCTTTCTAATGATGCTTGTGGTGGGTGGATTTTAAGTATATGAGGCCATGGGCCTTTTTTTATGCAAAAAATCCTGTTAATAGAATATCACTTAAGATATCCATCAACAGGATTTAGTATAGAGCCAAAAATACTTACATTATACCAAAAGGGACCTCGAATATGAGGCCCCTTTATATCTATAATCCTTATTAGAATTAATGACTAGCCTCCAGTTTAACTTTTTAATGGCTTACGATCTGTCAACAAAGCAATCGGCGACAGAATCCAAACAATCATCGCGCCTACTAAGTAGGTATGACTGAAGGCCTGGCTGATTTGTCGATTCTTAGTATGCTTAATTTTTCTCAAAGCTGTCGTTAAAGCTTCTTTTTGTGCCAATTGTTTGAGACCTACTAACAATTTTTTCTGGCCCTGGCTTATTTTCTGATTACCCAAATTAATTTTTTGAGAAGCTACTGATAGTTTAGATATAGCGGTATTTTGATTTTCTAACTTGGTTAAGGTAAGTGCTAGTTGCTGGTTGCCCGCTTTTAAGTTGTCAGTAGCTAGTGCTAACTTTTTCTGGGCTTGGTAGACCTGGTGAAGATCGGTTCCCTTTTGGGGCTGTGGTAAATCAACTTGAGATTTGGCCGCTTGTTTAAGGGCACGTCTTAGGTTCGTCTGTTTGTTTTTAGTTGTTAATTTGGCTGATCCAGTAGCGGAAAATAGGCTATTCAATTGTTGATGAGCCACTTTCTTTACAATCTACCATATAAACGCATTCTCGTGCATTGTTTGCTTATACGTGTATATAGTTGTCAAATACGTGCTATGATTGTGTATGTCCTAAATGGACACAAGCAACGCTCCTAAGCAAAGCCTGTATGTACTGATTTTAGAAAAGCCCTCTATTCCGCATAATAGAGGACTTTTTTGTGTGCATTCTGCTTAATTTAAACGGACAAAAGTATACGTCTAAAAGCTAAACGTGTCGTCTGAGCGCGCGTAATTATTTACTTTTAACGCGTACATCACGTTTTTCTAAAGAATCAATTTGAAATTCTAATTCTTTACGTTCGTCTGAAGTCAAAGATTCAATATAAACAGATAATGCTACTTCAATAGCTGCCTTTTGATTGTCGCTATACCCTAATACAGCCATTGCTTGCAATTTGTTTCTAATGTGGTTGTTGATTTTTAGGTTTGTGTCAAAAGTAACCGAAGCAACTTGATTTTGTGGGGTTTTAATTTCTTTATTTGAATTTGAAAAATCCGAAATTTCAGCCTGCTTATCTGGTTTAATTGGGTTGCGGTTAGACCGAATCAATTTATTAGCCATTTTCGATTGCCTCCATTCTTTTTAACATCTCGTCAGTTACGTCTTTGTATACTTTGAACACACGTCTATCAAACTGAGTGTTGAAAGTAATACCGGTTATTCCGTAACGTTTGATCCTCTGCATCGAGTGGATTTTGTGTTTAAAAATATTTTCAGTTCCAAACTGATTAATAGCATTTTGAATAGTTGCTTCGTCTACAGGAGCTCCGGCTTGCAATAGAACAGCCAATATACCAACGATTTCTAAACGAGGAGCCTTGTAGGTATCAATAACTTGTTCCTGGATGTACTCTATAAATGCTTGAGCTCCCTCAAAACTATGTTCATGAGTTTGCATAACAATTACACAATAATCGCTGGCATACAATGCTGAATCGGTGATTAACGAGATAGTAGGTGGCGTGTCTATGATGACATAATCATATTTATCTTTAATTGGTTTGATAAGATTACTGAATTCTTTGACACGTTCATTATAGTCTTTGATTTTTTCCATATAGCGTGGGAAAAGAGCAAAGTCAGGTGCAGAAGCTAGGATATCGAAGTTTTCTTTTATATGTATTAAAGACTGAGTTAAATCACCATCTTCAATACTAGCCATGAGAGATTTTTTAAAATGGCCAACTTTTCCATCAATATTAACTTTAGTATTCAAGAGTAGATTTGTAGCGTTTCCTTGGGGATCCAAATCAACTAGTAGTGTTTTGTAACCACGATTGCTAAGGTCTAGAGCTACTAATGTTGAATTACTAGTTTTTCCAACTCCGCCTTTAAAATTTCCAAATGTTATGGTTTGTGTCATGATAACGCCTCCTAACGATTGTTGTTATATTAGCACTATATCGTTTTTGAATCAACACGATATAGTGCTATAGTGCGTTAGTTCTTTAGTTCTATAATGCTGTTGTTCTGTAGTGCTTATGTTCTACAGTTCTATAGTGCTGTAGTTCTATAGTTCTGTAGTGCTAGCACTACCGTATAGTTTCAAGCCTAATGTGTAAGTATTTTCTAAACAAGAAAATAGTGCTGTAGTTCTTTAGTTCTGTAGTTCTATAGTTCTATGGTGCTGTAGTGCTTATATTCTGTAGTGCTGTAGTTCTTTTGTTCTATAGTGCCCTAGTGCTGTAGTGCTAGTTTCTAAAACCATTGACTTTTGTTGTGGTTGAGCTATAATTCTAAATGAAATCGAAAAATAGAACATAAAAAAACACCCACCAACAGCCATTGGTGAGCGCCAAACAATCTTCTGAATTTATAGATTATTATATCATGGCCGGTGCGATTTTTAAAGCCCTAGGGGACAAGCTGGGGTCTAAATCCAAGGGGACACGTTTGCCAGTGCGACTTCAATAAGTCTGGCTATACCACAACAAGGTCATCTGTACGGCTGGGTGGTGAATGGTGAGCGCGACCATTAACGGCGCGGGTGGTAAAACGAAGCTTCGGCTTGGTGCCATTGATTAGTTGGTGATCGAACAAACATAAATACGTATCGTCAACGCCTACTAGGGCGTTTTTTAGTAGGTTAGACCGAAAACGTAGGTTTATAATGAGTGGTGGTAGCAATACCGCAATTGTACAGACAAGCGACGGGCGTTAACGACCGACGAACTAAGGGGAAACTTTTAGTAGTAGAATTGTACTCTGGTTCAGTTATTCCAAATAGCTGATTCCAGGGAACAATTCTGCGCTCAAAACGTCACTCCCTCTAAACTGAATGGAAAACCGTAACGCGTCAACATTAAATTCATAATGGTTAGGAACTTTTTGATGAGTACACATGCTATTTATTTAAATGATTTGTTAGGTTTGTCTAACCTAGAAAATGTAAAAATTAAGTTTAATCAATGGAATGCCAAAGAAGATCCAATAGACGTGTTTCAAGCGAATCCTGAGCTAATTAATAATCAATGGTTATTTTGGAGAAATCAGAAACGTTATTTTAATGTTAATGATGTTGCAATTAATTTGGTGAGAGTAAAGGGAGATATTTATCTTCTGACAACAGTTAAATTAGTTACGGAAGAGTTAAATGTAATTCATGGAATAAATTATGCTGGAAAGGAATTGAAACGGTATCGTCCATTATATGGAAGGGTTTTAATTAAATATCATAAAGATTTCCAAGCTTCAGTTGTTAACGCGGAAAGTAAACTTGAAAAATTGGTTGTTTCTCAAGTTTTACCAGATGTATATAAGAATGATGGTTTTCCAGGTTATGATAGTGTATGCCTTTCATATCAGCAGTTAAAGTTGGTATTAGAAAAAAATAAAAGTGAGTGGATTACCGCTCTTTCAAATCAAAAAGCGGTATATTTAATTCGTGATGTATCTAATGGAAAGCTATATGTTGGTTCTGCAACTAGTAAAAATGGCATGCTTTTAGATAGATGGAGAAGCTACATTAGTAATGGTCACGGTGGGAATAAGTGCTGCTCCTATCCTAGTATTTGGTACATAAATTTCTGAACAGTTGTGCCATAATTAATAAAACAAGCATAGGAGCATTC
>NZ_BROB01000042.1 GCF_024345185.1 Levilactobacillus humaensis | reverse complement strand
AGGATAGAAAAAAGGAGCCCAATTCGTAAGTGAATTGAACCCCTTACTCTCTCATCAACACCCGTTGACAAAGAGCCAAATAAAAACGCCTGCTTTAGACCCCCAACGTTCCGTTGGGGGTCTTTTTCGTGTCATCAAACTTTCCTAGAATGAGACAACTTGTCTGAATTGATTAATACAAGTTGTCCTATTTTATCGTAAAACGGTAAACCAGTAATTTTTTACATAGTCGTTCGTCGATCGCTGAAAGTTCCCGTCACATCGTATTTTCACAAGCTTACAACACACGACAATCCATTGATGTTACACCGCACCATCAATTTTATTATTAATTTGTGAATTCCCGTAATCCGCATGATTCTTGATTTTTCACGGCTATCAATAATTGATCCCGGTCAGCATTTTTAAATACAACGTTGTATTGTTTAAGACGACGTTGTATACTCCGTGTAAGCGCTATTATAAATTTCAAAGGAGTTCTTATACTCATGCCAAATACAACTCAAACGAAACGACCCGTCATCATCAGTACCGACCCTGGCATTGACGATGCCGTGGCCATTGCTATCGCCCTCTTCAGCGATCAACTCGGTGTTAAACTCATCAGTCCCCTGGCTGGTAACGTCAGCCTTGAAAAAACGACTTTCAACACGCAACGCCTGCTAAGCTTCTTGGAAAAGCCGGTTGCCATTGTTCCCGGGAGTCGCAAGCCCCTCCTGTATCCCGTCCGCGATGCCAGTGGCGTCCACGGGAAGACTGGGATGGACGGCTATCCTTTCCCCGAACCCACGGTATTCCCCGACACCTCGAAGACGGCCGTTGCCGCCATGCACGACGTGGTCGCTCACAGCGACGCTAAGGTCACTCTGGTCGGCATCGGCCCACTGACCGATATCGCCCTATTCATCCACCTCTACCCTCAAGATCTCGCCAATATCGACGAGTTAGTCCTGATGGGTGGGGCCTTGGGCCGCGGTAACTTCGGGGTCCTGACCGAATTCAACTTCGGATCCGATCCCGAAGCCGCCAAGATTGTCATGGACAGTGGCTTAAAGATTCGGATTGCCCCCATGGAAGTTGGCCGGCAAGCTAAGGTCATGCCCGAAACCTCAGCCAAGATTAAGGAATTTGGTAAGGTCGGCGACATGTTCTACGACCTCTTCTCCCGTTACCGTGGCGGTAGCTTCAAGACCGGACTTCACATGTATGATGCCTTAGCCATGGGTCTCATCTTGAATCCAGCGATGTTCACCGAGGTTGAAACCCACGTGGCGATCGAGACACAGGGCGCAATGACCGCTGGGGCCTCACTCATGGACCTCCGCGGCTACCTGAACCTGCCAAATAACGCCACGGTTGCAACCGATGTTGATTCAGAACAATTCAGTGACTGGCTGGTAGACGCTATCAGTCAAACCAACCAACCCTAGGAGGGACTATTCATGAATGCGATTTTAATTTCTGTCATTGGTATCCTTGCCGTTGCCGTATTGGTTTACATGCTCTTGAAGAAAAACGACATCAAGATGGCCCTGCTCTCCTTAGGGTTAATTCTGATGTACGTTGCCATCATCCTGGGCAATAAGATCGACGTCTCCGCAACTACCGGGTTGACCTGGCTCAACCCCTTCCAGGCGATCGTCGACCAGTTCTCGAACACCTTAATCGGTCCCGGATTCGTCATTTTAATCCTGGGTGGTTACAGTGCTTACATGAATCACATCGGCGCTAACCAAGTCACGGTTCACGCCCTGACGAAGCCGATTGCTAAAATCAAATCCGTTTACATCTTGGTACCAATCGTCTTCTTATTAGGGAACTTACTCTCCCTGGTTGTGCCAAGTGCTTCCAACTTAGCCATTATCTTATTAGCAACCTTATATCCCGTCCTGCGAGCCACTGGCATGTCACGGTTGACGGCGGCCGCCATCATCGGGACCTCCGCAACCATTGTCCCAACCCCATTGGGCTCTGACAACGTGGCCGTGGCCGCTCAACTCCACATGTCCGTCACCGACTACGTTTTCCAAAAACACGCGTTGGTTTCCATTCCAACGTTGATTGCCATTGCGTTAGTGCACTACTTCTGGCAGAAATACCAGGATAAGAAGCACCCTGAAGAACTCACTTACGAACAAGAACTGCTACAAAGTGACGACAAGGAAGCCCAAAAGGCAACCGAGGATCTGCACTACACCGGGTTCAAAGGCTTCGTTTACGGTCTCTTACCCCTATTACCAATCGTCTTGTTACTAATTGTTTTCTTCACCAATATCTTTGCCGGCACCAAGTTCGAAATCAGTGTTCAAGTGGTCAGTCTAATTAGCTTCGTCATTGCTGTTATTGTCGAACTCTCCTACAAGCACCAGGTTCGTCAGGTCTTGAAGGAAACCAACGCCTTCTTCGATGGGATGGGTGCCGTCATGGGCATCGTGGCCCTGCTGGTCTCGGCGCAGGTCTTCGTTCAAGGGTTAACGTCCATCGGGATTATTAACCTGGTTCAAGATACCATGCAACACATGAGTAGCTCCGGGATTGTCTTACCAATCGTCATGGTGCTCTTCACCGCTGTCATTGTCTTGCTCAGTGGGAGTGGGACTGCCCTGATCTTTGCCATGATTCCTCTGATTATTCCACTGTCTAAGGCTGCCGGAATTTCACCAGTTGCGCTGTCTGTTCCCATGCAATTAGCTGGGAACCTCCTACGGGCCGTATCTCCAGTCGCCGCCGTGGTCTTGATCGTTGCCGGAACCACGAAACTTTCTCCGGTTCAGATCGTTAAACGGACTTCGGTACCCATGGTCTTTGGGGTTATCATGATGCTCGTGATGTCCCTCATGATTTTCTAAAGGTGGCGAGATAGGCATGATTGCAACCCTGAATAAGCGTCTCGCCCAAACCAGTGATTTGTCTGGCTTAACGGAACTCCTGGCCGATGCCCAACGCCAAATGCAACAGGCAGGCATCACCCAGTGGAATCCACGTTATCCCAATCCCGAGACCCTGCAGGCCGATATCGATCAGCAACTTCTGTGGTTATACGGTCGGCAACAACGCGCAGCGATTACCCTCACCCTGGCGGACAACACGCTACAGCTCCACCGTCTGATGGTCCACTCCGAATGCCGGGGCCACGGCCTGGCAACCCAAATCTTACAGGATCTGATCGCTGTTGCCGCCAGTCACGACCTAGCTGGCCTCCAAATCACCACCAATCATACGAACCGGCCCATGATGCACCTGCTCGAAAAGGCTGATTTTCAACTCACCCGTGAGTTTCTCATGCCCGACCGGATGGCCTATGGGACCTTCTATGAATATAATTATGCTCTCAACTAAACCCATGCTAAAATGAGTTTGTACTGAAATAGATTGCGAGGGCTTATGCATGCACCGTTCACCCAAATATGTTCAAGTTTATAATCAGATATTAAAAATGATTAAACAGGGCCAACTCATCCCCGGAGAAAAACTCCCGTCTGAGGAGGTCCTCCGTACTGAATTTGACGTTAGCCGCGTCACGCTCCGTACCGCCCTCTCCCTACTCAAGGAAGACGGCGTGCTCGTCAGTGTTCACGGTAAGGGTCACTTCATCAAGCGGGAAAACAATTTCAGTGAGCGGGGCATCGAGTCCCTCGACTCGCCGATCTTTAAGAGCCTGACCACCCCCGTCACCGACCGGGAAGTCTACTACCACGAGAACCTACCGAGCGCCTTCACCGACCAGCTTTTCCATCGGTCCGATGAGCCCTACTACACGCTCAACATCTGGTACCAAAATGACGATGGCAACCTGGCCAACAACCTCGCCATCATCATGCCGGAAACAGTCAAAACTTTTGGCATCGATCTAGAAGATTCGGCCAGCATCACGCAGTTCCTGGAAAAGGATCTCTACCAACACGCCGCCAGTTCTCAGCTGACGGTCACCGTGTCGGAACGTGATCGGTCAACCTTCCGACGGGCCTTCGTCGGGCGCGGGCCCTTGGTGCTCATGACCGAAGACGTCTTTGGCCTCAACGGCCAACGGCTGGCTCAAAACAAGTATTACGTGCCGAGTGACGTGTTTCGCACCACACTCAATCGCTACCCGATTAAGTTTCAGAATCGAGAACGCTAGAGTGTGACAGAAGGCGGTTAGCCGGTGAGCATTAAGGCTGGTAACTGGATAATCCCGGGCTTGGATTATTTAGTTACCAGGTTTAAGCGGAGCAGGCTGCCTTCTGGCGCACGTTTCGACAACCAACCAGAACCCCCATGAGGCAGACCTGAAACCTGAAAAACGGTCTTCAGGGCAACCTTGAACCTCGCTAAAACCACGAGTTTCAAAGTTGGCCGTGCTCTAAGCCGAGACAAAACTTCGGCTAAGACCACCGACACGGGGGTTCTGACTAGTTGTCTCCGGCTATGGTCACAGCACTCAGTTTAATTAACCCTTGCGTCGGCTTAATTTGTCATAATTTTTCCATCTGAGTATCCGAACTAACCTTCGGATACTTTTTTTCTCGACAAGTCTAATCACCGTGACTATACTTAGAAATTGGTAGAAGCCCTTCGGAGTGGGCTTCTACTAACTTCTAAATCATTATTCGGGGAGGCAATAACATGACTAATAACCACCCTTTCCATGACAAATTCAGTATCTGGTTCTACGGGGTCAACGGGGAGTTCGACGACACCAAACGCCTAATGGCCAAGCGGATCGAGGATAAGGCCCTCTTGTGGGGCGCCATCTACGTTTTTCTGGCCCCAATTATCACAAGTTTTTTTGCCCAACGTCATCCCGCCACCGCACTCTCCTGGTTGGCCCTCACCAGCCTCTTCTTTCTAACCGGAGTCGTCGTGTACCTGCTTGGAGCAGGTTACGTGCTCGGTATCGGGAACCGTAAGCAACAGCGATTGAGTCGCAAGCAACCGGTCTGGATTCAGGCGATTATCACGGGGATCAGCGCTGGCGTCCTTTATGGCGGCCTGACCTACCTATACTTTGCCGCCATTGATGCCATTGACTCTAAGACTAGTATCTGGGCTAACTTGATCCTGCTAAGTAACATCGGAGATGCCCTGGTACGGGTCGCTGAATTTAGTCCCGCTATGATTCTCCTTTACTGGCTGTATCTGAAATTTCATCACTAAATTGAAAATGGACGACCGGCAAATGCCAGTCGTCCATTCTCTTTATCTATCTGTTTTTTGGTGCTTAAACACAATCGTATATAGCCCAAAGTTGAGAATACTCAGAACCAGAATCAACCCAAAGGCTAACTGACTCCCCCGCGCCGTCTGTTGGGCGTTGGACAAGCCGGGCGTCTTCACTGAAGACATCAAGGCCGCCAGAATCGTGGTTCCCAAGGACCCAGCGAACTGTTGCCCCGTGTTGTAAATGGCATTGGCGTCGGCCCGCTGCGTCAGTGCGACCTCTTTCAACCCATTTGTCAGGGTGTTACTGAAGGCCATCGACCGACCAACACTGAATAAAACGTAGAGGATCGCAATGATCAGCACACTCAAGTGTTGCCCCAATATGGTGAAGAAGACCGCCGCTAAGGTAAAGAGGCTACTCCCCAGTAAGATTGGCAACCGGGCCCCGTGCGCATCCAACAAGTGGCCAAACCAAGGTTGAAGCAAGGCCGTCACTAGGCTTCCGGGAAGTAACATCATCCCGCCGGCTAATGAACTCGCAGCCACGACGATCTGAGCGTAGTTAGGGAGCGCAAAGTTAATCCCAATGTTACAGAACTGTAGGCTCACGTAGGCTAAAAAGCTAAACGTGAAGACGGGATTCTTGAAAATTTCGAGCTTGAGAAGTTGGTGCTCACTGTGCTTGGATAAGCGAATATAGCCCCAAATCATCACCAGAGCCAGGCCAACGCCACCCAGGAACTCCCAGCTAAGCAGGCCTGAAGTGCTGAGACTGTTAACTCCCATCGTAAAGCTGACAAAGGCGATGGCGAGCAGGATAAATTGACTCCAGTCAAAGTGAACCTTCGACACAGGATCGAACTGCTTAATGGCCCGGAAACCGAGGAGTAAGACCAAGGCTTCCACCGGGATCGTGGACCAGAAAATCATACGCCAATCGGCCAAGGAAACCATGATTCCCCCGAAGGTTGGGCCACTGGCTGGGGCGATCATCAGGATTAACCCGGCCATCCCCATGTAGAATCCGAGGCGCGAACGGGGCACACTTTCCATAACCACGTTAAACATTAGTGGAATGGCGATCCCGGCACAACCAGCTTGAATAATCCGACCAAACAGCAAAATCCCGAAACTGGGTGCGAGCGCACAAATCGAAGCGCCCAAAATAAAAGCGGTCGCGGCCGCCACGAAGAGTTGTCGATTCGTAAAGCGTTGTTTGAGAAAGGCTGAGGTAATCATCAGCAGGGCTACCGTCAACAGGTACCCCGTGGTAATCCACTGCACGGTGCTGAGGGACACGTGCATGGTTTTCATTAACGTTGGGAACGTCACATTCATCGAGGTTTCCACTAGGATTCCCAGGAAGGCCATCAGCGCTACCGCAAAGATGGCAATTAAGTTGCTCCGCGAGACCTTGTCTGGGTCAGAATTTACTTGCGTCATTTTAACATCTCTCTTTCAAATTAGCGTCACTGCTTACTATCATACGCACATTTTCTGAAAAATGCATGGTTAAATTTATATTCCCTTAAATTTCTCCACCTGCAGTGGGCAAGGGAGACGTCCTATGGGGCTCGAAGACGTCCCCTTCAACATCTCAAAGTAAATCACGTCCGATTACTAAAGATAGCAATTTTGACGCAAAAAAAAGAGACCAGCATCAGTGCCAGTCCCCGCCATAAAATTCAATTTAAAAGTTTACTTCTTAGCCTTGTCGACCGCGTGGCCACCGAAGCCGTTCCGCAAGGCGGCAACGACTTTACCCGTCATGGTGTCGGTTTCCATTGAACGGTAACGCATCATCAGGGAAAGCCCGATAACTGGCGTTGCGACTTGTTGGTCCAGGGCTTCTTGTAAGGTCCACTTACCTTCACCGGAACTGTGCATGATCCCCTTGATGTCATCTAACTTCTCGTCATCCGCAAAGGCTTCTTGAATCAATTCCATCAGCCATGAACGAACCACAGAACCCGAGTTCCAGAGCTTGGCAACGGCTTCGTTATCGTAATCGAAGTCACTGTGAGCCAGAACATCGAACCCTTCACCGATGGCTTCCATCATCCCGTATTCGATCCCGTTGTGGACCATCTTCAGGTAGTGACCGGAACCAGCGGCACCGGTGTAAAGGTAACCGTTCTTGTCGGAAATCCCTTCGAAGAGTGGCTTCAGGGTTTCGAAAGCTTCGGCACTCGTCCCACCGATCATGAAGTTCCCATTTTCGCGGGCACCGGCTTGACCACCGGAAGTCCCACAGTCGAAGAAGTTGATGCCTTGGGCTTCCGCTAACTTAGCAGCGGCCGCCGAATCCTTCCAGAAGGAGTTCCCACCATCGATAATAAAATCGCCTGCACGCAACTTTTCCGTCAGCGTGGTGATGGTCGAGTCAGTTGGCTTGCCGGCTGGCAACATCAACCAAACAATCTTGGGCGTGGTCAACTTGCTTAACAAGTCTTCGAGTGAGGTTGCGGCTTCAGCACCAAATCTGGCAGCTTCATTAACGAAGTCCTGGTTCAAATCGAACGCCACAACTTCATTTCCATGGTCCATCATGTTTTGAGCTAAGTTACTACCCATTTTTCCTAATCCAACTAATCCAATCTTCATGGTTTAAGTTCCTTCCTTTAATCGAAAATTCGCATCAACCTAACGACTCCTAGTATATGTAAAAAAGTTACAAATTTCAAGTTATTTTTGTAAATAATATACAAAACAAACTAAGAAACCCGTTATACTGGGATTTTGCATTTGTCATCTTGTGAAGAAAATAACTCAAAAAATGACCGATCGCCACACATTTAGCTAAGCCTGGGCGTTCCACTCTGCCTTGTATTCTGCCAGGAAGTCGAGCATCACTTGTTGGCGGTGTTCGGCCACTCGCTTAGCAGCGTCGGTGTTCATCAAGTCCTTCAACTTGAGTAATTTTTCGTAGAAGTGGTTAATAATGGTTTCGTTATCCAGGTTCCGGTACTCCGCATGCGTCATGCTTGTTCGGGGATTAACAGCTGGATCATAGATCTTTTCACCAAAATGGCCCCCAAAATAAATGGCCCGAGAAATCCCAATTGCCCCAATCGCATCCAGCCGATCGGCATCTTGGACGATTTGACCTTCCAACGGTAATGGCTTGGCGGTCCCATCAATCGTCTTGTGATAAGACATGTTGTCCATAATCAGAAAGACCGTGTCACTGTCGGCGGCGCTGAATCCCTGTTGGGTCAGAAAGTCCCGCACCTCGGCACTGGCTGCGGCGGTATCGTCAACCAGCTTCTCGTCAATGACATCGTGGAGGTAGGCGGCGGTGACCGTCAACACTCGGTTAGCGGCAGGATATTCCCGCACTAACTTGTCGGTGAGACTGACGACGCGTTGAATGTGATCGAAGCCGTGACCGGTCTCGTCATCCCCCATTTTGCTCTGTGAAAAGGCTCGAACTGCTGCTAAAACATCATTTTCCGTCATGTTTACGCTCCTTAGAAGTTTTTCCCTCCACCGTGTCCGGGGCAAGCCCCACGAACCCATAGAAGAATAAGTGCATTAATTGGTCAATCAGCTGCCGGTACTCGGGAATATCGTGGTCCGGCGAGCTGAAGTAGTCGACATACATGTCCAGATACATGGTCAGGGCCGCATTGGAAATCTCCGGATTAATCATCCCCGCGTCTCGGCCGCGCTGAATGACGGCATCCCAGAAGGATTGTTTTCCGGCATCGTACGTGGCCTTGGCCTCACCGTTACCGAACTTTCCCTGCATGTCCGCCACCGTGAAATTGTAGAAATCCTGACTCATCCCAGCGGATACCTTCACCTTGGTCTTCATCATGAATTGAACAACCTCACGAAACGACTTCTGGGGGTCATCAACCACCGTCCGATACTGGGCATAGCCGCCCACGATGAGATCCAAGACGACCTGGTGAGCCAAGTCATACTTACTATCAAAGTATTTATATAGGGTGACCTGCGACACGTTGGCCTCATCCGCCACACCCTTCACGTGCGTGGGTTTATAGCCATCGCGTAGAAATAACTTGGTTGCGGCGGCCAGAATTTTACGCCGCTGTTGGTCCTTTCTCTCTTGGTTCGTTGCCACTTGGTTCACGTCCCTTTGCCTGTTTTTTAAAATGTCAGCGGTTTCTTCTTAGCTGTTATTATTTTAGCACATTCGCCCCCGGCGTATTTAAATTTGGTGAACTATTTAAGATAAATAGTTCACTTTTCTATTGACTTCCCCCAAACCAAGGCTTACGATAATAGCGATTTAATAACCGTGAGGAGGGGATTCAAATGGCAACACAGCCTATTTTACAAATTCATCAGTTACAAAAAAAGTTTGGGCGTTTTCAAGCATTAAAGGATATCACCTTCAGTGTGAATGCCGGTGAGGTGTTCGGGTTCATTGGACCTAACGGTGCTGGTAAATCAACCACGATCCGGGTACTCCTGGGTCTGATACGAGCAACTGGCGGATCGGCGACCATCTTCGGTCAGGACGTCTGGCACGACAGCGTCACGATCCACCAACGCTTGGCCTATGTGCCCGGCGACGTGTACCTCTGGCCGAATCTGACCGGGGGCGAAATCATTGATCTCTTACTCAAAATGAACGGCACGGCCCACTCCGACAAGACCGATGCCTTAATCAAACAGTTCGGCCTTGATCCGACGAAGAAGGCGCGGACCTATTCCAAAGGGAACCGCCAGAAAGTGGCGTTGATCGCCGCCTTCTCCCAAGACGCTGACTTCTACATCTTTGACGAACCAACCTCTGGACTGGATCCACTCAACGAACGGGTCTTCCAGGAAGCCGTCCTAGACCTAAAGCAACGTGGCAAGGCCGTCCTGCTCTCGAGTCATATTCTTTCCGAAGTGGAACGCATGTGTGACCGCATCGGGATCATCCGTGAGGGGCAAATCATCG
The DNA here is from genome assembly GCF_024345185.1 of Levilactobacillus humaensis. GTDB lineage: Bacteria > Bacillota > Bacilli > Lactobacillales > Lactobacillaceae > Levilactobacillus > Levilactobacillus humaensis. Next base: position 6,893 of record NZ_BROB01000042.1, on the reverse strand, counting down.
AGACCGGGAGTCTCGCTGAGATGCGGCACCTGACCCGCACGATGGTGACCGTTACGCTAGGTGATGACTTTGACGTAACCACCCTGCCTGGGGTTCATGGCGTCACCGCCGGCCATCAGGCCCACGAGTGGCAATTTGCCGTCGAAGATTCTCAACTAGCAACAATTATGGCTACCCTGGCGCAACACCAGGTCATGGCCTTACAGAGTACGCCACCCACCCTGGAAGATCTCTTCATGCACTACTACACGGGAAAGGAGTGATCGCCATGTCACGTTATGGACGTACCGGTCAACTGATCCGGCTAGCCTTTCGCCGCGATCGTTTCCGAATTCTCATGTGGATTATCATTCTAGCCGCCCTGATGGCCAGCGTGGCCTGGAAGTTTGAAGACATCTACGGGACCCAATCCGAGATTGCCGCCATCAAGGGGACCCTCGCTAGCCCGGGGATCGTCGCAATGTTTGGGGCCTTCTCCTTCAAAGGAAAGGTCACCACGGCCGAAATTTTTGCCAATGAAATGCTTCTATTCATGGCGCTGATTCAGGTCGTCATGAACCTCGCCCTCAGCGTCCACGCCACTCGTGGTGAGGAAGACCTGGGCATCACCGAGCTCGTACGCTCTCACGCGGTTGGGACGGACGCCCCATTAGCCGCCGCGGCTTGGGAGTTAGTCATCGTCAACGGCCTCCTAGGTATCCTCTACAGCGTCGGTTTAACCGCCGCTAACATGCCAGGTGCTTCGCTTGAAGGAAACTGGTTAATCGGGATTGGCCTAGCTGCTACCGGGCTCCTATTCGGTTTCTTAGGCCTCCTGATGGCCCAAATTGCCGATCACTCTGCCAGTGCCACTGGACTCGCCTACACCCTTTTTGGCATCAGCTATTTAGCCCGGATGATCACCGATGTTCAACACCCACGACTCACCTGGTGGTCACCCCTGGGGTGGGTGGAGAAATTGGCCCCCTACAATGATGCCAATTGGATGCCCGTCTGGTTGAGCCTGGCGACCGCACTGATTCTCTTTGGCTTGGCCGTCATGGCCAATAACCGCCGAGACCTCGGTGCTGGCGCGCTGACTACGCGACCTGGTAAGAGTCGTGCATCAGCCTTTCTACGGGGACCACTTTCCCTACTGTGGCGTCGCCAACGCAACGTCATTATCGCGTGGATCCTCGCGGTCATCATCTTCGGAATTGCCTATGGAACGGTCTTCAACACCATCGGTGACATCCTCAAGACCAATCCGACAATGCAACAGGTCTTTGGGGCCGCTATGGTCCACGAGGCTAATCACAAAGTCCTGTTAAGCTTCACGTCACTCCTGGCGGTTGTCATGGCCGCCGTGGCTACCATTCCCGGTATTCAGCTGATCCTAAAGGCGCACACGGACGAAACTCGTGGCTGGTTGGAAGCCGTTTACGCCCGGCCAGTGAGCCGCACGCGCCTCTTCTTCAGCTACGTTGGTCCCGCCTTTCTGACCAGTACCCTGGCCTACATTGGTGGTCTGGGTGGCATTGTCGTCATGGGGGATGCCAGCCTGGATCACGTGAAGGACGGTATCAGTGCCCACGAATTCTGGCAAGGGATTGCTGGACAACTTCCCGAAATTTGGGTCTTCCTGGGCATTGCCGTGTTACTCGTCGGTTGCTGGCCACGGATCAAGACCTTCACCTGGCTCTATCTGGCATTGGGCTTTGTTTCCGTCTACATGGGGAGCCTGCTCAAGTTACCTGACTGGGTTAAAAACGTCACCCCTGCTGGTTGGATGCCCCGGATTCCGCAACACGCGGTCAACTGGACGACCTTTAGCTGGATGATTGGTTTAGCTATCGTTCTGGTTATCGTCGGTTGGCTGGGTTACCGGCGTCGGGATCTTCAGATGCGGTAAGCTTGTCAGATTGTCGGTAGGAGTGAAAATGAATGTAGACGACCGCCTGCGGCTGTCAGGGATTACGCCTGCTGTGGGGACGCTTCAGCCCCTTGGGCTTCTCGCTCGATTTGAAGCCCCGCCAGAGGCGCGGGTCTTCAAAGTCGCCCATACTGTAAGGTCGAGAAAATCACTCGATCTAACAGTACCACCACGGCCGGCTCCATCCCTGACCTCCTCCGGCTAGATTGGTTTTTAACCGCTACATGAGCAGTCAAGATCCGCCATTTTCCGTCCGACAACAGACCACAGCGTCAGATTAACCACTACTGAGCTGACAACAAAGCTTGTTCACCAACCCTGCATCACAACCACGATCACTTTAAAAATCACAACAATTGTAAAGCCCTCAACCATGCTAACCAGCGCGGTTGAGGGTTTTTTGACTGTTAAATTTGTGATACCAGCAGAAGACTCTGACCATTTCAACCAGGATCATCACTGCGTACCAGAAGCATTTACGAACCCAGGCCGCCATAACCCACTACCTGAGCCGGAGGAGGCCAGGGGTGGAGCCAGCCGTGACGAGTCTGTTAGACCGAGCGCTCTTCTCGGCCTTACAGACTGGGACGACTTGGGAGACTCGCGGGTCTCAGCGGGGCTTCCAAGCGAGCCGGAAGCCCGCCTTTTGGCTGTAGGTGGTCCCCACAGCAGGCGTAACCCCTGACAGCCGCAGGCGGCCCAACTTCCTACATTTAAAATTCAAAGCGGCCTAACGGCCTTTGAAAAACTTAGTGGGACAAACGGTCCACGTCGCGAACAATCATGAGTTCTTCATTGGTTGGCACGACCAGAACCTTAACGGCCGCGTCGTCAGGACTCACGATATGTTCCTCTCCCCGGAAGTCATTCTTAGCGGGATCGATAACGACGCCGAAGACCCCAAGTTTATCGGCAATAGCCTGACGCATGGCAATCCCATTCTCACCGGAACCGGCCGTGAAGACGATGGCATCTAAGCCACCCAGTTCGGCCACATAGCTCCCCACGTAGCGAACCACGCGGTTAACGAACATATCCAGAGCCAGCTTAGACTTGGGCCGTTCGTCTTGAGTATCTTCCAGGTCACGTTGATCGGGTGACAATTCGGAAACTCCTAACAGCCCAGACTTATGGTTTAAGATATCCACCATGGCTGGCATATCAATCTGAAGTTTCTCCGCCAGGAAGGCGACCAGGGAAGCGTCGATATCCCCCGAACGGGTCCCCATCATGACCCCTGCGAGCGGCGTGAAGCCCATCGAGGTATCGAGGGCCTGACCATGGTCAAATGCCGTGACCGAGGAACCAGAGCCCAAATGCAGGGTGATCAGTTTCAGGTCTTCTAAGGGTTTGCCGAGAATTTCTGCGGTCCGGTGCGCCACGTAACGGTGACTGGTTCCATGAGCCCCATATTTACGGGCCCCAAACTTTTCGTAGTATTCGTAAGGCAGGCTATACATGTAGTTCACGGCCGGCATATCCGTATAAAGGGAGGTGTCAAAAACCGCGACCTGTTGGGCATCTGGCAATAACTGCTGGAAGACCTCGATGTAGTAAGCTTGAACCGGGTTGTGGAGCGGTGCATAGTCCTTTAAGGACTTGATTTGGTCCAAGACTTCCGGTGTAATCAGCGCGGAGTCCTTGAAGATTTCCCCCCCGGCCACGATTCTGTGACCGACACCGGTAATTTCACTCAAGTGGTCCAAAATCCCGTAGGACTTGAGGCGTGTCAGCACCATGGCTGCCGCCTCTTGGTTGGTGATGTTGTCCTGGGTATCCGTAAACTTTTCGCCGTTGGCCAACTTGACCTTAAAGATCGAGCCGGGCAGATTTAAGCGATCGACCAAACCAGATGCAATGACCGTCTCCTCTGGCATTTCAAAGAGTTTCCACTTCAGTGTTGAACTTCCCGCATTAATTGCCAATGTTTTTCCCATAATTTCCTCCTACGCTTTTTCTCAGTTAATTACTAGTGTAATCAACTTTGTATCCGCTTTCAAGAATTATTTGAAAAGCTTTCATTGTCACCGACTAATTGTTGGGGTGAAAGCGTCCGTGTTACCTTGAAAATCGCGTAGGCTCGCTGCGGAGATAAAACCACGTCACGCGTCAACCAATAACGAATGAAATCGAGAACTCCCTGGACCACGATCTCCTGCGCAATGTCTTGTGGAATCGCAGCTTCACCATCGACTGGAACCGCCACAATCATCACAATGAGTGCCTTGAGGCGGGGGCCAATCTTTGACGCCGGACACCGCAATAATGCGGCGCTCAAAGCCCGTTGGTGATACAAATATTGAAACAATTGCCAAAAAGCATCCCGCTGGTCCGGTACCATTTTCCCCATTGGCTTGGGATACTGTGTAAAAATTCCCTGCACGGCTCCCACTAGCTCATTCTCATAGCTCGTTAGTAAATCAAATTTATCCAAATAGTGCTGGTAAAAGGTTCCGCGATTAATCGCGGCTTCACGAGCTAAATCTCGAACTGTGAGATGATCAAATCCCTTGTCTGCCAGCAATTTAACGAAAGCCCGCTGTAACTTAACTTCCGTTGTCAGAACCCGCGTATCTGTCTCCATAACCTCATCCCCTCACTGAATCACGCCATTTTAAATCAATTAGATAACTTTTCTTTAACAGCGTCAATCAACACTTCCGGTAAACCTGTTGTTGGCCTTTTCAGTTAATCAAGCCAGTCTTTTATGGGAAAGCTCACGACAATGTTGGTCATTTTTACCCAACACTTCCACTTATATTGTCGATTGCACCACTTGGCTGGTGGCCTTACGCTAAGGGTGCTTTAGAGCAACGCAACAGCTCCTCGAAAGGTGGGATTTTCATGTTAAAGAGTGAATGGCACGCTTTATGGCAACACAAATCTCTGATTCTAGTTCTACTCATGATTGCCCTAATCCCGGCAATCTACTGCTACCTTTACCTATCATCCATGTGGAACACTTATGGTCATACCGATGATATTCCCGTAGCCATCGTGGATCACGACCGACCAGCAACGATCCATGGTAAAACGATTGCGATTGGCCGACAACTCACCCACAACCTCATTCGATCTGACAGCCTCGACTTCCACCATCTCTCGGCAACTACGGCAGAGCGACAACTGAAATCTGGGAAAGTTTATCTCGTCGTCACGGTTCCTCGCGACTTCTCTCAGGACGCGACGACCTTACTCACGACTCATCCCCAGCAAATGCAACTTCACTACACCCAAAACTCCGGCCAGAACTTTATCGTTTCTAAAATTACTAGCGGAATGGCCACTAGCATTACGACCAAGGTCAGCCGAGAAGTCACACAGTTGAACGTTCAAGCCCTCTTAACTGCTGTCCACGGCGCATCTGCCGGCATGGCTGCCGCGGCCAAGGGAACGACTGCTCTCTCAGCTGGGAGCCAGCAACTTGGTCTGGGAGCGCAAAGGCTTCTGACCGCTACGACACCGATTCACAATCAAGCGTTGACCATGGGCCTAACCGCCTCGCAACAAGGTATTCAGCGCCTCCAGCAAGGATCCGTTACGATGGGGCAAGCTCTCACTAATGGTCATCAACAACTCGCAACAATTGCCGATACCACGACAACAGCAATGGCTTTAGCGCAACCCGTGGCGGTTCAAAGCCACGATATTGCCAAGGTTCCCAATAATGGTACCGGGATGGCGCCGTTTGCCATTGCAATTGGTCTTTACGTCGGTGGGATTGCCCTGGGAACCATGTACGACGGCGCGATATTTTACCGCAAGCCACGCTTAGCCCTCACTTGGTGGGGAAGCAAAGCCAGTGTCGTCGGGGTGGTTGCACTCATTCAAAGCGGTCTACTCTTCTTCACGCTACGACAAGCTAACGGCCTAACCGTCCGCTCGGAGTCTGCCCTCTTCTGGGCTATTCTTCTGGGATCAGTTCTATTTCTTTCCCTCATCTTCTGCCTTCGCCTCCTACTCGGTGGCTTCGGCACCTGGCTCATCTCGATCGTCTTGGTTCTACAACTCGCAAGCTCTGGCGGCTTGTACCCGACACCATTGGTTAGCTCCTTTGCTCAACGGATCAATCCGTGGCTACCGATGACCTACCTGATCGATCTCTTACGGTCAGCCATCTCTACGAATGCCGGCACCAATACCGCTTGGGGAATTCTCCTGAGCATGATCGTGGGATTCAACCTGCTAATCATTCTCAAGTTCCACCTGCTCATGAAACAAGATCCACTCGCCGAATCCTAATTAAAAATGGCGCCAAATTCAGCGTAGATACTGAATTTGACGTCATTTTTCTTTATTGGCAAACACCAAAATAAAAAGCCCAGGAAAATCCCGAGCCGCTAGTCATCATGATTTAGAACCAGCCACACGCCAACCAGTGACGCTTAGCCTTGACCCAGGTGCCGTAACGGCTGTGGGCATAACGATCCGCCGTCTTTTCCTGGTTAGCCTTGCTGTAGTCCCCTTTTAAGTAGGAACGAGTGAGTTGGTAGCGACCATAGTAGAGGCCATTCGTCGCCTTGTAATTTCCGCCGGATTCCTTCATAGCAATCCACTTCTTTGCCTGCCGCTCTTGCTTGGAAAGCTTGCAAACGTAAGTCACCTTGGCTTCGGCCGTAGTGGTTGACCCCACCAACGTCGTCACGCCGGAAAGAACCAACGTCCCCATCATTAACATCGTCATCAACAGTGCCTTTAATTTCAAGCTGGTTCCTCCTTGTCTGGTTGTTCTTCAGTAACCCCAGCATAGACTTCGACTGTTACAGGGAAATTGAGTAAATGTTACAAAATGATGACAACCAATTCCACTTTGAATCGCTTACGCAGACAAACCCCGTCACAACGGGATTTTACGTACGCAAAAATGACGGCTCCTCAAAAGAGGAACCGCCATCGTTATTAACTTGGGAGATTGTAAAATATAACCGAACACTTGTAGACAAAAAAGCCCATAGAGGCCTTTAATAGAATTACCACAACA
>NZ_BROB01000041.1 GCF_024345185.1 Levilactobacillus humaensis | reverse complement strand
TGTTGTGGTAATTCTATTAAAGGCCTCTATGGGCTTTTTTGTCTACAAGTGTTCGGTTATATTTTACAATCTCCCGTATACAATATTCTGAAAGTATTCGAAAGGAGGCCTGCGCCATGTCAAAGGTTCCGCCAGTCTTACTCGACCAGCAACTTTGCTTCTCGATCTATTCCGCTAGCAAGAAGTTTAACCACTTCTATCAGAGTGCCCTTGCCCCATTTAGCCTGACCTACCCGCAATACATTGCGATGTTGGTTCTATGGGAGGATGCTCCACTGACCGTTCACCAACTCGGTGAACGCTTGGAATTAGATAGCGGCACATTAACTCCTCTGTTAAAGCGTCTGGAAAAACAGGGTTGGGTGAGTCGTGTTCGTAGTCAAACCGATGAACGCCAGGTGTTAATTCACTTAACCGAAATGGCCACTGCCAAACGCGAAGAGGTCTATGCTCGAATCGGTCAATGTCAAACCTTATTGGGAATGACCGACAAGGAAATCGATGACACAATGGCTGAATTGGCCACTGTTAAGTCCCAATTAGATACGGTCAGTCGTCAGCGACTGATTACCAAAAACATCGATAGCGACAATTAAAAAGCTTAGCGGCTAGTAACCGCTAAGCTTTTTTAATGAATCGGGCCTGTGACAAAAGTCTCAGGCCATTTCTTGCGCTCCAAACATCTATAGTCGAAACGTGTGACAAAAGGCAGTCAACTCCGCTTAACCCCGATAGACAAACAATCCAAGACCGGGATTATTCGTCTATCGACATTAATGCTCATTGACTAACCGCCTTTGGTCACACTCTTTAATGAATCGCCGTCACCATGAGCAACATGGCAATTAAATTATTAAAACCGTGCATAAAAATCGTGGTTTGGAGCTTACCAGTCTTGCGATAGACGTAGGCGAAGGTCCCCCCCATGATGGCATAGATGAGCCAACTGATCGGATTGTCACTTTGATGAACTAACGAGAAGACAATGCCACTCGCGACAACCGGTAACCAAAAACGCTCCTTAGAGAAACAGCCACTCACCAAAATTCCCCGAAAAGTTAACTCCTCCAGAACGGGTGACGCTAACACCGCCGTCAGGCTCAACATGATTAAGGACAAGGGACTCTTACCGAGAATTGTTGCAATGAGGTCATTGTTCTTCGTACTAGTTTCCTTAAAAGCCAACATATTCACAATGTTTAGGCTCATTTCAACCACCATCATAAAGACGTAGCCCTTCACCATGAGTCGCCAGTCTTGGCCAGTCAGTCGTTGCCACTTACCAGGGACGATCCGCCGATAGATCCACAAGCCAATGGCAATCGCCACCAGAAAGCCGGCGGCATAAACAACGGCCCATAATCCACGTTGCCAGCTAGCCCCACGACTTAAAAAAGCTAAGGGAATCTGGACAATCGTGACCAGAATGAGCATGACCAGGAACCACCCAATGTTAATAAAGTTTTGTTTTTGTGTACTATTCACACTATCCATCCTTTGTTGGCTCGCTTAACTAACCGTGGAACGGCCCGCAGAATCCCACGATCCGTTACTTCTAATTAGTCAGCAAAACCCATTTTTCTCAATATTAATTTTTTAATGGCATTTTTTCTCATTATGGGTTACTATATGGTTGCGGGCAAGTTTGAGTTAAGTCTCGACTTGCGCGTGAGGCTTCTGTCCTCATTCAACAGACGATTTCATTTTACTCCCCCAAAGTAGATGAAATTTTTACAGCATAATCCCCCAATTATGTTGTAACCTTACTCTTTGGCCATTGCGACTTATCGTAATGGCTTTTTTTGTGTCGTTTTTTCTTCTGAATCCGCCATCTTTTCCTTCTTAGGGGTGCGTTGGAGCATAGGGGCAATGACTGCCCAACGCTTAAAAAGAATTCTGCAATCCCACACCGTTGCTAGAGTGAATCCCACTAAGCTCACGGCTGCCTGAGCCCAGATTCCAGTAACCCAATGCACGGCAATCCACACCGTCGCTAGAATAATCACCACCGTTAAACTCACAATTAAACTCACGGTCCGAATGAATTTTCCCACGTCGCCTCTCCCTCTCAGTTCTCATTGGTCAAATCTTACCACGTTTTCACAGGTTCTCACAATCTCTTTTCTTTGCTCCGGTTGGAATAGTCACTCAGCGAACCAGGTCCAAACATGTGCAATCGCTTGCATTTGCATGAAACCGGCCTTTATAATAATATTTATTTCACACCGACAGAGGGAGAATAATTGCTAATTACCAGGGGGTAGCCTAAGATTAATAGTGAATGATTGTGCAAATAATTAATAGAAAGGAAGACGATTGGGTTTGAAAATTATTACGTTACACGTTTCAGATGACGCTCTTCAGGTCAGCTATGCCCCTGCCGGCAAACCGGAGGCGCAGCGCGAGTTCACTATCGCATATAACACTGACCAAAGCATCGGCGAAAATCTTGAGAATTTACGAGTACGCTTAGTGGGTCTTGACGTGGATGCCGCAGTGGTCGATAACGCCCTGAGTTATCCCTTCTCCGACACCGTTGTCGGGATTAACCACCAACGGATTGATATTGGTTTAGCCATTACCAACATGCTAAACATCCCCGTAGTCAGCAGCCAAGCCATTGCGGACCAGGGACTGGAACATGCCCTGGCTAGCAAACGTGAGTACCTCAGCTGGCACTTGGATTACTACGGCCAATATGCGGGTAAACGGAACTACGGACAAGAGGCCATGTTAACCGTGGGTAACGGGTTCTTCGGCCTGCGTGGGGCTTATACCGAAGCTCACGCAGACACTGACAACTATCCTGGCATGTACACGGCCGGCTTGTATGATCAATTGACAACGAATATCAACGGACGTCAGGTCGTCAATGAAGACCTGGTCAACCTGCCAAATGCCCAGGCCCTAACGTTTGGGGTGGATCATCAAAATCCATTTCAGATTCGGTCCAGTGATATTCAGGATATCTATCGTAGTCTGGATCTGCATACCGGTGCCTTGACCACAACCATGTTGGTTCAACTTTCCACCGGCCATGCGCTACAGATCAAAACCACGAAACTAGCCAACATGACGGACTGGCATCGCTTAGCCATCCGCTACAGCGTGACCCCACTCAACTTTTCTGGGTCGCTTCAGATCTATTCTGAAATCGACGGCAGTGTCGTCAACAGCAATGTTGAACGCTACCGGGCCTTCAATCAGCGCCACATCCAGGTTACGGGTACCAGTCGTCAACCCGATACGCTCTTCTTAGAGGGTCAGACCCAATCGTCCAAGGTTCCCTTCATCTTTGGATCACAACTGACCGGCCCCGGCGAGGCGCTAGATGCCCCCGTTGACACCCGGTCCCATGCCGAACAGCACATTCAACAGATGCGTTCGGCCGCGGTTCAACCAAATCAAACGTATACCTTTGAAAAAAATGTGGTCTTCTTTACCGGCCGTGAAACGACCAGTCCCCTGGACCAAGCGGCAGCGACAGAAATTAATGCCGCAAGCTTCGCCGACACCCTCACCAGCAATACTCACTATTGGGAAAAGCGCTGGCACGGGGCTGACATCCAAATCACTGGCGATATTACCGCGCAGAAGTTAACGCGGGTCAACCTGTACCACCTCTTCTCGGCCACCCAAGCCATTGCCTCAGGCAAAATCGATGCCTCTGTCAATGCACGGGGACTCGACGGTGAAGCTTATCGGGGACATGTCTTCTGGGATGAAATGTTCGATCTCCCCGTCTACGCGCTGCATGATCCCGAGCTGGCTAAACAACTCCTCATGTATCGTTATCGCCGGCTAGACGAGGCCAAGAAAAACGCTCAGGCCGATGGTGACGATGGGGCCATGTATCCTTGGCAGTCTGGTGAGTTAGGTGACGAGCAATCACAAATCGTCCACCTGAATCCCCTGACCAATTCCTGGGATCCGGACTATTCTTCCCTCCAGCGTCACGTGTCCTTAGCCGTGGCTTACAATGTCATCATGTACACCCATATCACGGGAGATCAAAGCTTCATGACCGCTTATGGTTTAGAGATGTTGAGTGAAATTTCCAAGTTCTGGCTCAGCCGGGCCAAATTAAATTCACAGACCCATCGCTACACCATCGACCGGGTCATGGGGCCAGACGAGTTCCACGAAAACTATCCGAATGCCGACAGTACCGGTCTCGCAGATAACGCGTATACCAATCTCATGGTCACCTGGCTCTTCAATCAAGTGCGGACTTTGCGTCACGAACTGCCTGCTAAGGCGGTCGCTGCTAGTGACCAGAAGACTGGCTGGACGGCTAAGACAACCGACCAGTTGAAGGACGTGAGTCACCATCTCCGTCTCGATATCAGCCCAGCCGGGATCATCGGCCAGTTTGCCGGGTACTTCAAGCTTCCCCGCCTCGACTTCGCTAAATATCAGAAGAAGTACGGCGATATCTCCCGGATGGACCGGATCTTAAAGGCCGAGGGTAAGACGCCCGATGCCTACCAGGTTGCCAAACAAGCCGATGCGTTGATGGCTTTCTACAGTCTCGATGAGCAACAGGTCTTCGGGCTTTTGGATCAATTGGGCTATCACCTACCAAAGGGTGCCTTCGACAAGAACCTTCAGTTCTACCTGGACCGAACCACCCATGGATCCACCCTCTCTCGTATTGTCTACGCCGTTCTAACGGCAATGGCGGGTAACATGGACCAGTCGTGGAAACTCTTCTCACAGGCCCTCCTATCGGACTATTACGACATTCAAGGTGGGACCACTGCCGAAGGCATTCACCTGGGCGTCATGGGAGCCGTTACCCTCATGACTACCCGGCACTACGCAGGGGTAGATATCTTAGCGCCTAAGCTGTCCGTTAACCCTCACCTGCCAGCAACTTGGCAACAGTTGGACTTCGCGCAACTGGTTCGGGGAACACGGTATCATTTCACGATTGACCACCAGCACGTTCAAGTCACGGCAGATAAAGCAGCCGTCTTAACGATTGGTGACCAAGAGATCACGTTAAAACCAAATCAAACACAAACTATTTCATATTAAGGAGTTTTCAATGATGACTAAATTTGCGGATATTAAGGGTTTTGTTTTTGACTTAGATGGGGTCATTACGGACACTTCCGTCTTGCACGGTAACGCCTGGCACCAACTCGCCGACTCCCTTGGGGTGAGCTGGAATGATGACCTGGCCAACGGCCTCAAAGGAATCAGTCGCATGGATTCGCTCGAGATGATTCTGAAGGCTGGTCACAAGGAAAACGACTACACCCAAGACCAGAAGGTGGCCTTGGCCACTCAGAAGAATGACAATTATGTTGCCGAGGTTAACAAGATGACCCCTGCCAACATTTTGCCAGGCATGAAGGCCTTTCTAGATAACCTCCGAGCTAAGGGCTATCAACTCTCTCTCGCTTCGGCCTCCAAGAACGCCCCACGGGTTCTCGATAAGCTTCAGCTGGCCGACTACTTCCCCAAGGTCGTTGATCCAGCCAGTCTGACCCACGGCAAGCCGGATCCCGAAATTTACACCAAGGGTGCCCAGGTTCTCAACCTTGACCCCGCTCAGTGTATCGGGGTGGAAGATGCCGCTGCTGGTGTCCAAGCCATCAACGCTGCCGGTGAGGTTTCCCTCGGTATCGGGGATGCCCACGAATTGGCAGCTGCCGACATGGTCTTTGCCGACACGGCTAGCGTCACGCTCGAAAATATTGCGAAAAAATTAGGTTAATCTTGTGAAAACGAAGGGCCTGAGACAAAAGTCTCAGGCCCTTCTTGCGCTCCGAACGTCTATAGTCGAAACGTGTGACAAAAGGCAGTCAACTCCGCTTAACCCCGCTAGACAAACAATCCAAGACCGGGATTATTCGTCTAGCGACGTTAATGCTCATTGACTAACCGCCTGTTGTCACACTCTCGTTAAATTTAGTGAATGAGTCCAAAGTGCCGGATCCCTTGGACGATGCCATCATCCATATTGCTACCTGTCACGTAGGCTGCCTTGTTCTTCGCCTGAAAGACCCCGTTAGCCATGGAAATTGGCACGTCGACCTCATCGAACATTTGCAGGTCGTTTAGCCCATCCCCAAAGGCATAGGTCTTCACATCCTGCAATCCGGCCTCTTTCAGGAAGGTTCGAATTCCAGTCTGTTTGCTAATCCCTGTTGCCATCGTATCGAGTGCCCGCGGATTGTTGCGGACAAAGGACAGCTCTCCGGCAAACTTTTCCCGGTATGGGGCTTCGTTATCACGATTGAAGACATTGAGAAAGTTAATCTCCTGGGTCTGATACCAGGTCGGATCAACTTTCGCATCCAACCGCAATAACTTGAAGTTATCGGTCGTATCCTGGTTGGCCTGGCTTAACCGAAAGCCCTGGTTATTGAAGTAACCCAAGGGATCCCCCTGCTCATTGGCAAAGGCGGTAATCGCAGCGAGTTCCGTTTGTGGAATCACCGCAGCCGTGAGCCGCTTACCCTGATACTGGACGTAACTCCCATTGGCACTGACCACAGCGTCGATGTTCGTGGCATCGAGCACATATTGAATTTCAAAAATGTTTCTTCCAGTGGCAATAACTGGTAGAATATGATGTTGTTGCATTTCGTGAATGGCGGCGATACTTGTCGGTAAAACGTTCTTGTTATCGTCAAATAACGTACCATCCAAATCAAAAAAGACGATTGCTTGATACATCTCGTTCAACCTCCTAATCCACTTATACCAACGAGTCTATTATACAACAATGACCAAACTTCACGAAATGGCGAAAAAATATCTGTCAAGCAAATGTAGTAGCCAGTTTTTTTATGGTACACTATATCTTGTATATTTGATAAAAGAGGGGCTATCATGGTGATAATTACAGCTGGAATGATTGGCGTCGGCAAGACGACTCTTACTGGAAAGATTGCATCACACTTGGACACAAAGGCATTTTTTGAACCGGTTGGTGACAACCCGGTTCTACCACTATACTATGCAAATCCCAAGCAATACGGTTTCTTATTGCAAATTTACTTCCTCAACAAACGTTTTAGCATGATTAAACGGGCGTTGGCGGATGACAACAACGTTCTGGACCGTTCAATCTATGAAGATGCCCTCTTTACGCGTGAAAATAACGCCGAAGGGAACATCACAGATACCGAGTTGGAAGTTTACTTAAGCCTGCTGGATAACATGATGAATGAACTAAGTGCACTGCCAAAGAAGGCCCCTGACTTATTAGTCTATGCGGATGCCGATTTCGACACCATTCTTCACCGTATCAAGAAGCGTGGTCGTGACTACGAACAATTCGACGATAACCCAAGCCTGGAAGCTTACTACAAGAAGATGTGGACCGCTTACCAAGGCTGGTACGCAGACTACGACGTGAGTCCTAAGGTTCGGATCGACTTACAAAAGTACGACCTGGACGTTCCCGGCAACACGGAACTCGTTCTCCAACAAATTGATGATGCTTTAAAAGACATTCGGACAGACGCAACCATCTAATCCGACGACCAACGCCACACCCCCTATTGAGAGGTGTGGCGTTTTTTTACGATTCGGAAGTGACAAAAAAGAGGCATGCCGCAGCATCCCTCTTCTTGTCACATTTTTTTAGTGATCTGCCGTTTCCGATGGCAATAAAATGATTTGGCTATCACCGTCATCATAGGCCAGAACGGTTTCTGGCAACTGAGGCGCGTAGGTAAAGTCGGTGTCGAATCCGGCACTGACCGCCCCGCGTTTGTCGTCCGTCTGAACATATTCAAACGTCGTCATCCCCTGATTATTGTGAAGCTTAAACGTTAGCAGATTTGCCAACGGAAAGAGGCCTTGGAGGTCATTGTCAATGATATCCCAGACGGCGTCGATCATGTCGCCGGGTAGGACCGCAACGGTACCATAACTGGCATAACGTGCATGATTACTTTCAAACATTTTCTTCGCCTCCACTCTCGATCGTTTAAAACCATTATACCGTAACTGTTTTCAAAACGGGAATAATTACCCCTTGTCGTCGGTCAGGTGTTGCGTCTCACGACGGTCAAAGAAGTTGACCGCAAACGAGATCACAATCAGGATCACTCCAGCAATAAAGATGGCATGTAGGCCCTGATATAAGATCCCACGTAAGGTTGGTAAAACGTTAGCCGGCAAACTCACCGCCGTTTGCGGATTGATAAGTTTGTTCATCATGGCCATACTCGTGCCATGATGATTAGCAACGCCGCGGGTCATGGCAAGGTTCATAATAATTCCTAAAATAGAAACCATCATGGTTTGTCCGAGCGTCCGTGACAACGTGTTGAATGAAGTTGCAACCCCAATCTCATCGACATCAACTTGGCTCTGGACGGTGACCGTGGTCGTGGTGATGGTAATCCCAAACCCAGTCCCACAGATCCCCGCGATGACGAAGAAGCACCAGAACGGTGTGGTTGCTGGTAATAACGCCATTGTAATGGCCCCAATCATCACTAACGTTAAACTAATATTCACAATTTGATATGGGGAACGGCTCAGGAGTAACTTTCCGGCAATAAACGACCCAACAATCCACATCAACGAACTAGGCGTAATCGCAAATCCGGCTTCGGAAGCCTTTAACCCGAGAAGACCTTGCGTCCAAGTGGGTAAGTAGACCTCAAAGCCCATAATAAACCCACTCAGTAATGCGGCGATTAAATTTTGCACGACAAACGTTCGGTTTGCAAACAGAGATAACGGAATCAACGGATCGGCCGTTCGCTTCTCTTGGCGTAGGAAAGCCCAGAAGGCCCCAATAGAAATCAAGAAACCCAGGATGACGAACAGCACGTTGAGTTGCCCCTCACCTAGGAGTTGGAAGGTCAGCATCAGCGCCAACAGACCGAGTGACAACCAGAAACAGCCGGCCCAATCCATTGTGAATTTCTTTCGTTCCGTGCGCTCTTGCAGATAGAACCAGATCAACCCCATGGTAACAATTCCAATAGGAATATTAATGAAGAAGATCCAGTGCCAGCTGAGGTGATCAACGATGAAGCCCCCTAACAAAGGCGCAACAACGGCCGCGATTCCCCAGGCGGACCCGTTAAGTCCCATGACCCGGGCGCGCTGTTCTACCGGATAAATATCCGCCAGAATCGTAAAGGACACGGGCATAATAGCCCCGGCCCCGATCCCTTGTAGGGCTCGCCAAGCAATCAGCGTTTCCATACTGTGGGACATCCCCGACAGCGTCGACCCCACAACAAAGATAAATAGGCCGACTAAGAAGACCAGCTTACGACCAACCGTATCAGCGAGCTTACCGTAGATGGGTGTGGCGATAGCACTCGTCAGCAAGAAAATTGAGAAGACCCAATTCATAAGGGCTACCCCTTGCAGATCACCGACGATGGTGGGCATGGCGGTTGAGACGATGGTGCCTTCGATAGCAGACATAAAGGTAGCGACGAAGACGGCCCCCGTCACAACCTTGACGTTAGTTTGTTTCTTTACCATAATTTCCTCCTACCGTTGGGCCCCACCACACAACGAAACTGAGTAGCCAATTGCGCTACTTCCCAAGTCTGTATTAAAACAGTAATACCTTATATTATCAAGGGTGAGCGTCTAAATTTCAACCCCCAACCCAAAAATCCCGCCACCAGGAACTTCCTGGTAACGGGATTTCATCAATTAATTGGGCTTATTTGCAGGCAGCCTTCAACGCGTCTACCTTGTCGAGATGTTCCCAAGGTAAGTCGACGTCGGTCCGGCCAAAGTGACCGTATGCCGCCGTTTGCTTGTAAATTGGACGCTTCAGATCCAGCATCTCAATGATACCGGCTGGACGTAAGTCAAAGATCGCACGCACGGCCTCAGCCAGCTTACTTTCCTTCACAACACCCGTGCCAAACGTATTGATGGAAACGGAAACGGGTTCCGCTACCCCAATGGCGTAGGCAATCTGAACTTCACATTCAGTGGCTAACTTAGCAGCCACAATGTTCTTGGCAATGTAACGGGCCGCGTAACTAGCCGAGCGGTCAACCTTCGTGGCGTCCTTCCCGGAGAAGGCCCCACCACCATGGTGAGCAGCTCCACCATAGGTATCCACGATGATCTTCCGCCCCGTCAATCCGGCATCCCCTTGAGGACCCCCGATAACGAAACGGCCGGTAGGATTAATGAAGTACTTGGTCTTGTCATCTAAGAACTTGGCTGGAATAACTTCCTTAACCACCTGGTCAATGACATCCTGACGAATTTGGTCCAACGTGACGTCTGGATCGTGTTGCGTACTCAAAACCACCGTGTCGACTCGCATTGGCTTGCCATCGTCATCGTATTCAACGGTGACTTCTGCCTTAGCATCGGGACGGAGGTAATCAATGACTCCATTCTTCCGCAAGCTGGCAATGCGTTGCATTAAGGCATGGCTCAACATGATTGGCAGTGGCATGAGTTCGGGCGTCTCATCGACAGCATACCCAAACATCAGGCCTTGATCGCCGGCACCAATCTTGTCTAATGGATCTTCGTCACCCTTCCGCGTTTCCAGGGAGTCATCGACCCCTTGGGCAATGTCGGGTGATTGTTCGTCGATCGCTACTAATACGGCACAGTTATCGCCGTCAAAGCCGTATTGACCGTCGGTGTAACCAATGTCCTTGATTGTTTGACGAACGACTTTTTGAATGTCCACATAAGCCTTCGTTGAGATTTCCCCAAAGACCAGGACCAACCCAGTCGTCACAGAAGTCTCACAGGCTACCCGTGAATCTGGATCTTGTGCTAACAGCGCATCGAGAATGGCATCACTGATCTGGTCAGCAATTTTATCTGGATGGCCCTCCGAAACGGATTCGGACGTAAATAAATGTCTTTCTTGCAATGGATATTCCCCCTAGATAGTGTTGGCGACAAGTTGACCGATAATCTCGCGCCAGTCGGTTACAAGGCAGCTTCACAGCAATCGTGAATCCTATCGGGAATTGACTCATAACTCAAGTATTCTAACATAAATTCCCGAACCTTAAAAGAAAGCTTCCCTTTGTATGAAAGAATGATTGACCCCGCGTGCAACAATTACTAAGATTAAAGACAATACTATAATTCGTCGAATGGAGCGATCCCATGACTAAATTCATGGCCCTTTTAAAAAACAGAACGGTTCAGCAATTGTTTATTTACACCGTCTTTCAAAATATTCTCTGGTGGGTCGCTGGATCGACCGCTGCCACAGGAACTCCCCTATCCACCTCAGTTAAATTCTACCTATTAGTTTATGGTGGATTTCTGGCGGCCGGAAGTTTCCTGGTCCTCAACCATCATTTCCGGTCGACGATTGGTCCCATCTTAGTCGTAGCCGCCGCAACCATGGGGTTCTTAGCGGCCCCAGACAATCGACTGGTCCAACTCTTTGCCCTTTTACTCTGTATCTTCCTCGTTCTGGTCTGCGTTCCCCAGTTAGGACTTCAGTCCATGTACGGTCTAATTGTCTTCAGTGCTCTCAGTGGCTGTGGTGTGCCAGTTATCCTATTTTATCTTCGAAACCACTATCTCGCGTGGCAGTTCATGTTGCCATTACTTCCTATTATCTTTAGCTATCTGGCTTTTTATGAATTTCACTTCATCCCCGAAGCCTGGGATTGGCGCCTGACCTTGATCACGCCAGCACTCCTGATCGTAGTGTTACTGGTCGTCCAAGCCTTCTCCTGGCGGATTGCCGTCGCTATTCTCTTAGTGGTCGGTTACTGGTGGTTACAGCGTCGCATCAACGTCCGTTATCGACTAGTCACAACCAGCGTGGTCCAACTCATCTTGGGACTACTGGTTCTTGATTAATCTGTTGATATAAACTTAAAGTTTCGCTAAACTCCCGGTAATTCTTAAATCCTGTGATTTGGCTGTGTTAGAATGAGCCCATCAAGCAATGGAGGAATTCAAATATGCCCGAAATCAGAGTGATCGGCGATATTCTTAGCGGAAAGTTTCAGCCCACCCTCACTGGTAATCCAATCGTTGATGCAGCGCTCATCAATCGATTTTGTCAAAGCCTTATCACCGCGCTCGCACTCACTCCAAATTCCGTACAAGCGGAACATCACTGGGACCTAACCATCGATCCCAGAAAAGTCTATGTGATTGATTCGCAAATTTTAGCGGCTAGTGGCCATCAAAATCGATTAGCTAACGTGATCCCGATTAGTCATGCTGAGCTCTTACACGGCCAAATAGGTGCCACTCAGGAGCAACTTGTTGCGGTGTTGACTGCCCAATCGTCACCAAATTGATAAAATCCAACCCGTCAGAGCGGTTGGATTTTTTGTTTGGCATAAATTACGTAAAGTCTTGAATGCCGACCAGCCCGGCCTGTAACCACGGCGTGCTCTCATCCAGCCGTCGCTGAAGCGACATGAGGCCATCGATCAGCTCGACTTCCTTACCGGCAATATAGAACTGTGTTTTGATACGATAAAGGCGGCCCTGCTCAATGTCAAACTTTCGTCGTAGCTTAAAACCATACAGGTCGTAAGTTAACGTCTCAACGGCCGTCCCCTTATTCACGGTGACAAGATCTGCCTCGCTCAACTCACTAATTGGAAAACTATGCTTCTGGTGCGTTTCACGGTCCCAGAGCTCCAGTTGATAATGGGCTTCGGCCATTCGCACGAGGAAGTTCCCCAATGAGCAGAAGAACTGCCGTCGAAAGTGGACTAGGTCGTTCACGTCACGGTAAAACAAGTGTTTCAATCGATAATTATTGACTGACATACCCAAGAGATCTTCGAGATGATGTTTCATGTCCAAGTAACTTGCGTGGGAGACCAAAAACTTTGCAATCTGATCACGCTGATCGCTAGTCAAGGGTTCCATCATTGCCTCTTTGGAAACGTGTCGGCACTTTGTTGAAGTTGGCGTCACATTTTCTTTGTCGGACATTAAAGTCTCCTTATTGGTAGCCCTTGTTGGCTATCCAAAGGTACCTTAACACGTCGCCAATCAAATACATAGCCCGTATTATTTATAAGCCGTGTGGTATAGGTCAGTCGGCGTTGCATGACCGACTGAGAACATACACTGTTTCTCGCGTACGGCCCGAAATGACCGTATAATCAGCCACTTATCCCCCATTTATGCATCATTTAATATTGATAAATAAATATTATTTCACTGGTACTTTTTTAAAAGATTGCCTGCATATACTTCCGACAACAAGTCGCGTATATTGGAAGTAACACAAGAGGAGGAGTCATCATGTCAGAAATTTTAGTTACCACCACTGAAAAGATTCCCGGCCAAGATTATGAAGTTCTAGGCGAAGTCTTTGGTTTGACCACTCAGTCCAAAAATGTTCTACGGAATATCGGGGCCTCACTAAAGAACGTTGTGGGTGGCGAAATCAAGGATTACACGAAGATGCTTAACGAATCTCGGGAAATTGCCATCGAACGCCTGCGACAGAACGCCGTCACGATGGGAGCAGATGCCGTCGTTATGATGCGCTTTGATTCCGGTTCCATTGGCCAAGATATGCAATCCGTAGCCGCTTACGGAACCGCTGTCAAATTTCGGTAATTACCACAACATTCACTTTGTGTAACGTTATAATCGTTCGTCACTTATCATCCGATTATATCGTCAATAGCATAAAAGAGTCACATGAATCATCCAATCTTGGATAACTCATGTGACTCTTTTTTTGATCTCTTGGCGACTTTTCTACCACTTTTCACGGAATTACCTATATAGCCAGAAAGCTTGATGTGTAACCATTTCGGCGACTTTATTGTCATGTATTTGTCATTTATATCCACATCCGGATTATTGTCCCCTGAAAACTATCCATACTCACTAATATGTCTCACCAACTGATCCACTACTCGTTTTATACTAACCATAGTCAATCAGATAGCGAGCAACTTAAAAATGATTATTCGGAATTTAATGGATTAAAAGAAAGCAGGTTATCAACATGTTAAAGAAAATTGTTAAATGGACAGTCTTAGTAATTGCAACCATCGTCTTAACTCTCACTAGTTTTACCAGCACCATCCTCGCCGCTTCAAAGACGCCTTCTTGGGGCCACTGGGATGACACCACGATTACATACAAGACCGCAAGCACCTCTTCCTATTACAAGGGTGTTTGGAAGAACGCCGTTAAGCGTTGGAACAAAGTTGGTGTGGTTCAGTTAAGAGCTGCCAAGTCTGGTGAAAAGGCTGACATCACGTTAACCTCTTCCAAGTCATTGAGCACCAAGAGCGGTAAACTTGCCGGTTACACGAACTACTCTTACTTAAAGAAGAGCGATAACAACAACGAAATCGTTTCTGCAACCTCTACTCTTAACCGGAGCCTCTTATCCAAGTACAAGTACTCCAAGAACCAACGGACGAACGTCGCAACTCATGAAATTGGTCACGCCATTGGCTTAAGCCACTCCAAGAGTGAAGACAGTGTTATGTATGCCTCCGACCGTTACGCTTCAATCGACCACCAAGACAAGGTTGGTTTACAATCAGCCTACGAAGACTAATCATTTTAAAACAATTTTCGAACAAAACCTGCGAAAAAACCTAGCCAGTCCAGCTAGGTTTTTTTATTTATCTAAATTTTGATGGCCGTGCCAATGGTCCGAACACTTCTCCCCTCTTAGGTCGTCATGTTGGCTCTCTTAGACCAAGAATGAGCAATTATCCCCCATTGACAATGCTGGCCTTAAATGGGCTTTATATGCCGTTTTGCTCATCTCCTCCTGCTTGAGATGCTAACTTGGCTGCGTACTCTTACATTAACCAAGTCCCCAGTTGAAGTGCATCAAAAGGACCTTAGATCCGAATGAATGACTACGCCTGTAAGACCTTGTTGGCATCAACAGTCCCTAGTGATCCCTTTCAACAGCTGCGTCCAATTGTTCGCTTTACGCAACAATAAGTAAAATCTGTAATTAAGCTAGTTTAAGCAATAACGCGGCCGAACGCAATATGAAAAGCTTGGTGATTGGTCGAAAAAATTGGCTCTTTAGCACTAGCCAGGCCGGTGCCAAAGCGACCGCCATTTGGATGAGCATCATTGAATCTGCTAAAGCTAATGATATCAACCTAGTACGACTAAATTCAATATCTGCTAGAAATGATTCCAAAACTACCAACTTTTGCGAATGGGACATGGTTGACGGCTTATTTGCCATGGAATTACAAAAACATGATTACCAAGCTGACACAGGTAGCGTAAGTCAGAAGCAAATGTGGCGTCCTCAAAAAACGAGGACGCCACATTTTTTACATTTCAAGACGGGGTGCTTACGTTTTTGTAGTTGGTAGTGTTAATTTATCCCATGTCTTTAAGTAAATTAAGTAGATTAATACTATGTTAATAGGCGTACTGTTTTGATAATCACTCGTCGAGTGTAGTATTCTGACCGCGTGATAGATGACTATTATAACTAAATATTAGTACCATTGTTTTGAGTTATGCAAAGACGGAAAGGGGTTGTAAAATGGAAAAAATTTTATTTGCTATTTGGCCAGCAATGGGACAATATAACTCCAAAAAAACGTGAAAGATATGTCCAAAAAAATGCATGAATCAAACGGGTTCGAGAATGGTAGAAAACAAATCTTGAATTTTTTAAAGGAGTTGAGCTAAATGCATATTCTTTTTCAAATTAATGCGCTGTTAAGATTCTTAGTAGAAATGATAACTCTAGTAACAGTAGCTTCTGTAGGTTTTACAAAATATAAGTTACCACTTAATTTACTGATGGGGATTCTAGTGCCAATTGCAATTTATGTGATTTGGTCTATTTATATGGCTCCTTTATCACCAAACAGAGTTGGCCTACTTTTGAGAATAATGGTTGAGATTATCATTTTTGGCCTCTGTGATTATATGATACTAACTAAAATGTCAGTTCGTGTAGGGATTGTATATGGAGTTGTTGTTGGTCTGAATGCAATAATGGCACACATTGGAGATGAAATATATGGCAGTAGTTTATGAAATGGAAAATGTTTATCAAAAATACAAGGGCGAAAAAATTATGCAAATAAAAATATTCGAAAACGTGAATAGCAGGTTTGCCAAGGACCATACTCACAATCCAAGTCACGCCATGGCGTCCCAGTTCGACCAATAAAAATCATGGCTTCAAGCATCAAACGATTACTTTTTGCCGGTCGACCAGTCACTTGTTTTGGGAATAAGGGTTCAATTTTTAGCCATTGATTATCAGTCAGCTCGATTTTTCGTTGATTGTTAGTCATGATGGCAGCCTCATTTCTTTTCTAATAATATATCAGGTTTAGAAAAGCGAACGAAGCGATATGCATTTTCACTTTTAAAACAAGCCCTAGTCAATTAAGGTTAAAACTACTTTTTAGAGGAGATTTACATATATGAAGTCAAAATTAGTCATCTCAACCTTAGCTGTGGCTACTGGCGTGGCCACCAGGAATTGTACATCAAGCGCAACAAACTCTACCCTGGCTATTGGAGCTTAGGTGCCCCTATGCAACAGAATTTGAATTGAAGCCTGTCAAACACAATGGCAAGCATGCACTTAAGCTGTTATCAAATAATTACAGCTCTGCGAAGTCTACAGTCCACTATCTTTTCAAATAACTCTGCCCAAACAAAGTGACTAGAATCCGGATTTAATTCCAGCCTCTAGTTATTTTTATATTTGCGCTTCCGAATTTACGATCGAAGAGCAACATACCAGTGGTCTCAGCGATGCCTAGAAGTACCTCCAGTGACTACACCAGACTCCGGCACAGGAAGAAACCCTGTCTTCATTTAGCCTCGTCATATCTAATGTGAGAGCCCTATAGGCGGCCAGTGTCATCCGTAAGTGTCCGCTAGCAATGGGCCACCACCAGATACCAGTTATTGCAACGCTCAAATAAGCACCTGGCTAATGTGACAAGATTGGATAGGCCAGGCCAATGCCATCAGCATTGGCCTGCCGAGGTCATTTGGCACCGTATAAGGGACGTGTACGTTGCGTTGCCTCCATTACTAATAGAAATTTACAGCTGCTGTTCTGTAGCTTACCGAAACGGGAGCGGTTTACCTTAGGCTTCCCTTCTAAAACGGCCAGGTCACATCTTCTAATGTCCTTCATGCCGGACTGACTCTAAATTGCTACCTTAGGGTAGTCATTCAAGCTCGATAGGTAGCAATTCGGTAGCAGTTTTCGTGAAAACACACCAAAATAGCTAATTACGGGGTAAAATAAAAAGTCTCAAACGCCGACAAATCAACGTTTGAGACTTTAAAAAAATTCCGTGTCTTGCTTGTGATACCGGAGGTGGGGTTCGAACCCACACGACCTCAACGGTCACTGGATTTTGAGTCCAGCGCGTCTGCCAGTTCCGCCACTCCGGCAAAAAAAATACTGATTGGATACACCCAGTCAAAGGTGGTAATCGGATTTGAACCGACGATGAAGGTTTTGCAGACCTCTGCCTTACCACTTGGCTATACCACCATAATCGCCTATCCAATCTGATTGGATCAGCTAATAAATCAAGATGCCCAATCCTAAGGGCGGTATGTGGGAATCGAACCCACGCGTGCCGGAACCACAATCCGGTGTGTTAACCACTTCACCAATACCGCCATTACATTACAAACAGGGATAGTAGGAGTTGAACCCACATCGACGGTTTTGGAGACCGTTGTTCTACCATTGAACTATATCCCTATGATGGTGGGGAGTGGATTCGAACCACCGAACCCGAAGGAGCGGATTTACAGTCCGCCGCGTTTAGCCAGACTTCGCTA
>NZ_BROB01000040.1 GCF_024345185.1 Levilactobacillus humaensis | reverse complement strand
TGTGGTAATTCTATTAAAGGCCTCTATGGGCTTTTTTGTCTACAAGTGTTCGGTTATATTTTACAATCTCCCTTATCAAATTGGGGCTAATGCTTTTAACTTTGCGAATACTGGGGTTAAATTGACTTCAGTGACCTTTGACCCATCAGGAATGTGGGGAATTGGTGCCGATGCTTTCGCCGGGAATGCTTTGACCAACTTGGTACTTCCTGACAATGTGACACTTATTGGTGAAGGAGCTTTTGCCAATAATGGCATGCAGACGCTGCATTTGGGCGCTAATACCACTACGATTGGTGCTTCAGCCTTTGCTGGAAATAATCTCTCGACTGTCGACATACCAGATACAGTCACGTCAATTGGTGCTAGTGCATTTGCAAAGAATAGTAGCCTGAGCACGGTGTCACTAGGTACTAAGCTTTCTCAGCTCAGTACAATTGGTGAGTCTGCCTTTGATGGCGATAACTTAGCAGAGGTTGATATACCAGATAGTGTCACAACCATCGGGAAGAGAGCCTTTGCTGGAAATAGTGTTCTGAACAAAGTAACGCTTAGTTCTCAACTCACTACAATTGGTGAATCTGCCTTTGATGGCGACAACTTAGCAGAAGTAGACATACCAGCTACAGTCACAACGATTGGGAAAAGAGCCTTCGCAGATAATAAAGCGCTGGGCGGCGAGGTGATATTCGGCAAGCATCTCATTACGATTGGTGAATCTGCCTTTGATAGCGACAATCTAACAAGTGTTGTTATACCAGACCAGGTTGATCCCGTGGATGAGAAGTCTGAATTCACCATTGGCACGAGTGCTTTTGCCAATAACAAGCAGCTAAACAATTTGACCATTGGAGAAAATACATTCTCAATTGGTGACACAGCATTTTCCGGTGACATACTAGCTGGAACATTGACGATCCCTGATACAGTCAAATCAATTGGTGATAGTGCATTTGCAGATAATGATTTAACTGGTTTGATTTGGGAAAAGTCCGATCAGGTGATTTTGGATAATATTGGGAAGTCGGCGTTTGCTGGTAATCAGTTAACAACTTTGACAATTCCTGATACAGTTAACGCACTTTCAATTGGTGACAGTGCTTTTGCAAACAATGGCTTGAAAGATTTGACTCTGGGAACTACCGCTGGGTCCAAATTAACGACTATTGGAAATTCAGCCTTTGATGGCAATCAGTTAGCGGGTGAATTAAGCATTCCTGATTCAGTGACAACGATTGGTTCTAGTGCCTTTAACGGAACACCTAAGACAAACCAACTGAGCACGCTGATTCTAGGTAATAGTGTGAAAACAATCGGTGACGGGGCATTTAAGGGCAATGCCTTGACCGGAGCTCTCTCGTTACCCGATTCGGTCACTGATGTCGGGGCTTCGGCCTTTGAAGATAACGATCTGGGTGCCGTTGAGTTTGGCAATCAAGTGGCTAACTTAGGGAACCATGCGTTTGTCGGAAACGACTTACAACGGATCAATGCGACAGAAAACATTGCTTCGTTTTCTGGCACGCCGGTGGATCCTGACGATCCTAATGGACCTCAGGACCCTGGGGATGCTTTCGCGGCACAGAAGAGCCTTAAGGACGTGACGGTCAAGACGACAGGAAACACCGCACTGGCAGTTCGAGCAGCAATTTTGGAAAAATTAGGCTTACAGAATCTGCCACTTGGGAACTTAACCTTTACCACGCAGAGTGGAGAAGTCCTCAAGTATGATGCCGTTAACGACACGTTACCGGTTGGTCAAAGTTCCGGAACGCTATCACTGGTCCTGACTTCAAGTGATACTGGTGATCAGAGTGAAGGAAATTATGGGACGCAGGATCTTGAATTGATCTTGGTTCCGGAGAAGACGGACCCAACCACGCCGGTAACACCGGTGGATCCAGATGATCCGAACAAACCTGTTGATCCCACGACACCAACTAAGCCGGTCAAGCCTAGTAAGCCAGCAACGAAGCCTTCCAAGCCAGCACAACCAGCTAAGAAGGCAACGAAGCCAAGCAAATCGACATCTAAGGACACACCAGCTAGTCAGCAGCATGCTGGCCTAACGGTTACTGGTCAACTGGCGGAAAACGGCAACAGTCAGTCATTGACGACCGCACCAACTGAAACGACGCCAAAGTCGACTCAGAGTGCGAACCATCAGATGACCACGACGCTACCCCAGACCGGTGAACAACAATCGCCATGGCAGTGGTTGGGGCTACTGGGCCTCAGCTTATTGAGCTGGTTAGGTCTAGCCGATCGTCGACGTAACAATTAATTTAATGTAGCGTGTAAGGCTCGTGACGGGTGATTGTTGCGGGCTTTTTCTATGCTCTCGGCGGGATGAAAAACAGTTCTTATTTTCAAACTAGCGCGCCCACATCACGCGGAGACCCACCACTCCTTTCATAACACCGACGCCGTGAAACTAGCGAGTTGGGTTGACCAGGACAAGTGCGCAACCGGTAGGAAGAATTGACAATTGTGGGGAATTTCGCTAAAGTCGACTTAATAATTGCGCCAGACCATTTCGTATCCTAACGGGGAAAGTGGGGGTCTTATGATGTCAGAAGTCGTGAAGCCAGAAGACCTGTTTGCCTTGCGCTCACTGGCTCAACCGGTGAGTGACGGTCGACGGGTTTACTACCTGGAGAGCTACCTAGACCAGCAACGAAATCGGAACCAGTCCAGTATTTTTAGTGTCAGTCTGGCCACTGGGGATGATCGGCGCCGTTGGAGTCCGGAAGGCGTGACGGTTTCTCAGCTGATGTTGAGTCCTGACCATCGCTACCTGGCCTTTACCGGTCAGATTGACGGTCACACCCAGCTCTTTCGGGTCGATTTGACTGGGGGAGCTCCCGTGCAATTGACCAAGGGTGACCGCGACATCGATAATCCTGTCTGGGCCGCGCATGGGCACGTCCTCTACTTTCAAACGGTCGTGGGTGAGCCGGAACCAACGGAATTCCCACAGCCCCACGTTGTGACGCGCTTGTGGTATCAGGAAAATGGGGCGGGCATTCTCCCACAGGGCCTGACCTACCAGTGCCTGCGCTATGATTGTCAGACCGGCGATCAGTCGGTCGTTCTGGAACAGTCCAGTGACTTTCAGGTCATGGCGGCTAACGCCCAGGGGTTGGTCTATGGACGCAAACGATTGCCAGATGACGATCAGGACTTCAGTGTGGGCGTGTACTGGCATAGCTTCGATGGCAATGCCGATCGGTTACTGAATGCCGACGAGGCGCAAGGCATCTTCGATAGCGCCGTCTTGAGTCCGGATGGAACGCACGTGGCCATGTGGGGGTTGGATAATCACATCATGGATGTGGCCCAAGCCCACGCTTGGGTGGTCGATCTGACCACTGGCGACCTGACAGATGTCACGGCCCCCCGCGACGTTGAGGTCGGGGACAAGCTGACCAATGACAGCCAGTACGGCCAGTCGGGTCAATCGATGGCCTGGCTGGATCCAGCGACCCTCTTAACCTTGGAAAATGTGGCCGGACGGGTGTCTCTGATCCGTCAGACGGCAACGGGAGAACGTGTGACGCCATTGCTTGACGGTAACCGGGGTATCACAGACTTTTCCGTCGTTGATGACCGTACGATTGTCTTTACCGAGACGACCATGACCAGTGTGAGTCGGTTGAAAGCCCTTGACCTAACAACGATGACGGAACGTGAGTTGGTTAATCCCAATGCGCAGTATGAGGCCACCCATGCCCTCGTGGCTGGTCAACCCTTTACCTTTCAGACGACAGATTTTCCCGTTTCCGGGTGGTACTTCCCACCGGTAACGCCGCGGACCCAGCATCCCGCGATTCTCTACATTCACGGTGGCCCTGAGGTCAACTATGGCTATAGCTTCTACCATGAATTTCAGTATCTGGTCGGTCAGGGTTACGGCGTAATTGCCATTGACCCGCGGGGGAGTACCGGGTACGGTCAAGACTTCTCGGCGGCAGTGATTGGGCATTATGGTGAGGGTGACTTTGCCGATTTGATGGCCGGAACCGACGCCGCGTTGAAACTCGACCCGACCATCGATCCGCAGCAGCTCTGTGTGACCGGGGGTTCATACGGGGGCTTCATGACCAATTGGATTGAGACCCACACGACACGCTTTGCGGCGGCCGTGACCCAGCGGTCAATATCGGATTGGGTGAGCTTCTATGGGACGAGTGACATGGGGTACTTTTTCACCAAATGGGAAATGGCACAGGACATGACGGATGTGGCAGTCTTGTGGGAATTATCACCGTTAGCCCACGTTAAGGACGCGTCTACGCCAATCTTAATCCTACATGGTGAATCAGACCGACACTGTCCGGTAACGCAAGGGATGGCCTTCTACGTGGGTTTAAAGGAGGCTGGGGTGGCGACTCAGTTAGTGCTCTTCCCAGAGTCGACCCACGAACTGTCCCGATCGGGCTTACCAAATTTAAGAATTGAACGGTTAAAACAAATAAATCGGTGGTTTAAGACCCACCTACCGCAGGAGGAAATTTAGATGAAGATTGGATTTATTGGTGTTGGCGGGATGGCCCGCGCCATTATTGGCGGCCTATTACAGGCTCAGACGTTTGCGCCCACGGAGATCGTGGTTCACAGTCATCGGCAAGAGAGCTACCAGCCTTACGCGCAGGAGCATGGCCTCGTCGCTGCGCTCAGCAATCAAAAGGTGGTTCAGTCCAGCGACCTCGTGGTCTTGGCTGTCACACCGAACGTGGCCCCAGCCGTGCTAAAGGAAATTAAGGCCGACTTAGCCGGAACTGACAAGGTGCTGATCTCAATTGTGGCGGGACTCTCACTCGGGGATATCGCCGACCTCGTTGGCGAATCAGTCCCAACGTTACGGACACTGCCAAACGTCAACGTCGAGGTAGGGGCTGGAATGACGGCCGTCGCCGCCAGTGCTGCCCTGACCGGGGATGATTTGGCCGCAGCGCTACGGGTTTTCAACACCATTGGTGATACGACTGAACTGGCCGAAGACCAATTTGGCGTGTTCAGTGCCCTGGCCGGCAGTTCGCCAGCCTACATTGACTTCTTCATCGATAGCCTGAGTCGAGCCGGCGTTAAGCATGGGTTGACCAAGGATCAAGCGACCCAGATTGCCGCGCAGGCCACCTTGGGTTCCGCCAAGATGGTGCTTAGTAGCAACAAGATTCCCTTTGAACTCATCGACCAGGTTTCCTCACCAGGCGGCAGTACCGTGGCTGGCCTGTTAGCCATGGAAGAGGCGGGCTTGATGACCGCTGTTGTTAAAGGAATTGACGCCACGATCAAACGTGATGCCGGGGGTCCGGCTTAACCGAGACCGCGTGAGTTGCATTTTTGGTCTATACCGATTACAATAATGATGTTGAGATTGTCAGTATTGATTAGGAGGAGACTCATGAGTATTGTCTTAAAACACGCAAAGATTTACACCGGGGATAGCATTATTGCCGACGGTTACGTGCGGTTTGACCGCCAGATTGAAGCGGTTGGACCTGTGGCAGACTTTCGGCCCCAACCGGCCGATGAGGTTCACGTGGTCACTGGCCGCACGATTGTGCCAGGATTTATTGACGTGCATAGTCACGGGGGCTATGGATATGATAGTATGGATGGTGACCCCGACCAAATAGATCAAATGGTTAATCAAATGGTCTATGAAGGGATCACCACGATTTTCCCCACGACCATGACGCAGTCGAATGAAGCGATTGACCACGCCATGTCTGGAATTGCGGCGGCTGCCGAGCGCAACCCCGTGATTCAGGGGGTTCACTTGGAAGGCCCCTTCATCGCGGCCATTTACAAGGGTGCGCAGCCGGAAGCCTACATCAAGGATCCCGACGTGGCCCTGTTGGACCGGTGGAATATGCTGTCTGGTGGTCGGGTCAAGCTGATTACCTATGCCCCAGAAGATGCCGGTGCCGCTAAATTTGAAACATATTGTTTAGCCAATGGCATCGTGCCTTCCGTGGGTCACTCGAATGCCACCAGAGCGCAATTGTTGAACAGCCGGGCCACACATGTGACCCACCTGTACAATGCGCAACGGGGCCTCAAGCATCGTGAACCCGG
Organism: Levilactobacillus humaensis; assembly: GCF_024345185.1. Lineage (GTDB taxonomy): Bacteria > Bacillota > Bacilli > Lactobacillales > Lactobacillaceae > Levilactobacillus > Levilactobacillus humaensis. The sequence goes on along the minus strand of NZ_BROB01000040.1, from coordinate 11,687 downwards.
AGTGACCGGACATGCCATGTTAGAGGATAATCTCTACTGTGAATTGATCTGTGACGGGTTCCATATTGTGCCCGACATGATCAAGCTGGCTTACGAACAGAAGGGACCGCACCGCTTAGAATTGGTGACGGACTCGATGCGCGCCAAGGGGATGCCCGAGGGTGTCAGTGAACTTGGCGGTCAGAAGGTCATCGTTAAGGACCGGCAAGCCCGGCTCGAGAGTGGTAATTTGGCGGGCTCCGTCTTGCGTTACGATGAAGCTTTCCGCAACGTGATGTTGTTTACGGGTTGTGACGTCAATGAGGCCGTTCAGATGAGCTCGGTTAACCAGGCTGAAGAATTTCAGTTAACACAGAAGGGCAAGCTCGAACCCGGTCGTGACGCGGATCTTAACGTGATGACGCCGGGCTTCCAGTTGGAAACGACGTACAGCTTGGGCCGAGAATTTAGTCAAAAGAACAAATAACTTAAAGTTGGATTTTTAGAAGGGACGTTGGGTGCTGTGAGTTCACCGATTTATATTCAAATTCATAATGACATTAAGCGCGCGATTGAAGCTGGAAAGTGGGCGGTTGGCGACCGAATTCCGTCAGAACGGGAGTTGTCGCGTGAGTTTGATGTGAGTCGGATGACCTTACGCCAAGCCATTCAAACCCTGGTCGATGAGGGGATCCTCGAACGCCAGGTGGGGTCTGGAACCTATGTGGCCAACCAGAAGGTTCAAGAAAAGATGTCTGGGGTCACGAGTTTTACGGACCTGATGCTGGCTCAGGGCAAGCAGCCTTCCAGCAAGACCATTTCCTATCACGTCATGAGTCCCTCACTGAGTGAAGCCGAAAAGTTAAAGCTTAGCGAAGAGGACCTCGTGTTGCGGATGGAACGTATTCGTTACGGGGACGATGTGCCAATTTGTTTTGAAGTGGCGACCGTCCCAGAACGACTGGTTGATGGCCTCAGTAAGAAAGAAGTCACGAGTTCTCTGTACCGCGCGCTCGAAGATAAGAAGGGCCTGAATCCCGGTAAGGCACAACAGACGGTTTCCGCCATGTCGGCCTCCGAACGGATTTCAGAATACCTGAACATCAAGCGTGGCGACGCGATCTTGCGGCTTCGTCAGGTGACCTGTTTACAGGATGGCACGCCATTCGAATACGTGCGGACCCAGTATGTTGGGGAACGTTTTGAGTTTTATTTGGAAAAGTAAAAAGTGTGATCAAAGGCGGTTAGTTGACGAGCATTAACGCGGATGACCGAATAATCCTGGTCTTGGATTGTTTGGTCATCAGGGTTAAGCGGAGTCGACTGCCTGTGATCACACGTTTCAAAAAGTAAATTTGAAAATACAAAGTGGGGCTATGACATCTGTCACGGCCCTACTTTTTCAAAAGGAGAATGAAAATATGAAAACAGAACGACGCTTTGAGACAACCGAGTTCAAGGCAGACGGTGGGGTGTCCTTTACGGTTATTACGGACCAGAAAACAGGGGTCCAGTATCTGTTGAGCACTAACTATGCCGGAACCGGACTAACACCACTGCTTGATCGTGACGGGCAGCCCTTACTGAACCAGGGACTTTAAAAGGGGGGCTCCTTATGTTTATTCGACGAGCGAGACGTGACGATAATTTTCAGGCAGTCGCAGAACTGTATCTGACGGTCTGGCGCTCGGCTTATGCGGGCATGCTAGCTGCAGAATTTTTGGACCAATTGACGGTCGAAACTTGGCACCCCGAACGTCGTTGGCAGCAGACCTGGTTGGCCTTTCAGGGCACCCAGGTAGTGGGTGTTTGTGCCGCGGGTCCTGCCAGAAAGGCTGATCGGTTAGGTTGGGGCGAGATCTATTCGATCTATGTTCATCCCAGCGTGCAGCATCAAGGCGTCGGTCAGCAGCTCATGACGGCGGCCCTCACAGACCTAGACGCAACGACCGATCGGATTTATTTGGAAGTTCTCGCGGCTAATCGCGCGGCGCAGGCTTTTTACAGTCAACTCGGCTTTAAACAAAAAGACCCTGCCCAGTTACGGACAGAGTCTCAAGGTGAACTTTCAGTGATTGAAATGGAACGGATACGCCACCACTAGTGTTGTTGCTTTGCCTGTTGACGGACCAAATGGAGGTAGCGGGGGATAATCGCAATCCGCTTAAGGCGCTTGGGTTCCTTAAATGTCCGGTAGGCCCATTCCAAATGGTGTTCTTGCCAGAACTTGGGTGCCCGGTCGACGGCGCCGGCGAGGACGTCGAAGCTGCCGCCAACGCCCATCCACAGGCCTTTGGTGGTGTGTCGATGTTGGGCGACGAAGTTTTCCTGTTTGGGGAAACCGAGGGCTGCGAAGACCATGTCGGGCTGGGTGGCTTTAATATCGGCGACAATTGCGGTATCATCGTCGAAATAGCCGTCGTGAATGCCGGCAATGACGAGTCCCGGGAAGTCACGTGGTAAGGTTTGTTTCAACGCAGCAACCACCTCGGGCTTAGCACCCACGAAGTAGGCTGAGCGGTGTTCTCGGCCAGCCCACGCGAGGAGGGCGTGCATCGTATCGAAGCCGGTAATCCGTTCCGGTAGCGGTTGATTTAAGATTTTAGCGCCGTCTAAGATTCCCACGCCATCGGGGGTAATGTAGTCTGCGTTGCGAATCAGCCGTTGATATTCCGGGTGTTCATGCGCGTACATTACAATTTCAGGATTAGCGGTGACGACGAAGGTATTTTGTTCAGCCACGATACGCGCTTGTAACGTGGTTAGCAGGCGGTCAGCCGTGGTGTTGACGAAGGGAACGCCAAGCACGGTAACCGTAGAGAATGAAGGTTGCATAGGGACTCCTTTCAGGATTGTCATCCGGACTAATTAAGAGCCGATGACCATGTTAAAAAGTATGACGCTCCATGGGTTTCATGCTAAAATAAGTCTATTAGAATTGAAAATGAAATCAAGCCAGCTCAAAACCAGCTAAGGGAGAAACTCATTATGACGAATTTGTATCCCGACGACAGTTATACACTGCACACGGATGCCTATCAGATCAATATGATTCAGACGTATTATCAACAGGGAATTGCCGACAAACACGCGGTCTTTGAAGTCTTTTTCCGCGACATGCCATTCCACAATGGGTATGCGGTGTTTGCTGGTTTGGAGCACATCGTTCATTATATCCAAAATTTACATTTTTCCCAAACCGATATCGATTATTTACGAGAAGCTGAAGATTATCCGGAAGAATTTTTGGATTATTTGACGAATTTCAAGTTCCGCGGGTCGATTCGCTCGGCGGTGGAAGGCGAATTAATTTACGCCCACGAACCGATCTTACAGGTCGAGGGACCGTTGGCCGACTGCCAATTGGTTGAAACGGCGATCTTAAACATCGTCAACTACCAAACGTTGATTGCCACGAAGGCGGCGCGGATTCGTTCTGTCGCTGGGGATGATGCCCTGATGGAATTCGGGACACGACGGGCGCAGGAATTTGACGCCGCAATCTGGGGGACTCGGGCCGCCTACATTGGTGGCTTTGACGCCACGTCTAATGTTCGCGCCGGGAAGCTCTTCGGTATTCCGATCAGCGGCACCCACGCGCATGCCTTGGTTCAGGCCTATGGCAATGATCACGATGCCTTCATGGCTTACGCGCAGACGCATAGCGACTGTGTCTTTCTAGTGGATACCTACGACACGTTGCGTAGTGGGGTGCCGAACGCCATCGCCGTTGCCAAGGAGATGGGCGATCGGATCAACTTCCAAGGGGTCCGGATTGATTCCGGGGATATGGCTTACCTGTCTAAACGGGTTCGCCAAAAGCTGGATGAAGCTGGCTTCCCGAATGCTAAAATTTACGCGTCCAACGACCTGGATGAAAAGACCATCCAGAGTTTGAAGATGCAAGATGCCAAGATTGACGTCTGGGGCATTGGGACCAAGCTGATCACTGCCTTTGACCAACCGGCCTTAGGGGCTGTCTACAAGATGGTCTCGATCGCCGATGACCATGGCGAGATGAAGGGCACCATTAAGTTATCCAACAATGCTGAGAAGGTCACCACGCCAGGTAAGAAACAAGTTTGGCGGATTACCAAGAAGGCGGATGGCAAGACCGAGGGGGATTATGTGACCTTGGCCGATGAAGATCCCCGACGTGAGGAGAGTATCTTCATGTTCCACCCAAGTTTTACGTATATCAATAAAACCGTGAATGATTTCAATGCACGGCCAATCCTGCAATCAATCTTTGAAGATGGCGAGTTGGTTTACAAATTACCAGCGTTGTCTGCCATTCGGGATCGTTGTCGCGGGGCTTTGGCCAATCTCTGGCCAGAGTACAAGCGTGACTTGAACCCACAGAAGTATCCGGTGGACCTGTCGCAAGATTGTTGGGACCACAAGATGGCCCTCATCCAAGAGATTCATCAGTATGTTCAAAAGATGCCAGAATAGGTTAGGCGTTTAGAATTTAGGGGGATGGAAATATGCGAGCAATGCAGAAAACCATTATTGAAGCGTTGAAGGTTCAACCAACAATTGATCCGGAAACGGAGATTCGGCGAAGCGTGGATTTCCTCAAGGATTATCTCAAACGATATGATTTCATGAAGACGTTGGTGCTCGGGATCTCTGGCGGACAGGATTCGACGTTGACTGGTCTGTTGTGTGAACAGGCCGTTACCGAACTTCGCCAGGAGACTGGCGACGAAGACTATCGTTTCATTGCGGTACGGTTGCCTTACGGCGAACAGGCCGATGAGGACGATGCCATGATGGCCATTGACTTCATGGGGGCTGACGAGGTCCAACGCGTAAACATTCAACCGGCTACCGATGCCATTGTGGCAGCGGTGGAAGCCAATGGTGGTCCCATCAGTGATTTCAACAAGGGAAATATCAAGGCCCGGCAACGGATGATTGCACAGTATGCCATCGCTGGCGCCCGTTCCGGGGCCGTTGTGGGGACTGACCATGCGGCCGAGGCCGTGACCGGGTTCTACACCAAGTATGGTGACGGCGCAACCGACATTTGCCCGATCTGGCGGCTGGATAAGCGCCAGGGTGCGGCGATGTTAGCCTTTCTGGGGACCCCAGAACACCTCTACAAGAAGGTCCCAACGGCCGATCTGGAAGACGACCGGCCAGCCTTGCCCGATGAAGCAGCGCTTGGCGTTCGTTACCAGGATATCGACGACTACCTGGAAGGCAAGCCAGTGAGTGAGACTGCCGCCGAAAGAATTGAACAATGGTATCAAAAGACCGCCCACAAGCGGCATTTACCAGTCAACGTATACGATACGTTCTGGCAGAAGTAGGTCACAGACAAAGGATGGATAGCCATGCAAAAGAATAATATGAACAGTTATATTCGCGTTTTAAGTCAAGTCCTACAGGAAACGGAAGATGGCGGCGAAGCCATGAACGGCGACTTTGAAACCGTTCGTCACGCCCTGGACAATCAAACAGTGGGCGAGCTCTCACAGGTCGACCTACAGAAGATTGCCGACAATTTCCAACGGGGAACCGATGCCTATGAGGCCAAGCTTAACCAGCTTCAACAGGCCAGTGTGCCGGTTCGAATTCTGGGTAAGCACAAGTCATTAGTCGCAGCCTACCGGACTTATACGGATGCCTGCCAAGCGATGACCGATAGCCTAGACGTCGAACACCAGGCAGTTGATCAGGCCGCCTTCGATGCCGCGGAAGCGACGCAGGAGAACGCCATGGAAAAGGTCACGGCGGCGACGCAACGCATCATGACGAGTCCAATGTAAGCTTAAAAGTTAAATGCTAACGGGGAAGGGACGGTTGTTCCGACCCCGTTTTGTGATCCGACATAATTTGGGGCACGCGAACATAGAATCGGGCGACCCACCTCGGCTAAGATGGTATAATACGAGTATGTGAAGTGGACCATCTGAAGACGGCCCCGAGAGACGATTAAGAAGTGATGGAGGGTTTGCATGGCAACTGAAAGAGAAGAAAAATTGGTTGATTTAGCCCCGTCGGTTCACCGACAACTTGGGCAGTACCGCGTCGACCAGATCCGCGCCGTGCTCACGCTGATGGATGAGGGGAATACGGTTCCCTTCATTGCCCGGTACCGAAAAGAACGGACGGGATCGTTGGATGAAGTGGCGATTCGAGATATCGAGGACGAGGCCACTCGGCTGGCTAAATTGAACAAACGTCGGGCAGATGTCTTAGGCACTATTGCTGATCAACAGGCGCTGACGCCAAAGCTAAAGCAAGCACTGACTCAGGCGGCGACCCTTCAACAGGTGGAGGATCTCTACCTGCCTTACAAGAAGAAGCGACAGACCAAGGCGACGGTGGCCATTCAACATGGTCTGAAGCCCTTGGCTCAATGGTTACTGACCTTTCCCACGGGTGATCTTGATGCTCGTGCTAAGACCTATGTGAAGCCCGATCAGGCGTTGCCAGATGTGGCCGCTGTTTGGGCTGGGGTCCACGAGATTTTAGCGGAGGCCTTCAGCGAACAGGCGGCCTTTCGGGAGTGGATTCGAAAGTTTACCTGGCAACACGGTGAACTCACCAGTAAGCGGCGGCGCGGGTCTGACGACCGCGACGAGCAACAGGTTTATGCGACTTATTATGATTTTCATCAACGGTTGAATCAGATTCCCCCGTACCGCGTGTTGGCGATTAACCGGGGTGACCGAGAGAAAGTCCTGTCGGTTGGCATCAGTGTCGATCCGGCTTCGATTCTGCAATACGGACATTTTCGCCTCGTCGGCCAGCATCACGGTCCGGCCGTTGCTCGCGTCAACGCGGCCTTCGAGGATGCCTACAAACAGTTCCTGGGACCCGCGATTGAACGGGAATTACGGCGGAAGCTGACGGATACGGCCGATACTCATGCCATTCAGGTCTTTGGGAATAACCTTTATCACCTGCTGATGCAGGCCCCCTTAAAGGGCAAGGTCGTGCTGGGTTTTGATCCGGCCTACCGAACCGGGTGTAAGTTGGCGATTATGGACGCCAATGGCCGTTTCCTAACCAAACAGGTAATCTACCCTCACAAGCCCGCCAGTCAACAGAAACGGGCCGCCGCGGGTCCCGCCTTCAAGAAGCTCTTGACGACGTATCATGTTGAAATGATTGCGATTGGGAATGGAACAGCCAGTCGGGAGTCCGAAGAATTCGTGAGTGACATTTTAAAGACCCTGGACCAGCCAATCTACTATGTCCTAGTCAACGAAGCCGGGGCGTCGGTTTATTCGGCCAGTGCGGCGGCTCGGGGTGAGTTCCCGGATCTACACGTCGAGGAACGTTCCGCCATCAGTATTGGTCGGCGGTTACAGGATCCCCTGGCTGAACTGATTAAGATTGACCCTAAGGCCGTGGGTGTTGGGCAATATCAACATGACGTGCCCGAGAAGGCCTTAGACAGCCAGCTAGACCGCGTTGTCGAGACGGCGGTCAACCAGGTGGGGGTCAACGTGAACACTGCCAGTGCGGAGCTTCTAACCCATATTTCGGGGCTGACGGCGACGACGGCTAAGAATATTGTGAGTTATCGTAATGATCACGGGGCCTTTGCGAGTCGCCAGGAGTTGAAACAGGTGCCACGACTGGGACCTAAGGCCTACCAACAGGCCGTGGGTTTCCTACGAATCATTGCCGGCACCCAGCCTCTGGATAACACCGACATTCACCCCGAGAGTTATTCGGCGGCGGAAAAGTTGTTACAAGGACTGACAACACCGGTTACGGCAATCGGGACTCCGAAGCTGCAACAGCAGTTGGCTCAGATCAACACGCAGCAGTGGGCCCAACGACTCGACATTGGGGCTACCACCCTCACAGATATTATCGATGGGCTCAGCAAACCTGGGCGAGACTTGCGAGACACCATGCCAGCACCGTTACTGCGGCAGGATGTGCTCACCATGGCCGATTTGAAGCCGGGGATGGAACTCCAAGGCACGGTTCGCAACGTGGTAGACTTCGGGGCCTTCGTGGACATTGGCGTCAAACAAGACGGTCTGGTGCACATTTCGCAACTGGCCGATCACTTTGTCAGTGACCCCAGCACTGTTGTCACGATTGGTGATGTGGTAACCGTATGGGTGTTGACCGTGGACGAACAACGCCAGCGGATTCAACTCACGATGCGTGGCGAGCAGCATGACTGACCAAGACTTACAGCAGTTGGTTGAGCAGATTTCTCTGGCGTCATTTGGGAAACCTTTCACGCATCGCGCGTGGTTCAACTCCCGGTTGCGCACCACGGGGGGTCGGTATCAACTGACCGATCACAGTATCGAGATTAATCCGCGAATGCTCAGCGAACATGGACAGGCGACGTTAGTGGGGATCATCAAGCACGAATTGTGCCACTACCACTTGCATCTAGCTGGTCAGAGTGGCCAGCATCGCACGGCGGCATTCAAGGCACTTCTGAAGCAGGTGGGCGGCTTGCGCTATGCACCGGCTCCTCAGCCGGTAGCGCCCAAACCGCGACGCTGGCAGCTCTATGAATGCACGCGGTGTCATTATCAGTATTATCGGGCCCGGCGGCTCAACGTGAACAAACTCGTTTGCGGTCGCTGTCGGGGACGCTTAAAGTGGCAGCGGACCGTGATGGCGGTCACCCGGCCACAGGCAAATTAGGAGGTTAGTGAAGATGGGTAAAACAATTATTCGGGTACCAGCGACTTCGGCGAACTTAGGACCCGGAATCGATTCAATCGGTGCCGCATTACATCTCTATTTAACAGTGATTATCGAGGAAGAAACGGATAAGTGGCGAGTTAACCATGCCCTAGGCACGGCGATTCCCCGTGATGAAAATAACCTGATGGTCCAAACGGCCCTCAAGGTCGCTCCTAAGATTCATCCCCATCAGCTGACCGTGATGTCAGACATTCCCGTTTCACGCGGGCTAGGCAGTTCCACCAGTGCTATCGTGGCGGGTATCAAGATCGCTAACGAACTGGGTGAGCTGGATCTGAGTATTTCGGAACAATTGAACTGGGCTGTTAAGCTCGGGGGAACGTTGGACAACGTGGCGCCGGCCTTATTAGGCCAAGCGGCTGTGGCGACGGTCAACGATGACCACGCCGATGCCATTCAGTTGCCTTTACCAGACAACATGCGGGTGCTAGTCTTCATTCCTGGGCAGCAGTTGTTGTCACGGAAGAGTCGGGAGGCGCTGCCAAAACGTGTTGAGTTAAAGACGGCGGTTCATGCCAGCAGTGTTGCTAACGTGTTAGTGGCGGCTTTGTTGGAGAAAAACTGGGAATTAGCTACGCGGATGATTGAGCGCGATGAATTCCATGAACAGGCCCGTTCTCAGCTGGTTCCCGAACTGAACTTGATTCGGACGGCGGCTCACGAGCAAGGAATCACGGGAACTTACCTCAGTGGGGCTGGTCCAACCGTTGTGACCTTCGGGACGTCACCACAATTAACATTGCTACGAAACAAGCTAGCAACGGCTGATTTGCCCGGTAGTCTGCGGATCCTAGAGCTTGATCCGGCCGGAGCAACCGTCCTCACAGATGCATAAGTTCAGATTTTTTTGAATTAACTTGCAAAAAATATTGTCAGCACCCGGATCATTTGTTATACTATTTCTTGTGAGTTAATGCGCCCATGGCGGAATTGGCAGACGCGCAAGATTAAGGATCTTGTCGGGGTAAACCCGGTGGAAGTTCGAATCTTCTTGGGCGCATAACGAAACAGTAAAAGAGGTCATGATGACCCGCGAAAGCGGTGGTCATCATGACCTCTTTTTTTTCGTCGTTAACGTCGAAAATGAATGGTGATAGTATGGCAACCGATAACATCCCTAATACGGCCGTTGAAGCCGATGTGGGTAAGTTCTTACAAGAGAGTGGCTTGTACACCATTACAGCTGATTCAGTGCCGGTTTACACTGATCCAACACTCACTGGGACAGCTGGCGAGACGTTAGCCAAAGGTAGCTCGCTAGTGTGTGTTCCTGCAGACAAGACAGCTCACAGCCTTATGATCAGTCGTGACATGTACATTACGTCGGACGTCAATCAAGTAAAGTACATGAAGGGGTGATCAATCTTGCGCTTTCTCGGTCTAAGTGTTGAGGATTGGGCGAGTTTATTGGGAATTATTGGCACAGTGTGCGGGGGAGTATTTTATCTATTCCGTATCATTGTGATAAAACCCATGAACGAGCAGAATCGGGATCTCAGCAATGCTGTAAAGTCTCTAACACACGAAGTGCATGTGAATAGGGAAAATGAAGATCGGGAACATCGAGCCATAGACGACAAGCTACATGAACACGACATTAAGATCGCTAGACATGATGAGGAACTTAAAACGTTGTTTAAAGTGGATAAGGATAGTTAGAAAACAGGCCGGGCATTTGCTCGGCCTGTTATAGTTTTAAAAGCACGAAAGTTGCACGCACTGAGGTTCTAACCCGAATATACTTAATATTGTTATCAGCGCTGATGGCAAATAAATTTATTCGGAGGGTTTTATTATGTCTGTTACTCCTCATTTGCTATCTAATTTTGGAACTTCTGATCTTACTCCTGAAAATGCTTTACAAAGTTTTGCGATTGACAAGCAAGATCCAGGTGTTGGCTATGGTGTATTCCAGAGCCATGGCGGGACGGAAACTTGGATTGTAAAGTATAATTATGATGTTTCTAATACGGATGCTAAGCAAAATCATATTACACCTGTGTCTAATTATAGAATCACAGGCAGTGTCGATAAAAAATATAAGGCTGGTCATTCTGGCTCACTTCAAGTCTATCATCGGAACGGTAAGACTTATTTAATTGTTGCTACAAAGATGACAAGTGTAAAAGGGTCTACCAATAAGTTTGCGACGCAACTTACTCGAATTCCAGTAGAAGATTTTGGTAATAATAATGCGTTCGTAAATTATGATACATTGAAGCGGATTGGTTCACTTCAAAACGTTGGTGGTAAGGCTTCTGCTTTAGTCGATCTAGACCGTGTTGAATTTGCTATCGACTACGATGAATCAAAGATTGCTGTATGGGTTTTAAATGTAGCTACAGAAAGTATTATGGCACTTTATAACCTTGATGATATTGATGCATTGTTTAATAAGGCCAACCCTGAGATTACAATTAAGGGAACTAAGTATGGCCCTGTGAGTGACTTTACGGCGACGAAGAAGAAAAAAATCTTCCCTGTCACAAAAGCAAGTCAGCATTGTTCACTGCAAGGATTCGCATTAACGAGTGCAGGTTCTGTGTATGTTGGTTGTGAAGAGGGTATTGGTGATCCTAGTGACAAGACTGGGAAGAGTGCTAAGGGTATTTGGAAATTTAAGGTAGGGGCTAATGCTGATGCTGTCGGGGACCCTACTCGCGTGCTTAACGGTGCGTGGTCTGATTTTACGAATAAGGATGCAGGAGATGCTGATGGTGTTGGTGTTGAAATGGAAAACATCCAAATCATTAGTAGTGAGCTTTACTTGAGCGCCACTTATCATGATACGGTCGACCAAGTTGCACACATGCAAAAGAATCGACTTTACCATTTTGACAAGACGCTTATCTAATTAATTGCATAAAAAAGAGTTACCACAGTTGAAGTGCAATAGAAAAGTTAGACAAATAGTAATTTAATTTATGTTACTGAGGCTTGATTCCTATAATTTATAGGGCTCAAGCCTTTTGTCTTCATCGAAATTCGATCTTTATTGAACCAAT
>NZ_BROB01000039.1 GCF_024345185.1 Levilactobacillus humaensis | reverse complement strand
ATTATCAATGGCTTTTTAAATTAGGGCCTAGTACTTTTGGAATGGAAATACTTTCCAACACCAAAAATTCTAGACCCGATAAAATTAGTGATTTCCTGATAATTGAATGGGATATTGGTGGTGTTAATATGAGGAATCATGGTCAATATCTGATTATGATCAATAGGGATCATACCAACGTAGAAGTTGTTTAAATCAATAACGGTCAAAGAATTAGGAACACGCAGTTTAAGCGCTTCTTGGGCTAAAGCTTTCATATTATAGGCATTATTATCAGAGATTAAAGCAATATCACTGCCTTCACAAAGGTAGAAATCTGCTGAAGCAACATTACCAAGTAGCTGAAAAGTTGACTGATTCATGATATCTCCCTGACTATTTACAAAAAAAGTGCTTTATTTTGCAGAATTAGGTATGTCACTTTGTTCTACAAGTGTATAATTAAAAATAGGTTAGATCAATATAATTGAGCGGGAAAGGAATTTTATAATGGGAGAAAAGAAATTACATTATAAAATGTATAAAGATGGCAAAAAATTCGTTTTTGCCGCAATTGCTACACTGTCTTTTTTTGTCTTCGGTGGGGTATCAACGGTAGCAGTTCATGCTGATACCACCTCAGGGAACTTAACTGCCGCCACTGTAAACAGCACTAGTGCAACGAAGGCCGATTCAACCGGTGCAAGTAGTAGTGCAGTAAAGGCCGATTCAACCGATGCAAGTAGTAGTGCAGTAAAGGCCGATTCAACCGGTGCAAGTAGTAGTGCAGTAAAGGCCGATTCAACCGGTGCAAGTAGTAGTGCAGTAAAGGCCGATTCAACCGATGCAAGTAGTGGTGCAGTAAAGGCCGATTCAACCGATGCAAGTAGTGGTGCTGCCAAGTCGGATACAGCAAG
>NZ_BROB01000038.1 GCF_024345185.1 Levilactobacillus humaensis | reverse complement strand
TACTGCAAGTAGTAGTGCTGCCAAGTCGGATACAGCAAGTACTGCAAGTAGTAGTGCTGCCAAGTCGGATACAGCAAGTACTGCAAGTAGTAGTGCTGCCAAGTCGGATACAGCAAATACTGCAAGTAGTAGTGCCACCAAATCAACTAATGTCGATGCGTCAGAATCATCGGGTACCTCAGAAAACACCACATCAAGTACTAATAATACCGCTAGTTCTGGAGATGATGACCAAAGTGTTGATATGAACGGAATTCATCACTATATTCCACTCCATCCTGAACGTGGCGCTGATCCGAGTGATAATCGGTGGGGGGCTCTAATGAAATACTGGGATACTTGGTACGGAGTAGGTTATCAAGTATCTGATTCGAAGCCAGCCTCAGGTGGTCCAGGGAGCCCAATTTGGCCAGGATCTGGGAGCACAGCAGTCTGGCCAGTAGGATCTGACTACGCATCAATGAATCGATTCATTACTCGAACAATTGAATACCGTGACAAATCAACAGGAGAGTTAATTACCGGTGTAACTCCAGTTGTTCAAAAGGTTCATTATGGAGTTGCGTTTGTGATGGATTTAGTTACTGGCGAAATTTTAGGATATATGACACCAAATACGAATGGTACATTTCCTGATAAACCAACGATTCAACATCGTGCTGATGCATGGTATGTTATTGGAAATAGTAACTTTACAGCCGTGACTTCTCCTGACTTGAGTTCTAAGGGCTACCTGGCACCAGATTTGGCCACAGTTGCTCAACAGAAAGTTAACCCAGGTGATCAGGATGACACAGTTAATGTTTACTATGACCACGCCGTGGTCCCAGTAAATCCAACGAATCCACAAACACCAGGTACACCAATTAATCCAGATGATCCAGATAGTCCAAAGTGGCCAGTTGGGACTGATAAGGATTCACTGACAACTGATATTCACCAGACGATCCATTATCAATATGGTGATGGTTCACAGGCAGCTCCTGATAAAACTGATTCCACGACCTTTGAGCATCAAGTTGAAATTGATAAGGTCACTGGTGAGGTTGTTAAGGATGACGGTTGGACAGCCAAAAATGGTAAGACAAGCTTTGATAGTAAGACTTCACCGGTAATTCCAGGCTATACTGCAAGTAAACCAGCCAGCGATCCAGTTGATGGCTTAACGCAGGATAGTAAGGATGATGTTCAGACTATCGTTTACACCAAGAACCCCGTTGCTGGCGGTAACGTCACTGCGAAGTATGTTGATGAAAACGGCAATCCAATCGCTGACGACGTTATTGCTTCTGGTAATGTAGGCGATCCATATTCAACGACCCAAAAGGATGTGCCAGGCTACACCTTCAAAGAAGTCCAAGGGAACCCTACGGGGAGCTTTACGGATCAGGATCAGACTGTTACCTATGTTTACACGAAGAACCCCGCAACAGATAACAATGGCGGCACTGGGCTCAATCAACCGGGGAAGCCAGGTAATGGTACGGACACAGGAAATTCCAGTTCTAACCAACCATGGAATCCTTCCCAGCCAAGTAACGCTACTAACAATGGAGTAATCAATACGCCGACTAATACAGGATCTAAAGTTAACAACGGTGCTGTTAATTCACCAGAATTACCTCAAACTGGTGAAAACAATAGTCAAAGTCAAACAATGTCATTTATTGGTATTTTGTTGGCAATGTTTGGAAGTTTACTCGGTTTTCTTGGTATCAAGAAACGTCGTAATGATTAACCATTAAATAAATATATCTGTAGTGAATATAGATTATTTAAAGAGGACCCTGAAGAATATTATTATTCTGGCTCTGTGTCAAATGGTGTTGATTAATAGTTTTTATCTTTTGAAAGGTCCACTCTTCGGAGTGGGCTTTTTGTTATTGAACCGAAAAACTCCGTTTGAGAAGTCAGATGGCCGCAATTATGCTCTGTAGCCCTGTTTTTGGGCACACTCCTCCCCGGGGTGTCGTACACTGACTTTTCTAGGCAATCAGTTGGTAGATCCGTTCAAACATGCGCTCTTGATTGGCAAATCCATAACAGCTGCGCTTTAGCGCTTTGATCTTACGGTTAATGCCTTCTAGTGGGCCATTTGAAAGCTTGGTTTGAGAAGCATTCAAAACGCCTCTGAGATTTTTCCTCAGTGTGGCAATGGCGATGTCCATTGGCTCACCGCACGACCTATAGGTCTTGATGAGGTTACTCAGGCTCTCTGGGTCTAGAATTTTTGGTGTTGGAAAGTATTTCCATTCCAAAAGTACTAGGCCCTTTTTGATGACGGATTTACAATTCAAGTGCAACAAATTAGTCAAATAGAAAAGACTCATAGGGTACTATCCCCTGTCAAGTTGACACTTATAAAAACGAAAACACAATTTTTCTTATCCGACCAAATCGTGGTAATATTCCGCCACGGTTTGGTCATTTCTTTTAGCGGAAATGAACTGATTCGTGAAGTACATTATTGCAGCACGAACCTGTTCCTGTAACTCTGCTAGAGTTTGCGCCTTTGGACGATGCTCGAGCCAGATGCTTTTAAAATCTGCCCACCAGTGTTCCATTACGGCGTTATCCGCTGGTGTCCCAGGCGCCGATAGGCTATGCCTTACCTTCTCCTGACGGAGAGCTTCGTTGTAATTGGTGGACGTATATGCCGCTCCACGATCCGTATGGATCATTTCTGGAGTGGTTCCACTAGCCTTAGCGGCTTGGTTAAAGACTTTGATTGCGGCTTCTCTGGTCTCCGTTGGTGAGATTAACCATGCTGCTGGCCTTTGTCCATATAGATCTAAGATGGCGTGTAGACGGACTTTATTAGCGGTCCCGTAAGTCAGTTCTGTTGTATCTGTTACCCAAACCTGATTCGGCTTTTCTTGCTTAAATTGCCGATTTAGTAGGTTTTCATCTTGATAGGTTTGTTTTGCTCCCTGGCGGTCCTTTTTTGGCTGCCGGTAATCCGCGTACAATACCCCAATTAACCAGTCGCTAATTTTGTGATTACAAGTGCATGCCCCCATCTTCATGCCGGTTCCGGGTTTGGTGTTGCCGCTGCTTTTTCGTCATTTCCCACTCGGTTTCTTTCAGTCCACGTTCTTGCTTTTGCCGTTGGTAATCTTCATCACGAGCATATAGAACAGTCATGATCGCGTCACTAAAGGCCGTCTTTAAGTAATAGTCTGGACTAACTGGCTTGTAATTTAGCGGTTGATAATGTCCGATATTTTCTTTTCTGTACTGGTCGTCCTTGGCTTGTTGCCCTTTTAACTGCTTTTGGATTTTCTCGATCTGACTGTTCTTAATCGTCGGATCGGCTTTGCATTCGCTAAAAAAGAGTTGTTTAGTGCCATCATGCTTTAAAACCCGTTGTAAGTGATGATTTTCTAACTGATCTAAGCTAAGCTGTCCCGACAAATAAGCTAACCCTAATTGATGTTCTTGGGTACTGAAAACCTGTGGTGGATTTGCTTGCCACTGTTCAATTGTTTCAGCCTGACATGGCTTTAAAACAGGATCATAGTACATCACGGCTGTATAGGCTTGTTCCTGTTTAATCATTGGTAATTCATTAAAATTGCCGTTAGGAAAGGCTCTTCTTAAAACTTCCTGGTATTGGGTTTGAATAACTTGCTTAACAGCCATGATTGTTCGCAAATCTTTGACTGCGCGAGTAATCTTTTGCTGCTCGGTTGGTGAATACTTTTCTAGTAGACCTTGATCAACGTGTTCTAGACTTTCTAAGTTATCGTCATGAATCATCAGCGTATATTTCAGTTCGATTTTGACTTCCTTTTCTTGTTGCATTAATAACTTCCAGCCAACGTATGGCCGTTTGGTAAAGGTCAATAATTGTTGGGTCAACAAATCATCACGAATGTTCATTAAACGTTCGTTTAATTCACTACCCTTGAAAACTGTTTGTTCGCTATCGGTTTCCTTAATTAATTCTCGTCTTTCAGCTTGCGTGGTCTGTTCAAAATTAAGCTCTGGATAAAGTTTTTTAGTCGTGCGATCAACCACTTTATTTAAGAGTTCATCTGCTTTTTTGAGTGAGCTTTCTTGTTGGTTAATTGTCAATAATTGTTTAGTCACATCTTCACCAACCGCATGTTTAATTAAGGTGCTGTTTTTCCAATTAAATAGCATGCGCCGCTTATCATCTAAGTTCTCCAAACTGATATAAGTTTTCAGTTCATGGCTTAACTCTTTAACTACCCGTTTTTCATTAAACGAGAAGTGTTTACTTAGGCTATCTAAATGACCTCTATTGATTACTTTTTCTTGGTTGTTTTTATAGCCAGCTTTGGACTTACGATAGTTCTTAACTTGTTGGTTAAATTCTTTTCTTTCATGCCGCTTACTATTAATTCCCTCATGTTGAGTTGGTGTATCATCTATTCCCTCCTCGATAAATGATTTTTCGCTGATCCGATCGGGAATATTTTTTTGCTCTAAAACTTGATTTACACTAACCGCCCAATTGTGCCGCCATTGATTGATTTTTTCTTTTTTATCCCAATCAACTAACCACACCTTTCTTGATCTTGGGAAACGACTATTTCCTGTATAAGTCTTGTTCCCATTTTCGTCTAATATGTTTTCTCGTTTACTTTTCAATCCCCACGTTCCGTCTGGGTTAAATGGACGGTTAGTTAACATCACATGAGCGTGCGGATTATCTGGGTGATCGCGATGAATTGCCACATCGGCAACCATACCTTCATCAACAAAATTTTCTTGTACATATTTTGTCAATAATTCTTTCTGTTCATCTTCACTTAATTCAACTGTTAGAGCTACGTTAAACTCTTTCGCGTACCGTGAGTTTGCTCGCCGGTCTTTTCTTTCTACTTCGTTCCATAATTTCTCTCGATCACTCGCCCATGCTGGCGCATTCTTTGGTGTCAAAATAAAGCTTTCTGGCATGACTGACCGAGCATAAAAATAGCTTCGACCTTCTTTTTGATCGAATAACTTTTCACCACTTCTATAACTTGCTCCAGCAATTGCACTTCTTCCTTTTCCAGCACTAATATTACTAAAGCTCATGTGAAAAATTGCCATGTTGGTCACCACCTTTCTTTGGGTTCATGGGTTTGCTTTCGTTGTCGCCAACGGCGACTTCTGATACAAGGGTTTAGCACAATAACACAACCAACTTTAGTTGTTGTGTGTAAGTGCGCATTGACCTCGTTTCACTCGGTCTTCTGATTATCTTAACTTTAACTTAGTGTATGCCTTCCGCTTCGCTATTTCAACTTTTATACTTTGACTTAACGTTTCCCTTATGATATAGTGTCGATGATTATTTCTAATATGATTGGAGGGATCGTTATGTCTAAAAGTAACTTAGAAAAACAAGAAGCTAAATTAAAAGCCCTTAATCAAAAAATTAAGGACGAAAAAAATAAGATTGAACAACGGCTAGGTAAACAAATCATCAGTCAATCCAATTTAGATTATGCTAATTTGTCTAACGATCAGATTAAGCTTTTAGCTAAGCAATTTTCTGAATTTTTAAAGGTAAAGTCCGTAGATAATTAGCCATACGAGATGGGGAAATTCCATGTCTAATCAATATGAAAAACTAGTCGAGCAACAAGCGCGTTTAAAACAAAAAATTGAGCGGGAAGATTTTAAATTACGGCAATCTAAATACTATGAAAATCGGCAAGCCCGCAAAGCCCGTTCTCGCCGATTAATTCAAAAAGGGGCTTTATTAGAAAAGTACTTCCAAACTAATAACCTCTCGGTCGAACAAACCGAAGAACTTTTAAAAATATTTGCTGACTATGTTAACGCCCATAAACCGGATAAATTAAAAAACGATCAACCTAATAACTAGGCCGATCGTTTTTATTTTCTGGATCATTTTTAGGCTTTACTTATGGGTTTTGATCTGCAAAATTTTGTAACTGCTTTTGCACCTTTTCTGGATAAGTAATATTTTGGTTTATCCAAGGAAAATGCCTCAAATCGTTCTTAAAAACTTGTCCCTTCTCTCTTGCATAAACAGAGGTAAACTTTTCGCTATTATCATAGATCATGACCTTATCAGATTTAAAGGCCACTAATGGCAAATTATGTTTGGATTGCTGATAACGTTTCTTGATCGTTGCCACTGGAACACCGTGGCCACCTTTTTGTACCCGTTCGTTGACCCTTTGGATAGCTAAATTTTCATCTCGCAAAGCAACATACAATAAAGTCACTTCAAAGCCATTTTTGTGAGCTTTGTCAATCAAATTGATTTGAGCTTTTCCTCTACCTGCCAGTGTTGTTTCTACGTGAATACTTTGCTGGTGATCTAAAGCATAGTGTAGTTGTTTGATTTCTTCTTTCATGGCTTTTAAGTTGTCACTGTCTTCATGCCAATCGCCACCCATTTGTCTTAAAATTTCATCAGCGTTAATCCGTTTTGTTTTGTCAAATAAGATGGGAAATGTATCGTATAGCGTACTTTTTCCTGCTCCGTTAATACCAGCAACAATTATATATTGGGGTTTATCTATCAACGGACAAAGTCCTTTCGCTTAATAACCTCATCTTGCCTTTTATCTAAAAAGTAGGTATATAAAGCGTCATATACTTTGCGCTTTTCTGGATCTGGCTCATGTAATGACTTATCAAGTAAATCTTTTAAATCAGTTTCTTTGGCAATTTCAAAAAAGTCATTAATTGTGATTGTATCTTTCATGTTCATCACACTCCCAAGTTATTAATTTATTTAATCTGATAAGCCATTAGTCCTCATCTGGATCATTGAGCCAATCAGCGACTTCTTTAGCGTCTTTGAGCTCTGTTACTGGTGTCTCTTTGGTAGCCTTTAAAAGGCTTAAATTAGCTCTTTCGGCTTCGCTCAGGGCTGGTTTAAACGGTAATGCTGCGTCAGCTACGATCCGCTTATAAAACATATTGATCGCGGTAGTTGGGTTTAGACCTAACTGGCTTAAAACGGCTTCGGTATTATCTGCCAATTCTTTGTCAATCTGGACTTGTACGCGTTTCTTTTCCTTAACTGCCATGATTTTCTCGCCCCCCCCTTTATTACTACTCACATTATACTAATCTTTGAGTACCATCTCAATTAGCCTGCTTCTTTAAAAGTTGTGAATTTAAGTTTGCTGTCCTTTCCGCAATGGCACTTATACAACGTTCCTAAAATGCCCGTACGCGCATTTTAAAACTCGTTTAATATAATTATGCTCTATCTGTTTAAAACGGCTTAGATGAGCTTAGATGCCGTTTAATTCCAAGAGCGCTCATTGTCAGTGTTCTGTTCTTCGGGGTGTTTGGCCGCATATTCTCTAGCCGCTTGTTTATTCCACCAAACCCCAAATAGGTTTTGCATGGTACCGTACAAGTAGTTTTCAACGTTCTTAATGTGCTTCTCATTGCTTCTAAGAGCGTTAAAGTAGCGTCTCAAGGCTTTGGTCATTAAAGGCTTCAGCTCCTCATCATAAAGTGGGATTAGGACCCCAATATCCTGATGATCCTTCTCAACTCGGTACTTAGCATTTAAGATAATACCAACGAAGCGACGCATCTGTTGCGGGGTACGGCACCAAAAACTAAGCAGTATTCATCATGTTACAGCACCCAAGTAAAAGCTACGAAGATAAAAACATTCATCCTCAAAATATGTAACCTAGAAAAAAGGCCTCCAGTGTTAAACCGGGAGCCTTTTTTAGTATACCAATTTCTACTTCACATAAGGCGGCTTATCCCAAGTAACCTTATTTGGTACTGAAGAAACAACACTCTGATATTTTTCCTTTGTGAAAATTTCTGATAACCAATTGGTATAGGTCTCAGATTGGCTTTAATTGGGGAACGGTACTTTGTGAAATTCACTGAAATCATGTCTAGGCCATTCCCTTGAATTCAACTGTCTCATTCTTTGTATTAACCAAAAACTTACCGACATTTCCCTGATATTTAACGGATACTTTAAAGGAATACTTATAATTTACACGAGTATATCGAATACTACTAATTCTCCCCCGATACCCTTGCTTATGCAAAACTCTTTTGACTTGATCTCTCTGCTGATTGGTAATTCTTGCAGAACTCCGATAGATTGTCTTCTTAACGATCACATCTGGATTCAATGGAACAATGTAATCCTTACATTCCAACAATTCCACCAACTTTCTTTTTTTCTTTGGAATTTGACTTGACGGGTTACGGTTTTCCATTCAGTTTAGAGGGAGTGACGTTTTGAGCGCAGAATTGTTCCCTGGAATCAGCTATTTAGAATAACTGAACCAGAGTACAATTCTACGATAAGGTTCCCCTTAGTTCGTCGGTCGTTAACGCCCGTCGCTTGTCTGTACAATTGCGGTATTGCTACCACCACTCATTCTAAACCTACGTTTTCGGTTTAGCCTACTAAAAAACGCCCTAGTAGGCGTTGGTAATACGTATTTATGTTTGTTCGATCACCAACTAATCAATGGCACCAAGCCGAAGCTTCGTTTTACCACCCGCGCCGTTAATGGTCGCGCTCACCATTCACCACCCAGCCGTACAGATGACCTTGTTGTGGTATAGCCAGACTTATTGAAGTCGCCCTGGCAAACGTGTCCCCTTGGATTTAGACCCCAGCTTGTCCCCTAGGGCTTTAAAAATCGCACCGGCCATGATATAATAGTCATTAAACAACGATGACTTTTATGTGGCGCTCACCGATTCCCGTCGGTGGGTGTTTTTTTATGTTCTATTTTATGTAACCAATATTACTCGTTGTTTGGTGATAAATCAACATTTTTCTTTTTATGTATCCTTGTATCCTTGTATCCTTGTATATTCATATCCTTGTATCTAAGTATCCTTGTATCCTTGTATCTAAGTATATTAGGATACTTGCAGTTAATCTTAATTTAACGGCTTTTGAGAAGAAATGTATCCTTGTATCCTTGTATCCAAGTATCTTTGTATGTTATCATCCTTGTATCCAAGTATCCTTGTATATTAGGATACTTAATTGGAGGTCAGTATAATGGGTGAAGTAATTACTTTTGGAAATTTTAAAGGTGGCACCGGTAAAACAACAAATGCCACGCTTGCATGCCTGGCACTAGCTCGTGCTGGTAAAAAAACGCTATTAATTGATTTCGATCCTCAAGCAAACGCTACAGATATTTACTTTAAAACCGCGGCTAATTTAGGCCACGATGATATTAAATTTAATCAAACCTTGCTTGCATCAATCCAAGAAGAAGACTTATCAAGATCGTTGGTTACTTTGGATAAAAACATTGACTTTATTCCATCAAGCGCAGATTTTTCATTGTACCCACGGATTATGGAAAAAAAGTTTAAAAATAATTATAAAGATAGAGTTACATATTTTAGCAAGCTACTTGCTTCACTAAAAGAAAAATATGATTTTGTGGTATTTGATTTGCCACCGACTATTTCCTTAATTTCTGATAGCGCCTTATACGCTTCAGATTGGGTTCTGATTATCCTTCAAACTCAAGAGCACAGTCTTCAGGGTGCCGAATCGTTTCTAAAATATATACAGGAACAGGTAATCGATGAATACGAAGCACCTAGTTTGAATTTACTCGGTATACTTCCTGTGCTATTAAAGAATGGGGCGCCTGTTGATCACAGCACATTAGAAGTAGCAGAAGAAGAATTTGGGAAAGAAAACATGTTAAAAACCCTAATTCGTAATATGGAAAGAATCAAAAGATATTCAATCAGAGGTGTATTTCTAAAAGATCAGTTCGATAAAAAAATAATTAGATTATACGATTCTGTGGCACAAGAAATTATTGAAAGGGCGGACTAGCATGGTGGAACTTTTACACAATCCTAACTCAAATAAAAGCAAAATAATTCCTAGAAAATCGGCGCCCCAGCCTCAAAAAGAAATTTCCATATCTTCTCTAAACGAATCAAACAAAACAAAGTCTAAACAAATAGATGGTGTTACTTTTGATACTACGCTCAGAATTGACAATCATCTAAAAAACTTTATGAAAGCTATGGTAATTTTAGGGTATAGCTCAACTCAACAAAACGGATTAGCCCAATTACAAAAAACTTTTTTTGAATCGTTAACTGAGTCTGAACAAAATACGCTTACGACTCAAATACAGACTTTGGAAACCGGCGATGCTAACAAAGTAAAAAGTAAATAATCACGTGCTCTCAGACGACACGTTCACCTTTTAGATGTATACTTGTCCGTTTAAATTAAGCAGAATGCACACAAAAAAGTCCTCTATTATGCGGAATAGAGGGCTTTTCTGAAATCAGTACATACAGGCTTTGCTTAGGAGCGTTGCTGTGTCCATTTAGGACATACACAATCATATAACAATCCATGCTGTCACTTAACTTACTCAAAAAAGCCACCCACCTCGTGATGAGATGAGTGGCTTTTTGGTTGTGTCAACTTTGAAGGATTAAATTAATTCTAGCACTATTTACTTTTCAGTTAACGTACATCATCTTCAACATTGTCTAAGCGTTCGTTGATAACTTTATGCTCGCTTCTGCTAGTGATTAAATCTTCACGCAGCGTATTTTGCGAATTAAACAGCCGTTCAATTCGCTGGCTGCTATCCTTCATACTTTGAGCAATGTCTTGCAGCCGATCTGTGAAGGGCTTCATGACAAAGCTGCATAGATACCCGCGACTACAGCCAAAGCTAACGTGATTAATTCAATCCAACGATCAAAGGTCATTACTTACCACCCGACTTTCTGACCAGCTTCACGTAGTCCTTATTAGCAGAGATGTAACCAACATCAGTCTTAATCCGGTACACCTTGCCATATTTAACAGCCTTACCATAGATTGTTCTTCCCTTTGAGAAGTGAATACGGCGCTTATTAGCCTTGTCTAGGGCTGGCTTACCATACACGTTAACCTCACTGGTAATCACTTCATACAAGCCATTATCAGCCCAGTATGAGGCTTTCTTAGGCGTTGCCTTGGTAACCTTACCAGACAGCTTACCATCGAAATCATAACTGCAATCCACTCCGTGCCAGTTGTCGGTATATTGCCAAGCGTTGGCATTAGCTACCCCCGGTTGACTGACACCATAAGCCGCCACCCAGATTGCCTTATCTACTAACTGGGACCGATTAATCCGGCCAGCATTGAACCAGCTACCTGAGCCGTACGTAATCACATTCTTATACCCGTGACTAATCAGGTATTTCAGGAACACGTTAACTTGGCCAGTAGTTGCCCAGGTTAATCCCGGCGCTTCTACATCAATGGCTAATACCGTGGACTTATCTAATCCCATCTTCTTAACCCATGATAGAAAGTATTGAGCTTCAGCCGTTCCCCGACCATGAAATTCATCACGAGTACCGAACACCTGAATGTTTGTGTCTGTAATTCCCAGTAATTTAAGTGTATTAGCTAGTTGAGACATCTATTCCTACCCCGCTTATCTTGAGTTTCGTCGCTTAAAGCATAGCACTAGGGAGGCTTAGATGCCTTTTTTTGTTATCAAAAAGGGCCTAGTACTTTTGGAATGGAAATACTTTCCAACATCAAAAATTCTAGACCCGAATAAAAATGGTCTGATCTCAGTAAAGTACTGAGATCAGACCATTAATTAAAACTAAATATAATTTTTCTAACTTAGTTGTTGCACTTAAACTACTGCATACTCATTTTTCAGTCTTACTTAATCTGCCTCGATGATAAATTTTCTTTTGGATTAAGTATTGATCCTGATTTTGAGTAATAAATAACGGAGAACTTTCTTCTATGACATTGCTAAACTCCAAACCATACCATGAAATAGGTGAGGCCGTAATTTTCTGCAGATAGATGCGCCCACCAATTAATCTTCTATCTAACGAGCTTAACTTATCATTGACAATTAAATCTGCTGGTTGTTCCTTTATAATAACAAACTTAAAGTCGCCGACTTTCCGTTGCCGCTCTGTTGAATACGTGGGTATTTGTGGTTCTAAAATACCTTGTTCCACTAGATGATTTACAACTTGATGTAAATAGACACTAACGGATTGAGGTTTCCTAAACCCTAAGTAAAATTGAACGTTAACAACATTATGCGTCTCAAGTAAATCAACTGTATAATTACTTTCATAAGGTGCATTGGTTTCATTGACTGTAACAAACCAATAAACTTTAGCTCTTTTAGGTTGTCTGTCGAGAATAGAATACATGGTACTACGCTTAATTTGGTAATCACCCTTAATTTTAGTCATATACACTAAGTTAGTCGTGAACAAAGGTACTGTATTGTCTGCGCTTAATTTAGAGAGTTGATCACGATAGTCAAGAAGTGAAACATACTCGCTTTCTTTCTCATAATGGTCTCTTCGTTTATTTCCAAAGTACCAAAGCCACATAATATAAAGAATGCCCAACATGATTGTTAACGTAACATAACCGCCATGAATAAACTTAACCAAACTTGAAATTAGAAAGATTAACTCAATAAAGCCAAAAAACAAGGCAATTATAAGTGCTGTTCCCTTAGCCAGGTGTTTCTTTAAGAATTCATGCAAAAGCACAGTAGTCATAAGCATGGTAATAGTGATCGCTAAACCATACGCGGCCTCCATTTTTTGTGAACTACCAAAGAACCAGACTACACTAATTGTTATTATACATAGCATCCAGTTAACAGTTGCAATATAAATTTGA
Source organism: Levilactobacillus humaensis (assembly GCF_024345185.1). Classification (GTDB taxonomy): domain Bacteria; phylum Bacillota; class Bacilli; order Lactobacillales; family Lactobacillaceae; genus Levilactobacillus; species Levilactobacillus humaensis. The sequence continues at coordinate 4,400 of NZ_BROB01000038.1, read as the reverse complement.
TTTTTTATATTACTTGGATGTCTAATAACCATTCTAGGTAAAAATTTTAAGCCAATTGCTTCATTGACTAAAGTGTAAGAACCCGTAATCAACGCTTGAGAGGCAATAATTGCAGCGAGTGTGGCTAGCAAAATGCCAACTAGGCGCCAGGTTCCGGGGAGCATTTCATAAAAGGGATTTAAGTTCGATAAGTTCCTGTAAGCAGTATCACCTGCATGTCTAATTATCCAAGCACCCTGACCTAAGTAATTTAAAAATAGGGTACTATATACTAGTGGCCATGTTACATAAATATTCTGCTTGCCAACGTGACCCATATCGGAATATAAAGCCTCTGCTCCTGTGGTTGCCAAAAAGATACTTCCAAGTATAAAGATTCCCACTTTGTTAACTGGACTGAATAGTACCCTAATTGCATAATAAGGAGAAATAGCCTTCAATATCATTGGATAATTGATTAGATTAACGATTCCAAAGACAGCCAAAAAGCCAAACCATAAAATCATCACTGGTCCAAAGGATTTCCCAATCACACCTGTTCCAAAACGTTGAATCATAAATAATACGAGTAGAACAACTGTTGTGATAATCAAGACGTTATGTTGAGAATTACTAAACACCACAGGGCCAAGGTGTTGTTTTTTTAATCCCTCAATGGCTGAAGTCACAGTTACTGCAGGAGTTAATGTTCCATCGGCCAAAATGGCCGCCCCACCAATCAAGGCTGGCCAAATTAACCATTTTGAATTTTTTCGAACCAATGCATATAAAGCAAAAATTCCGCCCTCACGCTTATTATCGGCTTGCATTGCAATGACAACATACTTCAACGTTGTAATGATCATTAATGTCCAAAAAATCAACGAGATCGATCCAATCACGTAATTGGGAGAAATATTTCCCATTTTACCGGCGTCACCAATCAATGCATTCATAACATACAATGGTGAAGTGCCAATATCACCGTACACAATTCCTAAAGTAACAAGTGCCCCCGCAAAAGAAACACGTTCTAGTTGCTTATTCATATTTGCTTGCCCCCAACGCTAATTATTGAAATATAGCACTGCAAAATAGTAAGCCTAAACACGAAGAAAAGCAACTATGCCATATACATCATAATGGATTGAAGTCAATATTTGAGACAGATTTTAAGAGACATTCAGAACCGCGTTTACCTTCCACAGCTCAAATAAATCATTAATCGTGATTAATAACTTATTTGAACCCTGGAAAGCATTAAATCAGGCGGCCATTTGGCTCGTAAGTGTTGCAATTTCAACTTGTAAGGGGGTCTGGTAGCCCAGTGAACTATGAATTCTCTTCCTATTGTAGAAAGCATGCACATATTCAAAAAGGACGGCAGCGGCAGTTTCATAATCTTCAAAGACCGGCACTGGATAAACACATTTCTTTTTGAGGGAAGCGTGAAAGGATTCCATTGGCGCATTATCATACGGACACCCCTTACGGCTGTATGAGTGGCGGATATGTAGTTCAGTTAAACGTTGATTGTAATCATCGCTGGTATACTGTGATCCTAAATCCGTATGGATAATCAGGTCCCCAGTAATGGTTCGATTTTTAACTGCGCTTTCCAGGGTCTTTAAGACTAAATCAGTATCCATCTTTTTTGAGAACGAATAGCCGATAATCCGTCGTGAGTGCAGGTCCATGATGGTTGATAAGTAACACCAGCCATTACGCTTCGTTTGAATATAGGTCATATCAGCGGTCCATTTTTGATTTAAACCAGTGGTCGAGAAATCCTGCTTAAGCAAGTTGGGACGCTGTTCAACCTTGGTTTTGGAAGCCGAAGCCGCTTTCCATTTATTGACGGTAACGGAGTGGATATCCAGTTCCTTCATGAGCCGGGAAATCCGTCTTGGGCTGCACCGACGCTGCAGTGGTTGAAGTTCCAGATTCAATTCATGGTGGATCTTCATAACGCCGTATCGCTGCTTAAATTCCGCAAAGATCCGCAGAATCCGTTGTTTTAAGTCCGCATCTTCGGCCCGGCGTTTTGAAGGTTTGGGGGATCGATAACGATAATACTGAGCTCTGGAAACACCGAGGATTCGGCACATCTTGGTTACCTGGTGGTGATGGCTTTCTTGGTGAATATAATCAAAGATATTGGTTACTTCTGCGCAAGGAAGCCCAGGGCTTTTTTTAGGATTTCGTTCTCCTCAGACAGCGAAGCCAGTCGCTTTTCCATCGTTTTGATTTCGTCTGGCGATTTACCGGATTGAGTTTTGGCCTGGCCCTGGATCCACTTATGAACTGTTGAATAGCCAATGCCATATTCTCTGGCCAGTTGGGCAGCTGATTCGCCTTGCTTATATAGGTTGATAATGTTTTGTTTGAATTCTTTGTCGTAACGAGTTGGCATGTAAAAATTCCTTCCTTTTGAGAGACGATTTATTCATTATACGCTCTCTTAAAAGTTGTCTCAGGAATCAGCTTACATCCAGAGATTATTCTTGATTTAATTGGAGCAACGGGTATTGATATACAAGAATTTGATAAATTAGCTATGAAGCTTTAGTTGTACTAATTGAAAATGGGACTACGGAAACTTTTAATAGATTTATCGAAAAGTTCAGCTAATCACTGTTTTTTTGCATATGGTCAGGAGGTGGCGATATCATGATTAATTCATAGTAAATACGGGTATGAGTTTCCGGAGTGGGCACAGGCGGGTGCTCGGCTCGATAAGATGGTGTAAGGATAATAGACGTCGTGCTAAATAGCGTGGCGTTTTTATTTTGCCCAAAATTTGGAGGTGGCCGGCATGGGCCAGATGGTAAATAGCAGATTTGGCCTTGTCAGTCGCACAGAGACACGTTGCTTGGGTGACTTAGAACATCAGCTTAAAGATGGACGGTGGTAACGTAAAAAGCCGCAGCGACCACATAAGCCGCGTATTACAGTGTGGAGAAAAAACAGGGTAACAAGCGTGAAAAAATAAAAGAAGACCAGATTTTGGTCTTCTTAAAAATGATAATTTATTTATCGTCTTTATCTAACTTTTCCTTTACGTTATCAACCGTATCTTTAACAGCATCTTTGGCATCTGACAGTTTATCTTTAGCCTTACCTAGAATACCTTGACCCTTACCTTCAGCTTCGCGGGCCTTGTCGTTCGTAACCTTGCCTTCAACTTCTTTAGCTTTTCCACTTACCTTATCTTTGGTGCTATCAATCTTGTCATCTAGACTCATAATATAACCTCCCATAATGTAATTTGTTACAACAGTATTATTCCACATTTTAATTTGCTTGTCTAATAAGGAGATCCTACAAGAGATAGTGTGAATGACACTTATAAGGTAGATTGCAAATTTAATCCGAATTTTTGGACAAATTTGTCAGCATAACCTGATACGGTGTTTGCCAGTCGAGTATTTTAAGCGGTCGCTGGTTAATTTGGAGTAACGTCGTCGTTAAATCTTGAGCACTAATGTGCTCAAAACGAGTCCCTTTAGGATAAAAACAACGTAAATTCCGATTAAAGCTGTGCACCGGACCATTAAAAGTGGTTAGGAACTTAGTTAGTGCTTCATTAACAGTCGCTGTCGTCCGATTTTTTAACCGGTATGCCCAAAGGAACCGTGATTTGCAATCGATTAAAGTTAATAAAACTGCCTTACTATGCCCACGAGGACCAACGACTGTATCTAGTTCAAAATCGCCGATGCGATTACGTTGATTAATCATCATGGGACGCTGTTCAATTGATCGCCCCAAAGATTGATTATATTTGGATCGTTGGTCAACGTTACGCCGTTGGCGTACGCCATGTTCAGGTAGATCATTCAAGGAGAAATCAATTCTCCCCTGATTTAGCCAATTATAAATAGATTTAGTAGCTAGTTTAAATTCGTGAGCAATCATTCCTGGTGACCAGCTTAGACGTAAATGGTTGAGAATTTTTTGCTTTAACTCATCGCTCAGCTTAGTTTTCCGACCACATCGTGATCGCTTGTATTCGGCATCTGTTTGTGCTAATTCAGCCTGATAAGGTTGACATCGAGATAATTCATAAGAAATTGTTGACGGTGATCGGTTCAGCCGAACGCCCATTTGGATATTGGACAGCCCTAGTTCACAAAAGGTTTCGATTTTAATTCGTTCGGAATAGGTTATACTAGACAAAAGATCAGCTCCTAAAAGATGGGTTTGTGGTAAACACCATTTTAAAGGAAGCTGATCTTTTTTGTCCGAACAGCGTTCGGATTAATTTTACAATCTACTTCTCTTTTAAACTAAGTGGGCTTTTTTTGTTCCTTAAATACCCTATCAAGTTCACCAGACAGCAGATCCCATCTTCATCACAGGCTACCAGCTGGCAACGACACCTTGGATGAGTATCCGTGACTGGAATCGGTGCTTGTCCA
>NZ_BROB01000037.1 GCF_024345185.1 Levilactobacillus humaensis | reverse complement strand
GCTTCAAATCGAGCGAGAAGCCCAAAGGGCTGAAGCGTCCCCACAGCAGGCGTAATCCCTGGCAGCCGCAGGCGGCCACCCCCAACTTACCATCCACTAATCTTCCGAAACATCATTAGCCGCTCGGATCTGGTTCTTAATGGCATTCATATCCTGATCAAGCTGATGAACCAGCTGTGCCTTGGCCACTAATTCCTGCCGCAATTCATCCTGATGAGCCACGTCCTTCTTGTAGTTGAGTTCGTGTTCCAACGATGCCCAGAAATTCATCGCAATGGTTCGAATCTGAACCTCCACTGTAACCGCCTCGACCCCGGCATTCAGGAACACCGGCACGGCCAGAATCAAGTGTAGACTCCGATAACCATTAGCCTTGGGCTTGGTCACATAGTCCTTGCGTTTCAGGATTCGAATATCCGGTTGTTTCTCCAACCGCCGCTCCATCGCCACGATGTCGTCTTCAAATCTGACGATAATCCGAATACCAGCGATATCATGCATGTGATCCGGTAGCGTGTCCAGGTTGAAATCCAGGTGCTTACGCTGAACCTTCTCCAAAATACTCTCCGGCGACTTAATCCGTGACTGAAGGCTATCTACCAGCGAATGACCGTGTTGAATCTGGTATTCCTGATCCAAATAAGTAATCTTCGTCCGCATCACGCGCACGGCACTCTGGTAGAGCAACATTAACTGTCGAAACCGGTCAACCGCCGCCAACGAGGTCGGATCGGTTGGAAATGATGTGGGTAAATTTTCGTTTGCCATTGATGAATCCTCCTATGCGTGTTGCTGCCGAAATTGACGGATTTCTGGGACCAACCACCACAATAAGCCAAAGTTTACGAGTAACGTGATGGCCGTAAAAATAAAGACACCATTATAGTTAAAAATGTTGGCCACAACCCCACCGAAGAGGGAACCAAACATGCTACCTAACGCTTGAAAGGATTGATTCCAGCTAAACACCGTTCCAGTCAAGGACTGTGGCGAATTCTTAGTCAACAGGGTCTGGACAGCTGGGAACAATGCCCCATCCGAAACCCCGATCATGAACCGCAAGATCCCTAGTAACCAGACACTGCTGACGAATCCTTGTGGGAAGTACATGAGCACCGCGAAAACATAGCCAAAGACCAAAACACGACTGGTTCCGTGACGGTCACCGTACTCACCTAACTTAGGTGCTGCCAACAATGTCGATAGCCCTGGCAAGGCCGCAATGATCCCAGCAACCAAGGTAATCGGACCGGCGTTGTGCATCAACTGCTTCACGTAAAGACTAATAATGGGAGTAATGGAGTTGTTCCCCATTTGAATAATCATCGTTGAAACCAGTAATACCAGTATCAACTTTGGATTCTTGACCTGCTTCAGCCAACTCCCCTGTTGCGCCTGTTGGGTCCGGCTCACTGGTGTGAAGTGTTCATGCACGAGTGTCGCACTGAGGAAGAAGACAATAATTAAGAAGATCCCGGTCAGAATAAATGTCCAGCGAATCGAGAAAACCTGTGCCAGAATACCACCGAGAACTGGGCCAATCAGATTACCACTGACATAACCGGTCGTGAGAATTCCCAGTGCGTTACCACTCTTTTCCCGTGGCGTCTCCGATGCGATCAGAGCACTGGCATTGGGAATATAGCCGGCAAAGAACCCTTGCAAAAACCGCAGGCCAATGAGTTGCCAAATATTAGTCACAAACCCCATCAGCCCAATAACCACGGCCATCCCTAAGGAGGATCGCAACAACATCAGTTTTCGACCCTTTTGGTCCGCCAACTTACCCCATAACGGGGACACTAATGCAATCACGAAGAAGGTCACGGCATACGTGACCCCACTGTACATGGTCAGTTGGCCCTTAGTAAAGGTTCCCAAATCATCCACATATAACGATAAAAATGGCATGATTTCACTAAATCCCATGCCGGCTATGAAGGTTCCTAACCATAAAACGGCTAAATTTCGCCGCCATTGTTCTTTTTTTCGTGTGCCCACGATGTCAATCGCCTCTCTACTTTTTACCTCTCAAAACGCCTTGATACCCAGTTTAGCACACCTTTTTTGATCCCGAACTTTTAAGCCATTTAAAAAATAAATGAAAAAAATTTACAAAATGACTAGCATTTTTGATCGTTTTGTTACATAATAGAGCCATAGACATGTGACAACATTCACTTATACTTCAGGAGGTAATTACAGATGGCTCATCGTTTAGATGGTAAAGTTGCAATTGTTACGGGTGGTACTTTAGGAATTGGGTTGGCTGTTGCCAACAAGTTCGTTGAAGAAGGCGCCAAGGTTATGATTACTGGTCGTCACGCTGACGTCGGTGAAAAGGCAGCCAAGAGTGTTGGTGGCCCCGATGTTATCCAGTTCTTCAAGCACGATGCAACTGACGAAGACGGTTGGGTTAAATTATTCGATGCTACGGAAAAAGCCTTTGGCCCCGTATCAACTATCGTTAACAACGCCGGTATGGCCGTTAACAAGAGTATCGAAAACACGACTACTGCCGAATGGAAGCAACAATTAGCCGTTAACTTAGACGGTGTCTTCTTCGGTACCCGTCTTGGTATCCAACGTATGAAGAACAAGAACCTCGGTGCTTCAATCATCAACATGTCTTCAATCGAAGGCTTCGTTGGTGACCCTAACTTAGGTGCTTACAACGCTTCTAAGGGTGCCGTTCGGATCATGTCCAAGTCAGCCGCTCTTGACTGTGCCTTGAAGGACTACGATGTTCGTGTCAACACTGTTCACCCAGGTTACATCAAGACCCCATTAGTTGACGATCTTCCAGGTGCCGAAGCTGCTATGTCAGCTCGTACCAAGACCCCAATGGGCCACATCGGTGAACCTAACGATATCGCCTACATCTGTGTTTACCTTGCATCTAACGAATCCAAGTTCGCTACTGGTTCAGAATTCGTTGTTGATGGTGGTTACACCGCTCAATAAATCAATAATTTTAAATTTAAGGACGACCGTTCAATGCGGTCGCCCTTTTTCTTTCGGCTTTAATTGAATGGTTAAAGGTGACCGCCTGCGGCTGTCAGGGATTCCGCCTGCTGTGGGGACGCTTCAGCCTGGGACCCGGGCTTCTCGCTCGCTTTGAAGCCCCGCCAGAAACGCGGGTCTTCAAAGTCGCCCGTAGCGTAAGGCCGAGCAAGTCACTCGGTCTAACGCTACCACCACGGCCGGCTCCATCCCTGACCTCCTCCGGCTAGGATCCATTGCTATCAATTACTAGCTGTTTCGTACGTTCCAACAATGTAACCTTTGAATTGGCCAATAATATTGTTTCAAGTGGTCCATTCAATCATTCATTTCTGAATTCAGCTAAATCAATCAGCGTATATAGAAAAAGCGTTGGCAAATTTCTTCGCCAACGCCACAAATTCAAATTTAATCGCCATGAACCCCAATGAACAGGGCAAAAAGTAAGATGAACAGAACCAAAGTCGTGATCGCCACGTACAGGTGGTCCCGCTCCTTATAGAACGCGTAAATAGAAACCACCACCCGTAGAACGGGCGTCAAAATCAGGCAGTACGTGCCCAACATCATAATGGCATAGGCCTTGAGATGCCAAGTGCCGACCAGGATCGCCCCCATACTCAGCGGCATGGTACTTCCGGGATAACCGGATTGACCCGTTACCAGAAAGATGACTAACCCAATCAACATCACAATGGCGGAAACGATGACCCCGACCTGAAGGATTCGATCAATAATCGTTTCAACTTGTGCCATTTCTTTAGCTGTCGCTGTTTGTTTTTCTTGCATTAGAAGTGAACCCCCAATCCCTTAAAGAGCATCTGTAGCCCGATATAGAGAATAATCGGAATGAACACGATTCGAATCCAACGGGAAGGCAAGATCTGCATGACCCGTGAGCCAATGACGGCCCCGCCCAGGATTCCCAGCGCCATTGGCACGGCAATACCAGGCAAAATGGACCCGTTAAAGAAGTACACCGTGGCACTGGCTGCCGCGGTAACCCCCATCATTAGGTTAGATGTCGAGCTCGATGGCTTTAACGGCATCTTCATGAAGGTATCCATCGCCATCACCTTGAAGGCTCCGGAACCGATTCCCAGTAAGCCGCTGGCCACGCCGGCTCCAAACATCACGGTAAATCCAGCCGGCACATTTTCAACTTGGTAGTCGACATTTTTCATTTCGGCCTTGTCGTAATACGTTCCGTTAAGCTTCAGCTTCGTCGCAATCCGATCGGGCTCGACGCGTTGGAGCACTTCCTGCCCGCGTCGTAACTTGCGGTACATGTTCCACCCAGAGAATACCAGCAGGCACCCGAACAACAGGTACAGGTACTTGGGATCTAAGACCCCGGTCAGTAAAGCCCCCGTAATAGCCCCGGTAGTCGTCGCAATTTCCAGGAACATTGCCACTCGTAAGTTCAACACGTTGTCTCGTAAATAGGCAATTGTCGACCCCGAACTGGTCGCAATGACAGCGATAATGCTGGCCCCAATGGCATATTTAATATTTAGACCCATTCCCAGGGTCAGGATGGGCGTAATAATCATCCCGCCGCCGATGCCCAGAATGGATCCAGCGATCCCAGCAAAGATGCCGACCCCCATCATAATTAAAGCTGTTTGGATCATGATTTCAAATTCCTCCTCGTCAATCAATCTACGCCCTTGATTATCAACTTTTATTGACCCCGAGGCAAGCCGGTGTGACGGGCTAGCCGACGATTCGAAGAATTTTTTTCACAATAACTAATCCTAATATTAAAGCATTTATATTGAGCGTTCTTTTATTTTGTGATTAATTATTCAATGGCTTATTTCCAACTTTGAGCACAATCCTTAGTTGACCGTCGCTTTAAAACCGTGATACCACTTGAAATAAAACGGTTACAGACAAACACGGCACTCCCATACAAAATAAATATGGGAGCGCCGCGTAATTTGTATTTCAGATATGGTTAATAACTGTCGATGAAACGTTGAACCAGCGGACTGGGTTCACGGTTGGCTGGCCAGACAACCTGGAGCGTCGTGCGCCAAGCCCGATAGTTTATCGGATAAATGGCGGTCTGCGCCCCACTGATCTGCTCGGCTACGGAACGGGGAACCAGTGCGACCCCCATCCGGGCCTCCGCCCACTGAACGGCCGTCCGGGCATCATCACAGGTACAAGCGATGAAGGGGGTCAGATCCTTCTCAGCAAAAGTCGTTTCAAAGATGTGGGTGAAGCGCCGATAGATAATCAGTGGCACCTGCGCCACGTCTTCAACCCGTAACGTTGTCGTTTGAAAGTGATCGTACTTGTGGGGAATGACCGCCACCATGGACTCGCTGGCCAACGGCTTACTAGCCAGATCTGGGGCACTGAAGGGCGTCCGGACAATGGCCACGTCGATCAGCCGCTTTCGCAACTGGTCTAACAGGCCATAGGTGTTGTCCTCCACCAAGCGAATCTGAAGTTTGGGATAGTGCCGCGTCAACGTCTGTAGCTTGGCGTTGGGCGTGGCCCCGATGGATGAGGACACCATCCCCACGGCTAACGTTCCCGCTAGCCCCTGCCCCAGGGCCTTAACCTGGCTATCGGCCTGGGCCCGCAGATCCAGTAACTGTTGGGCATAGTCTTGCAGAAGTTGGCCCGCCGGCGTTAACGTCACGCCATTGACGGAACGATTGAACAGGGTCACCCCCAGTTCCGTTTCCAGCTGTTTAATCTGATAACTGAGCGGTGGCTGGGCAATGTGTAACTGCTGCGCCGCTGCGGTAATTTGACCGGTCTGCGCCACCGCCAAAAAATAAGTGAGTTGCCGAAAATTCACCACCATCACATCCGTTTCGTTTTACGATCATTATACCAAAGTCTATGGTAGACCCGTTTCACCGGGATCCGAGCTTGCATTCCGCGACTGTTTAGTCGGCGGCGTGTAGCGATCCTTGGCAGGTAAGACTTCTTGTAAGATGTACTGTCGAATCAGGAGGACGATCTGCCGATTCTGTGGCAGATCCGAGTGGGTCGTATTATCCCCGGTCACAATGATCTGGGTATAATGCGCGACCTGATTTTGAAAGACGTACTTGCCTTGATTGACACTATTCGCGGGAACCGTCCCATCACTTGAATAGGTCTCGGAACCAGCAACGGAGTAGACTGTCAGCTTCTTTGGTAGATTTTTGCGACCATCAATCAGATCTTTTAAAATCGCCGTTTGTGTCGTGGTGCTATCCGTTTCCATGTTATATGGCGTGGCAATCGTCATGAGTTTGTCGGCCGTGACCGACTTGATTTTAGGTAAATAATCTTCCATGAATAGACTCAAAACTAGTCCACCATTGGAGTGCCCCAACGCAGAGAAGTGGTTAAAACGATAGGTCTTGGTTAAATCCTTAAAGGCCAGATTCAACCAGGCTGCTTGCTTCACAATATTTGAATAGCCATCCCGATTATTCTCAAACGCAATCACGATGAAGGGCTGATTATCCCCCCGCTTGATACTCCCGGTATAGGATAACTGGCCATCTTCCATGACCTTAACCTTCAGAACACTGTGCGGCACCTTAGTTTCTTGCCGCAACTGCGTAATCAAGGTGTCAAATCGGTCCTGACTCGCACTCGACCCCGGCACCATAATAATGGGATTCAACGGGGTCCGATAATCTGATTTATATTGGCTAATCCGCTTGGATAGCCAGGCTTGACTAGGGATAAAGACTGCCACGATGACAATCACTAAGATTAGCCAGCGCCACCAATTATGCCGCATGGTCCGCACCCCCTTCCAAGTTCAACAACCGGACGAATGGCAGGTAAATGAGGACGGACAAAACCAAACAGAACAAGCTCAAGGCCAACGCTCGCCAGTCACCGCCCGTGCCTAGAAAGGCCACGAGAGGTCCCGGGGTGGTCCGTGGAACGGGATAAACGATCGGTGGCACCAATTTCCACGAAATCGCGGTCCACGCCACGGCAATATTAACCGCCGGTGCTAGGACAAACGGAATCAACAAAATAGGATTGAAGAGCACGGGCAACCCCAACAAGGTGGCTTCGTTAAGGTTCACCAAATTAGGCAGTAGCGTCTGCCCGGCCACGCGGCGGTAACGCGCCTGATGCGACCCGATCCCGATGGCAATAAGCAAGGCTAGCGTCATTCCGGCACCCCCAAAGTTTGCGTAGGCGTCACCTAAGGTATGTAAAGTAATGGGATGTGGTGCGCCCCAACCTGAACCGTGTTGGACCGCATATGCCAGATTCTGAAGCGAGGTCACCGAGCTATTTCCGGCGACATCAATGGGCCCGATCAGGCCTAACCACCACAGACCGTTACTGATAGCCGTCACCACCAGAATCCGTAGGCCGTGATGTCCCAGATTGGTATTTAAGGCCTGAAAAGTCAGGTAAACCAAGGTGTTTAAGCCCCCGGTATTCAGCCAACTCAGGGCGTACCCGATGCTAACCGTGACCAAGAGAATGAGGCTGAGCGGGATCGCAATCCGGCCTGTCCAGGACAGTGGTGTTTGGCGATGGGCCAGCCACCAGCGACCGAGGAACTTCATCAGGTGACTCGCTCCCCACCCGACCGTCAGACCGACGACGATCGCCAGAAAGATCCCTTGTGGTCCCAAGTTACCCTCAAGAAATTGCGACGGACCGGTGGCGCTATTTCGATTGGGGTCTCCCAGGGCGACGTAATTCACGTTGAGTGTCAGAAAAGCCAACGCACTGGTCATCCCCACCGCTAAGGCGTCGGACTGATAGGTTCGGGCTAAGTAGTGTCCCGTGGTGAACGCCACCATAACGGCCACCAACCCATTAATCACGATACTAATTGCTTGAATCAGCTGTTGCCACAAGTCCACGGCTGGTAGCCACTGCTTCACATGGTAAATTTGATAGAAAAAACCCGTCTTCGTCAGCCAACCCTGGCCAAAAAAGTCGAGCAAGGCCATCACTAAAATAAACGGGTAGGCCACCCGCAAGGCTTCCGTGATGGCGCGCATGGCCCGCCATTGGTTGATTCGTTGGTTAAAACGCCATAATGCCCGCATTGTAACTCCCCCTAAAACACTTTGGTCGGGTTGCCAATAGTTACGATTGTTCGCAACAATTATCGTCAACTGCCGACCAAGACTTTTTCGCGTGACCATCAAGGCCCACGCACCCGTTCACTTTGTTTTCATTATACGATTTTCACGGAACAATGGACGCCTCAACACTTATAAATTTTGTTATATTCGGTCCAAATCGTGCTAATAAGTTAAACGAAACACTGCTCAAATGGCAGTCGCAATGTTATACTGGCCCCGAGACGAACTGATTGTCTGACCAGTTCGTCTGGCATAACCTACCATAACTTAATCTCCACAAAAGAAGCCACCGGGATCTCTCGGTGGCTTCTTCTCGTTTACGATGATTTTAATCATCTGTATTTTTTACTTGTCAGGTAGTCAGAAGTCCCAGCTAGGTGGTGGTGCCGTAGGGCTGGAACGTCATGGCCAGTCAAGTGAAACGACACCGCTGATCCTTCTGTCCAACCACCTTCCGGCTCGATCCCAGTCCTTCGAAATTAGCTATCAACCATCGTTTTTAAAAACGGAGATCATCTGAAATTGATAACAATCTATCTCAGCCGGAGGTCGGTGCTGGCGGGGCTCAGTGGTGTCGTTTGTCTAGCGGGAGAAAGGCCGAGCTTGAAGCCCTTCGTTCTTTGAAGGGCTTCAAGTCGTGCCCACGACGTTCCAGCCCCGACAGCACCGGCCGGGAGGCGCGGTTAATCACATTCTGCATTTTTAGTTCCGACCCAAGTAATGAAAATCCGGATCGCGGCCCTCACGGTAACAGGCAAATGACGCCGTGAGTTCGTTATGGAAAGTCACTAAAATCGCTGGTGTTGCCCAGGTAGAAGCCGCCCAAAAGACGGTGTCATCTGGCTCACGATTGTCATTCGGGTAGCGGTAATAGCCTAACTTCTCATCCCAAATGGTACCTTGGGTATTGAGCCAGTCCTCGGCCAAACCGGCCTGGACAACTGCTATGACGTCCTGATTATCCCGAATCAGGGCTGCCAACTTATTCCAGTCTAATTGCCAATCATGTTCCTTAGGGGACTGTCCTCGCGTGCCTAGTGGTGTGTGACGCAACGCAATCGGCTTCAGATCAACAAAATCCATCTGATCAACCTCCTCGTTTTCCCCCATCATACCGCATCCCCGGTTGACACGCAGCGGATGGCGGCCAATTGCAAAGACCGGTAGCGCCCGGACGCTAACCGAATCACAATTTGGTCCTCATCGACCCCTGCGACTTGACCATCGATCGTCACCGCCACTTGGTTGGCATCCCATACGTTTAGTTGGAGATGTACCGACTGCTTATGCCGCCAAGCACTGGCTAAACGGCGACTAACTTCATCTGGTGTTTGTTGCGGCCTCAGGGCCTCCACCTGTTCGGCCGCATGCATCTTCGCCAATGCACTCGTGTGATCTGACAGATAGAATCCGCCCCACTTCAACATGCCGCGATCGTGATAGTCCCGCTGGAAAAAGTCATTGGCCATTCGGTCATTATCCACATGATGTAAATGCATGGCCCTTCACTTCCTCAGCGGATCCACCGTTGGCTCTCTGGCCAACGGACACGACCAAAATTAACAAAATTAAGCGATAATTGTGTGTGCTTCTTCAACGCCCCCACAATCTTTTCCAAGATAGCTAAATCCGTCGTGTGCACGGTGTGCAAGGGAATCGACCGCTCACGATGATTCTTACGACGAATATCTAAGAAGAAGTTAAAGGCCGAACCATACTGATTATTCACCACGTCAATCCGATACTGACAGTGCCACTGCGCCGTAAACAAGGGATCCAGTCTCGTCGCAATGACATCTGCCTCCTGATCACAATTAATCAAAACTATTCCCCCCATTATGGCCACCAACCAGTGATGCCCGCCGCAACATCGTCCCGCCAGGCATCAGACTGCTGGCCGGAATGACTGCGGTCTTCCCGAATTTATCACGTAGCTCATCAAGGACTCGGTCAAACTGATCGTTTTTAATCTGTCGTTCGGGTTCTTGAAATAGATCCAACTGAAGATTTTGAGAATGGCTGAGGCGCGAGAGTCCCACCCAAATATTTCGCACCGGTTGGTCGGCCCAGTTTTTCCGAAAAAGATGGAGGAGAGTCGCCACAATCGTCTGGGCATTATCGGTAGGCGCAATCCGACAAGAATGATCGAACCCGGTCCGCCCATCGTTCTCCGTATCGGCACGGGCAAAACCAACATACAGGCTGACACAGCCGGCCTGCTGACGATGATGCCGCATCCGTGAGGTGACCTGTTGGCCAATCTCTCTAATCACCAACTCAATCTCGGCCTGTGCGCGATAATCTCGGGGCAAGACCTGTGAGTTACTCCAGCTCTTCTCCTTGGGTGGTCGCACCTGATGCAGCTGGCTGCGATCGATACCCCAGGCCAACGCAAAGAGTTGGGCCCCGATCATGCCCATCTCGGATCGCAACTCATAAGGATTCACATGAGCCAGGTCATCCATACTGTGAATGTCCAGTCGCTCCAGATGGGCGGCCGTGCGATGGCCAATACTCCAAACCTTCTCCAAGTTAGTGATTGGCCAGATATGTTTAGGGAACGAGTCGTAAGTTAGTCGCCCAATCAGCTCGTGATCATGTTTGGCCTGTAAGTCCAATGCCAACTTGGCCTGAATTGGATTCTCACCGATTCCAACCGTCGTATAGAGTCCCAGCTCGTGACGAACCTTCAATTGAATGCGCCGGGCCACCTCTTCCGGAGTCTTACCGAATAATCGCCAGGAATGGGTCATATCTAAGATCGATTCGTCAATTGAATAGGGAAACAGATCGTCATCCGTCACAAACTGACGAAAGATCTTATTGATTTCCAGATTTTTTTGAATGTACAAATTCATTCGGGGAGGGACAACTAAAATTCGTGGATCATCGGGAACCTCATACTGCCGCGAGACGTTACTAATGCCGAACTCTTTCTTGGCCATTGGCGATGCCGCCAACACCAGCCCACTCCCCGTGTTGTCCGCTTCCGACATTACAATCAGGACAGACTCTAAAGGATTTAGTCCTCGTTCCATGCTCTCAACACTGGCATAGAAAGATTTGTTATCAATCATTAGGAACATCCCATGCGGTTCTTGTTGGTAATCCATCGCCATCACCTCCCATCAATGATTGCTTTTATTATACGAACGTTTGTTCGATAGTGCAAGCATATTTTAAAAAAAGTTCATTGATGACGGGTAACCTTCAAAACATCTCACACTTCTCAACGGGTCGCCAAAATCAGTCTCACCCTGTAAACTAGTTCACCTAACAAACCGCTAGCGAGCCACTCACAGTTCAGCCCCTAAATTCTCCGACAACTTAATTAAATTTGTTTCGGCGATCAGGTAGCTTTTACCGCACCAACGTGTTAGAATGTACTTGTGAAGTTAGCCCTAGTCAACTAGCTTCCTCAACTTTAAAAACAAGAACAGTCTTGCCGCACTTAAAAACGGTTAGACTGTTCTTGTTTTTTGGTTAGAAATTAATTTGTTACAGGCATGTTACAGTTGCATAGAAGTGTAACTAAAATCTTATTGTTATCAATCGCTATACATATGTGTTTCAAACGTGTTCGGGTTCACGAACACGTGCTACCACAAAGGACGGTCGGAATTCTTCCGACCGTCCTTTATTTTATTAAGAAAATGATTTAATTAGTGGCAAATGCCTGGCGCATCTGTGCCACATCTCTTACGGGATCTGTACTTCGGGTCAGCAGCGTAATCACCGCCGCTCCAGCCGCACCTGTTGCCGCCACTTCGGACATCGTCTCCACCGTGAGACCACCGATGGCGACGACCGGAACGTGAGATTGATCGACTAATTTGGCTAAGCCTGCCGTCCCAATTACCGGATCGGCATCCGCCTTCGAGGTCGTCGGAAAGATGGGGCCACTCCCCAGGTAGGCAATTCCGGCCACTTGGTTCGCCGCCGCAACTTCCTCGGCCGTCGAACATGACAGCCCCACGAACATGTCGCGCGGTTTGACCGCGTCCAAGACCTGCTGAACCCCGTCGTCACTTTGAACGACATGAATGCCATCGGCATGTAGCGTCAGAGCTAGGTCCACGTCGTCATCGACGATAAAGGGTACGCTCGCCACACGACACTGTTCCCGCAGATCGCGACCTAAGGCAACCCGCTCCGTTGCCGTTAAGGTGCTAGTTCCCTTGTCTCTGAACTGAAAGGCCGTGATTCCGGCCTTAAGCATGGTGGCGAGTACCTCTCGCAGATCTTGATCAGGCACATCTTGACTGCCCGCCACAAAATAAGCTCTTAATAATCCTGATTCAAACGTTACTGACATCGCTATTCAGCGCCTCCTTGCCGATATGCCCAATGATTCAGTGGGCCATGACCGTTACCAACCGCAATTGGATGAACGATTGCCGCAGTCACAAATTTCTTGGCGATTCGAATTGCCGTTTCAAAGTCTTGGCCCTTGGCCAGTTCGGCCGTAATGCAAGACGACAGGGTGTCTCCCGTCCCGTGAGTCCGAACCGTTTCAACTCGTGGCGCTTCCAGCCAAAATGATCGGCCGTCCATGAGTAACACAAAGTCGCGAGCAACCTTGGCATCCCCGTGACCGCCCTTAATCACAATGTTCTTGGCTCCCAAATCCTGCAGGGCCACCGCCGCAGCTTCCATATCTGTCTCATCGGCAATCGTCATCCCCGTCAACCGTTCGGCCTCCGGTAGATTTGGTGTTAACACATCAGCCAACGGAATAAGCTCATCACGAACCGTTTCCACGGCGTCGTCGGCCAGTAAGGCCGCGCCACCCTTGGCAATCATGACGGGATCAACCGTTAACGGTCCGAAATCAAACTTTTTCAAATTTTCCACAACGCCGTGAACGTGGCTGGCATCCGCCAACATCCCCGTCTTGCAGGCCCGAATCTTCAGGTCTGCCGCCAGTGAGGCAAATTGTTCATCAATTAGCTTTTGGGGGAGTGCCATGAAGTCCTGAACCCCTAAGGTATTCTGTGCGGTCACAGCAACAATCACGGCGGTCCCAAAGACGTTGCGCTCCTGCATCGTCTTGAGATCGGCCATCACACCGGCTCCGCCCCCACTGTCTGTCCCCGCGATCGTTAGGGTCTGTGGAAATTCATTTGCCATACTACCTCATCCCTTCTCCAACTGGTAAGCCGCGATCCCTTCAATCTCGGCCACCGTTGTCATTTGTAACCCATCCATTAAATGAACGGTAAAACTACCCGCAGCTACTTGTGGCTGCCGCTGAACCACTAACTGACCGATGGCCGCGAAGACCAGGCAGGCCGTTTGGGCCGCTTCAAAATAATCCGAAGTCACGGCGCAGAAAGCCGCAACGATACTTGATAGCATATCGCCGGATCCCACGTGAACCTGGAATAATGGCGTCCCATTCGTCACTTTAACCACGCGCTCGCCATCGGTAATGATGTCGGTCGGTCCTGAAAGAATGACGACACAGGCTAACTTTTGGGCACAAGCCGTAGCGATGGCGACAAGATCCCCGTCACCCTCACCGGCATCGATACCTTTCGCCTGCCACGCCACACCGGCTAAGGCCGCAATCTCACCGGCATTTCCCCGAATCACATCTGGATGGAAATCGGTTAGCAGCCCCTCAGCAACCTCTCGCCGATAGGCAATCGCCCCGACCGCTACCGGATCAATCACGAGCGGCTTGTGTTGCTGATTGGCGATCCGACCCACGGTACGAATCTGCTCGATTTGTCCCTGCGTAAACGCCCCCAGGTTCAAGCAGACGGCTCCGGCTAAGCCGACCATTTCTTCGGCTTCGGCAACCTCTTCGGACATAATGGGTGACGCCCCCAAGGCATTCAACCCATTCGCCACGTCCTGAACCGTGACAAAATTCGAAATATTAAACACAATTGGATTCTGTTGACGCAGCGTTTCTAGCAAGGCTAATTTCATAAGTCTTGTTCCCCCTTAGGTCTGATCGGGCCACTCCTTACAACCCGATCCTTAGGGATCTAAAAAACGGGTCACCAGCTCACAATGTGGGTGAACCGGTGACCCGTTACGGTATCACGACACATTCCCTTCGCAAGTGTGAACTTGACAGGTTCCAAGGGATCGCGTGCGACACGCATCTCAGCCCAACTCGTGGACACCCCTAGTGTTCTGGTTACTTCCAGCATAACAGGAAATACCCAATCGTCAACGCTTCTTAGATTACCGGATGACTTGTTTGGCAGCCATACTAATTAATCCCCACATCCGATCGATGGTTCGATCCGAGAGGAACCGCCGAACAAATAAAATCTGACTTCCATCCCCAGCTGAGTAACGGGTCTTTGGCCGCCGCGACAAGGCAGCGCGGTCCACCAATCTAGCAATCACACGCGGTTCACTGGAAAAACGTTTAACCACCTGTAAAATCCGTCCGGCATCCGCGGCAGCCTCTTGATAGGGACCGTGCGCAGAAGTTTGCTTCAGGTGATCGGTGGCAATATCTGCCCAGGCCGACTTGATTGCCCCGGGCTCAATGACTGCCACATGGATGCCCTTAGGCGCTAACTCTAACCGGAGGGTGTCTGAGAGTCCCTCTAAGGCAAACTTAGACGCGACATACCATCCAGCTAAGGGTTGGGCTACTTTGCCGTCTACCGACGTCACATTGATAATCCGGCCGGCATGTTGCTGGCGCATCATCGGTAACACTGACTGAATCAACCGGGCTACCCCAAAGAGGTTGACCGCAAATTGATCTTCGGCCTGTTCCAGGGGAACGTCTTCTACCGCTCCCATCAGGCCATACCCGGCGTTGTTAACCAGGATATCAATTCGACCAGTCTCACTGACAATCCGGTTGACCACGGACTCCACACTCTTCGCGTCCGTCACGTCTAGCGCCAGCGTCGTGATGCCCAAATCATCCAGATCATTCATGCGGCTAACTCGCCGAGCCCCCGCATAAACGGTAACGCCATTTCGATGGAGACTCCGAGCGATGGCATTGCCAATCCCCGATGACGCTCCAGTGACCAGTGCTACTTTTCGATGTGTCATAAGTTTTACACCCTCCTAATTTGATGGAACTTGTAACTGCTTGCGTTCGTTATAAAAACCGCGGTAGGCCCAGTAACAGGCCAGAACCGAGCCAATACTGGTGGCCGACATCAGCATGAACGTCACCATGATTTGATACTTGATGGCTCTGACCGGATCGACGCCGGCAAAGATTAACCCGGACATCATCCCCGGCAGACTCACGATTCCCACTGTTTTAGCGGAATCAATCGTGGGCTGCATCCCCGTCTTGATGCTGGCCCGAACGATGTCTCGCGAGGCATCCTTCAGATCGGCGCCTAAAGCTAACTTCTCCAGGACTGCCTGCCGCTCCTGCTTGAATTGCGCATTGAGGTTGCGGTAACACAACCCTATCGCCACCATGGAATTCGAGGCAATCATGCCGGAGATCGGAATCATTTGCGACGGGATAAATTTGATCGCTCCCGCCAGCATCAAGACACCCAGTGTGACGCCGGTACTGATGAGGATCGCGCCGACGGAAATGGGCAGTGCCTTCGGAATGCCACCGCTCCGTTGCTTGGCGTTATAACCGGCGTTAAAAATAATAATGAAAATCAAGATAGCCGTTAGCCAGATGTTGGCAATTCGAAAGACATACTTCAGCAGGTACCCCACCACAAAGAGTTGGATGACGGCCCGCACGACGCCGATAATCATATCGCGATCAATGCCTAACTTTTCCTTCCAGCCGATCGCTAGAGCAATCATGACCAACCCCAACGCCAGCACCAGAGATTGATTATTTACCGCTAGATTCATGAGGCACCTCCTGGAACGACTTGACCGTCAACAATGGTGACCAACCGTTTAGCCGCCGTTATCTCGGATTGGTCATGGGTGATTGTAAGAATCGTAATCCCATCGTCTTGGTTAAAATGATCGATTAAGGACCAGACGAATGCCTTGTTCTCGGCGTCCAAGCCTGCTGTCACCTCATCCAAGATCAACACTTCGGGGTAGATTATGACGTTACGAAGCAAGGCTACCCGTTGGCGTTGCCCCCCTGAGAGGTCGATCACGGCCTTATCCAAATCAGTCGCCGCAAGCCCCACGTATTCGAGTGCCGTGACCGCTCGTTGTTCATCGAAGGGCAGTTGCCGAATCTGATACGGAAAGGCCAGGTTATCTCTGACCGTTTCCCCAAACAACGTGGGCTGTTGAAAACCATAGGAGACGCGTCGCCGATAGGCAATCGGATCGTAACTGTCGATCGGCTGTCCATCAAAGGTCAAGTCGCCACTGGTCCGACTCAAGAGTGACGCAATAATCCGCGCCAAAGTGGACTTTCCACTACCGGATGGTCCGGCAAAGGTGACCCACTCGCCAGCGTCAATGTTCAGACTGATGTCGCGTAAAATCTGCTGTTTCCCCACTTGATACCCCACGTTTTTCAAGGTCAATAGGCTCACTGTTAGCGCCCCTTCCGCATAAAAGTCGTTGCATACCATTATTGTACTCAAATCCTACAGCCTTGCCTATGGAAGCGACTTCATTTTCATCAAAAATTCACGGCCTCCCGAGACCCCCTAAAGTTTGGTATAATGTTCAGGACCGTACTCATTCGGTAACGTGGCTTTTAGCCACCTTAAGCAGATCAATTCAATGGCGATTTAGCCGTCACTCAAGACAACTCTATAGGAGAAAATATGGCAAATTACGATTCACGAAATCATTCTAATCAGTACCATCAAAACAACCGGCGACCACGTCAGGAAGAACCTAGCGTCCAGGTTGAGGTTGGCCAACGCTTTCCGTTAACCATCAAGCGCATGGGGATCAACGGGGAAGGCATTGGTTATTACAAGCGGATGGCCGTCTTCATTCCCGGTGCTTTGACCGGCGAAGAAGTCGTTGCCGAAGTAACCAGTGTCGCCCAACGCTTCTTACGCGCTAAGATTCACCGGATTCGTTTGGCTAGCCCACACCGGGTTGAACCCCGCGACAGCTATGCCGATGAGGTCGGTGGTTTTGAATTGGAACACTTGGCCTACCCCGAACAACTGAAATTCAAGTGCGACATCGTCAGTCAGTCGCTGGAACGGTACCAACCAGTGGGCTTTAAGCACTTCGACCTCCGCCCAACTTTAGGCATGGCCGATCCTTACGGTTACCGTAACAAGGCGCAGTTCCAAGTTCGTCGCAACGCCGACGGCCAGATCGAAGCCGGTCTGTACGCCGAACGGAGCCACGACCTGGTCGATCTCCCAACCTGTTCCGTTCAAATGCCGGTCGTGATGACGGTCATGCGAGCCGTCGTTGCCATGCTCCAAGATTTGGACATGCCCATCTACGATGAAGAACAGGGATCGGGTATCGTAAAGACCCTGGTTGTCCGGGCCGCCGCCAACACCGACGACGTGCAACTGGTCTTCATCACCAACTCACAAAAATTACCCCGTAAACGCGAACTGCTGGAACGGATCGCTAAGGAACTTCCTCAAGTCACTTCCGTTATGCAAAACGTTAACCCCGGCAAGACGTCACTAGTTTGGGGCGAGGAAACCAAGCATTTAGCTGGCGCTGAGGCCATCACCGAAAAGCTGGATGGCTTGTCCTTCAAGCTTTCTGCGCGGGCCTTTCTCCAACTCAATCCCGCTCAAATGGAAGTGCTGTACGCCGAAGCCAAGAAGGCCTTGGACTTACAACCTGGTGAAACGGTCGTCGATGCCTACTCTGGTATCGGGACGATCGGACTGTCACTAGCCGACGTCGCCGAAGAAGTTCGGGGGATGGATGTCATCCCCGAAGCCGTCGACGATGCCAATGCCAACGCCGAAGCCAACGGTATCACCAACGCCCACTATGAAGTGGGAACGGCCGAAGACCTCCTGCCTAAGTGGATCATGACTGGCTTCCATCCGGATGCTATCGTGGTTGATCCGCCCCGCACCGGTCTTGACGACACGCTGATCGATACCATCTTAGCGGTTCGTCCACCAAAATTGGTTTACGTTTCCTGCAACCCATCTACTCTGGCCAAGGACTTAGTGGCGTTAGTACACGACTACCACGTCGACTACATTCAGTCGGTTGACATGATGCCGCAGACTGCCCGTTGTGAAGCCGTCGTGAAACTCACCCGGCGTCAATAGATTAATAGGCAGGTCCCGGTTTTCGTGTTAGACTTTTAACTAACGATAAATTGGTTTGGGAGATTGCAAGAATTATCCGAACACTTATTAGAACCTCATCTGTTCCCAGAAGACCTCTAATGGTGTACGCCAA
>NZ_BROB01000036.1 GCF_024345185.1 Levilactobacillus humaensis | reverse complement strand
ATTGACTACTATATTTGGACATAAGAAAACCCCACAATCGTTAGATTTATCTGTCTAACAATTGTAGGGCACTTCAGTTAGGTAGCTCTTTTTAGTACAATCCTTGAACATAGTCGGTAGCAATTTTTGCGTCAGTAGGTGAAACAGCATCTGCACCTGTCAAGCCAACGATTGAACCGACGTATTTCCAGCCCAATTGATAGAGACTAATAAAAAATTCTTGTCTACCGTTGTTAACAGTGAGACTATAGCCGTCAGTGTCATTATCGGCGAACATCATCTGGAAGACGTGGCCCATTTTAAAGGTCGCACGATAAAGATGAGTTTTACCAGATCTAACCTTTTTAGTTGCGACACCCTTAACAGGTTTCGCTAAATAATAGGTTATGGCAGAGTGAGTAAGTTTGAACTTCTTAATTTTGGCATAGCGGGTTGGTTTATACTTCGAGCCCTTGGTGTGGTAAATAAGTTGACTATCTGCTGAGATTGAGACGAAAGGTAAGGAAAGACCTTCAGCATCGTAGAAAGGTTTATTGGATTTAACAGATAAGAATGGGAGCATAGCCGATGATTTATATGAAAAAGCGGTATTTCTAGTATATGGTTGTTGA
Organism: Levilactobacillus humaensis; assembly: GCF_024345185.1. Taxonomy (GTDB): domain Bacteria; phylum Bacillota; class Bacilli; order Lactobacillales; family Lactobacillaceae; genus Levilactobacillus; species Levilactobacillus humaensis. Next base: position 18,350 of record NZ_BROB01000036.1, on the reverse strand, counting down.
GCACCACCATTGTTTTTGATTATAGGCAGACTTCCGTGCCAGTTTCCGAGAGTCTTGAAAACCAATTTTTGATTTTTAAGACTCAGAGAGGGGTTGCTAATATAAGTGATGTTTCCTTTGCCGTCGTTAAGCCCGGTGACAACGGACCCTTTAGGTAAAATAACTTCTTTATGTTTGTTCATATTAGCTATCTTTAATGACCTTTTCAGCTTGTAGGTTTGGTAGCGATTTTGAGACATCTTGTATGGTTTAGACGAATAGTCGAACCGCGTATCAAAGTACGAGAGATTCCGAATATCAACCTTGTGGATTAAATTATCCACATGTTTTCCTGTATTTACGATTCTTGCTTTCTCCGCTGATGCACTAGTAACACCTAAGCTTCCCACAACAGCACCTAGTAGCATGAGTAGTAGGGTGCTTTTGCTTTTCATTTTAAACAATCTAAATTCCTCCTAATAATAGTTTCCCCTGGAACTTCCTATAAGGTTAGTATAACGCAATTGGATATGTGCTGGATATACTTCATGTTGGCCAACCAGCCCTAAGATAACGAGTTCGTTCTATTTCTAGTGTCGCTGGTATTGCCGATTGAGGAGTAATGAAAGCAGGGACGATGGTTTCCATTCTATTGATTTCTGATGTCAACTTCTCAAGAAGAGCCCCCAAGCAAAAAGATGGTCTTTCCAACAACAATGTGGCACAATCAGGGTCGCCAGGAAAACCGATTTGTTCGGTTCTCCATTTGTTGAACGACCGGAGCCACTTGTTTTCAGGATTGCTAGCCGAATTTCCGTAAATTTGGCGGCTTTCATGACAGTTAGGTAACATTTTGCCCTAGTAACCGTTTCCAATGAAAATATCTCTTCAATTCTTTCATAGATGAGCGTAGTATATGATTCTACATCGATCATTACCAATTTTATGAAACAAAACCACTGACAAATAACTTGAAACGCGTTATAGTAATTGTCTTGTGTCAAAAGATTGGCAAAAATTCTAAAGGAGGTCGGCGCATGAACGACTTAACTAAGGGTAACTCCCTCAAACTCATTTTCTTTTTTACGATTCCACTTTTAATTGGTAATTTATTTCAGCAATTATATAACGTTTCCGATACCGTAGTTGTGGGACAAACTCTTGGCGTGAAAGCGCTGGCCGCCGTTGGGGCGACCGGGTCCATTAATTTCCTAATTATTGGATTCGCCCAAGGCCTGACTGCCGGATTGGCCATTATCACGGCAACTCGGTACGGGGCTAGAGATTACAAGGGTGTCCGCAAGTCATTTGCTGCGAGCATTGTGATCTCGGTCTTAATGACTATTATCTTGACGATTCTTTCTTTAACATTTGTTGATCCTATTCTGCATCTGATGCAGACACCAGCGTCAATCTTTGCTAACGCGCGGATCTTTATCAGCATTATCTTTATCGGGATCTTTGCCTCGATGGCTTTCAACCTGTTGTCCAACATTATTCGGGCACTCGGGGATTCCCGCACGCCACTGATCTTTCTGATGATCGGGACGGTTGTCAACGTTGTTCTGGAATTACTATTCATCTTGGTTTTCCACATGGGGGTCGCTGGTGCCGGCTGGGCTACCGTGATTTCTCAAGTGGTGGCGTCACTGTTGTGTGTGGTTTACATCATTCGTTCCATTCCTCTTTTGCACTTGTCCAAGGATGATTTCAACTTAGACATGAACGAACTCTGGCAACACTTTACGACGGGGATGCCCATGGGCTTCCAACTGTCAATCATTGCCATCGGGACGATGGTGATGCAGGCGGCCTTGAACTCCTTAGGAACTGATTCAGTGGCTGCGTCTACGGCGGCTTCTAAGGTTGATCAACTCTGTTCCTTACCCATGTCTTCATTTGGCGTGACCATGGCCACCTTTGCCGCACAGAACTTTGGCGCCGGCAAGTACGGCCGGATCATGGAAGGAGTCAAGAAGACCCTCTGGTTATCCGGTAGTTTCGCGGTTTTTGCCGGTGGCTTAGTGATCTTCCTTGGCAAGCCGATTGTGACGTTAATTATCGGGACGGCCGACGAAAATGTGATTCAATTATCTCAAACTTACTTCAACATCATCGGGAGCACTTACCTGTTATTGAGTGTGCTCTTCGTGATTCGTAACACCCTCCAGGGCCTTGGCCGCCGGGTACTGCCAACGCTGGCTGGTGTCGGCGAACTGAGCATGCGGATCTTCGCTGCTGTCTTCATGGTGGGGGCCTTTGGGTATGCCGGAGCCGTTTCCGCTGAACCATTGGCTTGGTTGGGCTCCTGTGCCATCCTGATTCCTTCATGGATCAGAGCGGTTCAACAGTTGCGGAACTTACAACGGGCTGAAGATGTCGTTGCCGGCAACCCAACGTCAGAACAACTGGCGCAAGAAGCTAGCGAGAGTGCACCTAGCGAACCCGCTATGGGTGTGACACCAAAGTTCGAGTCCTAAGACAAAGCATGATACACTAGGGAAGATGAGCGATCATCTTCCTTTTTTTGATCTCAAACACAAGGAGTTTTTAAATCAATGCAAAATTTAATTTTCGATCTTGATGGCACGCTGCTCGATACCGAAACGATGTACATGCGGGCCCTACAGGCGGTCCTGCACGAACGCGGCATCGATCGGCCCTATGCCGATTTGACCGCGACCTTTGGCATCCCCAGTCGTGATGCCCTGGTACGCCTTCAGATTCCCGATCTCGAGAATGTTCTGGCAGAGTGGGGGGATCGGACGTTAGCCTACAAAGACACGGTATCCATCTATCCTGGCGTCACGGCGGCCCTGGCTAAGTTGCGCGAGACTGGCGTTAACCTGGCTATCATGACCTCGAAACGACGCTTTGAATACGAGCGAGACGTGGTCAGTGTTGGCTTGGACCAGTACTTCAAGGTGACCGTCGTTGCTGAGGACGTGGCGCATGGAAAGCCGGCCCCGGATGGGATTTTACTGGCGATGCAACGCTTAGGCGCCGACCCAGCGTCGACAGTTTATATCGGCGATACTGCCTATGATTTTACGGCCGCACACGCTGCGGGTGTCGCCTTTGGCTTTGCCGGGTGGAACGGTAAACAACCCGTAAATTACCAACCGGACAGACTGTTTACGACCCCTGGAGACATGCTGGTCCATTAGCTTTCTGGATTAGTGGAGCTGACTGGCATTTTGTGCTATATTTGACCCATAAACAAGTGGGTCTGAAAGACGTAAACCGTTTTAAAAAGGGGTGGCACGATGCTTGCCATAATTATCACCGGTCACGGAGACTTTGCCCGTGGCATCTTACAGAGTGCTGAAATGATTTTCGGTAAAGCGCAGAAGGTCAAGGCTGTGACCCTGAGTGCCAATGAAAGTGTGGAGGATCTGGCGAACCACTATCAGGCTGCCATCCAGAGCCTGCAACCCGTTTCGGAGATCCTTTTTTTGGCTGATCTCTGGGGTGGGGCGCCTTTTAACGCGGCCAGTCAGTTGGTCCAGCAGAACCCAGACAACTATGCCGTGATTGCGGGGGTCAATTTGCCCATGTTGATTGAGGCCTTGGACAGTCAGGAGCAGCCACTAGCGACGGTGTTGCCACGTTTGGAACAGGATGGACGAAGCGGTATTCGCCGCTTCGATGGACGGACTTCGACCGACTAAAATGTAGAGAAAAAAGCTATGCCCGTGGGCATAGCTTTTTTAGGCCTAATCTAATTAATCTTGATCTGATCACGACCATGTTGCTTGGCATAATAGAGGTTTTGGTCCGCCCGCCGGAAGAGATCGACGGCCTCTTGATCGTCAGGTTGGCGTTGGGTGACCCCCACGGATAACCGCACGTTGAGGTCCTGACCGCCATGGTGAAAGGTTCGTTGGCGAATGGATTCAGTCAAGGTGGTGACGAGGCTGACAGCCTGCTCGGTGGTATAGCCAATAAAGAGAATTGTGAACTCCTCGCCCCCAGTCCGGTAGAGGACTAACTGGGGGTCTAGTTCTGCCAACTGACGGGTCATCGTCTGGGCCACGTGGCTGAGAACATAATCCCCTGTCAAATGGCCGTATGTGTCGTTGACGTGTTTGAAGTGGTCGATATCGAATAGCATCAGGGTCAGAGGTTGCTGCGTTCCCGTCGCAGCTTTAAAGGCTTGGCCGAAGTCGTTTTTGAAGGCGTAGTAATTATTGACGCCGGTCAAATCGTCGTAATTGGTGGTATAAGTGAGCTGTGCTAAGGTATCAGCCCCAGCCAAGAGTGAATCCACATAGACGTACATCATACTCAAGATGAAGAAGTTGAAGACGAGCTCCCAGGCCAGGGTGGTGAGGGGCAAGTGAAATTGCGCCCCCATTAATCCCCAGAGAACTGCCGAGAAGAACAGGGTTGCGATGGTAAAGTCTAGAAAGTCGGTCCATTTCTGGTGTTGGTGCGTCTTCACTTGCTTCATCACGAAGTAGAAGGCCACATAAACTGCGGCGAAGAGCCAGGACCAACCGTTGCCCATCGTTTCATTGATCCCCATGAAGAGACCGATGGCAATCAGAAGCTGCCAGAGTCGGATTTCCAACATCAGGAAGTAACTGACAAAGACGATAGCAAATATTTGGAAATTAGTGAAGGCCCAGCTATAGGCGGTTCCGCTGACAGACGTCTGACTGATGATGAGAATGACGGCCATGTAGACCAGACCGACGTTGGTTCGGATGGCGGCCACGTTTGGTTGACGGTGCTTGCGATCGAGATGCTGAATGATTTTGTTGGTAATGAACCAGTAGAGGGTCAGGACACCGAGTAAAAAGAACAGACTCGTAATTGCGGGTGCCACGAACCATTTGGACCAAGTCATGCGAAACCTCCTATCGGGAATAATTATGATAATTAACAGCGAAAACATATTATACAATAGATCTAAGCGGTCGAACACCCACGCGGGATAAAAGAAAAAGTTTGGGATTTCTCCCAAACTTCTTAATTGCACGAAACTAGACTTGGTTTACCATAAAGATATCCTTGGTGAAGGGTGATACCGAAGTGTTTGGCCAGTGCCTGGTCCTTGGCGTCTTCCACGCCTTCGAGAATGAAACTCAACCGAAATTGATGCGCGATCTTAGCCCAGAACGCCAGACATTCCGGAATCTTGGCTGCGACACCCGCCATGCGGAAGTTTTGCATCGCAAATTTAATTTCATCCACGAATGGCAACAGATATTGAATGTTATGGAAAGTGTTGGAGCCGGTGCCCACGTCATCTAATACTAAACCAATGTTGTATTGGTGAAGGGTCAGACTGAATTGCTGAATCTCTTCTAGAGTTGGGGCTTCCGTTAACTCAATGGTTAATGCAGCCGGATTGATCCGTTTTTTGAGAGCAATGATGGTTCCCAAGGTCAACGGATCCCGTAGTTGTTGGTTATTGAGGTTAAAGGCCAAGACTTGTTTGGTAACCGCCGTATTCAGAGCAGTCGCCGTTTGTTCAAGGAGCTTAGCTTGGTCCGACACGGAAATGTCCGTAAACTTTTGTGGCAGGACCCACGTTTCATTCTGTTGCTTACGCAGGAGGACTTCATAGCCAAAGACCTGTTGATCATCTTGATTTACTTGTGGTTGAACGAAAAACCGGTACATATTGGTTGACTCCTTTAGTTACGGCGTACCGCATAGAATTAATTACCTCCATTCTAGCGCTTTTTTTTCAAAGAACAACGTCATATATCGTTTAGTGTGGTGATTGATTAAGCCTGCAAGTAGATGGATGCGCTTACGACTACCCCCGTGTATGGTTTTGTGCTGCGAGAGGTTATTTTAACTCAGATAGTCTGAATAGACGGTCAACAAAAAAACTCGCGTGATCTCAAGGATCGCACGAGTTTCATCTTTAGTAGCCGTAGCCACTGTTGTTCGCATTACTGTTATCGTAGCCACTACCATCGGACCCGTAACTGGTATCCGTGGTTCCGTAAGCCGAGGTATCGGAATCGGTGGTAAAGCTCTTCGTTTCCGAAAGTTCCAAAGTCTTGCGGATGTGATTGGAAATCTTCTTTAGTTCTTCGTTAGTTGGGACTTGGTAGGAAAGGCCATCGATCATCGCGTCTTGACCCTGTAAGGTTTCAGACTTGATGTGATGGGAAGCATCCCCGTACTTGGCCCGAATCTGCATCAGGTCATCAAATGTGAGGTCGGTCTTGAGGTTCCCGTTGAGGGAGGTCAAAATCTGTTGGTAACGGGTGATGGAGGTCAGTCCAGCGGCCTTGACGACCAGCTTCTGAAGGACTTGTCGTTGTCGTTTCTGGCGACCATAGTCACCCAGCGGATCTTCATGACGCATCCGGGAGTAAGCAAGGGCTTGTTTCCCATTTAAGTGGGTTGTCTTACCCTTGACCACGTTAGCCGCACCGTACTGGAAGGTTAATGGTGGTTTGACGTCGACCCCATTGACCGCATCGACCATCTTCTCCAGGCCACCCATGTTAACGATAGCATAGAAATCAATCGGAATGTCTAACAGGTCTTCAACGGTCTTCACAGCCGTCTTGGCCCCACCAATCGTGTACGCTGCATTAATTTTCTGCACGCTGGCATTAGCGCCGGAACCCACGGTGACCCGAGTATCCCGAGGAATACTAGTCAGGTACGCGGTTTCCTTGGTTGGGTTGATCGTGGCCACCATCATCGTATCGGTCCGACCCATGTCGGAACGGCCCAAGGCCCCGGTGTCGGTTCCCATCAAGAGAATCGAGAAGGGCTTGTTCTTCTTGAGAACGGCGGCCACGTTACGACTCTTTGCGGTGTTGGATGACGCGTAGGTCTGGCTGAAGGTCTTCTTAGCAGAACTCCAGGCATGATAACCGTACGCCAATCCACCGCTAATTAGGAAGAGCACGGTGAGCACGATGGTCCACATCACAGGACGATGGGGATGAACCGTGGGTGTTTTAAAGTGTGAGTGTCGGTCAGAGCGGCGATCGTAGACTTGTTCGAAGTCCTCTGGCGATCGTTGCCGCTTGTTTCCATTATCATTAGGCATATTTATTTCCTCATCCTCGTCAAAATCTTTTTCCATTATAAACTGGTCCGTGGCGTAGTGATACCGCCAATCATCGATTTAATCAGATTTTAAAGGTTCCGCGACCAGTTTTGCTTGTGACCTCAATTAATTCATTACACCACAAAAAAAGTTATTCGTAAACGGGTGGGGGAACCTGACTGCAATTCGGATTTGTCAACAATTGGTAAAATAGGCAACATTTCCGGGCGTGTCAAGGCGACGGGAAGCCTATTAGATTCAGCGTTGGAACCGGTTACGAATCAGAGGAAATCGCTTCTTATGCTATAATAAGCAACGTTACTTAAGAAACAGTTATTTTTTTGAAATGGCGGGGAGGTTACCGAATGGCCGTCTTTATCAGAAGTGTTTCAGGCGTGCTGATTATCCTGGTGATGATCGGCTTAGGCTACGTGTTGTCTCGTCGAGGCTGGTTTGATGACCAGGCTCCGCGGCTAATTGCCCGGTTGGTGACGCAGATTGCCTTACCCGCCTATATGATTAGTACCATTACCGCCAAATTTTCGGCAGCAACCTTGAAGGCCACGTTGCCGGACCTTCGTTTCCCAATTATCTCGATGACGATTATGTTTGGGTTATCGATTGTGGCGTTTCACTTGTTTCGAATTCATGACGATCATCGGGGATTGTTTGAGTCGATGTTCCTGAATTCCAACACCGTGTTCGTGGGCTTACCGGTTAACGAGGCCCTGTTTGGATCGAAAAGTTTACCCTTCGTGCTGGTGTATTATATGGCCAACACGACCTTCTTCTGGACCTTGGGGGTTTACCTCATCCAGCGAGATGGGAAGGATAAGGCTAAATTCAATCTGAAGGACACCTTACAGAAGATTTTTTCACCGCCCCTGTTGGGCTTTATTTTTGGGGTCATTCTGGTCCTGCTGAATATTCAGTTACCAGACTGGATCATGCAGGATTTCCAGTATGTTGGTGGTCTGACAATTCCACTGTCCATGATTTTTATTGGGACGGCGATTGCCGGTGCCGGCCTGCAGAACATTCGGATTGACCGCGATAGCCTAGGAATTCTGTTGGGACGCTTTATTATTGCCCCAACTCTGATGGCTTTACTGGTCGTACCGACCGGGTTGCCAGCTCTGATGAAGCAAGTCTTCATCTTACAGGCGGCGATGCCCGTCATGACCAATGCCCCAGTCGTGGCTAAGCTCTACCGAGCGGATGCCGACTACGCGGCAATTATGGTTACTGAAACCACCCTCCTGAGTCTAGTGGTGATTCCAATCTTGATGGTTATTGTTCAGCAAATTGTCTAGTTGTGTTCGCACATATTATAAGGAGGAACTAGTTTCGTTTTGAGAAAAACCATGTTGTACATCGCTTTTTCAACGTTAATGTTCAGTTCGATGGAAATCGCCTTAAAGGCTGCTGGTGGGGCATTTAACCCCATTCAGTTGAACCTGATTCGGTTTCTTATTGGGGGAATCGTGTTGCTGCCAATTGCCTTACGGGCACTTAGCAAACAGCAACATCATTTAACCAAGGCGGACTGGGGTCTGTTCTTCCTGACAGGGTTGGTCTGTGTCATTGTGTCAATGACGCTGTACCAGTTGGCCATCACCGTCGACGAGGCGTCGACCGTGGCCGTCCTCTTTAGCTGTAACCCGGTATTTGCCCTTATTTTCTCGTACTTAATTCTTCACGAACGACTTGGACGGGCGAACTTAATCGCCGTGGTCGTGTCCATTATTGGATTGATCGTGATTGTTAATCCAGCTCACCTGACGAATCCATTAGGGTTGGTTTTGGCGATTAGCTCGGCCTTAACCTTTGGGCTGTACAGTATTGTGTCTCGGTGGGGGTCTGTTCGCCACCACTTCAATGGGATTACCATGACCTGCTTTACGTTCTTGGCTGGGTCATTAGAACTCTTTGTGTTGATGATGATTACCCACATTCCTGCCGTTGCTGGGGGGATGCGTCAGGTTGGTTGGCTCAGCAACTTCGCTGCTTTACCAATTTTGAAGAACATCAGCATGCAGTACTTCTGGTTACTCTTTTTCATCGGGGTCTGTGTGACCGGTGGGGGATTTGCCTTTTACTTCCTGGCCATGGAACGTTCCGACGTCTCCACGGCATCCCTGGTCTTCTTCATTAAGCCAGGGCTGGCTCCAATCATGGCGGCTGTGCTGATTCACGAGCACATCTTGCCAAATACGATTGTCGGGATTGTTATTATCCTGATTGGTTCCGTGATTACCTTCATGGGGAACCGGGTCAAGGCGCGCGAATCGCAATTGGCAGAACAAGATGCAACTGTTCCAGCCAGCGATTTCCAACAGGAGCAAACGGCTAAGGCCGACCAACTCGAGGCTAAGCTAGAAGCTGACTTGGAAGCCAAGCTTGAAGCGAAGATGGATGCCAAGCGTGACCCATCGTCGATGGACTAAATTTGATTAGTGTAAGGATCTGAGGTTATGCTTGGGTCCTTTTTTATGCTTATGTGGTCGAAACGTGCCCCAACAGGCAGTCAGCTCCGCTTAACCCCGTACTTGGAATAATCCAAACCCAGGATTTTTCCAAGTACGACGTTAATGCTCGCTGACTAACCGCCTGTTGGGGCACTCTTGCGTGAAAACTGACACAAATTCAACGAATCTCCCGGAACGCTATGTTATGATAATCCGTGAGAGCAAGAGCAGAGAAAGGGAGAATGATGATGGCAACGTTAGTCATCCTACGGCACGGCGAGAGTGTCGCCAACCGGGACAATATCTTTACAGGATGGAGCGATGTTCCATTGACGGACAAAGGGCGGCAACAGGCCTTGGTTGCGGGGCAACTCGTGGCACAGACCGGCCTACGGTTTGGGGCCCTGCATACCTCGATGCTTCAACGGGCAATTGTGACTTCAAACATTGTGTTGGAAGCGATCGACCAGTTGGCGATTCCAGAATACAAGTCCTGGCGACTCAATGAACGCCACTATGGGGCCCTACGTGGGAAGAATAAGGCTGCGGTGCAGGCGGAAGTTGGTGAACGCCAGGTGAAGATCTGGCGGCGAAGCTTCGAGACCGTGCCACCACTCTTGGATCACGTGGTTCAGGATCGACGGTACGATCAATTTGGTCCCCACACGGAGCCACTAGGTGAAAGCCTTGAGATGGCCTATGACCGGCTGATGCCCTATTGGGAGGACCAGATTGCCCCACGTTTGCTGGATGACCATAACCAGCTCGTCGTGGCCCATGGCAGTACCTTGCGGGCCCTCATCAAGTACCTCGATCGGGTGCCAGACGCTGATATCAGTCAGGTTGAAGTCGCTAACGGCGAACCGATTCGCTATGACTTTGATGATCGGCTGCGGATCAAACGTAAAGTAATATTGTGACGATTACCTTAACAAAAGGATAAGTTAATAAGGTCGGACGAAACAATTGAGAAAAACGATTGTATTTGTCCGGCCTTTTCGTATAATCAGATTTAGGAGTTGGGAACAGAGGGGAAGTCAGGGGAATGAATAAGAAAAATTTGGGCCACTGGGCAATTTTAATGTCCGTCATTGTGGTTATTATTGGGGTTGTTTCATGGATGCACGTCATCGATGCAAATGATAAGAAGCAGGTGGCGATTAGCAACCAGCATCATGCGGAAAAGACCAAGGACGCGATTACCCGCTATGCCATGAAGAGCCAACAGGATCGCGAGAACAAGGTCACACAGTATGACCGCAAGAACCTGGGAGAGAAGAATCCCGTCTTTGCGGCTAAACTGACCAAAGATCTGCGGGCTAAAAAGTTTGTCGGGTCAGCCATTGTTGTTAAAAACAATCACGTGGTTTATCAACAGGCTTTTGGCTGGGCCAACGTTAAGAAACAGCATAAAAATAAGGTAACGTCACAATTTCTGATCAACTCCGTCCAGAAATCACTGACCGGGGCCTTGGTCATGCAGGCCGTAGAAAAGGGCCAGATCAAGTTATCCGATCACTTGAGCAAGTACTACCATATTAAACATAGTAGTCACGTGACGATTCGCCAAATGTTAAATATGGAGGGCGGTATCAGCGGCAAGTTGGTACCAGGGACCGTTTTGACCGAACCCGCCGTCTACAAGTATGCGAGTCAAACGGCCATCATCAAGAAGAAGCGGATCAACCATTTCCATTATCAACCAATCAGTTATGTCTTACTGGCAGGAATTCTGCATAAGGTGACCCACCAGTCCTACTACCAAGCATTCTACCAGGACATTGTGACACCACTGGATCTCAATCACACGGGCTTTAACCAGATTCGAAAGATCACGCCGAACATGACCTTAGGTTATGGCGGCATGGAACCCGGTCAGTACAAGGAACCTCACGCGCCGTTGAAGATGACGACGGCGGTTCAGGTTGCGACTGGGAACGTCATCATGAGTACTGGGGATGCCTTCCAAGCGGAACGGGCGGTCATTCAAGGGACAACCTTGGATAATCCAGCCGGGGCTCAGGTTTTGCATGAAGTTGGCCAGACCCGCCATTACACCGGTGGCCTGTATCATCTCGGTAACATTGGGTACTACAGTCACGGGATGGGGGACGATTACGAGAGTACCGTTGCCATGAGTAAGGATGGTAAAACGGGTGTGATCTTCTTATCAAACAACTTCGTTAAGAAGGCTATGTTCCCTCGCTGGTCGACGGAACAACTCGCCATTCAGACCTTCAAAGATATCAATGAAGTGAAGGCCGTCAAGTAGGGTCAACTTAAAATTAAGTCAAAGCAAAAGGTCGAAAACGTTGGTTTTCGGCCTTTTTTGACTTTCTTAAAACGTTTTACCGGTCGATCGTGTAGGCCCCACAAGGTGTTGGGGCCTTTCAATTACTCAAGGATTGTTGTATCATTAGTTAGTTCAAAAAGTTCGTTAATTAATTCACTTAATACATAGATAGGAGTGTCGTCAGATGGGTGTTTCTGTTAGTTGGATTGGGGCCTTAATTGGGTTAGCCCTTGCCATTATTTTAATTTTACGTAAGTTGAACCCGGTCTATTCGCTCTTACTCGGAACAATTGTCGGGGCCCTCATTGGAGGAGCCAACCTGACACAGACGGTAAACATTGTGGTTACGGGATCTCAGAGTGTTATGGGAACCGTTATCCGGGTGCTGGCCGCCGGGGTCTTTGCCGGGGTCATGATGGAGTCTGGGGCCGCTAATGCGATTGCCCGAGGCATTGTCAACAAGTTCGGTGAAAGCCTTGCGATTCTCTCGTTAGCTTTGGCTACCATGATTATCACGGCCGTGGGGGTTTTCATCCCGGTTGCCGTCTTGATTGTGGCGCCAATCGCCCTCGAAGTGGGGAGTCGGATGAAGATTTCTAAGCTGGCGCTGCTGGTTGCCCTTTCCGGTGGTGGTAAGGCGGGGAATATCATCTCACCAAACCCCAACACGATTGCTGCAGCTCATGGGTTCCATTTGGAACTCAGTCAATTGATGGTTGCCGACTTTATCCCTGCTGTCTTTGGCTTGTTGGCAACGGTTCTGATTGCCACACTGTTACGTCACCGCGGGTCCATTGCCACCATGGCGGACGTGCAGGCTAACCAGGACCAAGGTACTGCTGAACCAACCGATCTGCCATCCTTAAAGACGGCGATCGTAGCGCCACTCCTGGCCGTTATTCTCTTGTTACTGAACCCAGTTGGGAACATTTTACACATTAGTATTTTGGAAAAGTTCGAAGTTGATGCTATGTACATCTTGCCAATCGCTGGACTGGTGGGGATGCTGGCCATGCATCAGGGTAAAAAGGTCTTGGCTTACACGAAGTCAGGGATGGCCCGGATGACCGACGTTGTTTTAATTCTGATCGGTGCCGGGGCTATCGGGGGCTTGATTACCACCTCGACGTTACCTGCCGCCATTGTGCACTTAATTAAGATTTCCGGGATCTCCGGAACCTTCTTGGCTCCAATCGCCGGGATCTTAATGGCTGCCGCAACGGCTTCGACTTCAACCGGTGTTATCTTGGCTACCGGATCATTCGGTAAGGCCATCTTATCCTTCGGAACGGCGCCATTGGCTGCCGCTGTGATGGTTCATACCGGTGCTACGGTGATTGACCACTTGCCACAAGGGAACTACTTCCACGTGACGGCCAACGCCATGAACATGTCTCTCAAGGAACGGATGCAGTCAGTTCCTTATGAAACGGCAGTTGGGTTAACCATGACGATTGTCGGAACAATTATGTTTACCCTCTTCTAGACACGACGGAAAGGATGAAGTTCAAATGAAATTTGTCATTGCCCCCGATTCTTTTAAAGGTAGTTTGACCGCGAAGCAAGCGGCAGACGCCATTTATGCCGGTTTGAAACGAGTCTTCCCGGATGCCGACTATGAACTGGTTCCGATGGCTGACGGTGGGGAAGGCACGGTGCAGTCCCTGGTCGATGCGACCCACGGGACGTTGAAGACCGCCTCTGTCTTGAATCCGTTGGAAGAAACGGTTGATGCTCAATATGGCTTACTGGGTGATGGACGGACGGCCGTCATCGAAATGGCTGCCGCGAGTGGAATTCAGTTTGTGAATGAACAGACCAAGGATCCGCTGGTTACCACGACCTATGGGACCGGTGAATTGATGTTGGACGCCATGCATCATGGTGCCAGAGAGATTATCATTGGGATCGGTGGCTCGGCCACGACTGATGGTGGTCAAGGGATGGCGGAGGCCCTCGGGGCGAAATTCCTCGATAAGGACGGTCAGCCTATCAAACGTGGGGGTGGCGGTTTAGCCGACCTCGCTAGGATTGATGTCTCTGATGTCGACCCACTGGTTGCCGAGACGAAGGTCCGCATCGCTTCCGATGTCACAAATCCACTGGTTGGGCCTAAGGGTTCAGCCGCTGTCTTTGGTCCGCAGAAGGGGGCCACGGCGGAAACGATTCCCGTGTTGGACCGCAACTTGGCCCATTATGCGGCCATCATTAAACGCGACTTAGGCAAGGATCTCGCGGATTACCCAGGCGCTGGTGCTGCCGGTGGACTGGGTGCCGGTTTGCTAGCCTTTACCCAATCCGTCATGGAAAAGGGTGTCGAGATCGTGGTCAAGGAAACTCACTTGAAGGAACGGGCCGCTAATGCGGACTACGTCTTCACTGGTGAAGGGGCCATTGACTTCCAGACGCAGTACGGCAAGACCCCAATGGGTACCGCACTGGCTGCCAAGGAAGCCAGTCCCCACGCCAAGGTGATCGGCTTAGCCGGTAACGTCGGCGAGGGAATCGACCAACTCTACGATCTGGGCATTGACGCCATCTTCCCAATCCTCCCAGGGGTCGTCGACCTCCCAACGGCCATCAAGACCGGTGAGGAAAACCTGACTCGGACCGCGGAGAATATTGCTCGGGTGCTAAATTAAAGAGTGCGCCAGCAGGCGGTAGTCGGCGAGCATTAACGTCGTTAGGGCGATAATCCCGCTCTTGGATTATTGGCCTAACGGGGTTAAGCGGAACCGACTGCCTGCTGTTGCACGTTTCGACCACATAAACACAAAAATTCCAAAACAAAACCGCCTCCCCAATCAAGGGAAGGCGGTTTTTAATTACAAATTAAGTTCAAATCCTTAAGCTAAAGCACCCATTGGATCCCAAGGAGCCAAGACCGTTGGTTCTTCAGTTTCCTGAGTCTTCTTTAAGTCGTCAGGCAGGAATTGCTTGTTCACAACGACTTGGTAGCAATATTCGTCCATCCAAGCGTCGCTCATCACGAAGTAACCCTTCGTGCCGACCTTTTCACCCCAAGAGTTTTCAACCTTCCACTTGGTAGGTTGACCATCGACTAAGTCGACACCGGTCAAGACCATGGCGTGGGTCATCATGCTTTCTCCGTAATCCAGGCGTTCTGCCTTGGTTGTGGAGAAGTCGATGTTGAAGAGGGCATCCTTGTCGTAGTACTTGGTGTCCATGATTCCCTTTTGACGTTCTGAGGATTGACCAACATCACAACCGAACCAGACGGATTGACCCGCTTGGAGTTGCTTGATGGCCAAGGCCTTGAAGTCCTTCATCGTGACGTTCAAGTGCTTGACTTGACGGCCGTTGACCACGTTACCTAACATTTCAACCGTGTAAGTGTGGTTGTATGGCTTGTCGTCAGTAGGGGCATTGATGATGGAAACGTAATCGGACAGGTCCCAGTCGACGTACTTGTCGAAGAAGGACTTAGGGGTTAAGCCCTTGTCGATGTGGTAGTTCTTGTCATCGTCGCGGTATTCGAAGTCGAATTTGCTAACGGGTTCGCCGAGTGAAAAGCTCAGTAAGCGGTAAACTTCGCCGAGCATCTTGTCCTTAGCAGCAGCAATGTCAGCATCGCTGGCTTTGTCGGCAACTAATTTCCGTAAAATAACGGCGTCCTTACGCAGCTTCAAGTTCAACGTGCTGTTGAGTTCGCTAGACTTGGAACTGTTGTAAGTTTCGGGCATAACGGACTTAGGCACGATTCCATACTTTTCAATGATGGCACACAGCATGTCCCATTGACCACCATCTTGTTGTGGGGTAGCCATTAAGAAGGCGACCTTACGGCTAGACGTTGGTTGGTCGGCAGTGGCCAAAACGTTTTCGTAGAAGTAGTTGGCTTTTTCGAATTTATCCCAGAAGTTGGTGTAGTTTTGGGATAATTCAAAGTCACTCAAGTTAAACAGATCGGCTAAATGATGACGCATGGTGTTCAATGCGGCAAACATCCAGCAACGACCACTTTGTTTTTGGTTGGCAACTTTCCCGGTGTCCAAATCAATGGAGAAGACGGGAGTCATGTCGGTTTCAGAAGCGTAATCGGCAGAGGTTGCTAAGATTCCTTGATGGCTGACGGCGCGTTCTAAGACCTTCGCGGTGGGGTCAGTAGCTAAAGCTTGTTGATAACGGGCGGTTTGATCCGCCGTGATTTCTTTACTCAATGACGTCACTCTCCTAACTATTCTCTCATTGTACCCCAATTTTCTCATTTTTTGTATAGGTGAGTGGAAAATTCAATTGACAAGGCACTTGGAACCGCTCATATTCGAAGTTATTAATACACAAATAATGATATAATTATGAGAACGGGTGATATTTTCATTTGCTATTGGGAATAGCAGGCAAGACTAGTGGGACATGCAGCTATTGCCACTTCTTCAAATGACTTACTGAAAATGCCAGGTACAAAACATTAGTCGAAGTATAAAAATGCTCATTACCACAGCAAAAGATTCTTCTTTAAGCAGCATACGGGTAAGAAAAAGTACGTAGCAGCGTATCGTATTAAAAGATATCCTCGCTATGCTGATGCGGTCTCAACTTATGCCTATAGAAAAAATGTCTAAAACTGGAAACTCAAGGTATCTTATGACAACTAATTTGTACCGCAAGTCGCCTAACCGCCGTTCAAAATAGGTAGACTTAGAGTATTGGTGGGGTGTAACGAAATCAACTTTAAAACAGTACAAAGCAAACTTTCATCTTGGATCTCCGGATGGATTAACTAAAAATTTCAGAGGATTGCTTAGGCTATCTCATATTTATTAAGGACTAGGCAGAAAACCTGCGATTTTAATCGCGGGATGAATGATAGAACTTAATATCTTCCTTTCTTAAAACATACGTTCCCCTAAAGGGCTAAATATGGTATGCTTAATCCAATCTACAGGGGAGGTATCCGTTGGTCAAATTAGGACGAACAATCAAGTTGAGACTCTATCCAGACACTGAGCAAGCAGACCAATTTCTAGCGATGAGCCAGGAATATCAACGATTAGCTAATATTGTCAGTCGATGGATCTTTGACCATGAATTTCAGTTAAGCTGGTTAAAAATCAATCACCAGCTGTACAAACGGTTCAGACAAGACTCACCACTCAATAGTCAGATGATTCAGTCGGTCTTTCGGACAGTAGTAGCTCGCTATAAGACTATCCAAGAACAGATGAAGCAACATCCTTACCGCTACAAGAACGAA
This sequence comes from Levilactobacillus humaensis, assembly GCF_024345185.1. GTDB lineage: Bacteria > Bacillota > Bacilli > Lactobacillales > Lactobacillaceae > Levilactobacillus > Levilactobacillus humaensis. The sequence goes on along the minus strand of NZ_BROB01000036.1, from coordinate 1,362 downwards.
GAAAAAAGGTGGGTTCAAGTTCCTAGAGACTTGAGTTGGCTGGTGAATCCCATCTACTTTCGCCGGCCACAGGCGGATTTGGTCCACCAAAGTAATTATTCCTTCGTAGGTGACATGGAGCAAATCTCGCTGACTACGTTAGGAAAAAGGACTAAGCTGAACTTCACCAACACAGGATTCGAGAAATACTTTACCGAGGATTGGAAGCTAGGGACTGCCAAGTTGGTCCACAGCAGAGGAAAATGGTTTCTGCACATTGGCATCACGAAAGAAGTCGGTAATTTCGATACTAAGGGTCATCCGCAAATTGTGGGGATTGACCGTGGATTGCGTTTCCTAGCAACTACCTTTGATAGTGAAGGAAAGACGTTGTTCTTTGATGGTCAGAAGATCTTACATAAGCGAAAGAAGTTGCTAGAGATTCGTCAACAACTACAAAGTAAAGGGTCCAAGTCTGCTAAGAAAAAATTGAAGCAGCTAGCTCAACGAGAGAACCGCTGGATGACCGATGTGAATCATCGCTAGCTAAGACACTCGTTACAGCATATGGTTTGCATACACTTTTTGTTTTAGAGGACTTAACTAACGTGACATTCAACACTGATGACTTGCCTAAGTCTTTGCCTAGTAGCCATCGTTCCTGGTCTTTTTTTCAACTAGAATCTTTCTTAACATACAAGGCTCAGGCTATTCAAAGTGCTGTTGTGAAAGTGAATCCATCCTTCACCTCTCAGAGATGCCCCAAGTGCGGGCTAATTGAGAAGACTAACCGCCATCATGATACTCACGAATATTGGTGTCAACAATGCCAGTATCGGTGTAACGATGACCGATTAGGTGCAATGAATATTGGGATGCTCGGCCAAGAGTGGTTGAGTGGTGTCAAGCGACCCAAGATTAAAAAGCTAACAGCTATTGGGTAGATCCTGATAGTTAAACGGGTAGCTGTCAATTACCCGATGATGTTGCCACTATGAGTAGGAGTGCCTAACAAGTACGTTGGACTACTGTGTCGCCAGACACGTGAGCGACAAGCCGCTGAATTTATTCAGAGGCAATTGACGGCACAGGGGCTAGGGATCTTTATTCTAGTGATCTTGGTTTTGGCATTAATTGTTTGGATTCTTAATTTCAAATTAAAAGAATGACGTTAATATTGAACTGCTATGATCCCTCTGTGGTTGTCAGATGAAACAAGGCACGAAACCAGAATTCATCCGGTTTCGTGCCTTGTTTTTGTCCTACAGCGGCTAGTTCTGTCACAGCCCCTTTTTAAAGATTAAAGGGATCTATGATATTTGGTGTTGATGGTAAATCCATCAACACCATTTTTGTATAATAAAAGGGCACATCACCATTGTG
>NZ_BROB01000035.1 GCF_024345185.1 Levilactobacillus humaensis | reverse complement strand
GATCTACCTGAACATGGCGTACGCCAACGGCGTAACGTTGACCAACGATCCAAATATAATCAATCTTTGGGGCGATCGATTGAACAGCGTGCCATGATGATTAATCAACGTAATCGCATCGGTGATTTTGAACTAGATACCGTCGTTGGCCCTCGTGGGCATAGTAAGGCAGTTTTATTAACTTTAATCGATCGCAAATCACGGTTCCTTTGGGCATATCGGTTAAAGGACCGAACGACAGCGAGTGTTAATGAAGCACTGACTAAGTTCCTAACCACTTTTAATGGACCGGTGCACAGTTTTACTGTGCACCGTGGTACTGAGTTTAGTGGGCTAGTATCATTTGAATCACAATATGGTATTAAGACCTATTACTGTCATGCTTATACGCCAGCTGAACGTGGTAGTAATGAACGCTTTAATCGGAATTTACGTTATTTTTATCCTAAGGGGACTCGTTTTGAGCAAATTAGTGCTCAAAATTTAACGACGACGTTACTCCAAATTAACCAGAGACCGCTTAAAATACTTGACTGGAAAACACCGTATCAGGTTATGCTGACCAATTTGTCCAAAAATTTGGATTAAATTTGCAATCTACCGATTACATACGTGGTAAAAAACAAGCTTGATTCGAGGGATTCGTAAATTTAGAATTGGAAATCGACATGCCGGGTTCTAATCCGTGCTAAAATGTTTTTACTTTTTTATCAGAGACTTAAACGTTCGAACTACAGGATTAAAAAATGATTGTCATCGTAAAAATAAGTGCTAAAATCGCAATGTAGGCGTTTTATTTTTGTCAATTAATAGATACTCGTTGACAAGAACAATGCTGAACATGCGACATCATTTCAGATTTGGAGGAGATTATCCATGAAATTTACGAAAATTGTTAGTTTGTTAGCTGTGACTGCTGGTGCCTTGGCTCTAGTGGCAGTACCCAGCAATGCGCAGGCCAAGACCAAGAAGAAAGCAGCAGTTAAACCTGTGACGATTTATTTAACGCGGCATGGTGAAACGACTGGAAACGTGATGGGACGGGTTCAAGGATGGAGCGACTTCCCACTGACCAGCAATGGGGTTGCCGTTGCCAACAACTTGGGACGCGGCTTGAAGGGCAAGACTTTTAAAGTGGCCTATGCTGGGAATTTGACTCGGCAACAAGTGACGGCCAAGCAAGCGCTCAAGTACTCGGGAAACAAGAAGGTTAAAGTCAACGTATCCAAATACTTACGTGAAGGCGGCTACGGCAGTTTTGAAGGTGACAGTATTGCAGCTGATAATGCCTTAATTGCCGGTGTGTACGGCTTCAAGTCTGGTGATGAAATGATGGCCAAGCAAGGTAAAGACTACTGGAATCTGTTACAGAATGCCTACTACAAACTTGATCAAGAAAATAGCCAAAAGACCAATCTGGTGGCTAGTGATCGAGCAGAAAGTTCTAAGCAAGTGCAAAAGCGGATGTCTAAGGAATTGTTAACCATTGCCAAGGCTACGCAAAAACGGGGCGGCGGTAACGCACTAGTTGTTAGTTCTGGGATGTCCATCAATGAATATCTCTCATCAATGGCTGGTAGCAAGTATACGGGCGCACCGCTGAAGAATGCAGCAGTGACAAAATTAACTTACAAGAATGGTAAATTAGCCGTTAGTGGACCGATTGGTTCCATGGTTTATGTGGACAAGGGTGCTAAGTTAGCTAAATAGATGAATGTAGATGACTTCACAGTTATATTGGGGTCATCTTTTTTATACAATCTACTATTTAAGTAAGCTAGATCAAAATAAAATTTTAGATTTGACGCTTGACCTAAAATCAAAAAGAAGAGGTAAGGGTCAAAAGATAATTCAACAGCGATCAAGTAAAAGGAAGCACAAAGAAAGTAAAGTAGAGCTTACACAAAGAATTCAAAAACAGTTAAAAGACTTTGCTAAACACAATCCAGAAGTTAAGCCAAAAAACAATCCTGAAAATAAAAACGATCGGCCTAGTTATTAGGTTGATCGTTTTTTAATTTATCCGGTTTATGGGCGTTGACATAGTCAGCGAATGTTTTTAAAAGTTCTTCGGTTTGTTCGACCGAGAGGTTATTAGCTTGAAAGTACTTTTCTAATAAAGCCCCTTTTTGAATTAATCGGCGAGAACGGGTTTTTCGTGCTTGTCGATTTTCATAATACTTAGATTGGCGTAACTTAAAATCTTCCCGCTCAATTTTTTGTTTTAAACGCGCTTGTTGTTCAATTAGTTTTTCATATTGATTAGGCATGGAATTCCCCATCTCCTATGACTAATGATCTACGGACTTTTCCTTTAAAAACTCGGATACTTTTTTGGATAAGGACTTGATATTGTCATTAGATAAATTAGCATAATCTAAATTGGCTTGACTGATGATTTGTTTACCTAGTCGTTGTTCAATCTTATTTTTTTCGTCCTTAATTTTTTGATTAAGGGCTTTTAATTTAGCTTCTTGTTTTTCTAAGTTACTTTGAGACATAACAATCCCTCCAATCATATTAGAAATAATCACCGAAACTATATCATATAGGAAACGTTAAGTCAAAGTATAAAAGTTGAAATAGCGAAGCGGAAGGCATACACTAAAAATAAATTCAGGAGAATCAGCAGACCGAGTGAAACGAGGTCAATGCGCACTTACACCCCACTAAATTCTTGTGGGGTAAATCGTGATAAAATCCTGTATTAGAAGTCGCCGATGGCGACAACAAAGTCAAAATCCATAGAATCAAAGGAAGGCGGTGACTGACATGGCAATCTTTCATATGAGTTTTAGTAATATTAGTGCTGGTAAAGGACGAAGTGCGATTGCCAGTGCTGCTTATCGAAGTGGTGAAAAGCTATTTGATGATAAGGAAGGTCGCCACTATTTCTATGCCCGATCGATCATGCCAGAAAGCTTTATTTTGACGCCAAAAAATTCACCGGAATGGTCGAGTGATCGAGAACAGTTGTGGAACGAAGTTGAAAAGAAAGATCGTAAATCAAACTCACGGTATGCAAAAGAGTTTAACGTGGCTTTACCGGTAGAATTAAGTGAATCCGAACAGAAAGAGTTATTGACAAAATATGTGCAAGAAAATTTTGTTGATGAGGGCATGGTAGCCGATGTGGCAATTCATCGCGATCACCCAGATAATCCGCATGCCCATGTGATGTTAACTAACCGCCCATTTAACCCAGACGGAACATGGGGAATTAAGAGCAAAAAGCAATATATTTTAGATGAGAATGGCAATAAAACATATACCGGAACTAGCAAGTACCCTAAGAGTAGAAAGATACTGATGGTCAATTGGGATAAGAAAGAAAAAATAATTGAATGGCGTCATAATTGGGCAGTTAGTGTCAATCAGGTTTTAGAGCAAAAAAATATTCCCGATCGGATCAGTGAAAAATCATTTACTGAGCAGGGAATAGATGATACACCAACCCAACACGAGGGAATCAATAGCAAACGGCATGAAAGAAAGGCATTTAATCAACAAGTTAAGAACTATCGTAAGTCCAAAGCTGGCTATAAAAATATGCAGGAGAAAGTAGTTAATCGAGGCCACTTGGATAGCCTAAGTAAACACTTCTCGTTTAACGAGAAAAAAGTGGTCAAAGAGTTAAGCCACGAACTGAAAACTTATATTAGTTTGGAAAGTTTAGATGATAAGCGGCGCATGCTATTTAATTGGAAAAATAGCACCTTAATTAAACATGCAGTTGGTCAAGATGTGACTAAACAATTATTGACAATTAACCAACAAGAAAGCTCATTAAAAAAGGCAGATGAACTCTTAAACAAAGTGGTCGATCGTACCACGAAAAAACTTTATCCAGAGCTTAATTTTGAACAGACCACGCAAGCTGAAAGACGAGAATTAATTAAGGAAACCGATAGCGAACAAACAGTTTTCAAGGGTAGTGAATTAAACGAACGTTTAATGAACATTCGTGATGATTTGTTGACCCAACAATTATTGACCTTTACCAAACGGCCATACGTTGGCTGGAAGTTATTAATGCAACAAGAAAAGGAAGTCAAAATCGAACTGAAATATACGCTGATGATTCATGACGATAACTTAGAAAGTCTAGAACACGTCGATCAAGGGTTACTAGAGAAATATTCACCAACCGAACAGCAAAAGATTACTCGCGCAGTCAAAGATCTACGGGCAATCATGGCCGTTAAGCAAGTCATTCAAACGCAATACCATGAAGTATTGAAAAGAGCCTTTCCCAATGGTGATTTAGATGAACTCCCAATGATTAAACTGGAACAGGCCTATACAGCCGTGATGTACTATGATCCAGCTTTAAAACCGTGCAAGGTTGAAACAATCGCACAGTGGCAGAAAAACCCACCGAGGGTTTTCAATACCCAGGAACATCAACAAGGACTAGCTTATTTATTGGGACAGCTTAGCTTAGATCAGTTAGAGAATCATCACTTACAACGGGTTTTAAAGCATGACGGCACTAAACAACTCTTTTTGGGTGAATGCAAAGCCGATCCGATGATTAAGAACAGTCAGATTGAGAAAATCCAAAAGCAGTTAAAAGCGCAACAAGCCAAGGACGACCAGTATAGAAAAGCAAATATGGGGCATTATCAACCGTTAAATTATAAGCCAGTTAGTCCAAACTACTACTTAAAGACGGCCTTTAGTGACGCAATCATGACTGTTCTATATGCTCGTGATGAAGATTACAAACGGCAAAGACAGGCGCAAGGTTTAAAAGAGACCGAGTGGGAAATGACGAAAAAGCAACGGCAACACCAAACTCGAAACCGGCATGAGGATGGGGGCATGCACTTGTAATCACAAAATTAGCGACTGGTTAATTGGTATGAATGGTAGCCCATAATGTATTTTATATTGATAAAAATTTGGTACGTAGAGCGTGCTCGATTAGTTACCTATAGCTGCCAGCCTTGTGTATGGTCTATCAAAGAGACCAGGCAATCAAAAACTTTAAGCCGGAACCCTATTTTGAACTAAATGCTGAAATTCTTGCTAATCAGCAAAAATTTGTCGCAAAATTAGACCCCTATCAGCGATTTAAAGACGAAACAGGACTAATGACATTCATGCAGGCTAAATACGTTCAGAAAGGCTCACAGGACGGTTTTATCAAGGACGTCCAAAAACAAGGCAAAAAGCGTTCTAGTCCCCAACCATTCTCGCTATCCAGTCTCCAGAGTGCCATGAATAAACGTTATCACGCTAGCGCCAGCCAAACCTTAGCGGCCATTCAAAGTTTATATGAAGCTAAGTTGCTGAGTTATCCCCGAACAGATTGTGCTTATATCACTGATAAAGAATTTGAGTATTTAGTGGCTAATCTGACGAAGTATCTGGGGTTAGTCTCTAAGCAAGTCGCTTTAACCGAGAGTATAAAATAGTTTGTGTGGTAGATTGTAAAATTAATCCGAACAGCGTCGGATTAATTTTACAATCTACCATGTACGTGTCGTATATTCCGCAAATCATTTCGAATTTCTCAGGTGACCCAGTATCGCCGCTACAACCACTCGTGGCAATGATTAATGGGATATTATGGACTGGTTACGGCTGGTTCAAGACTTATAAGGATTGGCCCGTTATTATTTCAAATGTTCCCGGGGTGATTTTTGGATTTATCACTGTTTTAACCGTATATATTCATTAACCGAATGACAAATTGACTGTAAACTAAAAGTCCGCTGATACGTTTAAACGCGTATCGGCGGACTTTTTTGCAAGGTGTTAAGCGTTCTTTAAAGCAACCTGAGCTAACAATAGGCCACCGGCAATGCCAGAATTGTTACCCAGTCCAGCGGGAACGATATAGTCATCCAGTGGTGGGACTTCTTCGTAGCCATTTAGATAGGCGGCAAACTTTTCACGAATCATGGGAAAGAGCTGCCGTTGATTCATAACACCACCGTTAAGAATAATTTTATCAGGTGCGAAGGCGACGGTGAGGTTGACACATGCCTGTGCGATGTAGTCAGCTATGATTGGCCAGACCGGATCGTCAACGGGAATATCTTTCCCAGCTTTCCCCGTTCGTTTTCCAACTGCTGGCCCAGCAGCTAAACCTTCTAAACAGATGTCATGGTAAGGACAGTTGGACTTGAAATCGTCCCCAGGTAACCGGTTGAGTCGCATGTGACCAAGCTCAGTATGAGTGCGACCATTAAAAATGTGGTTCTGACTAATGACGCCAGCGCCAACACCGGTACCAATCGTCATGTAGATGCTGTTAGGGACGTCCTTAGCGATTCCAATCATTGATTCGCCATAAGCGGCTTCGTTAACATCAGTGGTCCAGTAGAGTGGGATGTTGAATCGACTTTTAAGATGGCCTAAAAAGTCGAAGTCACCCCAGCCGGGTTTGGGAGTCGTGGTAATGTAACCATATTTCGGATCATCGGGATTAACGCCGATGGTACCAAATGAACCGATACCAATCGCGTCAACGGGATGAGTCGTAAAATAGTCGTCTACCGCAGTCATGGTTTCAGTGGGGGTTGTCGTGGGGATCGAAATTCGGTCGCTAACTTGCCCGTTTTCAGCGCCCGTGGCACAAACAAATTTTGTACCACCAGCTTCAATTGCACCTAAAAGCATAGTGTGCCTCCTGTAGTTAAAAATGTAGTCTTATTTATTCTCCTAATAAAGTTTAGACAGTTGTAGCAGCAACTGAGCTAGCTGCCGGTGCAGTCAACGCAACGAGCTGTTCACCAGCTTGGACATTCGTGACTTTGAGTCGTTCAACATTAGCGTAATTGGCCGTATTTGTGACGACTAGCATGACGGTTGGATCATAGTTAGCGGCTTTTAAGGCAGCGACGTCAAACGTTCCGAGTAGATCACCTTGATGAACGGTATCGCCCTTCTGAACGTTAGTAGTGAAGTGTTCACCATTTAAATTGACCGTATCTAATCCTAAGTGAATCAGAATTTCGGCACCAGCAGTTGTTTTGATGCCATAAGCATGATGGCTATCATAAGTGACAGTGATGACCCCGTCAGCTGGTGCGACGACCTGATCAGCGCTTGGCACGATTGCGGCGCCTTTCCCCATGATTTCGGATGAGAAAACTTGGTCGTTAACTTGTTTGAGACTTTCGCTAGTCCCCGTTACTGGTGCACTGATAATCTCATCATTAACATTGATGACGGTACTCGTTGGTGCTGGTGATTTTACTTGATCACGATCGTCACCGAGTGTTCGTTTGGCATAGATAAAAGTTGGAATAAATGCGACGACGAACGAGATGACAGCACTGAGCATGAATGCTGGAATCGACTTTGAAGCAATCGAAATGAACCCGATGACTGATGCGGGACCCATCGCCACGGACAGAACGTGGAATAGTCCTAAGAAAGCTGAAGCAATTCCTGAGGCAATCGCTGCAAAGACAAATGGAAATTTCATCTTGAGGTTGACCCCGAAAATAGCAGGTTCCGTAATTCCGAGTAACGCTGAGACCCCGGCTGAAGAAGTCAAGGCTTTTTGCTTTTGACTCTTAGTGGCAAAGAAAATGGCTAAAGTAGCGGCACCTTGTCCAATGTTGGCCATTGAGGCGACTGGGAAGATAAAAGAACCTCCCGTTTTGGCGACGTTAGCCAATAACTGGGTTTCAATAGCCGGGAAGGTTTGGTGGAGCCCAGTAATGACAATGGCCGAGTAGAGAAGGCCAAAGATGCCCATGCCAATCCAACCAGTCGTGTTATATAAGCCTACTAAACCGTTAGTTAATGCGTCGCTCACCGTTCGTAAGACAGGACCGACGATTGTGAAAGTTAGAAAGCCAGTGATGACAATTGCAAACATTGGCGTGAACGTAAAGTCAAATGCACCCTTGATATGTTTGTGGAAGAACTTCTCCAAAGTAGCCAAAATATAAGCAACGGCCAAAACAGGGAGCACTTGGCCTTGATAGCCTGCTTGTGCAACGTGTAAACCAAAGACGTTCCAGTAAACCATCTTGCCGGCAGCCATGGTCGTTGCAACGCTATAGCCGTTAACTAGTGATGGTAAGACCATGATCATGCCCATCGTAGCACCCAGATAGGGGTTGCCACCGAAGCGCTTCGTTGCTGAAAATCCTAAGAGGATTGGCAAGAAAGTAAACGGCGCACTAGCCATCGCGTTAATCATTTCGGCGATACCTTTGAGGCCAGGGTAAACTTCAACAACTGACTTCGCCATAAAAAGATGCTCGGCAGTCAAAACGTTGTTTAGTGCCATTAATAGACCCCCAGCAACTAGTGCAGGGACGATTGGAATAAAAATATCAGATAAGACTTTGAGGAAGTCCATTAATGGATTTTTCTTTTGACCCGCAGCGGCAACTGCCTTGATGTCATCGGGGGTCGCTTCTTTAAGACCTGTTTTGGCGATTAAGGCGTCATAGACTTTATCGACATCGCCAGGGCCAATAATGATTTGGTATTGGCCGTTAGTTTCGAAGGTCCCCTTAACGTCCGCGTCGTCATCTAAGGCTTGTTGATCAATCTTGGATTCATCCTTGATGACCAAACGGAGGCGTGTCGCACAGTGGGCGGCGGCTTGAATGTTGTTTTTACCAATTGCATTAAGTACGCGGTCGGCAACTTCTTGATGATTCATAATAATTCACTCCCTGAGTCTAAAATTATTTTTAATTTAATAATGTAAGCGCTTTACAGACCCAATAATAACAAGTCTGGAAAATATGTCAAGCGTTTGATACAAAACTGGATTGCTTGATAATCTTGTTAAAAAGCCTAATTTGAAACGCTGACATGAAAATATAATATAAAAATGTCAAACGATTGACATATTGGTGTAAGCGGTTTTATAATGGTGACAATTAAGTCGAACGTTAAAAAGGAGCTCATCGTCATGATATGGAATCGTAAAACCCGTTATACCCCTTATGAACAGTGGCCAGCAACTAAGCTACCACAGCTCGTTGCCCAGGCACGCCAGTCTAAGTGGCGGATGCAACATCATATTCAGCCTACATCAGGTTTGTTAAATGACCCCTGTGGCTTTTCATACTTTGATGGTCAGTGGCACCTGTTCTACCAAGTCTTTCCGTTCGGTCCGGTACACGGACTGAAGTCATGGCAACACGTGACCTCTAAGAACTTGGTGGATTGGCATGATGAGGGCTTAGCGATTCGACCAGATACGCCGTACGACTCACACGGCGCGTACACGGGTACAGCACTACCAATTGATGATCAGTTATTTATTATGTATACGGGTAATGTCCGTACTGCCGACTGGCAACGTGAATCGTATCAATTAGGTGCCTGGATGGACACGGATAATCATATTAAAAAGCTGTCCCGGCCACTAATTGCGCATGCTCCGGCTGGGTACACGAATTCGTTTCGTGATCCGGACTTGATCCGGACTGACCACGGCTACTACGCGCTGATCGGTGCGCAGACGACTACTGAGATCGGTGCTATCTTGGTTTATTTCTCAAAGGATCTGACCACCTGGACGTGTCAAGGCGAGTTGAACGTTCCCGCAAATGCGCGGGGTTATATGATTGAGTGTCCAAATCTGGTCTGGATCGATCAACAGCCCGTCTTATTGTTCTGTCCCCAAGGGTTATCGCAAGCAACGATCCCGTATCAGAATATTTATCCGAACATATACTTAGTTGCCGATCAATTGGACCTAGCTCAGGCACAATTCACTGAACCCCACGCCCTGACGCAATTGGATGACGGCTTTGACGTGTATGCTACGCAGGCAATCAATGCGCCGGATGGCCGCGCGTTAGCCGTCAGCTGGATTGGGTTACCTGAAATTTCCTATCCAACTGATCGTGAAAATTGGGCCCATTGTTTGAGCTTAGTTAAGGAACTAACGCTTAAAGATGGGCACCTCTATCAAAATCCAGTGGCAGCGGTGGATGATTTGCGGACGACGGCGCATGACCTAGTCTTTGAGCAACAACGGGCGACGGTGGCCGCTTTGAATGGCAGCTTTGAACTCTTACTGACGGTTCCCGCTGATAAAACGGTCACGGTTAACATTGCTGATCAGCAGGAAAGTGGCCAGCTGCAGGTGACTGTTGATGCCAACCATGGTCAGGTTATGATTGATCGGCGGCATACGGGGAATTCGTTTGCTGAAGATTATGGTCAGACTCGTCAAGTGGAGTTAACGGCCCATAAGACGATAAAAATCCGGCTAATCATAGATGTGTCAGTCTTTGAATGCTATATTGATAACGGCTATTCCGTGATGACCGGCCGTTTCTTCTTAAACGCTACCCCGAGTCGCCTTAACGTTCAAGGTGACACTACGGCAGTTATCGGTAAAGTCTGGGAATGGCGCCAATCAGAGCATACTGGAGTCGATAACAATGAAACCAAAATTAAATGATGTTGCGAAGCTAGCGGGGGTCTCAGCGACAACCGTTTCTCGGGTTATTAATAACCATGGCTACCTGAGTAGTCAGACTAAAGAAAAAGTTTTCGCGGCGATGCGAGAACTGCATTATCAGCCGAATAATATGGCACGCTCACTGCAAGGAAAGAATACGCGCTTAATTGGCGTCATCTTTTCAGATATTAGTAATCCGTTCTTTGGTGAAATGGTGTCCCGGATTGAAAAAATCTTATTTGCTAAAAATTATAAGGTGATTTTATGTAATAGTGCGGATGATCCGCAAAAAGAACGCGACTACTTACAAATGTTGATGGCTAATCAGGTCGACGGGATTATTGCTGGTGCCCACAATTTAGGTATTGAAGAATATCAACAATATGGTCTTCCGATTATTTCATTTGACCGGTACTTATCCGACAATATTCCCATCGTTAGTTCGGATAATTACCAGGGGGGCTGGCTAGCAACCCAGACATTGCATCAGGCGGGGGCGACTAACGTGGCTATTTTTACTGGTAAGTCACACGCTGGTTCGCCAACGAATGGTCGCCGTGAAGGATATGAAGCCTACTTGACTGCCCAACAGCTAACACCCCATGTCCATGAATTACCGTTTGAGTTGACCCCTGCGCTGAAGATGATGGAAATTAAGACGATTATGACACAACATCAGTATGATGGTATTTTTTGTAGTGATGATTTGACCGCTTTACTAGTGCTCAACGTCGCGCGACAACTGTCATTAACGGTTCCTGAGCAATTACGCGTTGTTGGTTATGATGGCACGGCGCTCATACGTGATTATCATTCTGAATTAACAACAGTAGAACAACCGTTAGCGGATATTAGCACGTTACTGGTTTCTCTACTATTGCAGCGGATTGAGGATGCGAATTGTACACTGGAATCAAAATATACGTTACCAGTTAATCTCATCAAGGGCCTTACCGCGTAACTAAGGAGTTAATCGTAATTATGGCAGCAACAATCAAGTGGTGGCAACAAGCCGTTGTCTATCAGGTCTATCCACGGAGTTTTCAAGATACCAATCATGATGGTATTGGTGACTTAAAGGGGATCACGGCCCACCTAGACTACTTAAAGCAATTAGGAATCGACGTCATTTGGCTCAATCCCATTTATCGTTCACCCAACGATGATAATGGTTATGATATTAGTGATTATCAACAAATTGCGGCCGACTTTGGCACTATGGCTGATTTTGATGAACTATTGCAAGCCGCCCATGACCGGGGCTTAAAGATCATCATGGACTTGGTTGTTAACCATACCTCTGATGAGCATCCATGGTTCAAACGCAGTCGCCAGGACCGCACCAATCAATATCGTGATTTCTACTTTTGGCGCTCAGGTAACGGCAAAAAGGCGCCCAATAATTGGGATGCGGCTTTTGGTGGTTCAGCATGGCAATATGATGAGCAGACCCAGCAGTATTATTTACACACGTTTTCAACAAAACAACCTGATTTAAACTGGGAGAATCCGACCTTACGAGAGTCAGTTTATACGATGATGACCTGGTGGCTGAACAAGGGTGTTGACGGTTTTCGAATGGACGTCATTAACCAAATCTCTAAGTTACCCGGATTACCAGATGGTTCACTGAAACCGCATAGTCAGTTTGGCGATGCTCGAGTAACGAACGGACCGCGAGTTCATGAATTCTTGCAAGAAATGAACCAAGAAGTGTTGTCACAGTTTGATATCATGACGGTTGGTGAGACCCACGGGGTGACACCAGCGGATGCGCTGAAGTATGCGGGCGCTGATCAGCACGAATTAGATATGGTCTTTGAATTTCAACATCTGCGACTTGATAATAGTCAGCATGGTCTTGGTAAGTGGAGTACGCGTAAGACACCGTTAGTGGCGCTAAAGAAAGTCATTAGTGACTGGCAAGTCGGACTTGAAGGGCGGGCTTGGAACAGCCTGTTTTGGAACAATCATGATACGCCACGAGCGGTCTCACGTTTTGGTGATGACCGACCAGCATATCGGGTACGTTCGGCTAAAATGCTCGCAACGTGTTTACACCTCTTACAGGGAACCCCGTATATTTATCAAGGTGAGGAACTGGGGATGACTGACGCTCATTTTACTGAACTAGCCAGTTACCGAGATATTGAATCGCTCAATGCCTATCGTGGTTTAGTGACTGAGCGCCAGCTGCTATCACCGGCAGATATGATGGCCCGATTAGCGGCGCGTTCTCGGGACAACTCGCGAACGCCGATGCAATGGGACACGGAGGTTAACGCGGGTTTTAGTGACGCGGCGCCATGGCTCACGGTCAATCCCAACTATCGTCAAATCAATGCTGCCGCAGCTTTGGCTGATCCGGATTCAGTGTGGTACTATTATCAGCACTTGATTCAATTACGACATCAATACCCCTTAGTGACGTTAGGTTCGTTTGAGCTCTTGTGGGCCGATGATCCGCAGGTATTCTTATATGCACGGCAATGGGAAGGGCGGACCTGGCTAGTTTGTTGCAATTTCACAGCCGAGACACTGTCCCGACCACTGGATCAATATCTGACGCCCACGGCCAAATGCTTGATTAGTAATTATGGCGAGCAGCAGCCAAATAAATTACGGCCTTATGAGGCTTGGGTCTACCAACTCGCATAGGTATCCAGGACTTGGCTAATTGAGGCGGTCTTTGAAATATACCCAATCGTTACGATTAGTGTGAATTGGGTTGCTCAAAATTCTGCGATGGTCTTAATAAGCGACCACCTGACTAAAAAACTGCTTTCAAAAGTTATCCTTTTGAAAGCAGTTTTTTTAGCGCGCGACGACCACTTGGCCCACGTGAGGCTCATCTAGTCGTTGGTGACCTTGAATGAAGCCCGTGAGGTTAAACGGTAGTTGTTCATCGATCGTCGTGGTCAATTGACCAGTATCTAGCAACTTGAATAGTAATTGTAAGGCGGCTTGATCAGAAATCACTTCGGTCGGTTGGATTGCTTGGAAACGAATTGATTTACTGTTGGCTGGCAAGTGACGGGCGAATGAAGCGATGGTCGCATCAAATTTGGCCGTTGCTAAGTCATCTTTGCCACCAACGCCATCGATAGCGACATTGATTACGACGTCACCGCGGTCGGCTAACACGTGAACTGGATTTTGATGCTGATAGTCGACGAATTAGCCGACTCCCAGTGTCGCAATCAAGTTAGCATAACGGTCACTAGCAATCTCGATAACGTGGACATATAATCGTTTGGCTAACTGAATAATTAACAAGCCGACTGGGCTGCCAGTGCCTTTGACAATCACCGTTTGGTCGGCCTGGACGTCCGCAAAGTAGCGCACCGTTTTGTAAGCGACAATCCCTGGAGTGACTAAGCTGACGGCGGTGACCGGATCAAGATTAGTTGGCATGGTCACCGCTAGATCGCTATCTAAACAAACGGGTCTAGAATTTTTGGTGTTGGAAAGTATTTCCCCAGTTTACAATTCAAGTGCAACACCCTGACGACTAGACCATAAAGGCCATGAAGACCTATTCTTGTTAGTGCTAGCTAAACAAGAAAGCAGGAATCTTCATGACCCACTCTCAGACTAACACCCACAAGCATTACCAACAACTCAGTTTTAGCGACCGTGCTACAATTCAGGCCCTTCAGGCTGCTGGTGACACCGCGACCGTGATTGCACAGAAGCTTCATCGCAGTAAAGCGACAATCTCACGAGAAATCACGCGTGGATCTGTAACTCAGCTCGACTCGAAGCGTCACTCGCATCAAGTCTATCTTGCGGAAACTGCCCAAGCCATGCACGACCGTAAACGCGATAGAACCGGTCACTACGCCTTTCTTAAGACCGGCCGTGCGTTCTTCAAGGCTCTCGCCAGGGAGCTTACTCGTAAGCCGCGCGTACACAGCGTTGATAGCTTCGTACACTTCTATCGCGACCAGGGCAAGGCTTGCCCTTCAACGACAACTGTGTATCGCTACATCGACGCCGGGCTGCTTGAGCTAGACAACATGACACTTCCCAAGAAGCTCCGACGCCGCATCAAAGGCTATAAGAACGCCCACAAGCGCAAGAATAAGAAAATATACGGCGACTCAATCGAGTTGCGTCCTGCGGCCGTGAATGACCGCACAGGCGTGGGACATTGGGAAGGCGACTTGGTCAAAGGTATTCGCTTAGCTGATGAGCCAGCATTAATGACGCTCACAGAACGGTACAGCCGGACTGAGATCATCGTCAAGATTCCTGACTATCATGCGGACACCTGCCTTAAAGCCTTGCAGGACACGATCGACGACTACGGGGCCAAGGAATTTGAGAGTATCACTTTTGACAATGGTTCCGAGTTTGCCAAGTTATCAGAGATTGTTGGAACCCAGATTTACTTCGCACATCCGTACTCGCCTTGGGAGCGTGGCACAAACGAGAACGCCAATGGACTGCTTAGGGAATTCTTCCCGAAAGGGAAGTCTCTCAGAGCAGTTACCCTGGTTGAAATTCAAGCAGTCCAATCCGCACTGAACCATCGTCCCAGACGTATTCTGAACTATCTTCGCCCATGCGATTACTACCGATGCATGGTGTAACAGCCTAGACCACTATCAAGAATTCGTTATCATCGTTGCACTTGACTTGAAAATTGAGGGCCAAAATCCTGCCACAAAAAGAGCCATATACTCATAGCAGATTGCTTGAGATATGGCTCTTTTTGTGGGATCGGGCACTACTATTCATCTGAACTTGAGTTAACTGTTATTTGTTGCTCGAGCAACATGGTATATACGTCATTTTCGATAAATGAATCAAGCATGCGAACGTTTGAAAAAATCTGCAAATTTTCTTGATAGTGTTCTTCTAATTTTGAGGCGCTAATAAATTTCTGATCCTCAGGGGTGAGTTCTGACAGAATTCGCTTGAAGGCATTTGAGATGACCGTGGAGATTTCCTCCTTGGTTAGTTTTTCAAATTTAATCTTTTGATCAATTCTTGAATATATTGGAAGGCCCACCGTGGATGCAATAGTTTCCTCATCGTTGAAATTAGACGTTAGGATGAATATGCAACTAGATACATCCACTTTGTAATTGATGTCCTCGAAAATACCCTCATCAAACATTTGATAAAATACGTTATATAAGCTAGGGGACACCTTGTCGAATTCATCGATTAGGACGATGTTTGATTCGCGCGATAGTAAGTCCCTAGCCATGGATGGCCGAGCATGTTCATCACCGAAAACATATTTGAAGGCTTCTTCGGTTTGCATCATTGAAAACTGAATTCGTGTTAACTTACCATGGTAGAAGTTGCTAATATTCTTAGCTAATTCAGTTTTACCTACGCCAGAGGGTCCGTAGAACATCATGACAGTGGGCTTTTTCTGGTGATGGTATGCCGCTTTGTACAATCCTACGCACGATGCGTGTTTAGCATTGTTTTGTCCAATAACTTTTCCGGTTAGTAGCTGAGAGTAAAGTTTTGTGACCTCGGTCGTACTTGGAGAAAAATATGGCGACGTTACTTCAACAATCTCATCCTCATCAAAGTTGGATCGGATGGAGTATTCAACTCGTTTCGGAGGATTCTGAATATACAAGTTTTCGATGTCGTGGCCTAGTAGTACAATATTCGAGAAATTTGAGATTACGTGTTCTGTGACCGATGCAAAGTCATCAGCAAAAATTACCACATTACCAATTTTATCGCGGCTAAATTCGGCATCTTTGTTGCCCATAGTATCGTTGGCGCGGACCGTTACATTATATTGACGAATCAGCTCCATAAATGGTGTGTAATTGTCCTCTACTTGATTTTGATTAAGTAGGGAGCGGAAATCTTTGCTCGATCCGTAGAATAGTTGAATATTTGCCATTAGCGAACCCCCGCTAAAACGACATCGAAAACATCAAGCGATTTTTCGTCGTTAGAATCAGCATCCTGATGGGATTGAGCCTGCTTGGCTAAGCCGCTAAATCCGACTTCGGACTGCTGACTGTCAAGATTGAACTCTGTTTCAAAATCGAGTTGGGATAGCTTTGTTGTACCGACGTGAATAGCATACAGAACTAAGTTCATTTTAGGCAAATCCTGAATACGATAATTGTTCTTAAAAGCATCAATGTTAAAACGAAATACCTTTTGAGTGGTGATGGATTTACCAAATTTTGAATCAGTTTTTTCTCCGACCACTTCGTAGTAACCTTTAGAGTTTCGGATGCCACTGTTCATTTTTGAAATTGCCATGGTAATATCTGGATTGTCGAGCTGTTGATGTCCCTCCATCATCTCTGTTAGGGGCGCTATAGTTGCGAAGTAAGTCATTGAATCCTTCGGAATTGAGAGTGCGTAATCTTCCTTAATATCTAATAATGGCGTTCCCCGTTTTGATTCTGCGGACTCTAAGAAATCATAAAGCAAAGAATTCTCAATGACGGTTCTGGCAATTTTACTTCCGTTGAGAGATCCATTTGCTCCCATCATTGAGTTGATGCCGGCGGATAAGCCAGAGATATGACTCACCAGTTTATTGACTCCGACATCTTCGTCTAGTTGTGCTTTTATGTCAGCATCTGCGCCAATTTTCCCAGTCATAGATCGAATTGTTTCCTCGGTTCTCGTCAGATGTCCTTTTTGACGAACCTGTAATAAATCTACAGCGGAGGTTTCATCAAAGTAGATGATTTTTCGTGGCAGGCTTTTCTTCATGTGTGTTCCGCCTTATCTATATAATTTTTATTGATTCATACGTATTATAGCAGAGTAGAAGGCTTTTATGGTCGATTTTCGAACAAACGTTCCCGAACGTGGTGGTCTTTTAATTCACTCATTTAGAGACTAAGAAGTTTTGAAATTTGGATTTTAGAAGCTGATAGCATATATTGATACTATGGCTCGCTAGGTGTATACTAAACACATGGAAAATCCTAAGTTCGAGTTTTACACGCGTCCAAGTGGACACAATGAATTCCAAGAATTCTTAGATAGTTTGAAGCCAGTGGAAAAGCAGAAGCTGGTCACCGTCATTGCCAAGACACAGAAATTTGGTTTGCAAGTGGCGGCGCGCCAAATGTGGATCAGAAAAATATCAGATGGCATCTTTGAGCTTCGGACAACAGGATCGAATATCCAGCGGGGCTTGTACTTTCACGTTGAAGGTCCGCGTTATGTGATTACGCATGGCTTCACGAAGAAGACCCAGAAGACGCCGGTGTCTGAACTTAATCATGCCAAAGAACTCAGGACAGAATACTACGATAATTTGGGAGGTAAGTAACATGGCAAAGAACATTTCTTTTGACGATTATCTCGCTGAACAACTTAAGGACCCTGAATTCAAGGCAGGCTTTGATGCCGAATCTGCCAAACTTGAGAGCGCAGTGGCGTTGATGAGCGAGCGCGAACGCGCCGGTTTGACCCAACGGGAACTAGCCGAGCGGGCAGATGTGCCGCAATCAACGATTGCGCGCATCGAGCATGGCCAGAACACTAGCTTTGATACCATGAGCAAGATTGCCTTTGCACTGGGAAAGAAGCTCAAGGTTGAATTCACTTAGAATATAGCGATGTCCCCATGTTTGTGAGCGTCAGTTTTCGGAACTTCGAGACTGGCGCTTTTCTTTATATGATTGATGCGTGATACTTGAAACATAATACTGACGAATCGAGGCTGTTTCATGAAGGAAGCAGATCAAAAACGAGCCGCCACGGCCTTTGTCAAGCGTTGGCAAGATCGTGGTAATGAACGACAGGATAGTCAGACCTTCTGGTTGGACTTGCTGGAGACTGTCTATGATATTCCTAATCCTGGTGAGTACATCAGTTTTGAAGACCGAGTAATGCTGGATCACACCAGCTTTATTGACGGTTTCATTGACACAACCAAGGTGCTGATTGAACAGAAAGGCCGAAATAAGAGCTTGTTTGACGGCATACGGCAGTCTGACGGCAGTTTGCTGTCTCCATTTGAGCAAGCAAAACGATATTCCGCCAATTTACCGTACTCTAAGCGGCCGCGCTGGATTATCACGAGCAACTTTACCCAGTTCTTCGTGTATGATATGGAGCAACCTAATGGCGAGCCGGCAGTGATCCAGCTTAAGGACTTACCAACTGAGTATTACCGTTTGGACTTTATCGTCGATCAGTTGAATCCGCATCTCGACAAAGAGATGGAAGTTTCAATGCAAGCTGGTGAGTTGGTCGGCAAGATTTACGATGAACTGTTCACGCAGTATCGTGATCCTACTAATGCCAGCAGTCAGCGTAGTATTAACGAGTTGTCTGTACGTCTAGTGTTTTGCTTGTACGCTGAAGATGCTGGCATTTTTGGCCGTCATGGTATGTTTCACGACTATCTCAATGAATTTGAGACGCGGCATCTGCGTACGGCCTTGATAGACCTGTTTCGTGTGCTGGATACGCCAATCGATAAACGCGACCCATATCTGGAAGAAAAGTTGGCTGAGTTTCCGTATGTGAATGGCGGAATGTTTACTAATGAGGAAGTTGAGATTCCACAATTCACCGATTCGTTGCGCGCTTTGATTCTAGATCAAGCCAGCAAGGAGTTTGACTGGTCTGAGATCAGCCCAACAATTTTTGGTGCGGTGTTTGAGAGTACCTTGAACCCAGACACGCGACGTGAAGGTGGCATGCACTATACCTCGATTGCAAATATTCATAAAGTCATTGATCCAATGTTCCTAGACGGTCTCCGAAATGAGCTGACTGAAATCAAGCAAATTAAGCAACGTAAGACCATGATTCAGCGCGCGACAGATTTTCAAGCCCGGCTCGGTAAGTTGCGTTTCTTTGATCCAGCGTGTGGGTCAGGTAACTTTCTGACTGAAACCTATTTGTTATTGCGGAAGCTCGAAAACCAGGTTATCAGCTTGATTTACGGGAATGAAAGCATGTTGGCAGTTGATGACGATTTGATCAAGGTGTCTATTCAACAGTTTTATGGTATTGAAATCAATGACTTTGCGGTGTCCGTCGGCAAGACAGCGCTGTGGATTGCTGAATCGCAGATGATGGAAGAAACGGCGGCGATTGTTTACGCGAATATGGACTTTTTGCCATTGAAGACGTACACCAACATCACAGAGGGCAATGCCATCCGTCTCGATTGGGAAACGGTAGTCGGCGGCGAGAGAATTACTTACATCATTGGTAATCCACCATTTTATGGTCACGAAAAGCGGACACGCGCGCAAGCAGCGGACATGGATATTGCTTTCCATGATTTTACCAAGTATGGCAAGCTGGATTATGTGGCGGCGTGGTACAACAAAGCGGCTGACTTCATTCAAGGTAAGACGACCGAGGTCGCCTTTGTTTCAACTAACTCGATCACGCAAGGTGAGCAAGCGCCAACGCTTTGGCCAAAACTATTCGAGAAGGGCATTGAAATTCAATTCGCCTATCGGACATTCCGCTGGAGCAGTGAGGCCAAGGAGAAGGCGCAAGTCCATGTGGTCATCATTGGCTTCACCGGCTACCCACGCAAGGAGAAGAAGCGTCTGTTTGAAGGGGGGCAGATGAAGCTGGTTGACCATATCAATGCGTATCTTACCGCGGGAACTGATGTATTCCCACAGCCACGTCGAAAGACTAGTATTTCCGGTGCCAACTTTCCTGTGATGTCTAAGGGAAGCCAACCAACAGACGGGGGTAACTTAATTCTTTCTCCAGCGGAACGAGCGGCGTTAATTAAGCAGTACCCGCAAACAGAAAGTTATATCCGACGTTATGTTGGCTCCAGAGACTTTATCAATAATGTTGAGCGGTACTGCATTTGGTTAAAGGGTGTATCACCAAGTCAATTTCGTTCTGTTCCACCAATTATGGAACGGTTAGCGGCCGTCACCGAAGCAAGATTGAAAAGTCCTACACCGTCAGTTAAAGCATTGGCGGAAATGCCCATGTTATTCACTGAAATTCGTCAACCGGATTCAAACTATCTAGCGGTCCCTGAGGTTTCGAGCGAACACCGACGTTATGTGCCGATGGGGTGGATGTCTCCAGCGGTTATTGCCAGCAACAAGCTGTATCTCGTTCCGAATGCCAGTCTGTATATGTTCGGTGTGATGACTTCTAATGTGCATATGGCGTGGATGCGTGCGGTTGCTGGTAGAATGAAGAGCGATTACAGTTACTCGCCAACCGTCTATGCAAATTTTCCGTGGCCAGAAGTTGATGATAAGCAAAAGGCGCAGATTGAACAAACAGCCCAGGGGATTCTCGATGCCCGTAAACTTTACCCGGATAGTAGCTTAGCTGATCTCTATGATCCGTTGGCGACAGTTCCTGAACTGCGCAAAGCCCACCAAGATAATGATCGAGCCGTTATGCGGGCATATGGGCTGACAATTAAAGGCACCACCGAGAGTGATACCGTCGCCATGCTGTTTGAACGTTATCGGCAACTGACCAAGTAGAATTGCGAGAAAAAGGACTACCCGTTTAGATTGGGTAGCCCAGAGTGTTTCTATTTGGCCTGCGGGGCCACTAATTCAATCTTTTCAGCCTTGTAGTAGATTGGGTTGCCGACCATGCTTGGTTCTAAACCGGTAAAGCGGCATTTCACGCTGTCACGTTTCATGATTTCCGCGTTGTTGATTGGACAGTCGAGACCAGCAACGGTGATCTGAGTGGACTTCTTACGATGTTCACCTTCCAGAATCGTGACGGAATACTTATAGCCGACAATTTCATCCGTGTTGAATTTCCGCGGTGTACCATCATTGCCCATGATTTTGTTGCCAGAATCATCAAGGCGTTCTTCAGTTGCCATTTTAGGGGTGACTTCGTCTAGTTCAAAGATGTTGCCGATCTTGGAGTAGTCGAAATCGCGCATGCTTAACATTTTAGCCATGGTAGATTGTAAAATTATTTGGGTCTAGAATTTTTGGTGTTGGAAAGTATTTCCATTCCAAAAGTACTAGGCCCTAATTTAAAAAGCCATTGATAAT
>NZ_BROB01000034.1 GCF_024345185.1 Levilactobacillus humaensis | reverse complement strand
CCTATAAATTATAGGAATCAAGCCTCAGTAGCATAAATTAAATTACTATTTGTCTAACTTTTCTATTGCACTTCAGGTTGGGACGTTGTCCTGACCGCTTTTTAATTTTTGGCATAAAAAAAGCTAGTTACGTATGAACGCAACCAGCAGAATAGAAGTATGTGTACGGCTTCAACGGTGTTAATAATGGCTAAATGTCAATTAACTCCTCCAACGATTGAAATGCCGTGGCAGGTCTTAACCTGAATATGTACTGTTATTATAACCTATGTTCTCGCGACTGTAAACACTTACCCTAAAGGTTTGGTTAAATTAATAAGGTTAGTAAAACGAGTAACGTGACGAGGGACGGCATTCCCTGGAGCCAAAAAATTTCTTTCTTGACGGTCAAGCTACCGAAGAGGGCGACGACCACAATGAAGATTAGAAAAATTGCGGTTGCGATGAGTTGTGAGCGGCCATTGAGAACCCACTGGCTGACCAGCAAGCTCACACCGACCATGCCGTTATAGATGCCTTGATTGGCTAAGGCCTTTTGGGCAGGGACTTGGCGGACAAATTCGAGTGGCATGCCGAATGCCTTAGATTGGGTCTCCGGACGCCCCCACATCTCTAAAGCCATGATGGCCAGGTGTTCAAGCCCAACGACGTAGATTAGACAAGTGAGTATGATATCCATAAGTGATTCCTTCTTTCCAAAGTAAGTTCATGTTAGAATAACAAGTTGTTAGGGGTCACCAATAAAACCAAAAAAGGTTGGGACTTTAAGCTAGTTTTTAGTTTGATGTGTAGAATAGTATTGTAAGCGTTAAGTTAACGGGGAAGAGCGGAAAGAGATCGGATTAATCTGCGGCATATCAGGCTTGATGACTAATTGAATGGAGGAATTATCTATGAGACTCCTAGATTTAAGTGGACAACAATTCGGCAGACTGACGGTTATTCGTCGTGACGGAACCGCAAAGAACGGCAACGCCACCTGGCTGTGTAAATGTAGCTGTGGCCGGCTGGTAACGGTTGATAGTTACCGCCTGCGCCATGGCATCACGGTCAGTTGCGGTTGCTACCGCCGCGACATCAGCAAGGCACGGTTGACTCAGGATCCCCGGACGCGTAAGCAAATCGGGAATGCCACCAACCTGCCACTGGTTAATGGCTCTAACGTTGCGGCCTTAACGAAGATTAGTTCCCGCAACATTTCGGGGGTTATCGGGGTTAGCTTCGACAAACGCTCCGGTAAGTGGGCTGCACGTTTATTTTACCACGGCCGTTACGTCTTGAATCAAACTTTTAGTGACTTTGACGATGCGGTGGCTGCCCGGCGGCGTGCAGAGCAACAATTAGTGAAAAATAACCAAGTTCAACTGGCGGAAACTGTCGAGGGTTAAAGACAGTGCTGAGTTGAGACGAATCCAAGTCATCTTTAGTTAGATGGCTTTTTTTGCGTTCGATGGGGAGTGCTTGACGTAGACGACGCGGGCCGATATGCTAAATCAAGAGATTAAATGAGAGAGGCGTGATGAGATGGAGTATCGAGAAGAAGCAGATACCATTGGCACGGTGAGGGTTCCCGCGACGGCATTGTGGGGGCCTCAGACGGAGCGCAGTCGTCATAACTTTACAACGGGACCGCTGATGCCCTTGTCAGTCATCCGCGCTCTCCTGCGGATTAAACGGGCTGCTGCGGTGGCTAATCGTGACCTGGGCGAGATTCAAGAACAGAAAGCCCAGTTGATTATCCAGGCGGTCGACACTTTATCGGCTTTGGATGATGCCAAACTGCAGCAGGACTTTCCCCTTCATATTTACCAGACAGGGTCGGGCACGCAGACCAATATGAACGTCAATGAGGTTATCGCGCATCAAACGCAACGCCTCGATGTGACCAGTGGGGTTCTGGCAAATGATGATGTCAATCACAGTCAGAGTTCAAACGATACCTTTCCTACGGCGATGACGATTACGGCCGCGGTGGCGGTTCGCGACCTGCTGACGGTGGTGGATCGGTTGATCGCCGAATTTCAAAAGAAGGAAACGGCCTACCAACATGTGGTCAAAGTTGGTCGGACCCATCTCCAAGACGCGACACCGCTGACCTTTGGACAGGAAATTAGCGGGTGGGTCAGCATGTTGACCCATGACCGCGACTACCTGAAGACCTTGGCACCAACACTGCTGGAATTACCAATTGGGGGAACCGCTGTCGGAACGGGATTGAACACCGCTCCGGGATTTGCGACCGCTGTCGCGACCCAACTCGCTTCTGATTATGATCTGGCATTTACCGCCAAAACCAATAAGTTCTTTGGCTTGGCCGCCCATTCCGGGTTGACAGTTGTGCATGGTGCGCTGACTACGCTGGCTAGTGATCTCATGAAGATTGCCAATGACATTCGTTTCCTGGCTAGTGGACCGCGGGCCGGTTACGGTGAGTTGAACATTCCAGCTAACGAGCCGGGTTCTTCGATCATGCCCGGGAAGGTTAATCCGACGCAGGCAGAAGCCCTCACAATGGCGGCAACCCGGGTGATGGGCAACGATGTCACCATGACCGTTGCGTCGTCTCAGGGGAATTTCGAGATGAACGTGTACAAACCCATCTTGATTGCGACCTTCTTAGAGTCGACAGATATTCTGGCGGGAACGGTGACTGGATTTACCACGAAGCTTGTTCAGGGACTGACCGTTAATGCCGATCGGATGGCCGAATTGGTAGACCGGTCACTGATGCTAGTCACGGCCTTATCGCCCCACATCGGGTACCATGCCAGTGCGGCGATTGCCCAGGAGGCCGAACGCTCCGGGAAAATATTGCGTGAGGTTGCCTTGCAATCGGGGAAAGTGACGGCCGACCAGTTTACAGCTTGGGTTGATCCGTTGAAGATGACCAATGTGGATCGGCAAGATTAATGAAATGAAGTGAGGCCTTGAGTGATGACACCTGTCACTTGGGGCCTTTTAGGTGTGTCGCGGGGCGTTTACTACGTTAGCATTCCGTATAATTTAGGAAACCGAGAAAATTTTCAATTAAAACGTGACTTTTGAGGAAGGTCGTTCGTTTACTAGGCAGAGGGAGGGGGAGACATGAGGTTGGACCAATATGAGGCGTTTCTGGTGGAACTGTCCACGGAACTCCAGCGATACCTGGTGAGTCGGGGAGCGCGGCCAGAAACGGCGGCGGATATTTGCCAGGATGTGTTCGTGAAGGCTCTTGAAATGGACCTGGCGTTGCCGCCAGATAAGCTACGCGGTTATCTGTATCGCGTGGCCTGGTCGACCTATCTGGATCACTATCGTCGTGAGCGACGGTATCGAGAATTGGTGGCGCAGTACCTGATACCGGATCGGCGGGAACAGGTTAACCAACAGACTACGGGGCAATTAACATTTCCCTTTCAGAAGCTACGACCAAAGGAATGCGACCTCTTGATCCTCCGTTACGATCAGGGACTATCAATCAAGGAGATTGCGGCACGACTAGGTCGCCGTCCGGGAGCAGTGAAGATGCGATTGCGGCGGGTTCATCAGAAATTAAAAAGATTAATGGGGAGTGAGTGGCATGAATGATGCACAGAAGTTTCAGCGTTTAGCAAAATGGCGTCGGGTGAAGCGAATTGGCTTGATGATTGTGATTGCCGTGGGGGTCTTAATGGTGGCGACACCACTTGCCTACAAGTTGACACAATCGAAGGCCGCCAAAGAATCAAACCAGATATCGGCGATTCTTGAGGCTACGAATACCATGATGTCGCCGAACATTCACGTCAGCGACCGCGTTTTGTCGAATACAACAATCTTTGGCGGAACGGTAATGAGTCATCGATATAAGTCGATTGAGGGCCAGCGAATCCCTTGGTCAACCAGCCAGGGGGACTATTCTTGGCTACCAGGAGCCAGTGGGATGAGCGATGGCACTATTGACGAGACGGAGACAAAACAGGGGATGGTTAGTTTTGACCGAGAAACACAACGGCGCATTCCAGAATTCTTCAATCTGGCGGTGAAGAAACCTAATCTCAAGCCGACACAAGAACTAAAACAGGTGTCGCAGGCTAAGGGTGCCGTGGCCGAAGTCGCCATTACCTTTAACCGGCCAATGACGTCTCAACAGATCTTGTCCAAGTTGCCAAACAAGCTTCATGCGACCTGGTATTGGGCCGGGGTCACCGGCAAGATGGATCCGACTAGTTTTCAAAATCATCTCGTGGGTCTGAACGCCGAGATACCACAGGGCACAACCACACCTAAGTTGACGGCGGATGATTATCGCGAGTTCAAGTCAGCGGTGAAGAAGGTCGGCCAACTGGGACTCGATTGGCGCTACAATGGGGTGAGTGTGACTAAGGGAAGTCGGACGTACATTCGGCAGAATCCACAATTGAGTACGGCCAAGTTCAGTGGGATTATTGTGACTGGCCGAACGGAGGACTTTAAGGCACTCAACCAGGCGACCTGGATTGCCGCGAGTTCTCTTGGCTACAGTGCCCCACGGGATCCGGTTCAACTTAACCAATAACAAGCACTAAAAAACGACGTGAAGTTTTCTGACTTCACGTCGTTTTACGATCTATTTTTAAAGGCTCAACGACCCACACGAGGGGTCCAACGCCGCCAGTCGGTGAGGACATAGGTGGCGCCAGTCGCAATCAATCCGGCCAACAAAACAATTCCGAGACGATTCAAGACGTGTGACCAGCTGGTTGTGGTGGTTCCGGTAGCCTGTTTGATCGCGGACCAACGTAGTGGAATCGTTGCTGCCCGCGTGATTGCCGAGTGAGAAACCGGAGCTAAACGGTAGGAGTCGGTGGCAATGGTTGACTCGGAGGCCACTAACTTGGGCCGCTCGATTGGGAGATTATCATTGACTGGCAGTCGGTCGGCATGACCGATCACCGGCGAAGCCAGAATGAGTAACCCCAAGCAGCCAACTACAGCAACGATACCAGTGCGCCAGAATTTTTTCATAAAATCACCCTCCAGTCAAATCTGGGAACTCTTCTTTACTGGCAACGACCATAACTTACCACCTTTAGTGGGGAGGGGGTCGATCGTGATCCTTATTAGTTAGGTGGGTAGCCAGACCGGATTTGGACGAAAAAAAGAACGACCGAGCATGTCGGTCGTTCTGTGAGTTAAGGGTTAGTTTAAGGTGATGTAGTAGCTTGGTGCCCAGTAGGCTTGGCTGAAGACGCCAATCCCGTCATTTTCGTTTTGGGCGGCGACGTATTGGCCGTTGCCCAAGGAAATGCCATCATGGTAAGGAGCACTTTCGGAACCCCAGAACAGGATGGCACCGGCTGGCGCGTTAGCTACGTCGTAATGATGGGTTCCCAGGGTCGTTTGTTGGTAAGTGGTTCGGGTGCTCAGGCCAAAGGCGTATTGAACCAGACCTGAACAATCAAAACCAGATAAACTGCTACCGCCGTAGACGTAAGGCACGCCACTGTTGGCAACCGATAAGGCCTTGGCCACAGCGCCAGAGGCGTTACTGGTGGTTGCCGTATTTGTCGCTTGACTATTCGTGTGGCTGTAGCTCGTATTCGTGGCTGTTGCGGTTGTCGTTGGGGCCGTTTGGGTCGTTTGCGTTGCCTGGGTTTGTGGTGTTGAGGCCGTCATGTGGGCCGAAGCCGTTTGCGTGCCGGCAAGTAACATGGCCGCTGCCCCTAAGGTACCGATTAAGACTTTTACAGTTGTGGTATTGATAATGCTCACTCCGCTTTTTTTAGAATTTGTCATCGCAATTAACTAACGATAAGGTCAGTATACCCCGTGAATTTTGCGAAGGGGTTGCGTCGAGATGACAAATGAAGACAGTTCGATTACCAATATGACGGCAGTGACAAACTAATAACGTACTCAGCCATTAGAATGAAAAAAGCATGAGTCACCAAACGACACTCATGCTTTAGCTTGTATTTGGATTAACGGTGAAACAAGTGAACTAGTCGGTGGATAGGTGACTGGATCGCTTACCCGTGACGTGGTCCAAGGACATTTCGTAAACGGCAAAGTTTCCTTTTTCAGAGGCAATATATTCGCGACCGCCCTTTAATAAGCCGGGGGCGTATTTCTCGGAAGTCATTTCCATCGCGTGTTGCATGGTCTTGGGGTCGGTAACCAAGGTTGCCGTTCCGAACGCGATCACACTGGTGTAGTACATGGTGTAGGAGGTAGATTGGACGGAGTGGCTCCCAACCACGGATAAGGAAACCTTCTGGTGGTGCGTCAACAGGTCGTTCTTGAGGCCCGTTGTGGCGCCATGAAAGTAGATCTTCTCGCCGTCATAGACGTAGCTAATCGGGACGGAGTAAGGGTAGTCTTCACCCCATAAAGCTAGAGTCCCATAATCGGTATCCTGTAAAATTTGGGCAGTATCGGCAGCTGAAAGTTGTTGTTTAGCTAAACGCATGTCACGAAACATAGGCGATTCCTCCAAGATCATTAATTGTCAGCGAACGGTTATGCTGAGGGGTCGTTAACAACTATCAGTATAGCACTTTTGTTGTAATTGCAACATAGATCGTGTCCAATTTTTCCATCAAGGCAAGCATTTGTTCGGTAGCCATTGTGGTTTCATTCAAGGAAAATGGAGAGGTTGCCTGACCCACACTAGCAACAGTGGGGAGGTGAACTCGCATGTTTCAAAATGTTTTTGCGCCACTGGTTGTTGGCCTCCTCGTCGCCTTGTTTACGGACTGGTTAGACCGCAGGCGTCACAGGTAGTTTTAGGCGACTGCTAACCCACCCGTTTAGAAACCTGAACGCATAAAAAAGGCTCTGACTACTCCAATAGTCAGGGCCTTTGGTGAACTCATCGTTCCAAAATGTTTTTGCAAATTCAGTATAACAGAGAACGGTGTGAAAGGGTGAGAAACGCTCGAAAAATTTACCGGATGCCACTCGAGACCATAACATCATAACGGTGCAACAATTGTGCGGCACTTTATAAAAGTCTTTTAGTACAAACTCTGAATATAAGCAAGACTGTCTTTTTTATTTTCAGGTGACACATATTCATAGCCTGTTAGAGTGTCAATATAAGCTTGGGTTGGTGTGTAAGAATCAATCGTTAAGAAAAAGACTTGTTTTCCATTGTTGATAGTCAAGTCAGAGAGGCCGAGGTCGCCATTAAGATCCCGATGCTGGATAACGTGCCCAATCGTAAATGTGACTCGGTAAAGATGAGATTTTCCGGATTTAACTTTTTTAGTTGTGACACCTTTAATTGGTTTAGCGAGATAATAAGTTATCTTTGAATGACTTCTTTTGAACTTCTTAATTTTAACGTAGCGCGTAGGCTTGTATTTGGAACCTTTAGTGTGATAAATAAGTTGACTATCAGATGTGATTGAGATAAATGGTAAGGAGAGTGTGCCCGGCATAATCATGTGACTGGCTTTAACAGATAGAGCTGGGAAGCTTGCTAAAGAGTCGTGAGAGAATGCAGTTTCCCTCGTGTAAGGATAGTTAGCAACCCCATTGTTTTTGTTTACAGGATGACTACCTTGGGAGTTACCGAGGACTTTGAAAACCTTTTTTTGATTTTTAATGCTTAGAGTCATGTTACTGAGATTAAGAAGGTTTCCCTTACCATCGCTAAGTCCCGTTACGACAGCACCTTTTGGTAATGTCATACTCTTTCGTTTGTAGTCATTAGTGATCTTTAAGGGCTTCTGTAACTTGTACGTCTGATATAAGTTATATTGCGCTATTGATGGATATACAGGATCTGAAGAGGTTACGCTTGTTATTAATTCAACGTTTAATTTAAATAAGTTATTGATATTAACCTTGTTTAGTTCGGTATTTATCTTTTTTTGGTAATCGGCTGACGCGTTAGTAACGCTAAAACTTCCCACCACAACACCTAGTAACATGAGTAGTAGGGCACTTTTTCTTTTAATTTTGAACAATCTAAATTCCTCCTAAATAACGTTTTCCCCTGAAACTTCCTACACGGTTATTATATCGTTATCAGGGACATGTTGGAAGTTGCTATATCTAGATCGATAATAGTCGCGTATTAAAAAAGTTTTCTGTCAACCGTGTATTAAGGACTGTCCCGTATCCTGTCGTCTAAAAAATGGAATAAATATTAATCAATATAAAAGCAAAAGAAAACCCGTCATAACGGCATTTACATCAGCCGATTATAACGGGAATAAAGTCATTTTATGGAGCCGGCGGGGATCGAACCCGCGTCCTAGCATATTGCCACCTCAACGTCTACACGCATAGGCAGACTATTTAAAGTTTCGCTGAGCAACTTGCCGTCTGTCAGGGCCCTCATGCTCAGCTAACCTGATTTTTCTCTTCTAACGTACTTCAGGTGGGAGTCGTTAGCGTAAGCCCGTTAAATTTAGGACCCAGATCTAGACCGCGGGCAAGCCTAGGAGGATCTACGTTAAGCGCCTATTAAGCAGCTAAAGCGTAAGAATTGTTATTATTTTTTGCAGTTATAATAAACTGGACCTTTTAACGTAGATGCCGCTACGGCGCGCAGCTCAGGTTCAACCTATACCAGTCGAATCCAGAACGGCCCCATGACAATACTGTTCTAGTCTACCATAATGTTGGGGCGCTGCAAACAATTTAACTTGTCGGGGGCGAATTTAAGGAAAATTTCCATCTCGCGGTATAGTATAATAGGTAGTTAAGGAACCACATGGCTAAGGGACTGCCGGTAAAAGTTACAGAATCTTCATTATTCTGTCATGACGCCTTCTGATTCTCCTGTTAATTTCAGGACACTATGGCGCACCAACCTTTTACCGGCCCCGAATTTAGTAGCCCTAACTTTGGAGGTCACAATGAAGTTATTAATGATTGAAGATAACCATTCGGTATCACAGATGATGTCGATGTTTTTTAAAAAGGAACAATGGGATGCGGAGTTTGCCTACGACGGCAATGAAGCCGTGAAACTCTTCGCCGCTTCCCCCAACGACTGGGATATGGTCACTTTAGACCTGAACCTTCCCGGACTAGATGGGATGCAGGTCAGTGCAGAGATTCGAAAATTGTCGCCAACTGTCCCAATTATTATGCTGACGGCGCGTGATTCAGAGAGTGACCAGGTCTTGGGCCTCGAGATGGGGGCAGATGACTATGTTACCAAGCCCTTCAGTCCCATTACCTTAATTGCACGAATCAAGGCCCTGCACCGGCGGGCGGAGCTTGGAACCACGACTAAGACGGCGGCCAGCGAGTCATTAGATGACACTGAATCCTTTGACGTGGTGACAGAAAACTTTAAGTTGAACACCAAAACCCGTGAAGCCTACCTTAATGACAAGCAAATTCACGATCTGACTCCCAAGGAATTCGACCTGTTGAAGACCTTGGCTCAGAAGCCCCGGCAAGTCTTCTCCCGTGAGCAGCTCTTACAGTTGGTTTGGGATTACGAATATTACGGGGATGAACGGACTGTGGATGCTCACATTAAGAAACTCCGGCAAAAGATTGAAAAGGTTGGCCCTCAGATTATCCAAACTGTTTGGGGGGTGGGTTATAAATTTGATGATAGTGGAGCCGATCAGCGATGAAGTTAATGTATCAACAAATGCTAGGGTTCTTTGCGGCCATCATGATTATTTTAATTATCATGGGGGTCTCGTATTCGCAGATGACCCGGCACATGGTCTACAGCAATACCTGGAATTCTCTCGAGAAGTATTCCAACAGTCTGATCGAGCAGTCTTTGCGGATTAATTCCGAGGACAGTCACGACGTGGACTTCGATACGGAGTCCTTGGAAAGTAGCGAACAACTACTGCAAAACCAGGCGGTGAGCACCACCATTTACAGTGCCAGCAACAAGGTGGTTTTCCCGGCTAACGTCTACCAACAGGCGATCAACCAGTCGGATTGGAAGAAGCTCAAACAAAATAAAATCATTCACAAAGTTGTCGACAAGCGGGTACGAACTAAGAACGGTCGAATCAGTCCTGCGATGACCGAAGTCATGAAACCCTACTTTTATAATCATCGGTTAGTGGCGGTTGTTGTGATGGGGGCCTTCGTGTCTGATATCAATACCAGCGTCAATCA
Source organism: Levilactobacillus humaensis (assembly GCF_024345185.1). Taxonomy (GTDB): domain Bacteria; phylum Bacillota; class Bacilli; order Lactobacillales; family Lactobacillaceae; genus Levilactobacillus; species Levilactobacillus humaensis. Next base: position 15,769 of record NZ_BROB01000034.1, on the reverse strand, counting down.
GATTAACCGTAACCTGATTCGAGCCCTCCTGGTGTCAATTGTCGTGGCGATCGTGGCGAGTTATCTCTTGGCTCGTTATTACACATCGCGGATTAATCAACTGCGAAAAGCCACCAATCAAGTTGCTAAAGGAAACTATGATGTCGAGATGGCCAGCCGTAACCGTGATGAAATTGATGACCTGATTAACGATTTCAACGGCATGACGCAATCGTTAAAAGACTCACAAGAAGAGATTCAACGACAGGAACAGCGCCGGCGAGAATTCATGGCCAACGCCTCTCATGAAATGCGGACGCCGTTAACCACCATCAACGGGCTCCTTGAAGGCCTGGCATACAATGCCATCCCTGAGGAGAGTAAGGAAGAAAGTATTGACCTGATGCGGAGTGAAACCAGTCGGCTAATCCGGTTAGTTAACGAAAACCTGGATTACGAGAAGATTCGGTCCAATCAGATTTCACTCAATCTCCATGAGTTCAATGCCGTCGATGCCCTCCACAATATTGTGGAGCAGTTGAAGCAGAAGGCCGATGACAGTGGAGACCAACTGGAATTACAGGCGCCTCAGGAGATCCCGGTTTACGCTGACTACGACCGCTTTGTGCAGATTATGTTTAACATCACACAAAACGCTATTCAGTTTACCCAGCAGGGGACCATCACCATTTCCGCTCAGCGCGGTTACGAGGAGACCATCGTGAAAGTTGCCGATACGGGGATGGGGATGTCCGATGAGCAACTCCAGAACATTTGGGAGCGGTATTACAAGGCTGATCCTTCCCGGAAGAATACCAAGTATGGGGAATCTGGCTTAGGACTCTCAATTGTTCACCAGCTAGTTCAGTTGCATCATGGTAAGATTAGTGTGACGAGTAAGGAACACCATGGGACCACGTTTACTGTGATCTTCCCAGACCAACACCAGACAAACTCACAAAGAGCTAAGACAAATTCGTAAATTGCCCGGTGCTCGGGGTGTTCCCGTGATACAATGAGAAGAATCATTAAGGAGGAAACTTTTGAAGCAAGTACAAATTACAGGGAAGTCTGTCCGTAAGTTCGAGGATGGCTATCCAATCGTGTCCGTGACCGATTTAGAAAACAAGAATGATTTTGAAAATGGGGCCTGGGTCCAATTAGAGAACCATGGCCATTTCGTTGCTACCGCTTATTTTGCCAAACAACCCCGAGGGATTGGGTATGTCCTGAGCCTACGGGAAAATGAAAGTATCGATGATCGTTTCTTCGCCACCAAGTTCAGAGCCGCTGCGGCTCGGCGTTCAGCTATCACTGGCAGTTCCGCTTACCGTTTATTCAACGGAACCGGTGATGGCTTGGGTGGCTTGGTTGTCGACGTGTATGACGGCACCTACGTCTTCCGTTGGCAGAACACGGCCTTGAAGCAACAGGCCAAGTTAATTTACGCTGGTTTTGCCCGTGCTATCGGGAAGAACCAAACGATTGTGGCGACCACGCCAGACCAAGAACATGGACAACTTATCCAGGGTGATCTGGGCAAGCAACCGCTGACGGTGATGGAAAATGACGTGGCTTATCCTGTCGATTTGTTAGCAGGACGCCAGCAACTTGCCTTGGAATTCCGCGACATTCGGGCCTGGGCTAAGGAAAACAGTCAACAACATCGGATCTTGAATCTCTTCAGTGCCGAGACCGGAATTGTGACCGCAGCCATGATTGGCGGGGCCATCGAAGCCGTTACAGTTGACCCAACGAACCGGGCGACGACAGCCTTACAAGCGCAATTAGCGGCCAACAACCTGGACCAAGCGGCCGTTGAGATGCGGACGATGGATGTTGCCAACTACTTGGACTATGCGATCAAGCATGACCTGAGTTTTGACACCATCTTCATCAATCCACCAGCCTTTATTCGGGGTAAGAAGCGGACCTTCACCTTGGAACAAGACCTACAAGACTTGCTCGAACAGGCCCTCAAGGTAGCGCACACCGGGACACAAGTTGTCTTGACCACGACGACGCCAATGTATGGCATGAAGCGTCTCAAGGAGACGGTTGGGGATGCTTTGCAAAATTATACCGGTCATGTAAGTGTTTCCAATAATTACCTCTCACCAGTTGATTTCCAAACGAATCAGGCTGACCGTCACAGCGAATCCTTAAAGGGCTTACTGTTGACCGTTAACTAATGAAAGCTCAATGAAAACGATGTAAAAGATCCTGATTGGTAAGATAGACCACTTGCCATTCGGGATTTTTTTAGAGAGTTTGAGTTTACAATTCGAATCGAAACTATTAAACTTACTAATGCTAATTGAGAAGGCTTACAATTATACAGGACTAAGTTGAAACGAGAGTTGAGGTTTACAAAATGAATATCTATATTTTAATGGCTTTAATCCCCGCGGTCTGCTGGGGAAGCATTGGATTAATCAGTGGTCGCCTAGGTGGAACGTCATACCAACAAACGTTAGGGATGACGGTCGGGGCGGTAATCTTTAGTCTTTTTGCCCTATTCTACTTCCACAGTCACTTAACTGGTATGGCGTTGTTGGTCGGGATCGTTTCAGGTCTCTGCTGGGCTGTTGGTCAATTTGAACAATTTCAATCCATGAAGTTCATCGGAATTTCACGGACGGTGCCGATTTCTACCGGGTTACAACTGGCTGGGACGGCGTTGGCTGGGGTTGTGCTGTTCGGTGAATGGAATACGACGCGGATGATCACCTTAGGGACGATTGCCGTGATCATTCTGATTGCCGGCGCTGTCTTAACGTCATTGCGGGATCCAAACGCCAAGGTGGCGGTTGGTGACAAGCAAATCCAGGCAGGTAAGGGGACCGTCGCCCTCGTGATTTCAACGGTGGGTTACATTCTCTACACGGTTATCGTGAAGTTCTCTGGCCTTAAGGCCCAAACGATTCTGTTCCCACAATCACTGGGAATGGTCTTGGGAGCCTTGATCTTCGTGATTTTCTCCCGTCAGCAAGTCTGGCACAAGGCCACAGCCAAGAATATCTTGACTGGGGTTGTCTGGGGAATCGGGAACTTCTTTATGTTCATGGCGATTCCACGGGTCGGCTTGGCCATCAGTTACTCTCTGGCACAATGTGGGATTGTCATCTCCACGTTCGGGAGTATCTGGTTACTGGGTGAAAAGAAGACGGGTCGTGAGATGGTTTACATCACGATCGGCTCACTTCTGGTCGTTGCCGGTGGGGTAACGTTAGGAATTATGAAATAGTTATTTAGCGGGATTGACCGGGAACGGCCAGTCCCGTTTTAAATTTAAAATTGGACTAGCCCATTTACATTTTAACAGGATGCGTTATAATTAACTCGTCAATAACAATAAAAGTGAGGTTATCTAAATATGGCACATATCGCCTTTGATCGTTCCAAACTTGAACCATTTGTTCACGACAATGAACTCGGAGAAATGCAAGCGCTTGTGACGGCTGCAGATGCCGAATTACGTCAGGGTACCGGTGCCGGTAGCGACTTCCGCGACTGGTTAACGTTGCCTACGGGCTTTGATCGGGATGAGTTTGCCCGGATTCAAGCCGCTGCTAAGAAGATTCAGTCGGACTCCGAAGTCCTCGTTGTCATTGGTATCGGGGGATCTTACCTCGGTGCTAAGATGGCCGTTGATTTCTTAAACGACACCTTCTTCAACTACTTGCCAGCCGACAAACGTCAGGCACCACAAGTGTTCTTTGCCGGGAATTCCATTAGCCCCGACTATGTGCATGACCTGATCAACTTGATTGGCGACCGTGACTTCTCTGTTAACGTCATTTCGAAGTCCGGGACCACGACGGAACCTTCTATCGCCTTCCGTCTCTTCAAGGAAATGTTAGTGAAGAAGTATGGTGAAGATGGTGCCAAGAGCCGGATTTACGCCACGACTGATAAAGCCCGTGGGGCCCTTAAGACCGAAGCCGATGCGGCTGGTTACGAAACCTTCGTCATTCCTGATGGCGTCGGTGGTCGTTACTCCGTCTTGACTGCCGTTGGGTTATTGCCAATCGCCGCTTCTGGCGCTGACATTGACCAATTGATGAAGGGGGCCGCTGCCGCTCAGAAGGATTACACCAATCCAGATCTGAACGAAAACGAAGCCTACCAATATGCCGCATTGCGGAACATCCTTTACCGGAAGGGTTACACCACTGAATTGCTGGAAAACTACGAGCCACGTCTGCAATACTTCGCAGAATGGTGGAAGCAATTAACTGGTGAATCCGAAGGGAAAGACCAGAAGGGGATTTACCCATCCTCAGCTAACTTCAGTACCGACTTACACTCCTTGGGTCAATACATCCAAGAAGGCCAACGTAAGCTGATGGAAACCGTTATTACGGTCGATAAGCCACAACATGACGTGGCGGTACCAACTGCTGACGATGACCTCGATGGCTTGAAGTACTTGGAAGGCAAGCAAATGAGCTTCGTCAACCAAAAGGCCTATGAAGGGGTTGTGTTAGCCCACACCGATGGTGGCGTGCCTAACATGAGTGTTCATATCCCAGATCAGACGCCATTTACCTTGGGTTACCTGATCTACTTCTTCGAAGTTGCGATTGCTATTTCTGGTTACCTGAACGGGATTAACCCATTCAACCAACCAGGGGTTGAAGCCTACAAGACTAACATGTTTGCCTTGTTAGGTAAGCCCGGCTTCGAAAAACTCAGTAAAGAATTAAACGACCGTCTCTAAAAACAAGGTCGATTTGAAACTCCCAATCCGCTAATGACGGGTTGGGAGTTTTTTGTCGGGAAAAGCTATGGTAAAATTAAACGCGGACCTTGTGGTGCCGGTCATCTTAGATTGGCGTTGCCTGGCGAAAATTGGCTGTTGATCAGGACGGTCACGGCATTAACTAAAAAAATAATTTAACGATTAATATATTTATGAGGCGGAGGAGTTAGTCATCATTTCCATGGGAGAGAACAAACAAGCATCACGAAAGAATTACTTGGTCTATACGGCTATCTTTATGGTCCTCACGATTTGCCTGTATGGGATCTTTATTCTGACGGGGAAGTCCTTTATTTGGCAGGGCGACGGGTTAGCGCAACATTATCCAGTCCTGGAAAAGTTCTATACGTGGCTCCATCAGGGCAGCCTCACAGGCTGGTCATGGGATTTAGGACTGGGAGCCGATAAACTCACGACTTTCTCGTATTACGTCCTCGGTGACCCGTTTAGCTACCTCATTGCCCTCTGTCCGAAGGGACATCTGGAGCTGGGGTACAACCTGTTGATTCTGCTTCGGCTCTATGTGAGTGGTCTGGCGTTCATGCTGTTTGCCCAGCACCGGTCGTTCAAGCCAGGGAGTCAGCTATTCGGGACCTTGGCGTACACGTTTACCGGTTACTCGCTGTATGTCAGCATTCGTCATCCCTTCTTCCTGTTACCAATGATTCTCTTCCCACTGTTGGCCTATGGGATCGACCGGGTTTATCGGGAGAAATCCTGGGTGCCACTGGCCATCTTCACTGGCTTGGCGTTAATCAGTAATTTCTACTTTGCCTATATCTTAGCGATTGGTAGCCTGGTCTATGCGATCCTGCGCTACCTGTCGGTGAGACATGACCGTCACCTGAAGGGCTGGCGGACACTGGGCAAACTGGTGGGAGCCGGCATCGTGGGCTTCCTGTTGGCTGGGGTGTTACTGGTACCGTCACTGATTGGGGTATTGCACTCCACACGTGCCACAGCCCAGTTTGCTAACGGTTACTTTGTTTATCCGTTTAGCTACTACTTAAAATTACCGAATGCGATTCTGACCACTGGCAACGCCATGTCATTCTGGGTCAACGTGGGGATGGCCGGGCTAACTTTCCTGGGCGTCATCTATGTTCTGCGGCACTTCCGTCGTTATCTCTGGTTGAATATCGGGATAATTCTCTTGGCGGTGGGGTCACTCTTGCCAGAGGTTTCCGGATTGATGAATGGGATGACAACGCCGTCTGAACGCTGGCTCTTACTGGGCTGCCTGGTCTTTAGCCTGGCACTCATGAACTTTGTCGATCGGCTAGGTGAGTTGACCCGCGGCGATCTGACGACGTTGATCCTTAGCGTGATGGGCTGGTTGGTTGTGATTTGGGCGGCCAATGGCTTCATCTTCAGCAATAGTCGCCATGATTTTGTCACCTATGGTTGGCTCTTGGTGACGCTGGGAGCCCTCTTAATCGGCCACTTCTACCAGTGGACGACTCGCCGTCAGTTGACGGTCTTACTGGGGATCTTGAGTCTAAATATTATTAATAACGGTTATGGGTACTTCAGTCCCAATTCCGGTGGGGCCGGTGCTGGCCTGACACCGCGGGGCGTGGCTACCAAGTATCAGAAAAACTTCTACGATGGGGCCGAATCATACGTGAAGGCCCGCCCTGGATTTGGGCGCACGGCCACCAGCAACTTTTACTACTTTAGTAATGAGGCGCAGACTAATCTGGGGATGAATCTGGGAACCCACGACATCATGTCGTACTTCTCCATTCAAAACAAAGCGGTGGGGGACTTCAGTCAGGAGCTGAGTAACACCCAGTTCAAGATGAACAAACCCATCAACCAGGCGGATAGCCGGACCACGATGAACAACCTACTTGGTGTGCGCTACATTTTCGCTCGGAGTAACCAACGGGGCCAGCAGGCCTTCCCGTATCACTATCAAACGATTGAGACGGCATCCGGTAAGTCGCTGAAATTCAGAGACAAACCGGTTCACCATTTTGGGAATAATTACGATACGATTCTCCTGAAGTCCAAGAATGCTTTGCCACTGGCTTATTTGCAAACGCAGCAACTATCGGCCAAGCAATTTAAACAATTGAATGGAAGCGACCGTGAACAGGCCTTAACCTATGGGGCTTTGGTGAACGGATCGGATGTGACAGGGGTGCCAACGACAACGTATCGGAGCAATCAGCGAACACTCAGCTACCAGACGGTCCCGGACACCACCAGTTCCCTGGACAGTTTGGCAAAGGTTGCCAGTTACCGGCAGGCCGGCAATCAAAATGACCCGGCGGCGATTGCATCCATGCAGGCGACGCTCAATCAAGGAAATCTAGACCGTTCCGTCAGCATTACCACGGACAAGAAGCGTTTGACGACCCTGACCAAGCAGAACCATACGATGATTCAGCGTAATGCTAAAAAGAATCAGCACCAGTTAACCAAGATGGTCAGTGACAATCAAGGGAATCCAGTTAGTTATGATTTGAGGTTTGATCAGCCTGAGCAGACCCGTGGGACAGAGCTTTATCTCGAACTCGATGGGATAAAGGCGCAACGATTCACGGTCAAGGATAAGTATCAAAATGCCCGTAACGACAACATTTATAAGAACCAGATGTTCACGGGAATTCAACGGCTGAATAATTTACGACAATCTCTCTGGAACATGAGCGATGGGGCGTATGTCGTTACGGCCAATACGTTTAGGAACATGAATAGCTTCAGTCAGTTTGGCCAGTCAAACCTGTCGAACTATCAGAAGAAGGATCACGTGTTGCTGAATCTGGGTTATTCCGCCACGAAACGGCAACATGTTCTGCTGACCTTTAGTGGGGTTAAGAGCCTGTCGTTCAAGTCGGCGAAGGTCGTTGCCGTGCCATTCGGTAAGTCCTATGACCAACGGATGCATCGATTACAGCAGCAAGGTCTCCATGGCCTGAAGGTTACGGACAATCGGGTAACGGGAACCGCGCAAGCTACGACGGCCAGTGTCTTAACCACCTCGATTCCTTACACGAAGGGCTGGCACCTGACCGTGGATGGAAAGACGCAACCCACGACACGGGTTAACGTTGGCTTTGTTGGGGCTAAGCTCCCAGCTGGCAAGCATCACGTGACGTTGACTTATCAGACGCCCGGATTAAAGGCGGGACTTTTGGCCACACTAGTTGGCCTGCTGGTCTTGCTAGTTACTGGTGGTTATCGATTGTGGCGCTGGCGACAGTAATTGGGAATAACTTCCTGAAGAATGGGTTGGATTTGTTAGATATTCAATCAAAAAGTGCTGCAAAACCAAGTCGGTTTTGCAGCACTTTTTGGGGTTATTAAGGGGATGTTAGAGCAATGAGTATGGCGCAAAGTGCACGCTAATTTAGACAGTGATTTCAGGACAAACGAAAAGCCCACAAACGCTGATATATCAACGTTCGTGGGCTACAATATCACCCGCACGGGGCTCGAACCCGTAACTCCGCCTTGAGAGGGCGACGTCTTAAACCAGTTTGACCAGCGGGCAATGTCATTTACTAGCAATATCTAATTTACGCTATTCGCTAAAAAATGTCAATCTTTCTCTGCATAAAATTGCATTGAGCTGGGAATTCATACAGTTTAGCGAACTTTTTCGTGGAAATTTGTTGACACTAATAGCCAAACAAGTTACTATTAAATAGTTGTTTCGACAATGGAAACAGGCTTATTGGGTATTAGCCAAATTGGTAAGGCGGCGGACTCTGAATCCGTAATTTACTGGTTCGAGTCCAGTATACCCAATCACTAACAACTCGGTAGTCGTTAGTGTGACGTGAAAACGTTGCGCTGACGGCTTTTTTTTATGTTCTTAACTAACGGATATTTTGATTTGATATCTATTGGCAATCCTGCTACTATTCGGCCAAGATGATTGATGTGTAGATGCAATGGTCTTGATAAAAATCATAGAGGGCGATGACAAACTTGGCTTACAGGATTAGTTCCTTTTATAAGAAGTCGTTCTACGTCTTTATGGCCATTTACTTGTTTGAATTTGGGCTCTCACTTGCTTCATATGCACGGTTAAAGAGTAGGGTCCCTTTGCAACTGAATATGAGCGGTGTGGTTACTCTGACCACTGCCAAGTACGTTGTTTTGCTAGTGCCGCTAGCATGCCTGTTGGTTAACGTTTTATTGAAACCAGAATTTATCGATACGAGGTATGGGGAGGGAAGTCCAACTGGTAACGAGTTGAAAATCGCATTTTTCCTGGGACAGGTGTTATTGGCTGTTAATTCTCTGACTTACTTATACCTTGTGGTTACGACTTTTCTTAAATAATGCTACAAGAAATAGTAGCTTTTTTTTGCAAATAGATGACAAACTACCAGAAATCTCTGGTAACTTGTCATCTTTTTTTCGCATTGTCCTGTGATTCAAGCCATGATTGGAGTCAAACAAAAAATCCACCCACAAGGGATGGATTCATTTCATTAAAGTTTAAAAAGATGGGGTTTGCCGTAGAACCAGCCTTGCCGGAGGTCAACTCCAATGCGATTGGCCATATCGTGTTCGGCTTGGTTCTCAACCCCTTCTAAGATCAGGCGTAGCTTATACTGAGTCGCGATCTTTTGCCAGAAGGCGAGGGCTTCCGGAATTTCATTCTCTCGTTTTTCCTGGCGAAAGTTTTGCATAGCGAATTTGATCTCGCTGGCGTAGGACAGGATGGGTTCGAGATGTTCATAAGTATTCAGCCCCGTGCCAATGTCATCCAGACTCAGCTGGATACCATGTTCATCGAAGTAGTGAACCTGATCGATGATTTGTTGGTGGGAGACCTGCTCATCGGTGACTTCTTCCGTGACCTCTAGGACCAGATTAATGGGATAAATCTGATGCTGGGCATTAATAATTGCCTTAGCAATGGTTGGATCGACGAACTGGCTTTGATTGACATTAAATGAAACAGAGCCGATCTTAAGCATGAGTTTCTTGGCTGTTCGTTGAATCAGATCCGCCTGAACATCGATTGGAATCGAGGCGAAGTCGTGGGGGAGGACCCATTTGTCATCAACCTGTTGGCGGATCAGTAATTCATAGCCAATCAACGAGTTATTCGAGACATCTAATTGTGGCTGCAGAAAATAACGATACATGTTTACAATCCTCCTTACAGGCTGTCTGTTACTATCATACTTTATTTTTAATGGTTTAAGTAGAGAAAATATGTAAAACTTTTCGGGGACTAGCAGTTAACTAGTTACTGAGTGGGTCGTTTATCTTATATAAAGATTTATGGATTTATTAATCATCCTGATTTATGATAGAGGAGTGCTGGAACTTTTCAGCCAAAATCCAGTGATGGTTGTGACTATCACTAATTAAGGAGCGCGTTGAGTATGGCTTGGTCACTGTGGCTAGTTCCCCCAATTGTCACCAGTATCTTCTTCGTTTTGGGTGTCATTACCCTGTACTGGGCTATTTTCAACTGGACAACGTCGCGTGTGAAAGAATCGAATAAACCGATCGATGTCAAAAAGGTGCAAATTGCCGTAGGAACGCTCTGTGCAGTGGGGTCAGTCTTTGCCCTACAACTCCTGGTCCGGGGCAGTCATCTGTCGTGGACCTTTACGACCTTTCAACTACTACTCTTAATCTTTGTTGCTTACTTTCTGCAGCTACGAATTCCATATTGGCTGATTTTCATTGCATCTGTGTGCTTCATGTTCTTAAACGGCAATGTGACGCAGCCGCTCTCATGGGCCTATACGATTCTTTTTGTTCTTTTTTATGTGGTCTCTTACCAACAGAGTGTCCATCTGTGGCGTCGCCCTTTTTTGCGTTATTTGAGCATCGCAGCTATCTTTGCCGCGGCACTTTGGGGCATCGTCTGTCTCCGTTTTCACTTGGACTGGCAGACGTATGCCGAGGAGCTGGGAAACTATATGATTCTAGTCGTCCTGATGTATGGCTACTTCCAGATTCAGGATCGCGATCGGCGAATCAAGGAACGGCTTTTCCAATCAGCCAACTGGGATGCCTTGACTCATGTCCAGAACTTTGCCGCTTATGACCGGGCAGTGGGGCATTACTTCCGGCACAGTGCCAAGCACCAGACGAGTCTGGCCATGATTATGTTTGATATTGATCACTTCAAACAGGTGAATGATACCCACGGCCATCTGGCTGGCGATGAAGTTCTAAAACAAGTTGCTACGCAAGTTACGGCGGTGTTAAAGAAGGATGACCCGAAGGCGGTGCTCTATCGGACGGGTGGGGAAGAATTCAACATCCTCCTGCCAGACTATGATCTGGCAATGAGTTCGGCCGTAGCCCAACGGGTTTTTGATGGCGTGAAAAACTTGGACATTGCCTACAACGAGGTTAATATCCAGGTGACCGTCTCGATCGGTGTGTCCGAACTTCGGGAAGCGGATCATAACCCCTTGGACTTCTACAAACGAGTCGATGCCAACCTGTATCGCTCCAAGAAAAATGGTCGGGAACAGATTACGGTTGAGTAATAAAATTTTTATCAAACCTGAAGGCTCTCCCGTGAAACTTGTCAGAGAATAGTGTAAACTGGCTCCTAGTTATAATGAATGGAGCGATGACGGTGATTCTTTTATTATTAGGACTTCTTCTATTGTTCCCAATCCTACGTCTGGTTTTTGGCCTGGCGGGGTGGGTCTTAGGATTGGTTGGCACCCTGGTGATTGGACTCGTCATTCTCGCGGCCTTTGCTGCCTTGTTTCGGTTTTTCTTAGTGGCAGTATTGGTCGTTGGTGGTGGCGTTTGGGCCGGACGAGCCTTATTTAATTGAGATAATCAAAAAGCTTCGGCAATGCCGAGGCTTTTTTTCAGGTTACTATTCAAATGAGAGTTCCACGAGGTAGGTCTTTTCAGCAGTGACATAGCCGGTGGTAATCCAGACCTCTTGGTAATCTAATTTGGAACTGGTGGTCCGTTCGAAGAAATTAGCGAGGAGATCGCCGTTCTTGGCTAGGAAGTCGTCGTCCATTCGGCTAACCAATAAGTGGTTGGCTGGAAAGTAGATTTCGGGGTCCGAGACCGTTACGGAATCGGGGACACCAATGGCGACAACGTTACTGTTGACCTGTGGAATAAAGGTCACCTTTTGTGGGTGCCGATGAATATAGGTTAAGACATTATAGATTGAATCTGAATTACTCGCCACGGTTCGATTGCTCCCTTCGGTGTCTTCATTGTAACAAATATTTGGGGCTTTACCAGTGTCTAGTTTGTTTCGAAATCCTGTATTGCAAACGGATTTCAGGCGAGTATAATTATCGCATATGTAGTTTACAGAGTTACTCGATTGTCAATTAAAGAAAGAAGGCCAAGATTCAATGATACGACTTGCCCGAAAACATTTGGACTGGTGGGCGGTATTCCTGGCAGTGGCATTCATGGTGGTTCAAGTTATCTGTGATTTGTCATTACCCACGCTGACCTCCGATATTATCGATAAGGGGATTGCCCAAAATGATATCGGTTATATCTGGTCAACCGGTGGACGGATGTTACTATTAAGCTTCATCGGTGTTCTGGGCTCCGCAGGGAACGTTTACTTTGCGGCAACACAGTCTCAGAAGATGGGGCAACGCATCAGATCGTCGATCTTCAAGAAGGTGACGTTCTCCTCAACTGAAGAGTTTGAAACGGTGGGGAATGCGTCCCTGATTACCCGGACGACCAATGACGTGGTCCAGATTCAAAACGTGATGGTCCAAATGCTCCGGATGATGTTAATGGCGCCAATCATGCTGATTGGGGCCGGAGTTCTGGCCTACGTCAAGAGTCCACAACTCACCATGGTCTTCCTGGTGGCACTGCCTGTATTGGCGGTATTTACCGGTGCGATCATGTACTTTGCTGTGCCATTATTCAAGAGTTTGCAAAAGAAAATTGATCGCATTAACTTAACCTTTAGAGAAGGGTTAACGGGGGTTCGGGTTATCCGGGCCTTCAACCAAGATCAATTTGAACAGGACCGTTTCGAAGGGGCTAACCAGGACTACACGAAGACTGGGATTAAGGTCTTCATGATTGTTTCGCTGATGTTCCCAGTGATTACGCTCATTATTAGTGGGACTAATATTGGGATCGTTTGGTTTGGGGGACAATTAATTGCCAACCAATCCATGGCAGTGGGGAACTTAGTGGCGTTCATGACCTATGCCACGCAGATCCTGATTAGCTTCATGATGGTTTCCATGATCTTCGTCTTCGTGCCCCGGGCGCAAGCCTCGGCTGCACGGATTAACGAAGTCATGGACCTGAAGTCTAAGATTAACGATGCCGATCAACCCGTTAGCCTGAAGGACAGCAAGTCGAGCCTTGAGTTCGACCACGTGAACTTCCGTTACAGTGGTGCCGAGGAGCTCGCCCTAAAGGACGTGAACTTCAGTGCCACGGCTGGACAGACGGTTGCCATTATTGGGGGAACTGGGTCGGGTAAATCGACACTGGTTAACCTGATTCCCCGGTTATTTGACCCCGAAAGTGGGCAGATCCGGGTCAATGGAACCGCGTTAACGGCAATTAGTCAACACGATCTCCATGGCATTGTTTCCATTACCCAACAGAAGGCCGTGCTGTTCTCTGGCGATATTCGGGAGAACATGACCTACGGGATGGCAGATGCGACGGATGACCAAATTTGGCATGCCCTGGACGTTGCCCAAGCGAGTGACTTCGTCAAGGAAGAAGGGGGCCTCGAGGCCGTCGTCGAACAAGATGGGGCGAACTTCTCTGGTGGTCAACGGCAACGACTTGTCATTGCCCGGACGATCTTGAAGCGCGCTAGTGTCTACATTTTTGATGACTCCTTCTCCGCGTTGGACTTTAAGACGGACTCCCTGTTACGACAGGAATTACGTAAGGACCAACAGGTTCAAGACGGGGTGACCGTCATTGTGGCTCAACGGGTCTCAACGGTGGCCGATGCCGACCTGATCTTAGTGGTTGACGAAGGTAAGATCGTTGGTCAAGGGACACATGATGAATTGAAAGAAAACAACAAGACTTATCAAGAAATTCTCGAATCACAACTGCGGAAGGGGGATGTTGTCGATGCGTAATGGACGTGGATCGGCCATGAAACAACGGCCACAAAGCTTTTGGAAGACGACGTTCCGCTTATTCCGCTACATGAAACGTTGGCTGGTGGGGATCTTTATTGTCCTGGCCTTTGCCGCGGTAGCGGTTATTCTGCAGATTAAGACCCCTAAGATTTTAGGGAAAGCCACGACTGAGTTATTTAAGGGTGTTCTGAAAGGCCAAGCTGAACTGAAGGCGGGGCTGCCAATTCATGGGTTCCCTGTCGATTTTGGCAAGATTGGTCAAATCTTACTGGTTGTTGGGATTATGTACGGGGCTGCAGCTATCTTTAACGTGATTCAATCCATCATCATGAACTGGATCGCCCAAAAGGTTGTTTACCAACTTCGGAGTGACTTGAAACACAAGATGCAACGCTTGCCAATCAGTTACTACGATACCCATAGCAATGGGGACCTGATGTCACGGATGGCCAACGATATGGATAATATCGGGGGGACCTTACAACAGACCCTTTCACAAATGGTGACAAGTATTCTGACCTTCTTCGGGGTCTTATACATGATGCTGACGATCAGTGGCTGGCTGACTTTAGTGGCCTTGGTTTCCGTGCCATTGAGTTTGGTCGTTGTCATGATTGTGGCGCCTAAGTCACAACGCTTCTTTGCTGGTCAACAAAAGAACTTGGGGCTGTTGAACAATACGGTTGAAGAAACTTATGCCGGCCACACCGTGGTCAAGACGTTCAACCGAGAAAAAGCTACCCAGGAACAATTTGAAGAACACAATAAGAAGTATTATCAATCAGCCTGGAAGGCTCAATTTGTCTCCAGTCTGATCTTCCCATTGATGAACTTCGTCAAAAACTTGGATTACCTGGCTGTTGCCGTTATCGGTGGGATTCAGGTGGCTCATGGTCAAGTGAGTTTGGGGAACGTGCAGGCCTTCCTGCAATACACCAACCAGTTCTCACAACCAATCACGCAGATGGCCAACTTGACTAACACGATTCAAGCCACGATTGCTTCCGCAGAACGGGTCTTTGCCGTGCTGGATGAGGAAGAAATGACTGAACCCGAAACGACGCCTTTACCAACGGCAACGGCTGCTGGTGACAACGTGATCGAATTTGATGATGTGGCCTTCCAATACAACGAAGAAAATCCGTTGATTGCGGACTTCAATCTGAAGGTCAAACCGGGTGAGATGGTGGCTATTGTCGGGCCTACTGGTGCCGGGAAGACCACGATTATCAACCTGTTGGAACGCTTCTACGATGTCAACTCCGGTCAGATCAAGTATCGGGGGCAGAATACGAAGACGGCGCAGCGGTCTGATCTCCGTAAGAATTTTGCCATGGTGCTCCAAGATACCTGGCTCTTTACGGGGTCGATCTTCGATAACATCAAGTATGGTCGTGAGAATGCCACAGACGACGACGTTTACGCCGCGGCTAAGGCTGCTCACGCCGATACCTTTATCCGCCAATTACCGGATGGGTATGACACTGTCTTGAATGAGTCCGCAACGAATATCTCGCAAGGGCAACGTCAATTATTGACGATTGCACGGGCCTTCGTGGCGAATCCAGATGTCTTAATCTTGGATGAAGCGACGAGTTCCGTGGATACGCGGACCGAAATGTTGATTCAACACGCGATGGAACGGCTGTTAGCTGGCCGGACCAGCTTCGTGGTGGCTCACCGACTCTCGACGATTCAAAATGCCGAGAACATTGTGGTCATGAATCATGGACACATCGTTGAAACGGGGAACCATGACAGCCTGTTGGCCGCCAATGGGTTCTACGCCGACCTGTACAACAGTCAATTTACCGGGAATAACCTGGCTTAGTTCGTTTGACTAGAATGAAAGGAGTGAGACAAAAGTCTCACTCCTTTTTTGGGTGCGCCCGGCATGGGCGTTAACTAGGCGGTGAAAGTCCGCTGTGGGCCGTAGTAGTCGGAACCACGAGCCGGAGGC
>NZ_BROB01000033.1 GCF_024345185.1 Levilactobacillus humaensis | reverse complement strand
TTAGCCAATCGTTGATATTCCTGACTCATCGCTAGAAATTGCTCTGCTTGATCAGCGTCCGGATAGAGTCTCAGCTTGATTGTTCGCCCCAATTTAACCAATGGATACCTCCCTTGTAGATTGGATTAAGTATACCATGCTTAGCAGCCTAAAGGGGAACGTACGTTTCAAAAACATGCTAGATTCTGGCATTCATCCCGCGATTAAAATCGCAGATTTTCTGTTTAGATTTTAATAAAAACAAAAAATCCCCCATAAGGAGGATTTTTTTGTAATCGTAGTTATATTTGGAAATATTAAGGAATCCGAGCAGGTCTACATTTTCTCCAGTCCCTGCCGTTGCTCCTCATCGATGATGTGGGTATAGAGTCCCGTCGCACTCGTGGAGTTCTGACCGAGCTGAGTGGCCACAAGCTGCTCATTCTTGGTGGCCAGGTAGAGTTTTGAGGCTAAGGTGTGGCGAAGCTTGTGGGGCGTGATACGGACCTTAAAGGCGGCCGAGTATTTGGCGACCATCTTTTCGATAGAATTGGCCTGCATCCGAGAGGCTTTACTGCGATAGCTGCTGAGAAACAGGGCGCGATCGCTATTCGTGGCGTGATAAATAGCTGTACGGTGTTCTAGGTAATTTTGAATATAGGGCAAGGTCCAAGGGGCAATGGGGACTGTGTCACGTTGACCACCCTTGCGGACGACACCAATGGTGCCCGTCTTGAGATTCAGATGACGGAGATCGGCGTTAGCGGCTTCTGAGACACGTAGGCCGCTGCCTAGTAGTAAGGCGTTAATCGCGAGATCACGGACCTTATCACGATGGAAATACCGCTGTTTAGCGGGGGAAAGCTGCTCTCCATATTTATGATCGATGAATTCCAGGTAATCATGGTCGGTATTACCTAGCATCAGCTTGGATTTCAGATTAGCCGCACGAGTGGCATAGGTTTCACTGGTTCTGACCAGCGCAATCTTATGCATGACGTTACGATCAAAGTAAGCCTCACCATGATCGTCTTCCGTGTCCTCTGTAAGGTACTTAAATAGCGATGAGAGGGCATTTAGGGAGCGGTTAATGGTCGGATGAGTTCGACTGCCAGGAGCGCCTGTGAGCTTCGTCTGATTTAACAGGGCAGACTTATATAATTCGACAGTTTCTTTTTTTAAGGTGGCTAAAACTTGAATATCAATATCGGCGGGGTGGGTGGCCGAAGTCAGGCCTTCACTGATGAGCCAGTTAAAGAAACGGCGATATTCAGTTAGATATTGATACAAGGTTGCCGGGGAAAGGGGCACAGTGGCCTTGGCCTGATAGTATTCTTGAACGTACCAGGGCGCATTGGCCAGTTCTTCATTGATTAATTTTAAGTAGTGTTGCTTTTCCATAGAAGTGGCCTCCAAACGTATGTTCTCGTATAGCCACTATGATACCGAGAATCGCGATAATTAGCAAGCCCCCCCGCTCGTTTTAAATGCGACTACTCTCTTTAAAATGTTTGTTTTAATGAAAGTAGTCAGCTACTTTACGTGCGAGGTCCTTGGTTAAGATGAGCAGTCCTAGCACGTGATATCCTTGTGATAGCAGTGTTTGGCGTGTCTTTTGGGGTCAATACTTAAGCTTAATCTTAGCAAATGTATGGTCCTGCTCACTTTACGAAAATGACCACAAGTCCCGGATCTACAAGGTTTTAATGCTTTAATGATGCTAAAAATGAGTGCATATCATCTTATATGGTTAGTCGGTAGAACCAATCGCAAGTTCGAATATAGTTGCCTGATAGTTGTTGGGACGCGTGATCCAGCCAGTTCAGCAAGTCTAAGGCACTTTAACCTGGTCGTTGACGATACCAGGTTCCATTGGTCAGGCCATGATTGGCTACATATCAGCAATGATCCCCAGAATACGAGGTAATCAATTGGATAGCGACTCTCAGGATATCCAGCAAAACTAATTACCGGTTTATTGATTTTGGACGTTGATTCTAAGCACACGTTCAGGAATTAGATGGAGACCTCATCATAAGAATCGCGTAGAATACGCCTCTAAAAGTAGTGTTTTGTGGTAAATGGATGTGTTAGCAACTGGTGAGCCAGCTTGCTTAGACATTGCGTGGAAAAGGTTAAATCAATACTTGCTAACAAGATGAGTCCTGGTGATCTCGGTTCTAGTAGAACGTATTTGGTTTTTCTTGTGGGACGGACAGTTCAACTGGTACCTATAAGTTGTCGTCAACCAACAGCAGCTGTTGCAAACTTGTTGTTAATGAGATGTGACTGACAATTTAAGCTGACAAGATAAAGCCAAGAAAGGGAACGGTAATTCCAGCCCTGAAACGCGATTAATTTCTCTACTTTACATAATATATATTATCGAAAGTAGACCTAAAGTCTTTAAAATTGGCCTTATGCTTCGATCTTCCAATTTTTCCGTTCTCTAAGTCATTATCAGTTGTTTTAAATTTCTACAACTAGTTTTAAAGTTTCCCTAGCTCGTTTAAAATTCTTTTCGTAATTGGCGTTAAGTCATCTGGCAATTTGGTTAACGCAAAATAACCAATCGTTTCGATTTCTGAACTCGTGACGTTTGGCTGACCCGTTGTCGTCAATTCATAAACGGCAGTTACCGAATCGATCTGGTCCTGATTCGGATATGTGTATTGCATGCCAGCGCCACTGATCACCGTCAGCAATCTTGGCTGCTGACCGGTTAATCCAGTTTCCTCGTGTAATTCCCGTTGTGCGGTGGTCACCAGTGACTCGTTAAGTTCCTTAGATCCAGCTGGCAATCCCCAAAGTTGATTGTCGGTTCGCTTAACTAATAGTAGTTGCTGCTGATTGTTAGTTACAAATGCCGCTGCACCAACCACAATCAAGGGTCGTGGCCCGGTCACTTTTCTTAGATCTAGCACGTATCCCATCAAGACACCTCCGATGAATTTAAATTAATTGTAACATGCAAAAAGTGGTCTTACTAGTCCTGTAAGGCCACTCATTTCGTCTATTCTTGGGTCCAATGCTGCTTAATAAAGTCCTCACGACCGCCCATTTCCTCAATTTGGTAGCGAAATGGGTTCTTGTGGTAGAAGTCCTGGTGTTCTTCCTCGGCCGGATAGAACGGTTGGACGTCCTCAATGGTCGTCACGATTGGGTCGTCAAACTGGCCACTGGCGGCTAATTTAGCCTTAGAGGCCTCGGCTACCTGCCGTTGCTCCGGACTATTGACGAAGATGACTGGTCGGTAGCTGTCGCCGCGATCCTGGAATTGGCCACTGGCATCGGTCGGATCCGTTTGCCGCCAGTAGATCTCGACAAGATCGGCATAACTAATGACGGCTGGGTCAAAGGTAATCTCAACGGCTTCGGTATGACCGGTCGTATGGCTGGCAACGTCGGCGTATGTGGGATTGGCCGTGTGACCACCCGTATACCCTGAAACCACGCTCTTGATGCCGGGCTGGGTGTCGAATGGCCGAATCATGCACCAGAAACAGCCACCGGCGAATATTGCTGTCTGTGTCTCACTCATTGTCGTCACTCCTTATTTGTTGGGAAAGAGGCTCTCAAAACCATGATAACCATTGGCTTCCAACTGATCTGCTGGAATAAACTTCAGGGCAGCGGAATTGATGCAGTAGCGAAGTCCCCCACGATCCTGTGGGCCGTCGTTAAAGACATGTCCCAGATGAGAATGGGCATCTGTACTGGTGACTTCCTGACGAACCATGCCAAATGAGTGATCGGTATGTTCCTGGACGTTAGCGGCATCGATCGGTTGCGTGAAGGATGGCCAGCCACACCCGGCGTCATATTTATCGGTCGAACTGAACAATGGTTGTCCGCTGACGACGTCGACGTAAATGCCGACCTCATTAAATTGGTCGTACTTTCCGGTAAATGCGGGTTCTGTGGCTGCATTTTGAGTCACCGCAAACTCCTCAGTGGTCAGTCGTTGCCGCAAATCTTCTTTTGATTCGTTTGAATTCATTAGGATTCCTCCAATCAGTTGTGTACAATTGATTACCCTTTCAGTTTAAAGGTTTTCCTGTAAAAGGCAATTAATTAGCTTGTAAAGGTCGAACACACCTCACAAAAACACCTTACCATTAATCATGGCAAGGTGTTTTTAGAGAATCGTTTAAGCGTCTAGTTGGTCTGACCAGCAGGCGTTTGATAACGAGCCTTGACGCCATTGATATCAACCTTCTGAATGCCAACGGCACGGTTACGGTAGTACATCACGCTCTTAGTAGATGGGTTGTGGGCTAATCCCATGGCGTGGCCTAATTCATGTTCAGCGACGTGAATGGCATCGGACCGCGAGTAATCGTATTCCTTAATTAGACGAGCGTTCAGTAGTGAGTTGACGGAGACAAAGTAGTTATCGCGGGCCCAAAATTCGGTTAACCCGACATCGTTTCCCATTTTCTTGGATTCACTCTTAGAAGCGATCCCCAAGGTAATCTGGGCCTTGCTGGCAGAACTAGTCTTAAACTTGAATGCCCCGGTTGCGTTCCAGGCATCGATGGCAGATCGCCAAATCGACTTATAATAAGCCGACTTAGTGGAAATCACATAGGTCGCATGGTCTTTTGCGAACCGCTGCGCCCCGAATGGTGTGGTCGTTGCCGCTGAAGCAACAAGCCCACCAACTTGGCTGACAAAAAGACCTGCTGTTACTAACGTTGTTAAAACTTTACGGTACCACGCACTTCTTGTCATGCAGAATCCCTTCTTCTCTAAGGGAATGTGCCTAACGGCTACCATCGGTCAGTATTATAGCAAGGTCGGCTTTTCTTGCCGAAAAAAAACGCTCATCGAAGAATAGTTTCTTCAATGAGCGTTTTATCTCAGTATTAACGAGACATATTAAGCGTTAAAGGCTTCCGTCAATGGTGGGACAACTTGCTTCTTCCGGGATACAACACCAGGAAGACTAGCACGGTTGTTAGCCAACTTCGTGTTAAAGGCCTTTTCAACGACATCCTTAGGTTCACCAGCAACGATGAGTTCGGAGTCACTGTTCAAGACGTTGGTTGCTAAGGTGATGAATAAGTCGTAGCCTTCGCTAGCAATTTCGTCCTGCATAGCTTTTTCCAAGCCAGCTTGACGGGAAATCACGTCGTCCAAGTCAACGGTGTTGATTTGGCCAATGCGAACGTTGTGACCATTCATGTCAAAGGACTTAGCGTCCCCATCGATCAATTCTTTGTCGCTCTTGGCGGCCAGGTTAGTGCCGGCCTTAAGCATGGCAATCCCATAGCTTTGAACGTCGACATCAGCAATTTCTGCCAAGGCGCGAACGGCTTCGCGGTCCTTGTCGGTCGTGGTTGGGGATTGTAATAACAAGGTGTCAGAGATGATGGCTGAGAGCATCAAGCCAGCTAACTTAGCTGGGATTTCAATCTTAGCTTCATCGAACATTTCCGTTAAGATCGTGCTGACACAACCAACTGGTTCTGCACGGTAGTACAGAGGAGCATCGGTATGGAAGTTAGCGATCCGGTGATGGTCAACGACGAAGGTTACTTGAACCTTGTCAATGTCCGAAACACTTTGTTGGGCCTCGTTGTGGTCAACTAACATGACCTGGTCAACTTCGTTAGAAACCGTCTTAACGACCCGTGGTGCTGGTTCGTCAAAGTGGTTCAAGACGTAGTTGGTTTCCATGTTAGGCTCACCTAAGGCAACCGCTTCAACGTCATAACCGCGTTGGGTTTGGTAGTAGGCAAAGGCTTTTGCAGCAACAATTGCATCCGTATCAGGATTCTGGTGACCGAAAATTAAGGCTTTACTCATTGAAAAAACTCCTTTAACAAATAGATTTTTAGGTTTACTTGTTACGCAAATGTTTAAGGCGTGAAATGTAGTCCTCAGCTTCTAAATACTGATCGAACTGCGCCAGGAAGTGGCTGATTCGGGGAATCTCCGCCTTGCCTTTACGGAAGACGAAGGCCAAATCAAACCGAATGTTGGGGTCGAAGTGTGCTGTCCAAGTCTGGGGCAGTGCTTCTTGACCGACCATAAACGAGTTTGGCAACGCCGTGGACGCTTGGGTCTGCATGGAGAAATGCAGAAGTTGCGTTGGCGTGGTGAAGTTGGCGACCCCTTTGGGGAAGTCGGCCAACTGGTTTTTGTACGCCTCGTGAATGGTTTGATTCAGGTAGTAGCCATCGGGATACATGGCCCAAACCTGATCAGTGGTGTCTTTGAACTTGATTCGCCGTTTCTTAGCGAGTCGTTCATCGTGATGAATAAACAGCAAGTCATCGGAGATAATCTTCTTAGACTCGTAAGGCTTCCAGTTCTTGATGGAATCATCCGGCAGGTACATGATCGCCAGGTCAATCTTATTATTCTCCAAACGTTCCCAAATTTCTTTACGGGTCAGCATGTGAAATGAAATCTTGACATCCGGATTCTTCTGATAGGACAGGATAGCGAAGTCTTCAAAAACGGCATCTTCCATGGAGGCCAGAAGACCAATATTGATCTCCCCTTGCGTTGCACTGGTAGACTGCTGGATCTCATCGGTGGCTTGGTTCAGAATCGCATAAATCTTATGCGTCGCATCAAGCATGGTGTAACCGGCGTCCGATAGGCGAAGCTTCTTACCTACCGAATAGAACAACGGGGCCCCCACCGTGCGCTCCAACTTCTTAATCTGTTGGGTTAACGCTGGCTGGGTAATGCCCAGAATTTGAGCAGCTTGCGTGTAGTTCATGGTTTCAGCAAGTTGTAGAAAATACGTCAGGGTTTTAGAAGAAAAGATGCTCTCTTGTTTCGTCTTCATCCGCGTTTACTCCTTCTGACTGCGTGGCGTACGACTGGCGAACACTACTTCAGCCTAATGGTTACTATTAAAGTATATAATAGGCTGTTTGACATGAAAGCGCAACGATTTTCGCTCAGAGGCGTCGTCTAAGCCTAGTCCAGAACCAATTCTGTTGGCTTAAGACGTAAGGAAAGTGGCGTCCCTTCGACATCCGTGTCGACCACGAATGACCCATTGGAGTAGCGGCCACTCAATGGATGATCGGTCGGCATCACGTCATGTGTCCGTTCCCGACTGGTGAGAATCTCCAACGGTGGATTACCGGCTGGAATCTTCATGAAGTCCACGACGCGATGCGGATCACGCTTCAATTCGTGAAGCACTAAGACCCCACGACGAGCGCGACTCGTGACAGAAAGTTCCTTCATCGCCAGGCGTTTGAAGGCCCCACGTTGGGTAACCATGGCAATGGTGTCCTTATCGGTAACCAAGGCCAGGTTAACCACTTGGTCCTCGTCACGCAGATCCATGGAACGAACCCCGGTGGTGCGAGCACCGTTGATAGACACCTCGTCAATTGGGTATCTCAAGGCATATCCATTTTGTGACAGGAGTAAGATCCCAGTCTGGTCATCGGTATCCGTGAGGTATTTAACCTGAACGACACTGGCCTCGGGATGTTTGAGCTTTTCAAAGACCATGGCGCGACGCTTGTAGGTCCGACCTGGTGTGAGGTCGCTAAAGGCCGTTTGTTTGATGTAGCCATCGCTGGTAGCGATGAGGAAACGACCGGGTTCTTTGAGCGTCTTAAAGGCAAATGTGGCGACAATCTCCTCGTCGGCAGCTAAGCCGATCGTTTGGGAGATATGTTCCCCAGTTTCCTTCCACTTGACGTCCGAGATCTCGTGAACGGGCCGGTAGATAAGATTTCCCTTGCTGGTGAACATCATCAGATGGTTCAAGGTGCTCAATTTTTCCAGGAAGATTGGATAATCTTCGTCCTTCAACCCGTTGTCCTCAGGATCGGAGGCCGTGTAAGACCGTACGCCGGAACGCTTAAGATAACCGTCATGACTGACCAGAACAATCACGTCCTCGTCGGCTACGGTGACAGTCGTCTTGATCTTGAGATCCTCAATTTCATCCTGAATCTCGGTCCGTCGTGGATTACGGTAGGTCTTGGCAACTTCCTTCAGTTCCTTGCGGAGGACGGCGTTTAACGTCTTCTTTTCCGCTAGGATCTGGTGATCCCGTTCGATGGCGGCCGACAACCGTTCGGACTCAGCTTCAAGCTGGGTCACGTCGGTGTTGGTTAACCGGTAGAGTTGCAGGGCCACGATGGCATCGGCTTGCTTCTCGGAGAAGTCGTAGCTCGTCATCAGGTTGTTCCGGGCATCGCGGCGGTCTTTGCTGGCCCGAATGGTCGCGATGACTTGGTCCAGAATGGATAAGGCCTTAATTAAACCGACCACGATGTGTTGCCGGTCCAAAGCCTTTTGGAGTTCATACTTGGTCCGTCGCGTAATCACGTCGCGTTGGTGTTCCAGGTAAGCACTCAGAATGGTCTTTAAGCCAACATGTTCTGGTCGCATATGATTAATGGCAACCATGTTGAAGTTATAGGTAATTTGCAGTTCGGTGTTCTTGAACAAATAGTTCAGAACCCCTTGGGCATCGGCGTCACGCTTCAATTCAATCGCGATGCGTAATCCATCACGGTCGGTTTCGTCACGAACTTCGGCGAGGCCTTCGACCTTTTTGTTCAAGCGGATTTCATCAATCTTTTTGACCAATTGGGCCTTGTTAACCTCGTAAGGAATTTCGGTAACCGTGATCTGGCTCTTGTTCCCATGTAGGGGCTCGATGGCTGTCTTGGAACGCACAACAATGCGGCCGCGACCGGTCTCGTAGGCCTTAACGATGCCGTCCTTTCCCTGGATGATCCCACCCGTTGGGAAGTCAGGTCCCTGAACGAAATTCATCAGTTCAGGCAGCGTGGCCTTGGGGTGGCTGAGTAGGTAGATTAAGGCATCAACGACTTCACCCAAGTTGTGGGGCGGAATTTCCGTGGCATAACCAGCGGAGATCCCAGTAGCCCCGTTAACCAACAGGTTCGGAATCCGGGCCGGCAAAACGGTTGGTTCGTACTCGGTATCATCGAAGTTGAGCACCATTTCTACGGTGTCCTTGTCGATGTCGCGAAGCATTTCTCCCGCTAGCTTACTCAGCCGGGCCTCGGTATACCGCATGGCTGCGGCTGGGTCTCCATCCATCGACCCGTTGTTTCCGTGCATTTCAATTAAGGGTTCACGGACCTTCCAGTCCTGACTCATCCGGGTTAACGCCTCGTAGATTGAGCTGTCACCATGGGGGTGAAAATTACCCATGACGTTCCCAACGGACTTGGCGGACTTACGGAAGCCCTTATCGTAGGTGTTTCCATCCTTGTTCATGGCAAAAAGAATTCGCCGTTGAACGGGTTTTAAGCCATCGCGAATATCCGGCAAGGCCCGCTCCTGAATAATGGATTTTGAGTAACGGCCGAAACGGTCACCCATCACTTCTTCTAACGTTATTTCTTGAATATTCTGTCCTTCACTCACGAAATGATGTCTCCTTTCACCGGTAATTGATTTACTTTTCGGGATCGGAGGATTCCAACAGACTCGTGTTGTCTTCCTCTAGCGTGAATTGAACGTTGTTTTCGATCCACTTCCGGCGGGGTTCAACCTTGTCACCCATTAGGGTGGTTACCCGGCGTTCGGCCAGAGCGGCATCGTCGATCTGAACCCGAATCAGCGTCCGATTTTCGGGATCCATGGTGGTTTCCCAAAGTTGGCCGGCGTCCATTTCCCCTAACCCTTTGAAACGTTGGAGGTTATAGCCGTGATTGGCAATCTTCTTAGTCTTGGCTGCCAATTCGTCGTTGGTCCAAGCATATTCGATCTGGGGTTTCTTACCGGTCGTTTTGATGCGATACAACGGTGGCAAGGCAATGTAGATCCGCCCAGCATCGATCATCGGTCGCATGTATTTATAGAAGAAGGTTAGCAAGAGAATCTGGATATGCGCCCCATCGTCATCGGCATCGGTCATGATAATAACCTTGTCGTAGTTGGCATCTTCAATGTTAAATTCAGCGCCGACCCCGGCCCCAATCGTATAAATCATGGTGCTGATTTCTTCATTCTTCATGATATCGGGCAACTTGGCCTTCTCGGTGTTCAAGACCTTGCCTCGAAGTGGCAGGATGGCCTGGAATTTTCGATTACGGCCCTGTTTAGCCGATCCACCGGCGGAATCCCCTTCGACCAAGAACAGTTCGTTCTTGGAGGCGTTCTTGGATTGCGCAGGCGTCAGTTTACCAGATAAGAGGCGTTCGTGCTTCTTGTGGCGTTTACCACTCCGGCTCTCGTCACGCGCCTTTCTGGCCGCTTCTCTGGCCTGACGGGCCTGGGTGGACTTGCGGATCAACATCTGACCGAAGTCCCCGTTTTCCATCAGGTAGTACCCAAGTTGTTCGCTGATCACGTTGTCAACAACGGTTCGCGCCTCTGGCGTCCCCAATTTTTCCTTGGTTTGGCCTTCGAATTGCAAGAGGTTTTCTGGGATCCGTAGGGAGATGACCGCGGAAAGTCCTTCACGGACGTCGGTTCCTTCAAGGTTCTTATCGCGATCCTTGAGCAGGCCTACCTTACGGGCGTATTCGTTAAAGGCCTTGGTCCAGCCACTACGCATACCCACTTCATGACTCCCACCATCCTTGGTTCGGACGTTGTTGACGAAGGAGAGGAGGTTTTCGGTATACCCGTCGTTGTACTGGGCAGCAACCTCGACTTCAATCCCGTCTTTCTTGCCATCGAAATACATGATGTCCCCAAGGGTATCTTTGTCTTCGTTTAAGTAGCTGACGAATTCCTTGATTCCCTCTTCGTAATGGTATTCTTCGGCGCGTTCCTGGCCGGCCCGTTCGTCAGTCAGGGTAATCTTAACGCCCTTGAGCAGAAATGCCGATTCCCGTAATCGTTCTGAGAGCGTATTAAAGTTATAAACAGTCGTTGTAAAAATTTTAGTGTCTGGTTTAAAGGTCAACGTGGTCCCATTGTGGGCCCGCGTATTCCCCTTCTTCACCAAGGTTCCTTGTGGCTGGCCACCGTTAGCGAATTTTTCTTCGTAACGGACGCCATCACGAACGATGGTGACGGTGAGCGCACTGGATAAGGCATTCACAACGGATGCCCCAACCCCATGCAGCCCACCTGAGGTCTTGTAACCCCCTTGACCAAACTTACCACCGGCATGGAGGACCGTCAGAATAACTTCTGGTGTTGGAATCCCCGAAGCGTGCATGCCGACTGGCATACCCCGCCCATGATCGACAACGGTGATGCTATTGTCCTGGTGGATAGTAACGTTGATTTCCTTACCGTAACCGGCCAAGGCCTCGTCGACGGCGTTATCAACAATTTCGTAGACCAAGTGATGCAAACCGCGGCCATCAGTTGACCCGATATACATCCCAGGACGTTTACGAACAGCTTCCAATCCCTCCAACACCTGGATGGAGGAATCGTCATATTTTGCTTTTGCTTTCGCCATGCGTAAATCCCCTTTACTTTTACTAGTTTCTTTTCGTTGGTATGCCCCTAGTTTACCGCAATGCGAACATATGTTCAATAGAACGAAAGAGTTCGCGCGGCTGGGGGTTTCAGTAACCACATTATCATACCACAGGAAAACAAAGCATGGCTAGCCGAGATGACAAAGCGTGGTTAGTTTCCCGAGATAATTGGCGTAATAGGTAAAACATGCTAAAATAGTGAACAGCTTATAAACACGATCTCGATCGGATTGGGATCGTGTTGCGAGGAAGAGCGGAGGAATTACCTGTGAAATTAATTGGTTTATTAATCTTAGCCTATCTCTTGGGGGCCATTCCCAATGGGGTTTGGGTGGGCAAGACATTTTTCCACACCGATATTCGACAGTCGGGTTCAGGAAACATCGGGACCACCAATACCTATCGGGTCTTGGGTCCTTATGCCGGGACCATCGTCATGGTGTTAGACATTGCTAAGGGAACCGTTGCCACCTTACTCCCAACCTGGGGCCACGTGACCACGGTTCTTGGGACGGCCACCCCCCTCTTATTCGGGCTAATGGCCATCTTGGGCCACACCTTCTCGGTCTTTGACCACTTCAAGGGGGGTAAGGCCGTCGCCACGTCGGCGGGGATGCTCCTGGCTTACAATCCCATCATGTTCGTCATTGCGGCCGGCCTGTGGGTCAGCCTGATCTATTGGACCAGCATGGTGAGTCTGGCCAGCATGATTGCCTTCTCGTTGATCACGGTGATCTCTCTGGCCTTTCAGGACTGGTACTTAACGGGGATTGCCCTAGTGCTCACGGTGTTTGTTTTCTACCGTCACCGTGCCAACATTACCCGCATCAAGGCGGGTACCGAGTCCATGGTGCCCTTTGGCCATGGCTATCATAAACGCGCACATTAAGAAGCGAAAAAGCTTCCGACGACTAGTTGAAGTCGTTGGGAGCTTTTATTTTGTCTAAAAATAAGTGACCTGGTAGTGTGCTTCAAAGGTTTGACCACCGGCGAGGCTTTGTAAACCAACCTTGTCGGTAAACTGACCCGAGGCCTGAACATCATCGGCCAGTCCCCACCACGGCTCTAGGCAAACGAATGGGGCTTGCTTAGGATATGGTGACCAAATGCCCAGATACGGTGCGGCGACGGTCAGGGCTACCCCGTGGTCGTCAGCGGTCGTGCTCAACATGACCGTGGTTTCATGGTTGTCGAGCGTTAGAATTTGCGCGTCATGGTTGAATAAGTTGTGATTCAGAGTCAACGGTTGCGTGAGATCCAGCGGAACCGAATGCTGGCTGTCACTGGCAGACCCCACTAAGGGGATGCGCTGGTAGGTCTTCTTCGGTGAAACCGTAACTTGGTAGTCAGTGAAGTCGGCTAACGCCCCACCTAAGGGCACGTTGAAGCCCGGATGAGCACCAATGGAGAAGTACAACGTATCTTCCGCTGGGTTCGTAACGGCTAAATCAGTCCGTAACTCGTGCGCTTTCAGTTCAAACGTCAGGGTCAGCGTGAAATCGAAGGGATACGCTTCACGGGTCTGATCGTCACTCGTCTGTTGGAGCACAACGCGGGTCGCCGTTTGGTCTTGGACCGTGAATGGCCGGTCGCGGGCAAAGCCGTGCTGGGTCATGTGATAGCTGTGATCTTGGAAAGTGTATTGGTCCTGATTCAACCGACCAACGATTGGAAAGAGAATCGGGGCATGCCGTCCCCAGTACGCGGCATCGGCCTGCCACATGTATTCGAGGCCGCTCTCATTGTCGCGGACACTGCTGACTTCGGCTCCCAACGGGTTAATTTTAACCGTCAGGTAGTCATTCTTTAACGTTAACATCGAATCCCTCCCACAGTGATAAACACTCTCTTTATGATACCGCAACTTCGCAAAAAGGACCAAGGCCGTTTGCCCTGGTCCCTTGAGCTGTGATTAAAGAATGTAACGTGATAAGTCTTTGTTTTGGACGATGTCGCCAATCTTGTCGTTGACGTAATTTTCGGTAATCGTGACGTCACCCGTCCCCATGTCAGGCCCTTCGTAAAGGAGATCTTCGAGGAGCTTTTCCAGAACCGTCTGTAACCGACGAGCCCCGATGTTCTGGTTTTCATGGTTAAGTTCAAAGGCGAGCTCGGCAATCCGTTCGATGGCTTCCATGGTGAAGGTTACCTTGACGTTGTCCGTACCAATCAGGGCAATGTATTGCTTGATCAGCGCGTTGTTCGGTTCCGTCAGGATTCGGACGAAGTCATCTTTGCTGAGGTCATTTAACTCAACTCGGATTGGGAAACGACCTTGCAGTTCGGCAATGAGGTCACTCGGCTTGGATTCGGCAAAGGCCCCGGCAGCGATGAAGAGAATGTGGTCGGTATCGATAGTGCCATACTTGGTCTTAACCTGCGTCCCTTCGACGATTGGTAAGATGTCGCGTTGAACCCCTTCACGGGAAACGTCGCCACTGTTTTGGCTACTGCCCTTGGCAATCTTGTCGATTTCATCGAGGAAGATAATCCCGGTGTTTTGGGCGCGTTGGATGGCGTCGTGGTTGATGTCAGCGTTGTTGACCAGCTTTTCGGATTCTTCGCTGACCAAAATTTCACGGGCTTCTGCTACCGTGACCGTCCGCTTGATTTGCTTCTTTGGCATGATGGCACCCAGGGTATCGTTGAGATCGATCCCCATTTGCCCCAGCATGTTGTTATCGGTAGCGTTGGCCTGTTGCGGGTCAGCCATTTCGATTTCAACTTGATGGTTTTCGAGGAGTCCTTGGTTCAGTTGTTCAGCCAATGACAGACGTTCATTTCGTAGATCGTCACTAACTTCTTCTTGTTCACTTGGGGCCGTCGGTGTCTGGCCGTTTTGCATTTGACTAAACATGTTCATCATGTTCGCAAAGTCATTGTTGTTCTTGTTGGCCTTCTTCTTGGCTGGTGCCAGGAGCTTGACTAACCGCTTGTTAGCCGCCTGAACGGCATCGCTACGGACATTCTTGAATTGGTCTTGCTTCTCCATGCTGACGGAGACTTCGACGAGATCTCTAACCATGGATTCGACGTCCCGGCCGACGTAGCCGACTTCGGTGAACTTGCTGGCTTCGACCTTGGTAAATGGGGCGTGAACGATCTTGGCTAAGCGCCGAGCAATTTCAGTTTTCCCAACCCCAGTGGGTCCGATCATGAGCATATTCTTAGGTGAAATTTCTTCTTGCATGGCGGCATCAAGCTGCATGCGTCGGTACCGGTTGCGTAAGGCAATGGCAATGGCTTTCTTGGCTTCGTCCTGACCGATAACGTATTGGTCAAGCAGGGCCACAATCTCTTTTGGTGTTTTATTAATAGCGTCCACAGTGAGGCCTCCCTTTATAATTCTTCTGAAATGACGTTTTCGTTCGTAAAGATATCGATTCCGCCGGCAATGTGAATGGCACTTTCGGCAATTTCCTTGGCACTCATGTCGGTGGCGTGGTGATGTAGCGCTGTTGCGGCGGCTAAGGCAAAGTTACCACCAGAACCGATGGCTAAGATGTCATCGTCCGGGGCAATGACTTCACCAGAACCGGAAACTAACAGCATCTCGTCCTTATCCATGACGATTAGCAGGGCTTCCAACTTTTGTAAAGCCTGGTCAGAACGCCATTGCTTGGCAAGTTCAACGGCAGCTCGTTGTAAGTTACCACTGTATTCGTTGAGTTGACCTTCGAATTTTTCTTCCAGGTTGAAGGCGTCGGCAACACTGCCGGCAAAGCCGACAACGACTTGGTTGTTGTAGATCCGACGAATCTTATGGGCGGTCCCCTTCATGATGACCTTTTCTCCCATAGTGACTTGACCATCGCCGGCCATGGCGTTATGGCCATTGTGCCGAACCGCACAGATGGTGGTGGCTTCAAATTTTACTGGCATAGTTGAAAATCTCCTTATTTGGTTGATGGTGACTGATGATCCTCTGTGGCTCGCGGGAAGAACTGACGATAATCCCGTTGGAGGTGTTCACGCGTCACGTGGGTATAAATCTGAGTGGTTGAGAGGCTGCTGTGTCCCAGAAGCTCCTGCACGGAACGGAGATCCGCCCCGTGATTCAGGAGATGGGTGGCAAACGTGTGCCGCAACATGTGGGGATGAATCTCCCCAGTTAGCGTGCTGCGTTTGATCATTTGATTCAGGAGGTACGTGACCCCTGCTGACGTGAGCTGCTCCCCATGGGCATTGACGAAGACGAAGTCATGCTGGTGGTGATACTGCGTCATCAAGGGGGTCCGTGCAGTGTCGAAATACGCTTCAAGGGCGTCGCTGGCATAATGGCCAAACGGCACGTAACGTTCCTTGTTCCCTTTCCCATGAATCAACATGAGTCGGTTGTCGAAGTCGATGTCCCCCATCGTCAAGTTCACACATTCGCTGACTCGAATTCCGGTGCCATAGAGTACTTCTAGAACTGCGGAATCACGGGTCGCCAGTCGGGCATTGGGATTGGCTCCCGCCGCCGTGAAGAGTGCCGTCATCTCACGCTCATAGAAGAAACGTGGGAGATGATTCTGATGGCGCTTGAGTTGAATGTAGGCAAATGGGTCGTCGGCGACCTGACCGTTACTCATCAGAAAATTATAGAAGGAACGTAGCGAGGAAAGTTTACGGGCAATGGTTGTTCGTGCGTAGTGTTGGTCGTAGAGATGACTCAGATAGACCTCCACATCGAGCTGATCAATCTTGTCCCAGGGCTTTCCCCCACCGTTTTCCTCCAGAAAAGTGGTGAACTCCGTCAGATCCTCCTGATAGGCCTTGACCGTCTCAGGTGAATACTGACGTTCGCCGCTTAGATAACTCATGAACTGTTCAATCGCTGTTGCCACGGCGCTCACCTCCTATTTCTTTACGAGTTAATGCTAGCAAACGCGCCCTAAAAACTCAACTAACTCATCAAAAAGGTTGTGAGCCGGCTTGATAAACTGGTCGTTGTTGTGGCGTGGTGAACGATAATGACTGGTGCTGAGAACTTACGTTTATGATAATGGTAAACACTAACTTTAGTGACTTAATGTGTTTAAATGTGGTTAAAACCGCAATTATTGTCCTTTTTGATTGCTGATTATAAAATTACTGTTGACAGAATTGATAAACATTTGTAAAGTAGAGGCTATTGGAGGGATGAGACATGAACTTAGTTGATCTGACAGTGACGGAAATTGAACAGGGCTGGCATGAAACTGCTGAAGCCTACGTCTGCAATACTTGTGAGGCGACGTTTGCCAAGGACCAGGTCTTTCCGGAAGATGATAAATTCTATCCGGCGACCTCGATGATCCAACGGCACCTGGCGGCTAGTCACCCCAATGCCGTGGCTGACCTGATTCGAACCGACAACAAATACAATACACTGACAGCCCGGCAGCGTGACCTCCTACTGGCATTCGCTCAGGGCCATAAGGATGCGGCGATTGCTGAAAAAATGGGCGTGGCGGCGGCCACCGTGCGGCATCAAAAGTTTACCTTCCGTGAAAAGGCCAAACAGGCCAAACTCTACCTGGCCATTTATGAACAGGTTTTCAATCAGCCAGCGCCGGTCGATCAACTGGTCACGTTCCCTGAACAGCCCGGAAAAAAGGATGCGCGTTTTACCATGACGACGTCCGAGTACGACGAGTTGGTCATGAAATACTTTACGTCCAGCACCCCGTTGACATTAACGCGGTGGCCTAGACACCAAAAAGCCATCTTAGCTGTCTTGAAGCGGGTCAGTCAGACCTTGCCCATGACCCAGCATCTGACCGAAGTGGAACTTACGGCTAGGTTGAAACCGATCTACGCCGACTTCCCTTTACTGCGTCGCTATCTCGTTGATTATGGGTTCCTGAAGCGTACGGCGAGTGGTAGTGAATATTGGCGAAACCTTAATGATAAGGAGCAGCAGATGAACCGTAAAGAACTCATTCAAAACTATAAGGCGGCACCGACCTACTACGGTGTGATTCAAATTAAAAATAACCAGAACGGCAAGACCTTCATTGACGTCGCCCGGAACATTCACAATCGCTGGGGTTATTATCAAACGAACCTCAACGAGAACTTCTACCATGATACGGCATTACAGGCAGACTGGAATGCCCTCGGGGCGGATGCCTTTACCTACAGCGTCCTCTGGAAGGCGGATACCGCGGATGTCGATAATCTCCGGCAGACACTGAAGGATCTCAAGGCCAAGTGGCTGGAGAAGTGTCAGCCCGCCTATAATTAATCAGAAAGGGTTTAACATGACAATTTTAAATACGCACAGTACCCCGATCGACCTGGCCACTTGGTCACGGCGGGAATACTTTTACTACTTTACCAAGATGATGCCAACGGGTTTCACCCTTACCATTGATCTCGATGTCACGGCAACGAAGGAATGGATCGCGGCCCGCGACTACAAGTTCAATGCGGCCTATCTCTACCTGGTCTCGAAAGTCATCGCCCAGACACCGGAATTTAGGGTGTCGCGAGACGATGCCGGACAACTGAAACGTTATGAGGTTCTTCACCCGTCTTACTCGGTGATGCATGCGGATGATCACAGTATTTCTAGCCTGTGGGCGGTCTACGATCCCGACTTCCAACAATTCCATCGCAATTATCTAGCTGATCTGGCCGAATACGGTGATCAACGCACGCCGATGCCCAAGGTACCTCAGAGTGCGAATACCTACATGATCGGCAGCATTCCCTGGACACACTTTACCAGCTACACGCCCCTGCCTTTTACGCCGCTGAATACCTTCTTCCCAATCATTCAGGCGGGAAAATTTGAACAGGAGGCCAAGCGCTGGCAAATGCCCCTGTCCTTGACGATTCATCATGCAGTGGCCGATGGCTACCACGTGAGTCAATTCCTGGAACAGCTCCAATTGGCCTTTGACCACCCTGAGGTCTGGTTGGCCAATTAAAGAATTAGAATTTTTTTAAAGCGACAGTCTGACTCGATATTGAGTGAGACTGTCGCTTTTTAAGGCAATTCAGACAGGTCTAACGACACTGTTGGGGCTAAATCATTATTCGATTGAAACGATTCTTTCCCAAAAGATGCGAAAAAAAGACGCTATTTTACGTTAGTAATAAGTGAAGGGCCAAAAAAGGCGTCGACCCCTGAGAGGTCAACGCCAATGAAACGTAATTAAGATTTAATTGTGGAAACCTATTTCTGTGGGGCTTCTTCGTAATCACCGTTAGGACAAACGATCTGCGAACCGCCACGAATCTTCTTGGCAACTAGGTAGTGACCGTCCTTCGGACAATCACGGCCAACGGGCTTGTCCCATGAGACAAAGTCACAGTCCGGATAACGCGAACAACCGTAGAAGATCCGGTTCTTCTTGGACTTACGTTCGATGACTTGGCCCTTGTGACATACGGGACAAACGACGCCGATTTCCTTAACGATGGCCTTGGTATTCCGGCAATCTGGGAAGCGCGAACAAGCGTAGAACTTCCCATAACGCCCCATCTTGATGACCATTGGGGCACCACAGATATCACAGTCGAAGCCGGCTGGTTCGTCGCGAATTTGAATCTTTTCGATCGCATCTTCGGCGTGCGCCACTTCGGTTGAGAATGGTTTGTAGAAGGTATCGATGACCTTGACCCAATCCTGCTTGCCTTCTTCGATCCCATCCAATTGTTCTTCCAGACCGGCCGTGAACCCAACGTCCACGATGTCGGGGAAGTACTGGTTGATGATGGTATTGACGATGTCCCCGAGTTCAGTCGGTTCGAAACGCCGACCGACTAACTTAACGTAGTAGCGCCGTTGAATGGTATCCAGTGTTGGGGCATAGGTTGATGGTCGACCGACACCATTTTCTTCCAAAGCCTTGATCAAGTTGGCTTCGGAATAACGTGCAGGCGGCTGGGTAAAGTGTTGGGCCGGATCGGTCTTGGCTAAGGTCACGTGATCGCCAATCTCGAGATCAGGGAGGAGATTATCCTTTTCCTTACCACCCTTATAAATCTTCAAGAACCCTTCAAACTTCATCTTGGATCCGTTGGCTCTGAAGGTCACGCCGTTTTGGTCCAGCGTAACGGCCATGGTGTCCATAATGGCGTTCGTCATTTGACTAGAGACGAACCGGTTCCAAATCAATTGATAGAGTCGGAATTGGTCCTTAGTCAGGCGTTCTTTCAGGCTCGCTGGTGTCCGGAAGACCGACGTTGGTCGGATGGCTTCATGGGCATCTTGAGCGCCTTCGGGCAACTTACCCTTGATGGGCTTAGTTGCGGCAAATTCAGCCCCATATTTTTCATGAATGAACGTTGAGGCTTCATGCTTGGCGATGCTGGAGATCCGAGTGGAGTCGGTCCGCATATAGGTAATGAGCCCTTGCGTGCCTTCCTTACCCAGGTTAATCCCTTCGTAAAGCTGTTGGGCAGCCATCATGGTCTTTCGTGTCCGGAAGTTTAACTTCCGGTTAGCGTCTTGTTGCATGGAGCTGGTGGTAAATGGTGGTTGAGGGGAACGTTTCCGTTCCTTACGCACGACGTTGGTGATGTCGAAGTCACCCTTACGATCCAGTTTACCCAATACGGATTGAACGGCATCGTTGTCCTTCAGGTCGGCCTTCTTACCGTTTAGGCCATAGTAGCTGGCGCTAAAGGTATGACGAGCCTTCTTGAAATCGGCATCGATCGTCCAGTATTCTTCAGGCTTGAACGCCTTAATTTCATTTTCACGGGCAATAATTAGGGACAGTGCGATCGATTGCACACGACCGGCACTCAGGCCCTTCTTAACCTTTTTCCACAACAGAGGCGAGATCGAGTATCCCACCAACCGGTCTAAGATCCGGCGGGCCTGTTGGGCATTGACCAGGTCCATGTCGATGGACCGTGGCGTCTTGAAGGCTTCCTTGACGGCATCCTTCGTGATTTCGTTAAAGGTGACCCGGTTCTTAGCGGTCACATCCAGGTTAAGGACGTGAGCTAAATGCCAGGCAATGGATTCCCCTTCACGGTCAGGGTCAGATGCCAGATAAACGGCTTTGGCCTTCTTGGCTTCCGAACGCAGACCCTTGATCACATCGCCTTTCCCCCGAATGGAGATGTAGTGTGGGTCATAGTCATTATCGAAGTCGATCCCCATTGAACTCTTGGGCAGATCTCGGACGTGTCCCAAGCTAGGAACGACCTTGTAGGTCCGACCTAAATATTTCTCAATGGTCTTGGCTTTAGCTGGTGATTCTACAATCACTAATTTTTTTTGTGGCTTTCGCCGTTTCTTAGCTGGCGTTTTAGTTTTTGCTTTAGTCGGCAATGCACATTACTCCCTCGAATAATAGGCAACGAAGCCCCACTTGGCGGGAATCCCCGTTCCTATCGACTTGTTTTAACTGCGAAACAAAAGTTCGCTAAATATTTCACTATAATCCCACACATGATATTTCAAGTCAGGGTAGCTTGTCAACTAAAACTTCTTCTATTATATGATCGGAATTCAAGATTGGTTTCGCCCCAGCGAGAATTAATTCATTGGTGCCGACTGAATTTGGTCCGTCGATTGTCCCCGGAACCGCGAGGACATTTCGGTTCTCTTGAAGCGCAAAATTAGCTGTGATCAGACTCCCCGAATGATGAGCGGCCTCGACCACGAGGACACTCTGCGAGAGCCCCGCAATGATCCGATTTCGTTCTGGAAAATGATGTCGCGCGCCGTTGGTCCCCCAAGGATATTCCGAGAGCACGAGCTGGTCGTGAGCCAGTGTGTCCATGAGGTCGCGATTGGCAGCGGGATAACACTTATCTAAGCCGGTCCCAATGACTGCCACCGTGCGTCCACGATGGGCTAAGGCCACCTGGTGACTGAGTGTATCGACGCCCTGAGCCAAGCCAGAGACAATGCAAATGTTGGTTTCGACCACGGGTGGCAGTAACAGGCGCATGGCTGTCAAGGCATATGCCGTGGGGTGTCGTGAGCCCACAACCGCCAATTGCGGTCCTTGAAGATTGCGCAGATCACCCTGAAAGAATAACGCCACCGGTGGCGTGTAGATTTCCTTGAGTTGTGGCGGATAAGCGTGATCAACAATGGTTAGGCACCCACTATGCGTGAGATTTTCGGTTATTCGCTGGTTCATGGCGTGACTGAATAGCTCCAGATGAAGTTGTTTGCGGCGATCGGCGGTTAACGGTAATTCGGCACCCAATTGGTCGAGCGTGGCGGCGGTGATGACTTGAATTTGGGGATGGGCCATTAACCAGTGCCAGCAGGCCACACAGGTCTTGGGGCCGATGCCGGTGACTAAGGGTAAGCGCATGAAAAAATCACGAAGTGTCAGTTGCATGGGTGCAACCTCCTGTCCTCTTTAGGACTAACTCCGTGATTCGTTGGCGATTATTTTCTGAACGGGTGAAAAAGTTCGACGGTGAATCGGGGTCACGCCCCGATCGGCTAAACCACTCAGGTGCTCCGCGGTTCCGTAACCGGCATTTTTGGCAAAGCCGTAACCTGGATACAGTTGATCGTAGGCCGCCATCAAGTGGTCTCGATAAACCTTAGCGACGATACTGGCCGCCGCAACGCTGGCACTCTTCGCGTCCCCTTTGATTAACCGGGTTTGCGGAAGCGCCACCGGAATCTGCATGGCATCGACGATCAAATGATCTGGTGCCACGCCGAGTCCTAGAACGGCTCGTTGCATGGCTACCCGCGTCGCCTGATAAATATTAATCTGATCAATGAGTTGTGGACTCCCAATCCCAATGCTGACGGCCGTGGCCTGTGCCAGAATCTCCGGGTACAGGGCCTCGCGTTCCTTAGGTGTGAGTTGCTTAGAGTCGTTGACCAAGGGAATATCAAAGTCACTGGGCAAAATGACGGCCCCGGTTACGACCGGCCCGGCTAACGGCCCTCGACCAACCTCATCGACCCCGGCAACCTGCTGACCAGCCGCCCAGAACGGTCTTTCGTAGTGAAGACGATGTTGAAAGGCTTCCTCAGCGGCCTCACGACGCGCAAGCTGACGTTTAAGCTTGGCCAGGAGTTGCTGGGCCCCTTTGCGTGGATCGGCGGCTAGCGCCTCCAGACGGGGGTCTGAAGGCGACGTCACATCTGTTAGTTGTTGGCGTAGTTCGGCTAGACTAACGGGTTTAGTCGTCATGGTCCTCACCCGCTTGTGGGGCCCGGTCCAAGGTGAACCCGCCCATCTTAGAACGACGAGCGTCGAAGATGAGACGTTCGCTGGCCCGTTCGTAGTCTTCGCGCATGCCCAGTTTGGCGGTAATTTGCATTAACAGATCGACGTCAGACAGGTCGAAGTCTTCATCTGCCAAATGATACCGTTCTTGTAGCGCGGCCTGGTGATACTGCCGGAAGAAATTTAATTCGAATAAGGCGACGTCATCCTTGGCATAGAGCTTTTCCTTGATGGCCCCGGTCAGGGCGAGCTTCAACGCCACATCTTGATCCTTGAACTTAGGCCAGAGGATTCCGGGCGTGTCTAGTAATTCCAAGTGTTTGCTGGAGCGCAACCACTGTTGGCCCTTCGTTACACCGGGGGTATCGCCGACCTGAGCGGCCTTGCGGCTCACCAGGTGGTTCAGTAATGTGGACTTCCCCACGTTAGGGACTCCAACAGTCATGGCCCGCATTGGGCGTTCTCTTAGGCCCTTTTCCTTTTCAGCGGCAAGCTTGTCGGCCAGAATGCTGGCCGCAATCTTGGTGATCTGCTTGGGGGTCACGTTGGCTCTGGAATCAATCGAAATGGCTGGCAAGTTCTGTGACTGGTAGTAACGCATCCAGGCAGCAGTTTGTTGTGGGTCTGCCAAGTCCTTCTTGGTTAAGATGATTAAATGTGGCTTGTCCTTTGCGATTCGGGTAACCTCGGGGTTACGGGATGAAGCGGGAATTCGGGCGTCGACCAATTCGAAAATAATATCCACGAGGTGGACGTTTTCTTCCATTTGGCGAATCGCCTTGGCCATGTGGCCTGGGAACCATTGAATGGTACTCATAGTGTTCTCTCCTTTGATGTAGCAACGTTTGTAGCTTGTTGTGTGTCGTTTATTTGTAAAATTATTTAAGCCATTGTGTGTTTCGAAAGTCATACTGATCACGTTTGCAGAGTTTGTCGATAATGTTTTCTGTCGACTGCCATTGTGTCGTCACTAGCAATGTATTGAACCTGATCGCTAGAGCCAAGTCCCCTGTTAGTGTCATTCCCAAAAAGGAGAACAGCAAAAAAAGTAGAACGGAATTTAATCAGCGTTTCCATTCTACCATTTTATGAACGCTTTAAGATAGTCGGCGTTTCAATTGACATTTAAATGTTCCCAACGAACCTATTTGATCTGAATGCCATCCGTCTTGAAGTTGTGTTTCACTCTTTTAAAGCTAACTGCCCGATTGTTGCAAGTTGCTTTGGCAAAGGACTTCATAGGAATTATGCTATTTAAAAATTCATTCAGGCGTTTTCTGTGTATGAATTATTTTTTACCATACAGATGGCATAGGGCCGCCACCAGCTCCACGAGTGCCCACACGTGCATAATAATCTTTTTCTGCTTGCGATTCGGTCTTAGTTTTCTTATTTGTGGAAGTTGAACTACTATTCTTAGTCGATACAGTAGGCTTCTTGACTGTCTTTGCCTTCAAATCAGACTTTTTGACCCAACCAGCAGCTTTATTCTTTGAAGTTGTCACATAGTAGTATACAACCTTCTTTTTGCCGGCCCGATACACCTTGGTTTGCTTAGTACGTTTCCAAGTTGACTTAGTATAGTTCTTCAGGTAATGATTAGCCTTCAAAGTTAGTCTTTTCGAACTACCCTTGAATTTATAAGTCTTACCTTTCTTGTTTCGCACCTTATACTTGGTATGTTTAACTTTTACAACCTTAGTGCGTCGATATTTAGTGCTTGCATCAGCTGTTGCTGGTACTAAGCTACCACCAAGCATTAACATTGCCGCAAATGCGGCAAACATAACATTCGTTTTTTTCATTTTAAAAACTCCCTTTTGGCCGACTGCTTAAATTACAGTAGAATTATTTAAAAAACATAGACAAATAAACAGTTTGAGAAGGGTTGCCTAAGCCATCAAGAGCTGCGCCATCAGTACTGTGTGCATATTGGTTGCGACCTTTTTTATTGAAGGTTCGATACCATGTGTCAAAATCAGCTTCCGTATGCTTGGTTGCCTTATAAGTCTTCACAGGCTTCATATCCGTTAATTTAACCCAGCCACCAGCGTGTTTCTTCTTCGTGATTGGGGTCATATAGTAATAGACCATCCAACTACGCTTATGCTGGATTTGGGTAATCTTGGTTCGAGTCCACTTGTTCTTCTTATAATTCTTCAAATAATGATTGGTCTTCAATTTTACATTCTTGGTCGTGCCAGTCATCTTGTAGGTTTTACCCTTAGTATTCTTAACCCGATACTTAGCATGATTCCATGTATTTACCTTTCTAATCCGACTGTATCCGGTCTTGCTTGAAGCAACTGCCGTAACACTGGGCATCACGGTGCCACCCATCATGGTGAGTGCCATTGTAGTGACCACTAAAAGTCGATTCATTTTTTTCATTTTAAAACCTCCTTTGATTTTGACCGGTCTGGTTTATTTAATCTGAATGCCATCCGTCTTGAAGTTGTGTTCCGCTGTTTTTACGCTACCAACAGCTTCAATCGATGAGTCATCATCTGTGCTTAATTTAGAAATATTGATGTTGCCCTTAGAATCATACTTGAGCTCAGTCAGCCGTACCTTGTAGGTTTCAGGTTTGGCATCATCGTCATCCTTATCGATCACGGTGTAGAGGGTATCAACTTCTAAGAGTTGTGTACCGCTGAGATCAGCATCGCTGTTGATGGTAACATCTTCTTCGAAGCCGTTATCATCATTATCAGTATATGGGATGAGATACATGGCCTTGAAACTATTGGCATAACTCCCAAAATCATCGTCAGCTGAGTATTCCTTGTCAATCAAGGCATCACTAAGTTTTTGAACGGCTTTGACATTCTTGAACTTAGTCAATGGTTTGAGACCATGCACTTTTACCGTGAAGTAGTGTTTTCCTGTATAGGTCTTGCCATCGTTGTTGAAGAAGTCTACAGGGGCTTGAATCTTCACCTTATCCCCGTTGGAAAGGTGGCCATTATTGGAAGCTGTCAAGTCAGTTGCGTCCTTCCAGTCGGCGCTCTGACTCTTGATCACCGTTTGACCACGGCCGTTAAAGCCAGTGAAGGAAACCTTCAGCTCCTTGAAGACAGAACTTGTGGCGATGGTCTTGATCTTCTCCAAACCCTTTACCTTGAAGGTTTTGCTTTCCGGCTTAATAGGATTGGACTTGTCGTTGCTCGTATCAACCTTCAGAGTCACCGTATCGCCATTACTGAGATCACCAGATTTAGAAGCAGTCACTGAGGTTTCCTTGTACCATTGGCTAATCTTGGCGAGTTTTTCACTGTCCCCGGATGAGAGCCCGGTTTCATCGTCCTGCCAGTTAGCAATATCATCGGGTCTAGCTGTTAATTTATTGGCCCAGTAGTCACCAAGCTTGGCACGCTTGACCATAACTTTCATGATGATATTTCCAGAATTGAAGGTAACGTTACCGGAACCGTTGTAGCCGGTAAATTGGACATTTGATGCGTTATGACTGAAAACGCTAATCTTGCGGTGATTCCAGAAGTACGCACCGCCAAAAATTAAAATCAAGATTAGAGCAACGACTCCAACGCGGGTCCAGGTTTTCTTTGAAACTTGTTTTAGGGCATCCATATTGACCTCTCCTGTATGTGATTTTGCTAGCTAAAATAAAAGCCTAGAGCCTTGGACGTCAGAAAATAAGCCACAGGTCGTAGCCGTTCAGAGTCTGATAAAGGTCTAGACTTAAATTAAAGGAATTACTTCCGGGTATTGAGTGCCGTAAAGACATTGGCCGCAGCGGAAATTGCGGACATCTTATTCGTTGATTGGCTAACGGCAAGATTTTCTTGTTGCAGAGACAGTTGATCATTCTGGAAGTCCTGTGTTTCGGCAACGTTAAAGGCTTCCTGTAACGAGGTTGCACGATTTTCGTTAATCAAGTGAATCAAGCGATCAATCGTCCAGAAACTATAAAACTTGTCAGGAAAGTCAGCCTTACCATCGATGTAGGCTTGCTCTGACATAGCTTGGGCGATCTTTTCGTTGGCCTGTTCAACATCTTGTGCGGCTACTTTCTTTTTCTGGAAATAGAGAATAATGGCATAGATCAGGCCAACCCAGCACGCAACCGCCACTATCCCTGCCAATGATGGACCAACAATAGGAACAACGGCGCTAGCTACAACAGGTGTCAGGAAAAATCCCCCGACGACAATTAAGATCGTTTGTCGTTTGAGCGATTTGGCCTTAGCCTCGAAAGCTTGTTGGGCCTCATAGGCGTTATGGCGAGCGTCTTGAACACCAGCGGTTAAATCACGTTTTGCAAATAAATAAGTTAAAATTTCTTCTTTTGTCATGATGTCATCTTCTTAATTTTTTATGTGAACTAATCTTCAAGGGTATATGTTAAGCCTGCGGCGAAGGCACCTGAACCAGATCCAGATGAGACCTTAAATGACTTGTGGTCATCAGCTAACTTGGCATTGATGGTAGTGCTATCGAGGTTAAACTTCAGGTCCTTACCATCAATCTTGTAAGTCCCCGTGGCCCCCTTCTTGCCATCTTGGTATTCAACGACCTTATTATCACGGGTGAATTTCAACGTATCTTTCGACTTAATAAATAAAACCGTGACTTCAGCGGAATAATTACCATTTAATTTCTTAGGCTTTAAAGCAATGACCCCAACTACAATGACAATAAGTGCAATTACAACGCCAATGACCCATGCGGGTTTGACACCTGACAACTTTGATTTCATCCTCACCACTCCAATTTCGTTATTATAATTTTAGAATACTAGAATAACCTATACTCTATACAGCTTATACTAGCAAATATAGGGCTAAGTATCAATATTAACCGGCATAAGTATGGGTATAATATGTATTTAACGCTGATTTATCTGGGAAAATGAGGAAATGGCTTCTTCAACTGTGTCATTGCTAAAAATTTTGATTCCCTATTGGTGGTGAATTTAGCGACGAATTGTCAAACCAAGTGCAACACTTTATCAAATAAAACTTCTTCAGGGGTACAGTAGTCTAGAACCTTTCTCG
>NZ_BROB01000032.1 GCF_024345185.1 Levilactobacillus humaensis | reverse complement strand
AGGCATAATAAAATCCCCTCAAGGTTGACAGATGAATTATACTTTTTCATCTGTCAACCTCAAGGGGACTATAGCAGATCAAGCTACCTTCATATGGATTTTACCAACAATAGTTGACAAAGAACCTAGATTACTTAGTCATAATAAACATGGGTAAAATCATTGGGTGACGTTCAGTCTTCGCAAAGAGGAAGTTTTGAAGGTCATCAATGACGGCGTTACGGATGGAAGCCTCGGTTGCCTTCGGATTACGCATGGCTCTGCGAATCGTCTGGAAGACCCGACGACGGCCTTCATTGAGTAACTCACCGGACTCACGCATGTAAACGAACCCACGTGAGAGAAGGTCGGGACCGGCCTTGATTTCTTGGTTCTTCAGGTCGATAGTCGCGACAACTACCACAAGTCCTTCTTCGGAAAGCAATTGACGGTCGCGTAAGACGACGTTGCCAATGTCACCGATTCCGGAACCGTCGATGTAGACGTCACCAGCACTGAAGTGGCCTGCAACACGGGCAGAATCCTTGGTCAAAGCCAAGACATCCCCATTTTGGAGGATGAAGCTGTGATCAAGTGGAACGCCACACTGTTCGGCTAACTCGGTGTGAATCTTTAACATCCGGTATTCCCCATGAATTGGCATAAAGAATTTCGGTTGCATCAGCCGGAGCATCAGCTTCTGTTCTTCTTGACCACCATGTCCAGAGGTATGGATGTTGTTAACCTTCCCATGGATGACGTTAGCGCCGGCTTCTTCCAGTTCGTTAATCACCCGGTTCACGGAAATCG
Organism: Levilactobacillus humaensis; assembly: GCF_024345185.1. Lineage (GTDB taxonomy): Bacteria > Bacillota > Bacilli > Lactobacillales > Lactobacillaceae > Levilactobacillus > Levilactobacillus humaensis. The sequence goes on along the minus strand of NZ_BROB01000032.1, from coordinate 27,248 downwards.
TGTTACCAGGGATTGGATTACTAGAGAAGACGACGGTGTCACCGGGTTGGATTGAAATCTGACGGTGGGTTCCGTTGGCGATCCGGGAAAGGGCCGCCATGGGTTCACCTTGAGAACCGGTACAAAGAATCATGACCTTGTTGGCCGGTAGGGAGCGAATGGCATTAGCATCGACTAACGCTTCGTCAGGGATGTTCAAGTAGCCCAATTCACGACCGTTAACAATCGCCGCTTCCATGGAACGACCGAAGACCGCGATCTTACGACCGTGGGCTAGGGCAGTTTCACAGGCAGTTTCAATCCGGGAGATATTTGAAGCGAAGGTGGCAAAGATTACTCGGCCTTCGACTTGGTCAAAGATCTTACGGATTGACTTGCCGACCCATTTCTCAGACTTAGTCCAGATTGGACGCTCGGCGTTCGTGCTATCAGACATCAAGCACAAAACACCGTCGGCTCCCAACTTGGCCATCTTTTGAAGATCAGGCGGCTGGTTGGTAACGGGCGTCAGATCGAACTTATAGTCCCCAGTTTCCACGATGGTGCCGACCGGAGTGTGCACGGCAATCCCTAAGGTATCGGGAATGGAGTGGGTGGTTCGGAAGAAGGTGACACTCATCTTCCGAAACTTCAGCACAGTATCATCGTCAATTGTGTGTAACTCAGTCGATTTAAGTAATCCGTGTTCTTCGAGCTTGTTCTTAATCAACGCTAAGGCCAACGGACCGGCATAAACCGGAACGTTAAGGGCCTTGAGTAGGTACGGGATACCGCCAATATGGTCTTCGTGGCCGTGGGTGATCACTAGCGCCTTGATCTTGGCTTGGTTTTCAACGAGGTATTGATAATCGGGGATGACATAATCGATCCCTAATAGTTCGTCTTCAGGAAACTTGATTCCGGCATCGATCAGGATAATTTCATCCTGAAATTGAATACCGTAAGTATTTTTCCCGATTTCACCAAGTCCACCCACGCCAAAGATAGCAGTCTCGTTATTTTTGACGTTTAACTTGTTCATTCAGTGAACTCCGTTAATTTGTAATTCGGATTCTCTTGTTCGTAAGCCAGGGTCTTACCTTCCATGGCTTCAATGAATTCGATGTTATGGTCTGTATGGGCCTCAACTTGGGCACGGGCTTCAACTTCGGTGTCCGCTTCCAGGTAGAGAGAATGGGTTTCCTCGCGCTTAGGATTCCGTTTTTTATCGTTTTGATAATAAACTTTATAAATCACTGACAAAACTCCTTTAAAAAAATAATTTAATTCACCATTGGAGAAGTGAATCATTTATGTCCTTCCGAACTGCGGGTTGCTTACACAACAATTAGCACAATTTTAGCATAGTTTCAGGTGATTGTATAGAATTACCCCTAGACCGAAAAACATGCTATGATTAAGCTAACGCGAAGTGAACGGAGGAGACGCCATGGCATTAATAATAGAAATAATCATTGGGATTATCATTGCCATTGTAGTTTACGAAATGATTCACCGGATGATTGTCCAACGTGCAACCCGGATTGTCCGGCGATCGGCTCAGGATGATACCGATATGGCAGTTAAGGCCGCCTTACAGCGGCTGGTTAATGATCAGGTTCTCAGCGAGGACGAGGCCCAGATTCAACGGGCCGAAACCGTGGCCGACGTGTGGGGCAGAGGGGTCATGGCATTTGAGTACAGTCTACCCGCCGCCATGGACACCGAGCGCCGCTTGCCAGAATTAGAGCGAACCTTGAACGTGGCGCTGGCCAGTTACAGTGCCGATCATCAAATTAAGTCGGTGGGAACGGGGTCAGCATTCATCGTGAGTGATATTTGGGAATATGAAGATCACTTGCACTTAGACGTTGCCTATTTAATGAATGAATCTACGGTGGAATATTTAAAAGATTTAAAGAAATTAAATGATCCGGCTGTGTAAAACAACTCACAAAAAAGGCTCCGAGGATGTGAAATCCCTGGAGCCTTTTACGTTTAGTCAATCATAATGGTATCTTCATCGCGACCGAATGGTTGGTCCTTGTCAATGTGATCGTAGAAGAGCGTGCCGTGGAGATGGTCAATCTCGTGTTGGCAAACAATGGCAGGGTAGTTCTTCAAACGGACCTGATGTTTTTCACCGTTCACGTCGTAATACCGCAGTGTGATGCGATCATGACGGGGAACGAAACCAGGAACGTCTTTGTCCACGGAGAGACAGCCTTCACCCTCGGTCAGAGCCCCCTGTTGAACGGATTCCGACACGATGACGGGGTTGATGATGACGTCCGTGAAAGGTGACTTGCCATTTTCTTCGGCAGCCGGTACCAGCACGGAGGCCATCTTCTTGGAAACCCCAACTTGAGGGGCAGCTAACCCAACACCGGCCCGTAAGCCGTACTTCTTACATTGTTCGGGATCTTGAGATACCACGAGGTATTCCATGAGGTCCTTGGCGAGTTGTTGGTCTTCTTCAGAGAGAGGGAACACGACGTCTGCGGCTTCTTGACGTAGAACGGGGTCACCGTCTCTGACAATATCTTTCATGAGAAACACGAGCATTACCTCCGAAATTTAATCATAATTACCTTGTATTTTAACATACAACCTACCGAAAATGAAACGGTTAGAAAATGGTTTCTCGAGTTAAAAAATCGAGAAAACAGACGATCACAAGCACAATGTGAAAAGTAGCACAAACCCTTTATTCACATGAATGAAAGGGCTTGCAAGAGGTGTGAAAAAATGGTACTTTATAACTGTAGTCAGGAAACGCACAGTTAGCTCACTCTTGTTAACAATTTCATATCAAGTGAAAGGAAAGTGTTACTTATGGCTAATGGAAGCAAACAGATTGTAGACTTTGCCAAAATCAAAGCTACGATGGCCGATCCGTATAAGCACCCGGTGCAAGTCATTGACCGGGAGGGTACGGTGGTTGATCCGGAGATCCTTGCGAAGTATTCAGATGATCAACTGGTAGACTTTATGAAGAAAATGGTTTGGGAACGGACATTACACGAACAAACCATGAACTTTTCTCGTCAGGGTCGCCTCGGCTTCTATGCGCCAACCGCTGGTGAAGAAGCCAGCGAGATGGGTAGTGTAACTGCCTTTAAAGAACAAGACTTTCTGTTACCTGCCTACCGGGATTTACCACAAATGATCCAACACGGCACTACTGTTGCTAAAGGATTCTTGTGGTCCAAGGGTCATGTTGAAGGAAGCCAACATCCAAATCCAAATATGATCTTCCCTCAGATCATCATCGGGGCACAATACGTTGAAACCGCCGGTGTTGCTCTGGGTATCAAGAAGAACAAAGATGAAGACCGTGTGGCCTTTGCTTACACCGGTGACGGTGGGACTTCTCAAGGGGACTGGTATGAAGGGGTTAACTTCGCCAGTGCCTTCCAGGCACCCGCAGTCTTCTTTGTTCAAAACAATGGTTGGGCAATCTCAGTGCCTCGTTACAAACAAACCGCAGCGGAAACGCTGGCTCAAAAAGCGGTTGCCATGGGTGTTCCTTCCGTTCAAGTGGACGGGATGGATATTGTGGCGGTTCACGAAGTGGCTAAGGCTGCCAGAGACTTTGCCGTTGCAGGCAATGGCCCCGTTGTGATTGAAACCTTAACTTACCGTTACGGTGCGCACTCCTCAGCAGGGGATGATCCTTCGCGTTACCGGACTAAAGAAGAAGAAAAGCCTTGGTTCGACGCCGACCCATTGATTCGGTTACGGAAAGTGTTAACCGACAAGGGCGTTTGGTCACAAGACCAAGAAGACAAATTAGTTGCCAGCTATAAAGATGACTTCAAACAAGCAATGAAGGAAGCAGAAGCTGCACCTGCACAGAAGGTCTCCGATTTCTTAAAGTGGACGTACAACGTGCCAACGCCGGCGGTTAAGAAGCAAATTGCAGAATTCGAAGCAAAGGAGTCGAAGTAATCATGGCTAAAATGACGTATATTAAAGCGATCACTTCCGGTTTGGATCAAGTCTTGAGCGATGATCCAAAGACTTTGATTTTTGGTGAAGACGTGGGTAAGAACGGTGGGGTCTTCCGGACTACCGTTGGCCTGCAAGATAAGTATGGTGAAGATCGGGTCTTCGATACCCCATTAGCCGAATCCGGGATTCTTGGATTGGCCATTGGGTTATCACTGACTGGCTGGCGGCCAATTCCAGAAATTCAATTCATGGGCTTCACGTTCGAAGCTATGGATGGGATTGTTGGCCAATTAGCTCGTGACCATTATCGTTTCGGGGGACAAAAGAACTTCCCAGTGACGGTGCGGACCCCATTTGGTGGGGGAACGCATACCGCCGAAATGCATGCTGATAACTTGGAAAATTACTTCACGAGTACCCCAGGGTTACGGGTGGTGACGCCTGCCAATCCTTACGATGCTAAAGGGATGATTATCTCCGCCGTTGAAAGTGACGATCCGGTTCTCTTTATGGAAAACTTGAAGCTCTACCGGTCAATGAAGGCAGAAGTTCCCGATGAAAAGTACACGGTTCCGTTAGACTCCGCTAAGGTTGTTCGTGAGGGAACTGACATCACGATCGTGGCCTACAGTGCCGAAGTGAACGAATCCTTAAAGGCTTCCGATGCATTGGCCAAGGATAATATCTCGGCTGAAGTCATTGACTTACGTTCCTTGTCGCCAATTGATACCGATACCATCTTTGCTTCAATCGACAAGACCCACAAGGTGGTTATTGTTCAAGAAGCCCAACGGATGGCCGGAGTTGGTGCGACGGTTGCCGCCGACATTGCTGAAGAGAAGATTATGTCTCTGGATGCTCCAATCGGCCGGGTAGCGGCGCCAGATAGCGTTTACCCATTTGCTCAAGCCGAAAATGATTGGATTCCAAATGCGGACGATGTCGAAGCCAAAGCACGTGAAATCTTTAACTATTAAATTCCCGTTTAAAAAGAAATTAATGTGGGATTATTCGTATTCTAATGAAAGAAAGGAAGTTTTCCCATGGCTTATACGTTCAAACTCCCTGAGCTTGGTGAAGGAATGGCTGAAGGCGAAATTTCTTCATGGCTTGTTAAAGAAGGAGATACCGTTAAGGAAGACGACACATTAGTCGAAATCCAAAACGATAAGTCGGTTTCAGAATTGCCATCCCCAGTTGACGGGAAGGTTGCTCAGATCGTCGCACAGGAAGGGGACACCGTTGAAATTGGTGACCCACTCATCGTGATTGACGATGGGTCTGACACCCCACCTGACTTAGGTAAGGGTGATGCCGCTCCCGCTGCGGATGCTGCGCCAGCAGAATCTGCACCGGCACCAGAAGCACCGGCTGCGAGTCCAGCACCGGTAGCCGCTGCGCCAACAGGCGTACCAGCCGCTTCCGATCCTAATAAATTAGTTATGGCGATGCCTTCAGTTCGGCAGTATGCTCGCGACAAGGGCGTCGACATTACTCAGGTTGCCCCAACCGGGAATCATGGGCAAGTGTTGAAGGCAGACATCGATAACTTTAACGGTGCCGTTGCACCAGCTGCTGCCCCTGCTAAGGCTGCTGCCTCTGCACCAGCTGCGACTAAGGCCACGGGCCAGGCTATCAAGCCTTGGAACGCCGATCGTCCAGAGTTGGAGACGCGCGAACCAATGTCCCCAATGCGGAAGATCATTGCCAAGAGCATGCGGGCTTCTAAAGACATCGCACCACATGTCACGTCGTTTGATGAAGTTGAAGTTTCCAAGCTGATGGCTAACCGGAAGAAGTACAAGCAAGCTGCCGCAGACCGCGACATTCACTTAACCTTCTTGCCATACATCGTGAAGGCACTGGTTGCCGTTATGAAGGACTTCCCAGAGTTAAATGCCTCGATTGATGACACCACGCAAGAGATCGTCACGAAGCATTACTACAACATTGGGATTGCCACGAACACGGAACACGGCCTGTACGTGCCAAACATCAAGAACGCCGACTCTAAAGGGATGTTCCAGATTGCGAAGGAAATCTCTGAAAACAGTCAAGCGGCTTACGACAACAAGTTATCACCAGCTTCAATGGCCGGTGGATCGATTACGATTAGTAATGTTGGGTCGATCGGTGGGGGCTGGTTCACGCCAGTTATCAATCAACCTGAAGTTGCGATTTTAGGGGTTGGCCGGATTGAAAAAGCACCATACGTCAATGAAGATGATCAAATCGTGATTGGCCGTATGTTGAAGTTATCATTGAGTTATGACCACCGGTTAATCGACGGGGCCTTGGCTCAAAACATCTTAAATGAATTGAAAGCCTTGCTTCATGATCCAGAAATGCTCTTAATGGAAGGATGACAGGAATATGGCAGATGTTGAAAAAAAGGATACCGTCATTGTTGGTGCCGGCCCCGGCGGTTACGTCGCCGCGATTCGCGCGTCTGAATTAGGCCAAAAGGTCACGTTGATTGAAAAGTCCGATACGCTGGGCGGTGTCTGCCTCAACGTTGGTTGTGTGCCCTCCAAGGCCTTGATTCAAGCGGGTCACCGTTTGGAACAGGCTAAGGACGCCTCGACCTATGGGATTTCGACCCAAGCAGCGACGATTGATTTCAAGCAAACGCAACAGTGGAAACAAACCAAGGTTGTTGATCGGATGACCAGCGGGGTTAAAATGTTGATGAAGAAGCACCATGTCGACGTCGTTAATGGCGAAGCGGTCTTCCTCAGTGACACCCAATTGCGGGTCATGCCAACCGGTGAAAAGCAGTTTATGTCGACTGATACCGGTCAGACGTTTGAATTTAACAATATCATCATCGCTACCGGGAGTCATCCTATCGAAATTCCTGGATTCAAGTTTGAAGGCCGTGTGGTGGACTCCACCGGTGGCCTGAACCTGCCAGAAGTTCCTAAGGAATTCGTGGTGATTGGTGGGGGTTACGTCGGTACCGAATTAGCCGGTGCTTATGCCAGCTTAGGGGCCCACGTCACCATCATCGAAGGAACGGGCTCGATTCTGCCTAACTTTGAAAAGGACATGGTTGCGGTCGTCCTCAAGAAGTTAAAGAAGAAGGGTGTCGACGTTATCACGAATGCGATGGCCAAGAGCTCTAGTCAAGACGATCAAGGCGTTGCAGTCACCTATGCGGTTGATGGCAAGGAAACCACGATCAAGGCAGATTACTGCATGGTTACTGTTGGTCGTCGGCCAAATACCGATACGCTGGGTCTTGAATACACCAAGGTTAAATTAGACAAGCGTGGTTTGATCGAAGTTGACCAACAAGGCCGCACCGCTTCAGAACATATCTGGGCGGTTGGTGACATCGTTCCTGGTGCCGCACTGGCCCACAAGGCCTTCGCCGAAGGTAAGACGGCTGCTGGTGCCATCTCTGGTAAGAAGACAGCCAATGACTGGACGAGTGTGCCAGCCGTCTGCTTCGCCGATCCAGAATTGGCAACCGTTGGCTACACGCAGGCGGAAGCTAAGGAAAAGGGCTTGAAGGTGAAGACCTCGAAGTTCCCATTCGCTGGGAATGCACGGGCCGTTTCATTGGATGCACCGGATGGTTTCGTTCGGTTCGTTTACACCGATGACAAGAATAAAAATGTCGTTGGGGCTCAAGTCGTTGGACCAGAGGCCAGCACCTTAACTGGTGAATTATCCTTAATCGTTAATGGGGGGATGAACGTCGAGGATGTTGCCTTGACGATTCACCCACACCCAACGTTAAACGAACCCATTCAAGAAGCTGCCGATATTGCGTTAGGTTTCCCAACCCACATTTAGTGGGCGAGCGACAACTCTATCTTTTCAGAAAAGCGAGGAGCTTAGGTTCCTCGCTTTTTTTGCGTGGCTAGGACGTGAGGGTGAAGATAATTCCCAAAGTAGTTGCGCTTGCTATCCGGGACCCATTACTTATAATGGAACTATGTGGTTTAAATATGACGGTTTAAAGGAGGGTCACCATGAACCCAACGTTACTGATTCAAGGCAATTTTGATCAAGCCAGTCAGCTGTTACAGCAGCTGCTGATCACTGACCTGCCACTTGATTGTGTGGTTATGCCGAATACGACAACGGACACACCGCGGTATCAGTCGCTGGTGGTGGCCAGTGCCTTGTGCCCGCATCTGAGTATTCGGGTGGGAACGGCCAGTGACTACGGCCAAGCGACCTGGATGGTGGTGCTCGACCGCAACTTAAAGGATGCCACCTTACAGTCGCGGGTTGATGAATTACGCTTATTAATCAAACGCATTGTTGAAAATGGGTTCGATGGTCAACTTGTGTTTTCCGGGGAACAAGATGAACTTTTGGCCTACTTTGCCTGGAAATTCTCTGGATTACCGGCCAGTCAAATCTGGGGACTGGGGACTTATCCGTTAACGCGACTGTTGACCTATCGCTTGGCCGAACGCCTGGGCGTTGGGGCTGCCGTGATTCAGGCGGCCGTCGTCGGCACGGCTAGTCAGCCTATCGCAGCCTGGAGCCGTACCTACGTGGGGCCGGCGCCTATTCTGATGTACCTGGCGAATGCCGATGCCAACTTTGATGCCGATGATTTGGGTAAGATGAGCAGTTGGCTAGAACGAGAAGCGGCCGGTGATCAGGCCACCTTGCGTGACATGGCGTTGATTCGCCTCTTACAGGCGAACTTTGCCGATCAACCGCTGATTGCATCGGTCACCAATATTCATCAGGAAGACCCCGTCTATGCGGCGGCCACGCCAGTGTTGGTAGGAAAGAAGGGGGTCAAACACCTGACCAACTTGGTGCTTTCCGAAGACGAAGAGCAGGCATTTGCGGCTCAGATCAAAGCGATTCGAACTGAAATTGAACAAATTGAAGGACAACAAACGGAGGGGAAATAACCGGTGAAGTCAACTAGTAATTATGAATATCCATTGCAAACGGATTGGTCCACGACAGATATTGTGGCGGTCACGGCCCTCTACCAGCGTGTGGAAGACGCGTATGAATTGAGTCAGGGGGTTCCGGCAAGTGAGATTATCGCGGCTTATCGGGCATTCCAAACGGTGGTTCCGCAAAAGTTTGAGGAAAAGCAACTCGGCAGAGACTTTGAAAAGGTGTCCGGATATAGCATTTACCGGACCGTTAAGCAGGCCAGAGAACAAGGTGGCAAAATCAAGATGCAGGAGGCCCGGCGGTAATGATACTGGATTGGCAACAATTGAACCGTGACGTGATGGCTGTGCTTCAAATCGCCCGGCAGCGGGTTCTTGATCGCATGGCGTCACCTTTAACTGTGGCGGAGAAGACCAACCGTAAGGATCTCGTGACCAACGTAGATCGCGAGAACGAACAGTTCTTGGTCAGTGAGATTCGGCGGATCGACCCCGAGGCCCACATCTTAGGTGAAGAAGGTTTTGGCGATCACTTGACCAGTCTGAAGGGGCGGGTGTGGATTGTCGATCCCATCGATGGCACCATGAATTTTGTGAAGCAGCACGATAATTTTGCCATGATGATCGGGATTTACCAAGATGGCGTGGGCCAACTGGGCTTTATCTACGATGTCATGACAGACGTCTTGTATCATGGTGGGAAAGCCGTAGACGGCGTTTGGGCCAATCAAGAGCAGCTGACGGCACCTATGGATTTGCCGTTGGCTGAGGGCCTTATGGGGGCCAGCTCGCCCATCGTGATTCACGACATTGCCCACATGCAGGCCATTGTTCACGCCAGTTCGGGGATGCGGATCTACGGTAGCGCCGGGATCGAAATCATCAATTGTTTGTTAGGGAAGACGGTGGGGTACATTTCTTACCTGAAACCTTGGGATATTGCAGCCGGTCAGATTCTCCTGAATTGTTTGGACGTTCGGGTCTCAACTATTGACGGGCGGCCGCTCGATATGCTATCATCTAACCTTGTACTAGTAGCGACGAAAAAAGCGCAACGTGATATTCTCCAAATTGAAGAAGATGACGTCTCACTGTGACACTGTCACAGTTTTTTTATGCGGCCGGCCGGTATGGATGGACTTTGCCGACCATTGACGCTACAATAAAGCGTACTTACTGATGTAAGCATGCTATGATCCATCTAATTCACCAAGCACGAAAGGAAGAAATACACTTGAAAATCAGAGATGATATCCGCAACATTGCCATCATTGCCCACGTTGACCACGGGAAGACGACCCTGGTTAACGAAATGCTGAAACAATCCGATACGTTGGACGAACACGCGTCAATCGAGGACCGTGCTCTTGATACCAATGCAATCGAAAAGGAACGGGGAATCACGATCCTGTCCAAGAACACTGCCGTCCGTTATGGCGACAAGCAAATTAACATCTTGGATACCCCAGGACATGCCGATTTCGGTGGTGAAGTTGAACGGATCATGCGCATGGTTGACGGCGTTTTGTTAGTCGTTGACGCTTACGAAGGCACGATGCCTCAAACGCGTTTCGTTTTGAAGAAGGCTTTGGACCAACACTTGACGCCAATCGTTGTTATCAACAAGGTTGACCGTCCAGGTGCCCGTCCTTCCGAAGTTGTGGATGAAGTTTTGGATCTCTTTATTGAATTAGGGGCCGATGAAGACCAACTGGACTTCCCAGTGGTTTACGCCTCAGCAATGAACGGGACTTCCAGCTACGATCCAGAACTGGACACGCAAGAACACACGATGAAGCCAATCTTTGACACCATCGTTAAGCACATTCCAGCACCAATTGACAACACCGACGAACCTTTACAGTTCCAAGTTGCCATGCTGGATTACAACGACTTCGTTGGTCGTATCGGGATTGGCCGTATCTTCCGTGGGAAGATCAAGGTCGGCGATAGCGTTTCTGTTATGAAGTTGGACGGTTCTAAGCAAAACTTCCGAGTTACCAAGTTATTTGGTTTCTTCGGTCTGAAGCGTTTGGAAATCAACGAAGCCCAAGCGGGTGACTTGATTGCCGTTTCCGGGATGGATGAAATCAACGTTGGTGAAACGGTGGTTGATCCTGGTACTCCGGAACCACTTCCAATCTTACGGATTGACGAACCTACGCTGCAAATGACTTTCCGGACGAACGACTCCCCATTTGCCGGTCGTGAAGGTAAGTTTGTGACGTCTCGTCAAATCGAAGAACGTCTGAAGCGTGAACTGCATACCGACGTTTCCTTACGTGTTGATGACACCGATAACCCAGGTGCCTGGGTTGTTTCCGGTCGTGGTGAACTTCACTTGTCCATCTTGATCGAAACGATGCGTCGCGAAGGTTACGAATTACAAGCATCTCGTCCAGAAGTTATCTACAGAACAGTCGACAACGTTCGTTGCGAACCGTTTGAATCTGTTCAAATCGATACGCCTGACGAATACACCGGTTCAATCATCGATACCCTTTCACAACGTAAGGGTGAAATGAAGAACATGGAAGCCGTTGGTAACGGTCAAACTCGTTTGACTTTCTTAGCCCCATCTCGTGGGTTAATTGGTTACTCAACTGAATTTCTGTCCTTGACTCGTGGATACGGGATCATGAACCATACCTTCTCCAAGTACTTGCCAGTTATCAAGAACTGGAACCCAGGTCGTCACAACGGGACTTTGGTTTCTATCAACTCTGGTAAGGTCACGACTTATGCCATCATGGCCGTTCAAGACCGTGGGATCATCTTTACTGATGCCGGTACTGAAGTCTACGAAGGGATGATTATTGGTCAAAACAGCCGTGACAACGACATTTCTGTCAACATCACGCGTGGCCGTAACCAAACCAACGTCCGGGCTGCCGGTTCTGAAGATATCGCCAAGGTTAAGTCACCATTGAAGATGTCTCTGGAAGAATCACTTGAATTCATCAACGAAGATGAATACTGTGAAATCACGCCAGAACACGTTCGTTTACGTAAGCAAATCTTAAACACGAGCGAACGTGAAAAAGCTGCCAAGAAGCGGAAGACTGCTTCACGGAAGTAATTTCTAAAACAAAATTTTAATAACGGTAAGGATCGCGGCTTAACCGCGGTTCTTACCGTTTTTTTATCGAAAAAATTAGAGTGAGCTATGCTATAATGTAAACATTCGATTGCCGTTTTAAAACGGTGGACTTGGAGCGAACAAAAGGTATGCGAAAGTTAAAATATTTAGATTATTTCATCGCAGTACCCTATCTGATTCTCAGCCTTTTTGGGATTGTGATGGTGTACTCAGCCAGTGCGGACATTGGCTCGCAAAACGGGGGCAGTCCCGTTAGCTACTTGGTTAAACAGGCGATCTACGTGGTTATGGGCCTGGTAATTGTGGCGTTCATGCTTTCATTAAATATTAACAAGCTCCGAAATCGATCGGTTCTCAGGCTAGCTGGTTGGTTGGCATTCGGGGCACTTTTTCTCCTGATTGCGATGGGCCAGACCATTAATGGGGCAGCTGGTTGGTTCCACTTGGGACCCATCAGTATCCAACCGGCGGAATTTGTGAAGTTCTACGTCATTATTTGGTTGGCTAATGCCATCGATCATCGTCAGGATGAGCTACAGGTGGAGAATTGGTGGGTGCCTATGTGGCGGCCAGTGCTGATCTGTAGCATCATTGTGATTCTAATCCTGGTACAACCTGATATGGGTGGGGCTGCGATTAATGCGGCTATCGTCTTGGTTATGTGCCTTGCAAGCGGGTTTAACTATCGACGGGCCATCGTGTATTTTTCTGGACTTTTTCTCTTCATTGTCGGGATCGTATTCCCAATAGCAGTTAAGTTCACTGAGAGTGGCAAAGTGCATAATTATAAACTCCTACGGCTGGTAGCGTTCATCAATCCATTTGAACATGCCCAAACCGTCGGGCAACAACTGGTTAATTCCTACTACGCGCTAAGTAATGGGGGAATCTTTGGCGTCGGTTGGGGGAATAGTATCCAGAAGACGGGGTATCTGCCCGAACCAAACACCGACTTTATCATGGCCATTGTTGCCGAAGAATTGGGATTGGTGACCGCATTTATCCTGATTGCCCTCTTATTCACGATTATCATGCGGATAGTATTGGTTGGTATTCGGAGCCATTCAGCTTATCAGAGTTTGGTTTGTTACGGCTCAGCAACTTATTTAACCATTCAGACGCTCTTTAATTTAGGTGGGGTGCTGGGTATACTGCCAATTACCGGGGTGACCTTCCCCTTCATCAGTTATGGGGGATCGAGTACCTGGACATTGGCATTAGTGATGGGTGTCGTTCTTAACATTAGTGCCCGCCAGAACCGTGAACGGCAAGCCTAACCGCACAAAGGAGGATGAATCATGGCATTTGAAATTCAGCCACGACAGAGTTTAATTGTTTATACGTATAGTTTAAAACAAACGCGTCAATTAAAGCGTTACGGCACTGTGATGTATGTCTCCAAGAAGATGCGTTACGTTGTGCTGTATGTCAACCAGGACCAAGTCGCTTCCTTGACTGATCAACTCAGTCACTTGCGTTTTGTCAAACGGGTGGTGGCCTCTCACCGACCAGAAATTAGTGAAACGTTCAATGGGGTTGCCGAAGAAGTGGCAACGCCTGAAGCAAAGGATGATGACCAATGAGAATCGTAGCAGGTGAATTTGGTGGCCGACGATTGAAGGCCGTTCCCGGGATGGCAACACGTCCCACCACGGATAAGGTAAAGGAAGCGTTGTTTAATATTATTGGACCGTACTTTGATGGCGGCCGGAGTCTGGATCTGTTCGCTGGATCCGGTGGCTTGAGTATCGAAGGTGTGTCTCGTGGTATCGATGAGGCCGTGTTGATTGACCGCCAGTATGCGGCGATCCAAACTATTCGTGACAACGTTGAGGTGACCAAGGCTCCCGAAAAATTTGTTATCATCAAACGGGATGCCAATCGCGCCCTGAAGGAGTTGGCAACGCGGGGTGATCAGTTTAATTTAGTTTATTTTGATCCGCCTTATGCCCAACAGAAGATTGTGGAACAGATGGGGACGTTGCGGGAGTCGAATCTATTGAAACCCCACGCACGGATCGTCTGTGAAACCGATCAAAAAGCGAAATTGCCGGAGGATGTTCCTGGCTATGACTTTATCGAACGTCGAGACTACGGCATTACCGAACTGACAATTTATGCCTTAGGAAGTGAAGCCTAATGACGACCGCTGTTTTTCCCGGGAGCTTTGATCCGTTGACCAATGGTCACTTGGATCTGATCACTCGGGCTAGCAAGATTTTTGACCACGTGATCGTTGCTGTAGGACAGAACACTGCCAAGCGCGGGGTGTTTACGCCGGCAGAACGGGTGGCCTTTATCACGACGAGTACGCAAGATTTAGATAATGTTAGTGTGCAAATTGAGAGTGGGTTAACCGTGGATTTCTTGCGGGGTAATCATGCCACGGTCTTAATTCGTGGTCTGCGCAACAGCACGGATTTTGAATTCGAACAGGGAATTGCGGGCATGAACCGTTCCCTGGCGCCAGAAATCGAAACGGTCTTTTTGAATGCAGATCCGCAATACCAGTTTGTCTCTTCTAGTCTCTTAAAGGAGGTCGCCCAATTTGGCGGTGACCTTTCCGCTTTAGTGCCGCCAGCTGTTGCGCAGGGGCTACGAGACCGATTGGAGCGTGACTGAGCATGTTCAGACTAACGCGTAAACAGTGGCGTCAGGTGATTTTGACTGCGGTCATTGCAATTCTGGTCCTAGCGTTCTTCTTCCTGCCACTTCCGAAGTATATCGAGGGACCCGGCGAAGCGGATGATCTCAAGACATTCGTGAAGATGCCCGGTCATCCTGATAAGAACAAGGGAAAGTATATGATTACTGCTGTGGCGGTGGCACAGGCACGGCCAGTGTCTTACGTCTATGCCAAGTTTAATCCGTATTACAGTATTGAAGACGTTGCCGACGTGACCGGGGGGCAGGATAATGCCACCTATGATCGTGTTCAAGATTTCTATATGCAGAGTGCGATTAATGAGTCGATTTACACGGCCTATCGTGCTGCGAAGAAGCCGGTGACGCGCCAGTATTTGGGAATCTATGTTCTCAGCATCGCCAAGAATTCCCCATTTGCTGGGAAGATTAAGGTTGGTGATACGGTAACCAAGGTTAACGGCCGCCACTTTGATTCGATGACGGGCTATCAACATTACATTCAGAAACAAAAGGTTGGCCAACGTGCGACGATTACCTATGAACGTCAGGGTAAGTCACATGAAGCGACCGCTAAGCTGATGGCGTTGCCCACCAAAAAGGCCGGCATTGGCATCACCCTGACGGATAACGTTAAGGTGAAACCCGACCCAAAGGTGACGGTTGATCCCGGAAACATCGGGGGGCCATCCGGTGGCCTAATGTTTAGTTTGCAGATCTATACCCAGTTGATGGGGCAGAACCTGCGTCACGGCCAAAACATTGCGGGGACCGGGACTATCGATGCCGACGGCAATGTTGGTGAAATTGGTGGGATTGATAAGAAGATTGTGACGGCCAAGCGGGCCGGAGCAACGGTCTTCTTTGCACCGTACGTCAAGCCGTCTAAGCTACTCTTGAAGTATGAGGAACAACACATGACGAATTATCAATTGGCGAAGGCAACTGCCAAAAAATACGCACCGAATATGAAAGTGGTGCCGGTTCAGACCTTTGATGATGCTCTGAAATACCTTAAAACGCATCAATAGGATTTTCTGAAGTTTCACTCGACGTGAGTGGAACTTTTTTTGCTTTAAAAAAATTCTCGGCTTCTTTTTACGGAATTAACCGGTAAAGGGGCAGAGAGATGGAACAACTAATGATGTGGTGGCAGGAACTGAGCCTGCGGACCCGGATGGTAATGGCTGGGTGTTTGGCCGTGATAGTTCTGTTACTGGTCGGCTGGGGGTTATTACACCGGTCCCCGGTGGCAGCCTTACCCGCGAAGATTCCACCGGCAACGCAGGCCATGAGTGAGTCTGGAAGTCATAAGGTGGCCATAGAAGCGGGTAGTCAGGCGTCCAGCAGTCATGACACGCGGGTCTTTGTGGATGTCCAAGGCGCGGTTCGTAAACCCGGACTGTATCAGTTTGGTCCGGAGATGCGAGTGGCCGATGCCATTCAAACGGCCGGTGGACTGGCACCTCGGGCCGATCGCCAACAGATTAATCTGGCAACCCGTCTGACCGATCAACAGAAACTCTATATTCCGTTGAAAGGAGAGAAGATGCCACAAGCGGCGACTAGTGGGACGCCTGCGGGTGGCACTTCAGACAGTCAGGGGAGCGGTGGTTCTGCAACAGTTGTGAACCTCAATACGGCGACCGTGGCGGATTTACAACAATTAACGGGTATTGGCGAGAAGAAGGCCCAGAAGATCGTGGCCTATCGTGAGGCGCATGGATCCTTTAAGTCGGTAAAGGATCTGGCCCAAGTTCCTGGATTTGGTGACAAGACGGTAGCCAACCTGCAGGACCAATTAACGACGTGATATACTGAATCAAATAAAAGAGAAAGAGGGATTTTTGATGGCAAATGAACGAATTTCTTGGGACGATTATTTCATGTTACAGGCCTTGGTCATTTCGACTCGTAGCACCTGTAATCGGTTGTCGGTAGGCGCAACCATTGTACGAGATAAACGACTGATTGCGGCCGGGTATAACGGTTCGGTTTCTGGTGACAGCCACTGTCTCGACGTGGGGTGCAAGCTGGTAGACGGCCACTGTGTACGAACCATTCATGCCGAAATGAATGCCATTTTGCAGTGTGCCAAATTCGGTGAAGCTACCGATGGGGCGGAGATTTATGTGACGGATTTTCCTTGTCTCCAGTGTACCAAGATGTTGCTCCAGGCAGGAATTAAAAAAATTACGTATATGCGAAATTACCATAATAGTGACTATGCGCGGGAACTCATCGCGATGAAACATGTCGATTTAAACCAAGTGACGGTTGATCCAGCCTTATTGAGTCAGTTGGTTGGTCAACACCCCGCAGAGTAGCGGTGGGCGGTCGTTGGCTGTTTGTGACCTTACCATTGGCCGCGTTGAGTGTCATGCTGAGTGGGCATCTGTGGGCTGGGTTGGTCTTGGTGATTTTAGCCTGGGGTCGGATATTCACTTTACGATCGGCTCGAATCGTGGTGATAACGGGTCTGATCTTCGTCGTCATTGGCGGTGTGTGGTGGGGTCGTCAACGACAGTTAGCCGGAAGACGGCTGTCAGCTTTCACGGAAAGTCCAGCAAGCCTGACCGTTCGCTTCCAACCGGATGCGCTCAGTATTCGTGGTACCACCTATTCCTTTGTGGGGCAAAATGTGACCACCGGCGAGCGGTTGATTTTTCACGGGCGAATTGGTTCTGCCGCGGAACTTCACCATCTGCAAACGGTCGATCGTGCCCAGTCCTGGCGTATTCAGGGGACACAATCTGGGATTTTGCCGGCGACCAACTTTAATCAATTCGATGGGGCAGCCTATTGGTCGCGGCGAGGCATTGTGAAACAGGTGCGAATTGCCCAAGTCACGCCTCTGGTGACCACAACGGGACCATTAACGTGGTGGTCAGACTGGTGGCATGGCTTGCGAGCCCACCTGATTCAGGCCTGTCAACGGTTACCGGGGGCGCTCAAGGTTTATGCTCTAGGACTTTTCCCAGGCTATCGGGCGTTAGAAGCGACGCAGGAGCTTGAAGGGATGCAACGGTTGGGATTACTGCATTTGTTTTCGATCTCCGGGCTACACGTGTCACTCGTTTTACTAGTGGTGGAGTGGCTGTGTGTTCATTGCCGTCTGCCTAGAGATCTCTGGGAACGGGGGATGATTGTCGGTCTTCCTGGTTACTTTATCTTGGCTGGCGGTGGCAGCAGTATTTTGCGGGCTAGCCTGATGCGTGGCTTGCAGTTGTCAGGCCGACAGTTGGGTTTACGGGTCAGTGGACTGGATGCCTGGTCTCTGACCCTGATAGTGGCCTTAATGGGAAATACGGGCCTGTTATTTGAGCTGGGGAGTCAGCTGAGCTTCGGCTTGTCACTGGTCTTGATTCTGTTGGAACAAGAGTCGTTTGCTTGGCGACAGATAGGTCTGGCGCTGGTCAGCCTGCCGAGCTTACTGAACGGCTTGTTTCAATGGCATCTACTGACACTGCTGGCGAACTGGCTCGTGGTCCCTTTATTTCCAGTCTTGTTACTGCCATTGACCGTCATTGGCACACTTATTTTTCCTTGGGCACCCGAGGTCAGTCGCGGATGTGCGACGTTGTTGGGGTGGTTTGATCAGGCGATGACTTGGCTGGGGACGTTACCTGGTAATCTCGTCTTTGGTAAACCCTGGTGGTGGGTCTGTTGGTTGTGGATTTGGCTAGCGTTGGGCATATTTAGCCGACCAGTTGGCCAGCGTCGAAAGTTTCTGCGATTGTTGGCGATGAGTTACGTCCTGATGTATGGGGCCATTCATTTCCCCTGGCACGGTGAGGTGGCCTACTTTGATGTTGGTCAAGGGGATAGCATCTTAATTCGCGAGCGCTTTAATCGGCATGTTTCGCTGATTGATACTGGGGGTCATCTGGGCTTTCAACAACCACGTTGGGTTCCGAAAATTCCTGTGACTTATGCCGCCGATAGAACCAGTGTGACTTATTTACGGAGCCGCGGGGTGACGACGATCGATGACCTCTATCTGACGCATCACGATGCCGATCATATTGGCGACTTACCGGCGGTTCTCAAGGCCTTTCGCGTCAAACGGTTATTGGTACCGGCGGGGATGGAACAGGAACCGGCCTGGCAACATTTGTTGGCAAATCGGCAGGCCACGACAGCGTTAGTGTCCATCAAAACGACGAGTGACTTACCCCTAACCGTCCGACATCCTTTTGAGGCGGCCCCAGCCGAAAATGCTAATTCGTTGGCCCTACAGGGGCAGTATGGTGGTTTGAATTTTCTCTTTATGGGGGACCTTGACCAGGCCGGCGAACAAAAAATGTTAGAAGTCGATCCGCATTTAAGAACGGACGTGTTAAAATTAGGACATCACGGGAGTAAGACGGCGAGTGGCGTCGCGTTCCTAAACCAAGTCAGGCCCCGCTGGGGGATTATCTCGGCGGGTCGTCATAATCGCTATGGCCACCCTAATCCGGAGACCCTGGCACGGTTGAGAGCCGACCAGATACCGGCCGTGAGCACGCAGACGAGTGGGATGATTCGCTACGTCTTTACGGGACAACACGGGGAATGGCAGACTAAATTAAAAGGGGACTAAGGTTTTGACGATTAATGAACTCTTAAATAAATTACATACAGGGAAAGATCTCGCACCCGTTTATTTGGTCTTAGGCCAGGGGGATTACCTGCAACGCCGGCTGAAGCGAGCCTTTCGCGCGGTTGTTCCGGTTGAAGAGCAGACCATGAATTTTGCCAGTTACGACATGGATACGGTACCACTGGCCGTGGCCTTAGACGATGCCATGGCGGCGCCTTTCTTTGGTGAACGCCGCGTGGTTTGTATCGACAGTCCCGCCTTTTTAACGGGGGAGACGAAGAAGCAGAAGGTGGAACACGACCTGGATAGCTTGCAAACCTATCTCTCATCGCCAATGGAGAGTACCGTGTTGGTTTTCTTCGCCCCTTATGACAAGTTGGATGGTCGTAAGAAAGTCTCGAAACTCTTGAAAAAGGTGGCGGTGACGGCCGATATTGGGCATTTCACCGAAAGAGATGTTCAGAAGTTCGTGACGGATCAGATGAAGCAAGATGGCTACACGATTGAACCGCAAGCGTTACAAGAACTGATTCAACGGACCGATGCCGATTTAACCCTGATGATGGGTGAACTGCCTAAGTTGGAACTGTTTACCGTTCCAGCCAAGACCATCACCATTGATGCGGTGAATGGTTTGGTGACGCAGACGCTTACACAAAACGTCTTTGACCTGGTTAATAAGGTCTTAGCGAAGGATACAGCGGGGGCGGTCACGTTATATCGCGAGTTGATTCTGGCTAAGGAAGAACCGCTAAAGATCAACGCCATCTTGCAAGGACAATTTCGACTGCTGATTCAATCGAAGGTCTTGGCCAAACAGGGATACAGCCAAGGAAAGTTGGCAAGCCTGCTGAAGGTGCATCCATATCGGATCAAGCTAGCCTTGCAAAGTCAGCGGCGTTTTCAACTAACTGATCTCAATCAAGCTTACCTGGGTTTGTTTCGGGTCGAACAACAGATGAAGTCCACGACAGAGGAACCAGAACTGTTATTTTCACTATTTATGACACAATTTGCCAATCAACGTCCCGCCTAGAGGACACAAAAAAGGGGGTCGACCAAAAGGTCGACCCCCTGATTGCATCATCTAATCAGGTTGATTAATTGATTACTTGGCAAGGCGTGCAGCCATCCGTGACTTGTCACGGGAAGCCTTGTTACGCTTGATCAAACCCTTTGAAGCGGCATGGTCAACAGCAGCACTTGCTTGACGGTATAAGTCTTCAACGTTGTCGGCACCGGCCGTCTTGGCCTGTTCGAAACGCTTTACGGCAGTCCGCATTGCGCTCATTTGAGCGGCGTTACGTTCGTTGGCCTTGACGTTGGTCTTGGCACGTTCGATTGCTGATTTAATAATTGGCATGAAAATTTCACCTCCGAATGAGAAATCCTGTACCGGAAATCTTAATTTCAACGTATGTAATTATACAGAATCCACTGACTGATTGCAATAGGTTGTGTCGATAAATGTAAAGTAATTTTACTTGATAGGCATTGCGCGGAAAAGACTTGCTATTTAGCCGACAATTAAGTATGATAGATAACTGTGCTAAGCACAAACCCTTAACTTAGTTGATTCGCCGGCCACCGACGGTTTACTCAGTTTTGGGCACTTATTTTGAAGGGTGGTACATTTACCATGGCTATTAGTCAAGCAAAGAAAAACGAAATTATCAAGCAATACGCACGTCACGAAGGCGACACTGGTTCTACTGAAGTTCAAGTTGCCGTTTTAACCGCTGATATCAACGAAATCAACGTGCACATGAAGAATCACCGTAAGGATTACCATTCCCAACGTGGTTTGATGAAGAAGATTGGTCACCGTCGTAACTTAATCAGTTACTTACGTAAGACTGATGTTCAACGTTACCGTGAATTAATCAAGAGCTTGGGCTTACGTCGTTAATCCGACGCGCCTTTGAGGTTCGTTTCCCATTATCGGGAAACGAACCTTTTTTTGATCGGGTTTGGCGACATAGTTCTGTAATCGCACAAAGTATGGTAAACTGAAAGAAGTTTAATCATGGACGAATCTGGGCTAAACGGCCCATATGAAAATAGTAATTGCGAGTTAATCGTAAATAAATTAGATAATAGTAGAGAAACTTACTTGAGGTGAACTTATGAGTGCAAAGATCAAGATTATTCCGTTCGGCGGTGTCCGCGAGAACGGGAAGAACATGTATGCCGTCGATGTTAACGGTAGTATTTATATTTTAGATTGTGGGTTGAAGTACCCTGAAAATGAATTATTAGGAATTGACGTCGTGATTCCTGATTGGAATTACCTGCGTGAAAACAAGGACCGCATCGTGGCGGTCTTCTTAACCCACGGCCATGCCGATGCAATCGGGGCGTTACCTTACTTCCTGACTGAATTCAATGTACCTGTCTTTGGTTCTGAAATGACCGTGGCTTTAGCCAAGATTGACGTTGCAACGGAACCGAAGCTTAAGGATTACGATGACTTCCACGTGGTTGACGAAAAGACTGAAATTGACTTCGGTGACGTGGTCGTTTCCTTCTTCGCAACGACGCATTCAATTCCTGAATCCATGGGCATTGTGTTGAAGACCGATGAAGGCCAGATTGTCTATACCGGGGACTTCAAGTTCGACCAGACGGCTAAGCCAGGTTATCAGACTGATTATGCGCGTTTAGGGGCAATTGGTCAGGCTGGGGTCTTAGCCTTGCTGAGTGACTCCGCGAATGCGGAAAATCCAGCCATGAACGCTTCCGAACAGACCATTGCGGAAGATATTGAGGAAACCTTTAACTATCGTGAGGGCCGGATTGTGGTGGCCTGTGTGGCTTCTAACATTCTCCGGATTCAACAAGTCTTCGACGCCGCGGCTAAAACGGGACGTAAGGTTTGCTTGACCGGTCAAGACTTGGAAAAGATTGTCCACACGGCAATGAAGCTGGGCAAGTTGTCCTTTGATGATGACCTGCTAGTAACGCCAGAACAATTGGACAGCCTGAAGCCCGACGAAACAGTGGTGCTCCAAACGGGTAAGATGGGTGAACCTATCAAGGCCATCCAACGTATGGCGAACAAGCAAGAAAAGACGTTCAACATTCAAGAGGGCGATCTGGTCTACATTACCACGACACCTTCTCATGCTATGGACACAACGGTTGCTCAGACCCGTGACATGATTTATCGTGCCGGGGGTGAGGTTAAGGCCATTTCCGATGACTTGAATTCCTCTGGCCACGCTTACAAGCGCGACCTACAACTTATGTTAAACTTAATGAAGCCTAAGTATTTGGTGCCTATTCAAGGGGAATACCGGTTACTGAATGCCCATGCTAACGCTGCCATGGAGCTGGGAATTCCAGCCGAACACATCTTTATCCTGGCCAAGGGTGATGTGTTGACTTACAGCAACGGTAAGATTGGTCTAGGCGAAGGTATCGATGTCAGCGACACCATGATCGATGGGATCGGCGTCGGTGATATTGGAAATATCGTCTTACGTGACCGGAAAGTTCTGGCTGATGATGGGATCTTTATCGCGGTTGTGACAATTGACCGTAAGAAGAAACAGATCGTGGCAGAACCTAAGATTACGTCACGCGGGTTTGTCTACGTTAAGTCCAACAAGGACTTAATGCAGGAGAGTGCCGAGATCATCAGCAAGGCGGTTCAAAACAACTTGGACAACAAGGAGTTTGATTGGGGCCACCTGAAACAAGATGTTCGGGAACACCTGAGCCACTATCTCTTTGAACAAACGCATCGTCGGCCAGTAATCTTGCCGGTTATCATGGAAGTGAACCAGCATCATCGACGGAGTGGAAGCAAGGAAAAGGCGGGTGCTAAGCCTAAGCAACAGCCAACGGCTAAAAAGGCCACGGCAGCTGTAAAACCCGATCCAGCGACGAAGGCGCAGAAGCCAAATCATAAGGCTCATCGCAATCGGAAACGCCGGCGAGCAGCTAAACCAGCTGAAACCACGGATAACAAGTAAATAAATGACGGACCGAGACCGCTAAGGCGTCGGTCCGTTTTGGATCACCACAAAAAATAATTGGGGAGGGAACCGAGATGGGAGAGTTTTCTAGTCCAGCAGCCAGAGAGCAGGCCCTAGAGGCGGCCAGGACTGCGGCTAAGACAGAGCAATGGTCGATAGCGGCGAGTCAGTTTGAAGCCGTCTACGCCGAAGAACAGACACCGGAATTGAACCGTGAGCTGGTTGTCAGTCTTTACCACAATGAGCAATATCTGATGGCAGAACAATATGCTGCAGAAATGGACACGGCCTATCTGTCATCACAAACAGATTTTGAGCTGCGACTGGCTGTGGCCTTAAAGAACCGACAATTTATCTTCGCGCGTGAGTTTTGTGCGTTACCGGCCGCCGCAAAATGGCGGGACCGGGGATTGGCACAGATTACGCAGGCGGAGGACGCGTCCCGCGCCACATTGGCTACGACGCAACGATTGTTGGCGAAGCAGTTCACCCATTTAGGGGATGTCTCCTTTGGTGAGCAACGGCAACGGCTAGAGCAAGCACGTCAATTACCACTCAAAGAATTTATGCAAGGCGTTCAGTATTTGCTGGTTGATCCATTCCTGCATCCACTGATGCGCGCAACACTTTTGGAAGAACTTTTACGTTTGCGGGTCAAGGCCACGGTTAAGCTTCAGTGGCTGGATGATCAGCTGTACACGATCGACACGGCAGACCTACAACCGGTGAACGCTAGTCAGGCTGCTGCGGGAATTCGATCGTATTTTCAGGAAGATCTCGGTCAACGGGACCCCATGACAGCCGCCAACGCGCAACAGACGGTGACCTTGCAACTCATGATGCTGTATCCGTTTATTGATAAGGTTGTGACCCAACCCGCGAGTTGGGCGCGTCTAGTTGCGGGGGAGGATCTATTACCAGAGGTCACGGCGGACGAAAAAGCTGACATGATCGCTTGGCAGCAGCGTCTTAACCGCTTTATGGCTGAACTATTTGGGCCACTTAACGGTGAAAATACTGAAAAACCGTAAATTCACGCAGATTTTAGTTTACAAATAATTCTGCAGCATATATACTAGTCAAGGATTCTTTTTTGGGAGGGTTCCAGCTTTCCCTTTCTGAAAAGAAGTAGTATAATTTTACGCAAAGGGTGATTGATTTTCGAGAGAGAGTCAAGCATTCTTAGCGATAAAATACAGGAGGGTTTCATTAATGGCTGAAAAAGAACATTATGAAAGAACTAAACCCCATGTAAATATTGGTACTATTGGCCATATTGACCATGGGAAAACGACGTTAACTGCTGCAATCACTAAGGTACTTGCTAGCAAAGGTTTAGCAAAGGCCGAAGATTACGCTGATATCGATGCAGCTCCAGAAGAACGTGAACGTGGTATCACGATCAACACTGCTCACGTTGAATATGAAACTGAAAAGCGTCACTATGCGCATATCGATGCTCCAGGACATGCTGACTACATCAAGAACATGATTACCGGTGCTGCCCAAATGGACGGTGCTATCTTGGTTGTTGCCGCAACTGATGGTCCTATGCCACAAACGCGTGAACACATTTTGCTTGCCCGCCAAGTGGGTGTTGACTACATCGTTGTCTTCTTAAACAAGACTGACCTTGTTGACGACGACGAATTGGTTGACTTAGTTGAAATGGAAGTTCGTGAGTTACTTTCAGAATACGATTACCCTGGTGACGATATTCCAGTTATCCGCGGTTCTGCTTTGAAGGCACTCGAAGGCGACGAAGAACAAGAAAAGGTTATCCTTCACTTGATGGATGTTGTTGATGATTACATCCCAACTCCAGAACGTGAAAACGACAAGCCATTCTTGATGCCAGTTGAAGACGTCTTCACGATCACTGGTCGTGGGACTGTTGCTTCTGGTCGTATCGACCGTGGGATGGTCAAGGTTGGTGACGAAGTTGAAATCGTTGGTTTACATGACGACGTATTGAAGACGACTGTTACCGGTCTTGAAATGTTCCGTAAGACGTTGGACCTTGGTGAAGCCGGGGATAACGTTGGTGCCTTGCTCCGTGGTGTTAACCGTGAACAAGTTGTGCGTGGACAAGTTTTGGCAAAGCCAGGCTCGATCCAAACCCACAAGAAGTTCAAGGGTGAAGTCTACATCTTGAGCAAAGAAGAAGGTGGCCGTCATACGCCATTCTTCTCAAACTACCGTCCACAATTCTACTTCCACACCACTGATATCACTGGTGTTATTGAATTGCCTGATGGCGTTGAAATGGTTATGCCTGGTGACAACGTGACGTTCACTGTTGAACTGATCCAACCAGCTGCCATTGAAAAGGGTACTAAGTTCACTGTCCGTGAAGGTGGCCACACTGTTGGTGCCGGTACTGTTACGGAAATTGACGACTAATTTTAATTAGTTCTATCCTAAAAAGGGTTGAAAAGTTTAACTTTTCAGCCTTTTTTGCTGTCCTTAAAATTTTTAGTGGACTGCGCGTAATCGTTTTCACCTTAAATGGTCATCTAAATCAGTTTTGACGAGACGTCAGCCACAATTTGCGGTAAAATGTTAAAGGAACGCCCGTCATTTGCGGGCTTTCGACAAAAACCATTTTACAATTTGGGTAGCATAAGGTACACTTATACAGTATGCAATTGATAGAATTGTAAATAGTAATATCTTCATTTCGGAGGGAAAATAATGGCTGCAAAGTTTGAAAAAAAGGGCACTAATCAAGGCGAACTAACCTTTGAAATTGCTCCTGATAAGATTAACGAAGGCTTGGACAAAGCTTTCCAACGGACTAAGAAGACTTTATCCGTTCCTGGTTTCCGTAAGGGCCGGGTTCCACGTCAGATCTTTAACCAAATGTATGGTGAAGAAGCCCTCTACCAAGACGCTTTAAACATCGTCTTGCCAGAAGCTTATGACGAAGCTATCAAGGAAGTTAACATCGAACCAGTTGACCAACCACAAATCGATGTTCAATCGATGCAAAAGGGCCAAACTTGGGTTCTGAAGGCCGTTGTTACGGTTAAGCCAGATGTTAAGTTGGGCGAATACAAGGGCTTGAGCGTTACTAAGCAAAACACCCGTGTTTACCAAAAAGATATCGATGCTGAAATCGAAAAGCAACGTCAACAACAAGCTGAATTAGTGCTTAAGGAAGACGAAGCCGCTGCTAAGGGCGACACTGTTGTGATTGACTTCGACGGTTACGTTGATGGCAAGCAATTCGATGGTGGTAAGGCTGACAACTACTCCCTGGAATTAGGTTCTAACTCCTTCATCCCTGGCTTCGAAGACCAATTAGTTGGTCACAAGGCTGGCGAAGATGTTGATGTTAAGGTAACCTTCCCTAAGGATTACCAAGCCGAAGACTTACGTGACAAGGAAGCCACTTTCAAGGTTACCATCCACGAAGTTAAGGAAAAGCAATTACCAGAATTAGATGACGAATTCGCTAAGGACGTTGACGAAGATGTTGACAGTCTTGAAGAACTCCAAGCTAAGACTAAGGATCAACTGAAGGAACAAAAGACTTCAGCTGCTCACAACGCTATTGAAGACGAAGCCATCAGTGAAGCTGTTGACAACGCCGAAATTGCTGACGTCCCAGAAGCTATGCTGAAGGATGACGTTAACCGTCAAATGGACCAATACCTTGCCAACATGCAACAACAAGGTATCGAACCTAAGATGTACTTCCAGTTAACTGGAACGACTGAAGATGACTTGCGTAAGCAATTCACTGACGGTGCTGAAAAGCGGGTTAAGACCAACTTGGTTCTTGAAGCCGTCGTTGAAGCTGAAAAGATCGAACCTTCAGAAGACGAAGTTGCTGCTGAAGTTAAGGACTTGGCTAGCCAATATGGCATGGAAGAAAGCGCCGTTCGTAACGCCCTTTCTGACGACATGTTGAAGCATGACATTGCCATCAAGAGCGCCGTTGACTTGATTGCCGACTCTGCTAAGCAAGACAAGAAGAAAGACGACGACAAGGACTAATTAGTCTGTAAGTATACGTCTTGACCGGGATGACAGTCATTGTTGTCCCGGTTTTTGTGTGCGCCCGGCATGGGCGTTAACTAGGCGGTGAAAGTCCGCTGTGGGCCGTAGTAGTCGGAACCACGAGC
>NZ_BROB01000031.1 GCF_024345185.1 Levilactobacillus humaensis | reverse complement strand
AGTGTTGTGGTAATTCTATTAAAGGCCTCTATGGGCTTTTTTGTCTACAAGTGTTCGGTTATATTTTACAATCTCCCTTATCTAAAAACTTATTAGCTTTCTTAACTACCGGCATCAGATCTACCATTCGATTACCTAGATCTGGTAAGCCGTTCCTTTTAAAACCAGCCGTCAAGAAGGTTTCGTCAAAGTGCAGGTTATACCCAATCAGCGGTGTATCGCCAATGAACGTCTTGAGGCCCTGCAGACCAGCAGCCAAACTAACCCCCTTCTCATTTAATAATTCAGAAGTTAGTCCGGTTAGGCTCATAACGTTTTTAGGAATTGGTTTATCAATCTGAATTAATTGGTAAAATCTCTCAATGGGCCTACCTTGAACCCGTTTAACCGCACCGATCGCCATAATCTCATCCTCGATTGGATCCAAACCAGTCGTCTCAAGATCAATCGCAATCAGAGTTGGTGGTGCAGCTACTGGCTTTTTATTGGCCAGCTTACGCGTCATCACCTTAGCCTGGTGGAACTTGGCAGCGTTACTGAACCCGTGTTTTACCGGGCCAGTCGCCTCATTCAGATGCATCATCAATGGAATCCCATCGAAATCAACCACGTCGCGATCTTTACGCGTGGTGCGAAAAGTATACCCTAATTCATTGTTAGAATTATAGACCATGGTGGCTTCACCATGGCCTATATTTTTCATGATTCGATCCCACAACATATCGCGAATCCGAGCACTCACGTTGCCGACGTAGACCCCCGTCTGGATCTCTTGGTACCACTTAGTGAGGTCCCCTCGTAACGACCGGGGAACCTTCGTTAACGTCACGACAATCATGAGCGACCATCTTCCTGAAGCTCATGGTATTGAACCCCAAATTTCTGGAGTCCCATCTGATCATCCCACAAACTCACGACGTCAATTTCACTCTCGTCGGTCATGCCTAGCAAGGCTTTTAAATCTCGCACCATGCGAGCAAGCAACTTACCATCTACGAAGGCATCGCGCATGGCCCGCCGAGTTCTGGACCCAATATCCGGATCGTTACCAAACTTAGCCGTCACCTGAAAGGCAATCGGAATAGAATACTCGGCCTTGTAGAGATCAGCAAAGTCGTAAACGAAAGAGAGATCGTGGCCCGTATGGACGAAGCCCAACCCGGCCGAGGCCCCTAATGCCGAAATGACACTGTAACTCAACCCATAAATAGCCTGATGAGCCGCCGTCAACGCCTTGTTAATCGGCGTCCCCGAATCGAAATCATCCGGATTGTACTCCCGATGCGACCATGCCACCCCAGTTGCCTGAGACTGTTCTAGGTAGACGCGACGAACTCGTGCACCTTCCTTGCCCCGCAGCTGTTGCATGGTTAATCCCGAAACATCGTCGTTAGGAAACCGCATCTGATACATCTGTCTTGCAACCATTAACCGGGTACGTTTATTCGAAACGAGCCGAGCTTGGGCCTCGATTAGAGCCGAGGAGTGGTTCAGTGGCCGCCCGTAAGCATACTGCCGAACCCCACGTTCACCGACCCAAATCACCCCTAGCCCGGCTTCGCCAATCAGTTCCATGGCGCGGTGGGTCATATCCACGCCGGGGCCCAGCATCAGTACACTGATAATTGCCGCGGGGACATAAACAATTCCCCGGGAATCCATCACCTGAATGGCACTGTCTCGTCGATTTAACTTTGCGTGCTCTAAATATAAGAAAGTTGTTCGATCACCAACCCGGCCCAATTCGCGCCGTTCTGGCTTTTCTGCCCCAACTTGCTTACCCATTCTATCAAGCCTCCGGAATCACCGTCATTAACCCCATACCAAAGGCTTTCTCACGTCCGAGTCCTTTGGTCAGCGTTTGTTTAAAGTCGTCCACATCAGCCACTCGCAGAAGGCCTTCAAAGGTCACGCGACTTAGCCGTACACCGCGACCGGCCTTCCGATGGAGCATCGGCCACTCCCGGTTGACGATATCAAAAGCCAGTGTTGCTTCTTGATCATCTGAATCCACTGATTCCTGTTTGACGATCTGAAATCCAGCCTTTTCAGCTCTTTTTTCCAGCCAGCCTCGCTGTTGGGCAACCGTAATGTGGGGAACCACGCGTCCCTGCTTCTGGCCCGGCTTAATGATCGAATACGTGGGGTTCGCTGTTAAGCGAAATTGGAGAATTTTCCCCTCATGAATGCTGTCTAATAGCCGATCGTAGGATTTGGTCATCGCCGTACCGGCCACTCCGTAGATTGCCAATTGATCGAGATCTGGGGCCGCTTCACTCAGGACTAGCAGGTACTTCTTGCCGCCTAAATGATCGATTCGCCACAAGTGTCGTGTCCGTTGTCCCGCCGCAATCTCTTGAGGAAAGCTCTGCTCAACCCAGTTGTGATAAGCACCAAGGTGCGTTAAATCTTTCGTTTTAGCGCGATTATTCACGTCAATTTCAACTCTTGATAAGTACATGCTGACTCCTTCCTAGATTGCGCCGAAAGCATCATGTGTCGTTTCCGGTTCGCTCTCCTGAGAATTTAAATTAGTTAGATCAACCGTTGTTCTGGCAATCGCCCGAAAACCGTAGCGCCGATCACGTTGATCGAAAGAGACGACGCGGTCCTTAACCATGGCGCTCTGCTTATCCGAAATCAGACTGGCATCGGCCACGATTTCTAAGCGATGGCTTTTGCTTCGTTTCTGATACCGCCTGTTTGCTTGCCATGGAAGCTGTTCTAAAACTGCCACTGGCGTCTCGTCTGAGAACTCCTGCGTAACGAGAGGACCGGCCGGGACATTCGAACGACGACCAAGGAATAATTGGAAGTGTGGGTGATGTAAGGCCACATTGATCTTTTCAATCAGCTGGCTATCGTCACTACCCAACGCGACCACGAACACCGCATCCTGAATATAATCCCGGTAGGTAATCTTACGGGTATCTTTTTTCCATTCAACCGTCTGGAAGTCTGTCAAGTTCCGACCAACTTGATCGATTCTGACGGCAAAGCCTAGGTCATTTAATGCCACGATCCGCTCATCACTCCGGCGGTATCCTAAGGCGGCCGCAACCATCCCGATCACCGCACTTTTTGTAGGGTAATCATTTGTTGTCCGCCGCGTAAATGACGCTTCATTGCCGTACGACTGTAAGGGTGCGGTAAGTTTAATCGTTAGTGTTTTCATCTGGAACCACCTTCGATAACGTCTCAGTGACCTTGTCTAAAAGTTCAGATAAATTGGCCACGCTGTCACCAATTTGTGAATCTGGTTTGCCTAAAATGAAGTTTGCGAGAGGTTCTTCAACGAAACTCTCTGTACGTTGATACTCATCGTCCAGCCGCTGAATAGAAGGTTCAACGTAGCCACCATCTGAATGAACGGGGTTTTCGAAGGCCGAAACTAAATTAACTGGCGTGTCGGTTCGAATCGTAACCATGACATAGCTTGGTAAAGTCTTATTCGCAAAGGTATTCTGCTTCCCAGTAGGCATCGAGAGGACGAACTCTTTAATGAAATCCGCTGCCCCATGAATGGCATCTTCTGGGTTAAGATTGTAGACCAATTCGTTCATATTCACATTGGCATAGCGGTAGAGGGTTGCTGAATTGTAATCAATCGTTCCCAGCATAGCGGCACCGGCTGTATCATCCGCCCGCGCATCGTCGACCGCCGTAAAGTAATCATATTCCGGAATCACTTCATGGGTTGATACCGCATGAGCGACTTGGGCTGAAGCATCCACGTTGAGCTCTGGATTGTCTGCCACCATTCGGCCAAACAAGGCCAAGTCTAGCGACTGGTCACCCTTCAGAACTTTTTTGACTTCCTTTTTATCTAGTTCTTCATTATCTAAAGCGTATTGCGCCAATTTGCGAAGTTGCCCCTCGCTAACGAACAGCAGGGCTCCCGTCTCGTTTTCCTTATTCAACTTGATTGAAGCCGCCTTGAAGATATCGCCGACCTTGCCCATGGCAGCGTCGTCATCTAAGGTTGGATCAAGGGTCTTTAATTCGTCAGCTAGCAAGGTAGCGGCCTTCTTTGTCCGTTTTCCAGTAGCCACGTTATCCTTATCAAATCGATCCCGAACAGCCTTTTTCCAGCTTTGAGAAGAAACTCGAGACCGCGTCACACCGCCATAAAAGGCTGTCTTAGGAGCACCCGTATCATCCCGGTTAATGTTGGATGATGGCACAGTTTGTAACACGTTCAAATCAACATATAGATTAGTCATTAGCTTTCTCTCCCTCAGTTTTATCTGCTTGTCTGAAATACTGTTGTCCCCAAAGCAACCGAATTCGGCTGGCTTGTTCGTAACTCACTTGCAACCAATAGAGATCCTGGGCCAGCTGGGCAAAGTCAATCTGCTGGTTATTCCCATGTGATTTCAAAATGCTAATCAAGTGAGATAGCTCGTTGATCACACCCGCTACATTTGTCGTAGCCAGTAGTGGCTGCACACGCCGATCCATGGCAACTCGTAAGTCTTCATTTCCTCGCAAATTACCCAAGGCACCAAAGAGCATTTGCCCTTTAGCATCCTTACCTCTGGCGGGCGCATAAACACACGCTGTCTGGTTACCTTGTTGGTAGATCGCGTAGAACCGGATCGCCGTATACACCGCAACCTCTTCTCGCGTGGGTACCCCGTTTTTGCTGAGCTGCTGCTCACTTAGGTTTGCCATTAAGAGCGGCCATACCTTCTGTGCGCGTTGACTCGTCACGGTCGGTGCATTTCTCAAATTAGCTAACGTTGCCTTGTCTGCCGCGCCGTCTCGATAAATCGAGTGAATTATTCGACCGGCAATCTGTTTAAGTTCTTCTGCCATAGACCCTCATCACTCCTTCTTCAACTCAAGATGTTTCTGGACACTCCCCATCAGGCGATTCTTAGCCGTGAATATATTCAAGGGTCCATGGTCAGTAGAAATTCCCTTGACATCTCTGGGCGAGCTGGCCTGCATCACATCATTAACTGACGCCACCACAATCCTTTGAAGTGTCTGCTTCCATTGATTAACTCGTTTATCACGGTTATCTCCGCTTTCCAAATTCTCCAACCACTCCTTAAAGGGTTCGTTCAGCTGTTCATAGAATTTCGCACTCATCCCACTAGCAAACGGCCGAACATCCAGATTACGAATCTTCCCAATGTCGCTGGCAAAGTGGAAGTAGTCCGTCCCAATCGTCTGTGTGAGGGCAATGGTGTCTTCAATCCGCGTTGGCCAACGTTTCATCGGTTCATTCTGATCATCACTAGGGAACAGGACATCAGCCTGGAGTTGCATGTCATCAACGACCTCTGCCGCTGGTGATTGTGAGGTCGCAACCCCATCGCTAATCAGGGCCACTGAATTCAAAATCAAAGAATCCTCACGTGGAATCAATTTCCTCTTTTTCAGTTTGTGTAGCCAAACCACAATTCCCGGTTCATGGACATCGTCAGAACTTCGGACCTTAACATATTGCCCAAAGTTGCGCCACATCGCGATCCCCAAGGATCGTAATCCCTTGACTGCCGGCCGATAGGCATGTTCTTTTCTGTCAAAGCGCCAGGTCGTCATCGGTTCAATCAGGGCGTCTTCGTAGTCAAATATGGGGATTCCGGCGCTGAAAATATGAGGTGAGTCTGTTTCGTCCCACTCGATATGTAAGATTCGTGACCAAGTCGTGTACAGCTCAGCCAGATTGTCTGGTAAAAGCTGGGCCTTCCGGTGCGTCACGTAGTCTCGAACGGACTTGTATTCCCAAACCGGCTTAGGCAACGTGTATTCAATCTCATCCTGCCATTCATTCACTAGAATTAAATTCAGCAATAACGTTTCAAACAGAGACTTTCCCTTAGCGAATACGGGATTAATTCGATAGATCCAACCGGCCGAATTCGAGAATTTTTCATCGGTCACAACCTTGGATTTATCGGTCACGCCGGTAAAGTTCTGGTAGCTAATGATCCAACGAACCAGTTCATCCAGGGGCAGATTATTCTTAGTTTCTCCTGCCTTTGGAGCAAAGATAGCTGGTGTATTGCCACTTTCTGAGACCTGACGATTAAGCTGCTTGATACCAACTTGCCCTTTCCCACCAGCAACGCGTTTTGCTTCGGGGACCAAGGCATCGTAGTCTTCTGCGGTCACTTGATAGAACGGATGCGGCCCAAAGAAATCAAACTCGTCAGCGTGTGTCTTTAGATATTGCGTCGCCACTGGTGAAAGTTGACCCGCCTGACTCAAATTCTGCCAGGTCTTGAATAAATCATCTTCGCTGTCGTCCTCATCAAATTCATCAGTATCAATACTAACTTCTGATTTTTCATTGATCTCTAGCCATTTATACAGCTGACCATCGGCATCGAATCGCGAATAGACAGTTGTCAAGATAGCTAGTAGAAGCCGTAAGATCGCCAGGTCTTGGCTCCGCATGTCGCCGGCTAATTGACGATAACGGTGGGCATTTTCAAATAAGTCGATTAGAGATACTGTTTGTTCTTGATTATCGTCTAGCGTGATGACCTTAATCCACGGTTCCGTGGTTAAATTGAAGTTTTTATCATCCACGATTGTCATCCTCCTGTACATATTTAAGTCCTAGCTTTGCAGAATACGTGAGGTGCCAACCTTCAAAAGTTACTGAGAAGTCCTTGTCTAACGGCAATACTAGCGATCCCTTGAGCCAAATATCACTTTGCCAGCCTGAGAAGTATTTATTCGTCAGGTCTTCAAGGGCTTTAATCGCCTGCTCAACCTTTTGGGGGCTCGGTGTAATCACAAAAGGCAACCGAATAATTTGTTGCACGATTACCTGTGAGTTAACGTCTGCCAAGGGCTGACCACCTACCAAGAAGTTTCCTTCTTCCGTGTGCTGAATCAGAATAACTTCCAAGGTCTCTTTGATATCACGGACTGCCGCACTGGCCTGCTGATCATCATTACCAATATTGCCCAGATCGCGACTCAGCCAACCATGAATTGTGGCGCCAATTTTAAGCTTCGGTGCCCCAACTTGGAAAAAGTGGGCCTTATTTTCTTCCTTTTCCAGATCTATTTCGAACTTAGCTTGAGCTGTGGCAATCTCCGCAACCTCTGAGTCCGTCTTGGGGTCGTAAACCTTTTGCACTAAAGGTGAGATGTCATCTGGCAAGACAATTTCATCTTTCAGAAAATGATCCGTCTTCATGAGAAGATACTGCCCGTAAACAAAAGTACTACCCGCCTCGTATTCATTGGTTCCTTCAATCCCCATGATAAATAATTGCGGTTTATGTAAAACCTTAGGCCGTTCAATCTGATGACGATGGAGACGCCCAGCTCGCTGAAGAATCAAATCCATCGGGGCAATGTCCGTATACATCACATCAAAATCAA
Organism: Levilactobacillus humaensis; assembly: GCF_024345185.1. Lineage (GTDB taxonomy): Bacteria > Bacillota > Bacilli > Lactobacillales > Lactobacillaceae > Levilactobacillus > Levilactobacillus humaensis. The sequence continues at coordinate 21,440 of NZ_BROB01000031.1, read as the reverse complement.
TATCCAGAGACTGTTCTAGGACCTGTGTCCCAATAACAATCATCTTTTCCGGACGATTCCCATGCTTTCCAATTGCATCCTGTATCTTAGTCTCGTGGGCTGACCGATCATTAGCCAAAAATGCTGAATGCATCACCATCAATTGAATATCAGGCGGCACTAATTGAGCCAGCCTCTGTGCCCGCTTAACCGTATTAACAATAATTCCTGCAACTCCGCCATCGCTAATCTTATGTAACGCGTGAGCAATAAGAGCCTCATCAGGAAGATCCAACCGTTTAACTTGGATGTGGGCTGGTTGCTGGTCACTTTTGCCTGGAAATGATGTCGTCTGTTTAATTTGACTGCCATCCAAGATGCTAAGTAATGGATAGGCCTGTGTTTCTTCCCAGCCTTCCGGTGCAACCAATTTTCGCACATATTTTTTGCCATATTTTCCAAGTAGATAAGCCTTTAGAAGAGCATTCCGTTTCGCTTTCGGCAAGGTCGCTGACAAAATGACAATGGGAACATGGTAAGCCCCTAGCCAATTGACTGCCTTATACAGGTATTGATTCATATAGGCATCGTAGGCATGGACCTCATCAATCACGACCACTTTGCCACTAAAGCCCAGGTGCCGTAAGAACAGGTGCTTTTGTTTCAGCCCCATTAGCAAGAGATTATCAATTGTTCCGACCGTAAACTTCGACAGAATAGACTTTTTGCCAGAGAACCAGCCATTAACCACAACATCCCCATGACCATCTTCCTCACCATAGACGTTTGAAGCATCTGGAAGGCTTCGATACGTTTGGTTAAATTGCGCCTTACTGTGCATCAGCTTAATTTCAAAGTTCTCATCCTGAAGCTCAGCTAAAAATTTCAACCATTTATTAACTCGGTTAAACATCGCGTTGGTTGTTGCTTGAGTCGGTAGTCCCATGAAAAGACCATCACTCCCTGTCATATACGCCAATTGTTCGACAGCAAGTAACGCAATCTCGGTCTTTCCCAACCCCATTGGTGCCTCAACAATCACCATTCCTGGGTCAAGGGCTTTTCCAATTGCTTGACTCATGGATCTCTGCACGGGTCGTGGCTTAAATTTCCAGCGATCCATGTAGACCTGATCTAGATCGTCCGGATCAATTCGTTGTGGTTGCCACTCCCCACCAACGGACCAGTTACCCATAGCTCGTCTAAAACGTGAGTCCACATCAATATCTTGATACGCCTGACCCAACGGAATTAGCGGAAAAAGCGGCTTTTCCTGTTGATAATCTAGATATTCACTTGATGCCAGCCAATCGGCCATAATCAACAAGCCTTCTAAGACAACGGCTTGTGGTTGCGTGATATCAGGAATATCCGCCACTTCTTGATAGCCTGAAGTGGTCAGTCCATACTCAAATAATTCTTTCTGCACAGCCTTCCATGGCTTCTGAACTTTAGGGTCGACATCATCCTGATAAAAGTTTGCTGTGTAGTCGTCAATCTGGTTCTCTGGTGCTTCTTTAGCTGGCTTCCCATGATGGCCCCCGATGATGGCCCCGATGGACTCAGGGACACCAAAATCTTCAATGATGGCCTCACCAGCTAAAGCATGTGGAGACTGACCTGCAGAAGCTAGTACAACTTCATCCAGTCCTCGAAATCCCCCTTGGGCCAGTCGAGATCTAAGATCCTCATCCAGCGAATCGTCGTGATCATAGGATTTCTTAGTTTGAAAGGCTGCGGTGCCTTTACCGATATCATGTATAAACCCTACAAATTTGACCAGTCTCTGTGTCTCTTCTTCTGACAATCGTCCCGTCAATAACCGCTGCTGGTCTGGGCTCAGCCATTTAGCAAATAAATAGTTAATCGTGTTCTGTGTATCAATTAAATGCACAATCAAGGGCAACCAGGATTGATGCCCGTCCTCAGTACGTTTCTTAGCCCAAAGTACCGATGTTCGATCAGATATCTTTATCGCCATATGTACATCCTCTTAACTATCTCTTTTTAACAATTATAGACTGTTCAATAAGACGCCGAAAGCCTGATGCCATCGTATCTTTGAAGATACAGATAAAGACGGTTCAAGTCAATATAGACGTCTTACGAAATAATAAATAGTATTTTCTAATTATTTTAATATTCCAATTTGTAGCCTTAAACCCAGTATTATCAACCACTGTAGGCATGTGCACTCATTTTATCATATCTAGAGATACCTGGTTGAGCATTCTCACACCTTAAGCAGTAGCGGTACCTTTCTAGATATATAGTGTACCAACTAACCTAGCTTTCTCGACACATGGTTGAGAAACATCTCTCACTAATGAACAAGTACTCTTAAGCCTTTCCACGTATCTATAACTAATCTGAATAAAGATATCCTATAGATTCCCAAACTTTTTCTTAACCAATTTGATCTTACATATGTAAGTAACCCTCTGATGAATCGAAAGGGATCGTAAAAAAACATCCCCACATACGTGGGGAGTACGGAAAACCAACCATTAACCACAACTTCTCCGGGGGATCATCCTCACATACGTGGGGAGTACTGATCGGCGAAAAGTGCTCTAACAGTCAAGGTAGGATCATCCCCACATACGTGGGGAGTACGCTCACGCACGCGGTTCGTGACCACGGTGCAGGGATCATCCCCACATACGTGGGGAGTACAGTCATAATTGGCAGCGACGTTTGGCAGGATTTGGATCATCCCCACATACGTGGGGAGTACTCCTTGACACGTAAAGTCTTGCGATTAATTTCGGGATCATCCCCACATACGTGGGGAGTACCACCGTCATTAATTTTTTTAATCAATAAGCAAGGGATCATCCCCACATACGTGGGGAGTACTTGATGATTCTATAGTAAGCTAACCACGCTAAGGGATCATCCCCACATACGTGGGGAGTACCTGCTACCGCTAGCCACCGCGGATAATTCCACAGGATCATCCCCACATACGTGGGGAGTACCATTTCCTGCCCAACATCCCATCAGTAAGAATAGGATCATCCCCACATACGTGGGGAGTACAGAAAACTGTTGTGCATGGTGACGATACCGCGAGGATCATCCCCACATACGTGGGGAGTACTTAGACGCGATTTTATTGGACTTGGGGCACACGGGATCATCCCCACATACGTGGGGAGTACTAGCACGCAGGAGTATCTCACACAATCCTACTAGGATCATCCCCACATACGTGGGGAGTACACTAAAGAATCCCTGTTACACCAACGTTTCAATTTTTCAAAACGGTCCATTTTGTTTAGTTTACATCTCAATATTTACTTGTTTTTTTAAGCATACCTTAGCGATAACTCTCCAACAATAATTGATTTGGTCCTTCACCCTAGAATCGTTCGCATAGGATTAGTCTCTAAATATGCGATCAATACATACCTTAAATTTCCTGATTTAATCCCTACCTGGTTTTTCAAACAAAATACTCTAGACGAATAACATAAGTCCATCCTTTTTCACCCAAATCCCATAAGCTCATTTAACAACGGCTCCTCGCCAACACCCATCCCCATCACTCTCTATTCATCCCCAAAATATGATATAATCACCGCTGAAAGTAAATTCAAGATGGTCCAGCCGCCGCTAAACTGGACGCCCCATTTTTCGAAATTTACCAGGCGCCTAATGCCCAAATGACGCTAAAAAAATTAAATTAGGAGCCCTACCATGAATGAAATTCTAAAAGCTCAGTTCTTCGTCGACGACCTTTCCGACGACCAGAAACGGGTCATCACCAACATCAACGACTACATCAAGCAAGGCCTGCAAAACACCCCGTCTTCCGTCGCCATTATCGAAGGCGCTTCGGGAACCGGGAAATCGGTTGTCCTGATGGAACTGGTTCGCCAATACATGACCGACAAGCGCTACAAGACCTCACTGGTGGTTAACCACCCCGAGTTGTACAAGGCTTACCAGGACATTGCCGAATCAATTCCCAACATGAAGGTCAACTCGATTCGTCGGCCAACGTCGCTGATTAACTACGCGCAAAAGAATCACAAGAAGTACGACATTATTTTCGTCGACGAAGCGCACCTGCTCTACTCGAAATCAGAACCCTACGCCCACTACCGCGGCCAGAACCAACTGACCGATCTGATGGATCTAGCCAAAGTCGTTGTCGTCGTTTACGACTTCGATCAGGTCTTCCAATCCAAGATGTATTGGGACAAGGACCTCCTATTCAAGACGATCGGTTCTCATCCCCACAAGTCGTTCAGCATGAACTTCCAGTACCGGATGGTGGCCAGTGACGAGCAGGTGGCCTGGATGGACGATCTGACCGCTGAAAAGCCTCTAAAGCCCTTCCCCGACAACAGTGACTTTGACTTCAAGATGTTCGATACCGCTGGGGCAATGTTCGATACCATCAAGAAGCGCAATAAAGAAGTCGGCATGAGCCGGATGGTTGCCACTTCAGGCTTCCCGCGGATCGACGGCCGACACAACGTTGAAATGGACACCTTCAACCTGCCATGGGACGAATGGGACCCGCAACGGACCCACTGGGCCAAGCGGGAAGGTTCCATTACCCAAGTTGGCACCATCTACACGCTTCAAGGCTTCGACTTGAACTACGTCGGCATGATCATCGGACCTTCGTTTGGCTATGACCCCCAGACGGACACCATGACCATCATCCCTGAGAAGTACTCCCATAAGGAGATCTTCAAGAAGCGTAAGGATATGAAATTCACGCAGGACGAGTACCGGACTTTCATTGCCAACGTCCTGAACGTGCTGATGAAGCGCGGTAAGTACGGCCTGTACCTGACGGCCTACGACGACGCGCTTCGGAAACGTCTGCTGGAAATCACTAAAAAGTAACCTAATCATTAAAAGACACCATGACCGACTTCCCCAAGGAAGCCGATCATGGTGTCTTTTAATGTTTCACATGAAACATTCTAGTTATTTAGTTTCTATTTCTCCAGAACTTTAAACTTGTTTCCAGTGACAAAGGTCCCATCATTTAAGACCAGTCGCGTTGTCAGATGGTAGCGTGCCATCTTCTTAAAATGCAGAATCTTTCCACGTCTAAAGTGCTTAAGTTGATGTTTCAGTGACTTCTCACGATAGGCATTGGTCCCCTGGATAACCAGTACTCGCTTAGGCTTGTGCTGATAGTAAGTATGTACCGTAAAGGCTTGTTTAGCCGTGATATACCCCGTTTTGCCGAAACGCTTCGAATCTGGGGTCACATCCCGAACCAGATAACGCTTTAAACCACGCTTAGACCTTGCCACGCCAGTAATTACAAACTGTGGTCGCCTGGTGCGCCTCTTCTTGGCATAGTAAAATTCTCGAGTCTGTTCGCTAAAATCTGGCGTTTCATAGAGGCCGATCTTCTTCACCGCCGTAATCGCCCGGTCCTTCTTCGCAATCACCTCTGGCTGGCCATGATCGCCACCAGAAGAACTGTTACTCGAATCAGACGAACTCGATGATCCACTATCAGGCGTCGCCGCGGCCACCGCATACATCAGCGTGACACTCTGCGGTTCTGACGTATAAGTTCCCGTCAGCGAGCCCTCACTAGCCTTATCAAATCGATAGCCGGTGATCGTCACCGGTGTCACATGATAGGTCGCCGCCAGCGTTCCCAGAAGCTGCGTATCCGGCTGAATAGTTACCCCACTCCGATCGACATAATGCACCGTGATCGGATTCCCTGGTGTCACGACGGGTTCCCACTGATAGGTCTGATTCCCCGTTATCACTGATTTACCATTGTACATAGCCATTAACTGGGCTGTTGTATAACTCTTCTTATTATCGTCTCCGGGCTTCACGTATTGGTCGTTGGCATTTTCCCAATGGCCGGTGAAAATGGCCTTATCCGTACCATAACTCGTATCGGGTCCCAGTAACTCAGAGTTCGCTAAATTTTCCGCTGGACTAACGGTTAGCTTCTGAATGTGGAGCTTGTCGGCGCCCCAGAATATGCCATCAAGTGGAATCCGTGGCTGCCAATTTCCAATGTTAAGACTTTTAATATTAGCCATCGTCCCAAACATCGCATGAAAACCACCAGGATAGCCACCGGGATATGGCGTTGCATTAACTTTACGAACATCATACTTTGAAACATCTACCGACTCTAGATGCCCCTCAACACCATAAGCATCAAACATATAGCCCATATCTGTAACATTACCCGTGTTAAAGTGTTCATACCCCTTAACATAATGTGCCGCATCAAACATGCCGTGTAAACTGGTCGCCTGACTGGTGTCAAACCCCGAGACGTCAATTTCATCCTGGTCAGTATTGGTAAACATGAAAGCAAAGTTCGTGGAATGGCTCGTATCTAAGTTCTGCCAGTTCCTAATCTGTGGTTGACGACGATTGTTGTTATTTAACAGATTGGCAAATAGAAAAGCGGCATTCACTGGCGTTTTAATCGTCCCATCAAAACTAATCGTCGCCAGGTTCAAATTATTTTCATCGCCACCTTCGCGTATCTGAATCGGAACAAAGGGACTTGTAGCAAATTTGCCATCCGGCGTCGATTCCGGCAAGGTGCCACTCTCAACGTGCAAAACACCATCCGCAGTCAGCTGCCACGGACAGGTTCCTATCGTGCCAGAATCAACCACGGCACTTTCGGCAGCGTGAGCCGTCACGACCGTTCTGCCTATTGGCAACGTTCTGCCTATTGGCAACGGCACTAGAATTCCCCCAACACCCACGATTCCCACAACAATCGCCAACGCAATCAACCTACGTTTCATCCTCAATAACCTCCCATACCACACGTCGCAGAATAATTATCTTCAAACCAAATATAAATAACATTATAAAAGGTTTGCCAGCAGTATTATTCTACCACATCAGAAGGCTATTTAATCGCCATTATCGCTAATATATATTCTTTTATCCATTGTATAAATCTCCTAATACTCGGTTGATTATGCCGCTCTCATTTATCCAAAACATTAAACACAACAAATCCCGCAATCGCATAGCCCACAATCACCACCAATACCACACTGGTCAGAATAACCAACCACCATTGCCGATGCCGAATTCCTGTGACGAGTCCAGCCGCCAACAACAGAATCACCACTAACGCCACAAAAATCATGACCTCGCCCCCTCACTGAAACTTAGTCATCAATCATTATACACACTGCCACCCTAAACAGTGTCCTCCACGCCCGTTAGCAAAATGAACCTTGACTGTAACGCAACGGCACAGTTTACACTAGGTCTATCGAACTTAACAAAGGAGATCAACTCATGGCAATTAAAGATAGCGAATTATCAAAATTAATTATTAGCTTAGAAAAGAATGCCTTAGACAAATGGTTCCAGGGTGACACCTCCGGTTACCTCAACCTATGGTCCCAACAGGACTTCTCCTACTTTGACAGCTTCAAGCCCAAGCGGATCGACACCTACGCTGAAATTAAGCAATTCGTTTTGGCCAATGTGGAGGGCAAGCTCTTCGCTGACACGTATGACTTCGAATCCCCACGCGTTCAGGCAACCGACGACATGGCGGTTCTGACGTATCAATTGTTTGCGAAGACCTCGCTAAACGACATGCGCTACAACTGTATTGAGGTTTTCCAACGTGAGGGCACAACCTGGAAGGTCGTCCACTCAACCTGGTCCGTCATTCGGCCAATGGATACCACGTTTGATAATAGCAAGCCACTCGTTTAATAATTAAATTTAATTATTAAACGGGCACTCGTCATTGACGAGTGCCCTTTTGCTTTACCCATGCTGTTCATGCCAGGCCTTGATCTGAGCTAACCGATCCTTAAATCGGCTTTCACGCCCCTCACTCGTCGGCAAATAATACTCATGACCTTCGACCGACGGCGGCATCGTCTTCATGGTTGTTAACTTATCCTTGGCATAGTGTGCCAGCTCATAATCCTTGCCGTATCCCAGATCCTTCATCAGCTTCGTTGGCGCGTTACGGAGTTGAAGCGGCACTGGGTCATTGGCCGTCTGTTTCACGTCCTTGGCCGCTGCGAGACGGGCCTTATAGATGGCATTAGACTTAGGGGCCAACGACAGATAGGTCACGGCCTCCACCAAATGGATATCACATTCCGGCATCCCCAAAAACTGGCAAGCCTGAAACACGTTAATCGCCACGTTTAAGGCATTGGTGTCCGCCAACCCCACGTCCTCACTGGCAAATCGAACCAGCCGACGGGCAATGTACAACGGGTCCTCGCCACCTTCCAAAATCCGTGAAAGCCAGTAGATCGCCGCATCCGTGTCACTATTTCGCATGGACTTATGCAGTGCGGAAATAATGTTGTAGTGCTCCTCACCATTCTTATCGTAGAGTACGAATTTTTTAGTAATCAACTGGCTCAGATTAGCCATAGTGATCGTGGTGGTTTGATCCACTGGTTCGGCATTTAAGATCGCCATCTCCAGAGTATTCAGCGCCATGCGCGCATCCCCATCGGCGAAGTTCGCGATCGCCTGGATCTCATCCTCACCAATCTTAATGGCCTGTTTGCCGTAGCCAGCGGGATTCGTCAGGGCATTCTTCAGCAACTGAACGATATCCGCTTGTTTCAAGGCTTTCAGCACAAACACCTTACACCGCGAGAGCAAGGCCGAGTTGATTTCAAATGAAGGATTCTCGGTCGTGGCTCCGATGAGGATAATGCTGCCCCGCTCCACGTACGGGAGAAAGGCGTCCTGTTGGGCCTTGTTAAATCGATGAATTTCATCCACGAAGACCATCGTGCGCTGACCAATCTCGCGGTCTAGTTCGGCTTGCTTCATAATCTTTTTAATCTTACTGATGCTACTGTCCACGGCGCTGAAGCTCAGGAAGCTTGACTGTGTCTTGCGCGCGATGATTTCGGCCAGGGTCGTCTTGCCCACACCCGGCGGACCCCAGAAAATCATCGACGAGACCTGATCATTTTCGATGATCTCACGTAAGATCTTCCCGGATCCCAACAAGTGCTGCTGACCCACGAACTGGTCCAAAACCTGTGGCCGGACCCGACTCGCCAAGGGGGTGTTCTCCGGTTGACTCGAGAATAACGATTCCTGTTTCATAAGCGGCCACCTACCTTCTGCCTTTATTCACTGAAGGCTATCCTAAACTATAACGTTGCGTGACAGTCAACCCTAAAAGCACTTTCACGTAAATGTCATATATAGTTGACACGCCGCAATCCGAGCGCTATGCTAATGATGTCAAATATATGTGACATACCAACCACCACTGACCTAGGAGGTGTCGAGTTGAATCGAGTCAAAGAATATCGGAAGCGCGCGGGGATGACGCAATTTCAACTCGCCCAGGCGATTGCGGTTGCGCGCCAAACCATTAATCTTGTCGAGAACGACAAATATAATCCATCACTGGATCTCTGTATCCGTTTGGCCAAGGTCTTAAAAACCGATTTAAATCATTTATTCTGGGAGGAATAGCTCATGAAAAAAGGGGAGAATTTTCGCGATAACATTTTCAAGCATTGGTTCGGCGTTTCCGGGGAATTCGACGAAGACAAGCATCAGGAAGTCAATCGGATTGCGGCAAATGCCTTCATCCTGTACTTTCCCGGCATGCTACTGTCACTCGTGGCCGCTGGGATCTTCGCCATTAAAGATCCCGAAATGACATTGGCCGTTCTACTGCTGGGCCAACTCGGTTACTTCGTTCTCGTCGTCTGTACCTACATCATGTTCGCCTCACGTCGCGCACACCTAACCGATAACGAAATCGACGTCAGTACCAGCAAACAGGCCTACCGCCGGATCGTCCGCAAGGGCCTCTCGACGGGCATCTACTTCGGGTTATTCATGTACCTGGAACAGGCCGTCATGAACCTTTGGTTTGATGGCACCAGTCTGACTCAGTCACTCACCCAATCCCATGTCATCTGGGTCTCCATCTGGAGTGGTGTCGGCATGGGCATCTTGATTGGTATCCAGGAAGTTATTCGCCTCCGCAAGTTTCACTAAAATCCCACACAAGGCAAAAGCATCGAACGACCAGTTAACGGCCATTCGATGCTTTTTTACTGTCTATCAGTTCTGCTTCAATGTTTCACATGAAACATTCTCGGCTACACCGCGACCCGTTTCACGGATTGGAGTTCCCCACGAATCACCAAGCGGTTCTGCTCGCCTCGTTTGGCTGTGGCACAGGTCACCAGCGTCACCAGTTTCTTACCAGGAACATCGTCGATAACCTCGACGTGATAGCGATTCGTCACCCAGACCCGGGTAACCTGATAGCGATACGTCTGTTGCTTATCCGTCAGGTAGATGTTGTTACCCTCTCGCACCCCCGCTAGCGGCGAGAACAGGATGCGCTTGGCAGTCATATAGTGACCGGCCAGGGCGTAATTTCCTTCACCCATCTGCTGGTCAACCTTGAGGGTACCGGCTCCACGGACCAGGACGGCGTCGCTCACGCCCACCCCAATTGGTAAATCCAGGTCAACCGCGGGGACGCGTAACTCGCCGACCGCACGATAGGCACTTTTCCCAAATAACTCCTGTAGCCCATAACGCCCGACCGTGAGCGGCGTTAACTGCGATGTGTTGGCGTAATCGAATGCCGCCGTTTGGCCTCGTGCCGCCCGTTTTTGCGCCTGCTTGTTCGCCTTTTGGACACTCGGGGCTGTCATCTCGTGTCTGGCCTTATCGCCTAAATGGGTCACCGAGAAACTCTGTGTGAGGCCTAGCATCACCAGTCCACAGCCAACCAGGAACATCAGCAGTAGCCCGAAGGACCCCCATTTAACCCAGCGTTTACGAGTTTCCATTTAGAGTTCCTCCTTTGCCTGCCGATTGTACCGGATACCGGCCCAGATCCCCCAAATGAAGAGGCTGCCCACCAGCGTCACCAGCATCACCTTGTACCAGTCCCACACTAGCTTGCCTTCAGGAATCTTTTCGACTTCATTGGGAATCTTGTGCCCCGTCACCAAGAGTCGGTGTGAGTTGACCATATACGGCGTACACGTCATCAGCGTCACCTGGTTTTTAGTGGCGTCCCGTTGGATAGGCCGATGCGCATTGGCCTTCACCTTGCGGATACTCGTTACCTTATAGGTCATCATCCCGTAGGCATTTTTCAGGTAGAACCGGTCGCCCTTTTCAACACGCCAGAGGTCGGTGAAGAGTTGGTTACCCGTCAGGCCCCGGTGCGCCGTGATCAGGCTGTGCTGATTCTTCTTGCCCTGGGGGATGTCCGTTCCCTGAACCAATCCGGCATACTTTTGGAGGACCTTTTCACTCGTTCCTTCAAAGACCGGTAGCTCCACGTCGACGCTCGGAATCGCGACTAAAGCCAGTGGTGTAGTTTCCACAAATCGTTCCGTTCGAGTCTTGAAGGGATCTTTCACCTGCGTCTTATTGACCGTTTCCTGCCGCTGTAGGGCTCGTCTGAGTGCCCTGAGTTGACTAGCACTCGCCGTCTTTAATTGGCTCTTATACGCGGTTAGAACGCCCTCTTGACGCCATTCAGTCACCAAGTTATTGGCGGCTGGGTATCCGACGACACCCAAGCCTAAACAGAAGATGAGAATCGCTAGCCATTTGCGCATGTTAGGGTCCTCCTTCTGCCAATATCTCAGTGACTGTTGCCATTAGTTTGCTTTCCGTTGCCGGTAGTACAGGTAGCCGGCACCACCCATCAGGAGTCCCCCGATGAGTAGGAAGAACCAGATACCCATGCCCCCGGTCGTTGGCAGGAAGCCGCGCCGGATTTTGTCGCCGATACCGCCACTGCCTTCCTTATCTTGACCAGTTGCCACGCCCTTCGTGTTTTTAATTTTCAGCACTTGTTCCTCATTGATTTTAAAGCTCGTGGCACTCTTGAGGAGCGCGTAGCCCTTTGGTGCCTTCGTTTCAACCAGGTTGTAAGTCACCGCGCCGTCCCGCCGGTCGTACACATAAGGGACACCGTCGAAGTCGAACTTGCCATCCTTGTCCGACGTTAAGGCCGTGGCCTTAGATTTATCGCTAACCCACTTGACGAACGTCTGGCCATCGAAGACCGCCCAGAAAATCTTGCCGGCGTGGTCGATCTTTTGAACCTTGAACTTGGCCCCGGCTAGGCCTTTCGCCGTGTCGGTCGCGTCAACCTTTTGGAATTTAGCTCCGCCCAGAATCAGGTGGTTCAGGATGCCAATCTTCGTGCCGCTAATCTTGAAGTCTTTTTCGCTTGGTAACATCTCTTGCGGGTCGACATTTCCGTCTTTATCAACCGTAAACTTCAGGGAAATCTTGTTGTCCTTGTCGCTACTCTGGTGGTACCAAGGATACTTGGCATTTGAGGATTCCGTTAAGACATACACCGTCCCCACTTCCAGACCACCGAATTCGATGTCACCGTTGTCGTCGGTGATTAACGTCCGCGTCTCGCCTTCGCCATCTTCTCGCTCCAGGGTAAATTCAACCTGGCCGAGATCAACGTGCGTGTCGCTGGTTGGTGCGTTCGGGTCGATCCCCACCTTATGAATCTCCGGGTCGACATCTCGTGCGATGAGGTTCTTAGGGTACAGGTGAATCTCTGACTTTTCATTCAGGGGAAGCCCGATAATCATCGGTGCTGAGAGCCCCGTTAAATGGTGCGCTGGTGCCGCCATTTCCATAATCAGGTAGAATCCGCGATTGTTGAGATTGGCAAATGTCAGGAAGCCACTCTTGTCGCTCAACGTCTTAGTTTCTACGGCATCTAGCTTCTTTTCATCAACGAAGGCCTGCTGCGCCTTGAGCACCTCGGCTGGGTCCGTCTTGCCGTCCGTGATGTCATGAATCAACTTGTCTCGTTCCGTGGTGAAGGCGTCGCTTTTAACTTTGCCATTCTCCACGCCCCGATCCTTCAGGAGGCTACTCACGTCGTAGATGCTATAGGTCACGGCCCCATACTTAGTGGCGTCATAGACGGACATGCCACTCTGGAGCGTCAGTTCATCCCCAGTATTTTGCATCATCTCCGTTGATTCATTATCCACCTTGTGCAGTTGAATCGTGACCTTGTCTGGTGCCTTGGTGCTAGCGTGAGCGGCGGTTTGGCCACCTAACGCGAGACCGCAAATCGCGAAGGTCGCGACAATTAGTTGTCGTAATCTCGTGAATTTCATGGCCTTAACCTCCTTCAGGGTGTCTGCGCCAAATTGAGAGAGAAATCAGGATGAGGATGAGCCCACCAGCCAGGAACCAGAAGATACCGTGTCCCCCAGTAACGGGTAGTGTGTACGGGTCATTCGTGATCTGGTCTGGATCTGCGCCCTGCTCCTGTTGTTCCTTGGAAATCTCGAAGTCATGTGAGTCGCCGATGACGTAGCCATCTGGCGCTTGCGTTTCAATCAACGTGTACTTGCCATATGGGAGACCCGTTACCTTGAAGTTCCCGTTTTCGTCACCTTTCAGGCGTGTTGCTTCTGACTGGTCTTCTACCACATCTTTGAACTTGCCCTTGTCGTCAAATGTCAGGTACCGGCCAAGCTCGTTTTCGATAATAAACTCGGCACCAGCCAGTGACTTGTCAGTCGTGCCATCAATCTTTTGAAATTGGTACGTGCCCCGAATATAGTGAGTGACCACTTCATTCGTCTTTTGCCGCCATCCGCGACCGAAGCTAACCATCGCCCGATTCTCGAAAGTTCCGACGAAGTCATCGTCAACATCTGCTGGTATTTGAATGGCAAAGCTTTTGCCATCGAAAATCAATTCTTCGATTTCCGCCTTGGAGAACTTGTACGTTACCAGACCCGTGTCAGAGACAGTGACTTCACCACTTCTTTTAATTGGGTCACCATTCGTGTTGAACAGCTTAATGTCAGCAGCATTAACCGTTAGCCCTGCCGGTAACTGGTCGCGCATCGTAATACTCTTCGGCTTGGCAATCGTTTGGTCCGGAATACTGTACGTCGGCTGGTAAATCGTGTAGACCAGCGTTTTCTGGTCCGCCTCGTCCCGGTCAATCGTCACACCATCTAAATCGTTGTTCTCTAGCTCAAATTCATCGTCCTTGTCGACCGCCTTCGTTGGCGCCGGCGGCTTGAGTGGCGTGAGCATTGCCGTGGAGAATGACTGCCAAGTAAAACCAAAGTCACTTCTCAGTTTGAATGGTTGCTTAACGCCAGTCATGGGGAAGGAAACGGCCCCAAGCTCGTAGTCACTAGACCCGAGGTAGTCACCCCAGTCTGTGTCTGCAGTTTCTTCACCTTTTGGCGAACCAGTACCAGTCCCTTCATACCAACCTTCTGGATGTGGTGTGATGAAGGCCCCCTCAACCCTTTCGGCGTCTAACCCTGAATTGGTACCGGCCCACTCATTCTGATCTGTTCCATAACCGTTCAGTGACCCGAAAGTGAAGTAAGTGCCATATTTGCCATCCTTGTCTGCCCCGGGGAATTCGAGGGCCTTCGTCCAATCCGAGTTGGTAAACGTCATGTCAATGGTGAAAGACTTAATCCCGTTGTAGACTAACCCGGAGTAGAAATTGTTGGGGAAGTCAATGTAGGCCCGTTCGCCCCGGATAGTCGTACTGAACTCAATATTGGAGATTTCAACGATGACCCCCATCTGCTGGTCGAGGTCTGAGTCAGTAGGTGAATCCGTGTACGCTCCGACATTGTCGTAGTAGATGACAAGCTTGTCATCCTTGCTCGGCGCTTTCTCACCATCCATTGAAATCGCATAGGCTGTCGCAGTATCTGATTGCATGTAGGACGAGTGATAGAAGTATTCATAATTATCAAAGTCTTTGTTTACCTTGCCGTAGTAACCTTTGGCCTCGGTATTAGCGAGTTTCTTGGTTATTTGCTTAACGCCATCGTGCTCTAGTAAGCTCCCACCAATCAGTAAATCACTGGACCAGCTATTCGATTTTACCTGTGCCCGGTTAATCTTGATGGCGTCATCTTCAGTGGGAATAGCTGGCAGGGCGTCTTGTTCTTCTGAACGATGGTTATTAGCAGTCTTCACTTTTGTTTCCGTCTTGTCATTGTCGTCTGCTGTCGTCACTTTTTCAACAGTCTCTGTAGCTTTCTTGCTGTTAATAGTCTTGCTGTCGTCGGCCGCGCTCACGTCCGCACTACCCGCTGTTTGCGAGTCTACCCGTGAGTTGTCAACAACTTTACTAGTCTTCTGCTTTTTAGTCTTTTCGACTTTTTCGTCATCTTCATCCGCGATGACCTTGATTCGACGAAGCTTGTATTCTTCCGTCGAATCGGCAACGCGTAACTCAAGTTGGAACTTCGCGATGAGGAGGGGGTCAGTTAACTTCACTGGTACCAGCACCTTCACCTGTTGTGTTTCTTCTTGATCGTTATTGAGCAAAAGACGGTGCTTTTCATCAACTTCTGCCGTAATGTTGTCGACCTGGCCATCTTCAGCCACTTCCAGGTCAGTGATTTTACCTGGTTCTAGTTTAGCCTGGTCCTGTTCGGCCAGCGTGATGACCGTTTCCCCCGCGGGGAGCGTCAGGTCCAGTGCCAGTTGTAAATCCTGTGGCTGGTGGCTGGTCACTTCTTTTGCAACTCGACCCGTCTGATCCTGGAGAGTTGCCTTATTCATGACCGGGCCCCGCTGCTGCGCCTGGATGCGCAATAACGATGTTAAACCAACGAGACAAGCGATTATTGAGATAATTCGTAGCCATTTTTTCATGGGGCAATCCTCCATATCCGAGTGGGTTGCGAACTGTCGTTTTCTTGAATAATTCTAGAATAACAGTGAAATGTGAAAAACTTATGAACATCATATGCATTTTATAATAACATTAACATGGTTGTTGTGTTATATATTAAATCTATTGTGTGCACATATACCTTAATGACTTAGTTGTTTCCATTTATTTCTACCATAGAGTTACCGTCCGGATCGGGGGCCAATCAAGACCTGATGACAACTGGCTATCTAACTAGCCAGTCTGCGGGATAACCACGACTATCTTTAGAAAACAAAAATAAAGGCCATCCAGTAGACTTGGACGCCCTTCTTGACTCACCCACCATACCGGCAGGAATCATTTATATCAAAGGCTCTGCGACTGATCTTACCCCAAGCTCAGTCGCTGGCTTTCATTTTACATGGCCCCGAAGAGTCCTTGAGCAAAACCAGTCATCCCCCAAAAGATAAAGATGACAGCCGCGACAAGCAAGACAACCCCTGCCGCCACGTGTTTGTTCCTAATTGTTAAGATCCCTAGGACAATCGAAGCGATCCCAACTAACGGAATAAAGAGTGAAACGACCGCGGATAGCCATCCCCAAAGCAGAAACGCACCAGACTTTTTGCGGGATTGTACTTGTGGCTGAACTGGTGCTGGGCCGGTGGTGTAGCCCCCCATGGGTTGCGCCTGCATCGCCCCACACTTAGGGCAAATCTCCGCATTGATTGCCATCTTCGTGCCACAATTTGGACAAATCTTGGTTCCCTGATCCATAAATCTCTCCTCCAATACATCTAACTTGTCGTCCAGACTTGTGTTTGATGAGCCTTATCCCAGGCGCTAAAGGCTAAATACCCGCAACCGTCGGCGGATGTGCTACACTGAGGCTAATAACCGCCTCGAGTTCAGCCTGACTAACCGGTTAGGACCTTAGACAAAGCTTCACCAAAACACAGACATGGGCGTTGCTCCTATTCTGCTGACGGATAAAGAGCTAGCTTTACCCGTCCATAACGCTTTTTCCAAGCTAAATAACAACCCACGCTGGATCAGGTTGCTAGTTAACTCAAACCTTCTCATGTTACCGATGTTTCAGCCCGACGTCCGTCGGGAATACTTCAGCAATTCCAAATGATATTGGATCACCCCCAATGACTTGGGGAGTGGCTATGAACAAATAATATAACATATCGTTTGGAATTGCAAGTTCGGTCGTCAATTCTGAGAATATTCGCGTGGATTGGGTAGGCTCCCCCAGGAGAATGGCTACCCTCAATCCCCTATCTTAGGCAGAGACAAGTTCCAGATGCCATCATTCTCATTTAAAAAAACATAATAGAAACAGCAAACGGTCGTCCGGAAATTTTGGACGACCGTTATTTAGATCACAGTTATCAGTTCAGGCAACATCTAAGACAGAGCCCACCAACAATTGATTTTGCGAGCAATACTTGCCATCGCATTAAATTCCTCCTCCACATCTCAGCTTTTTCAGTCCTGATGGCATCGGTCAGCTTGATGAGTAACATCTACCATCCACTATCAAATCCCGACGCCAAAATGTCCGGCCGTCACAGGAAGTCAGCCCTTTACTATCACGGTTTAGCTTTCCCAATCCCACACAACTGGTCAGAATCCAGTCTCCACACGCCTTTCCGGGCCATATAGCTCAGACTAATCGTAAGCAGTCCTGGATGCTAATACTTCAAACGGTGACAAAAACACCGTGTTTATTATGAGGAATAAAAGGTGTAGACTGAGGGTAAAATATATTTATCCAAGAATAGATATACAGTGCAAATGTTTTTAGTCCCTAAGTTAGCCAGAACGGCAGCACGATGACCATCTCAGAATCTCGACTAGGACGCCGGTAGTCATGACGACTAACACCCTCAAATAAATTTTTCAGGTACTGCTAATGACCTTGTCCTGTAACTATCGAAATCAGGATCATCATGACATTAGAAAGTTAGTTGGATTTTTTCATATTTTTTTGTAACCGCTAACATCGTTAATTGATGGTGTTAGTGGTTGCTATCTGTCCCACATAGTAAGTTTTATATACTTTTATTTCCAAGGGAGATTATCTTTTATGAAAAAGACTATTCAGATTGTCGCGGGAACAACCGCCGTTCTGGCCGGTACTGTTCTGACCAGCAACGTGATCGCTAACGCCGACACCACGCCCACTAGCAGTGACACGACTACTGTTAACCAAGGGTCACAAGACGAGTTAAACCCACAAGTTGAGGCTTCACCAGAAGTCCAGACCGCCAGCAGTGCAGCTGACTCAGCGGCCGCAGCCGTCACAGACGCCGAGAATGGCGTTACCAAGGCTAGTTCCGATGCCGAATCGGCCTCATCCACTGCCGGACAAACGTCACAAGCCGTAGCTAATGCCGAAAAGGCCCTTAGTGGCGCGACCGATCAGCAAACTAAATCTTCTGACGCTAAGTCAGAAGCTCAGACAGCTTTAGATAAAGCCCAGGGCGATGCAAAAACAGCCAATAGTGCCAGTTCGACTGCCGTCCAAGATAGTTTAGCCGCCGAGGAGTCCACGAAGGCTGCCCAATCCACTGCCAGTAGTGCAGCCTCAGTTGCTACAGCTGCTAGTTCAACCGCGACAAGTCTTAGCACAGCTGCTTCTGATGCCACGCCGGCTAATATTAACGATTTGAACCAACAAATCGCAACACAAACCGGTATTGTCGACAAAGACAACACTGACGTTAAACAAACCAATTCCGATATTTCTACACAAACTACAGCAGTCGAAACTGCCAATACCAATCTTACTGCTGCCAATAAAACAGCTAGTGACAAGGCCCTCGCTTTGCAGGAGGCTAAAGATGCCTTAGCTAAAGCACAAACTGACTATGCTAATGCACAAACTACCGCAAACAGCACAGATGCTGCTATGAAGGCTGCTGAGGCAGATGTGGATACTGCATTAAACAAGTTTAATGATGCCACCGCACAAGCTAGTCAAGCCAATGTTGCTCTCAAGGCCGCGAAAGCTGCTGAAAGTAAGGCCAATGATGATGTCATCGCAAAGGCCTCGGCAGCTTCTTCCTTGGCTCAAGTAGCAGCGGACGCTGCGACTGCACAAACCGCTGCAAAATCAACAGCTGATTCACTTTCAGCACAATTATCTTCAGCTGAAGTAACTCTAGATTCAACTAGAAATAAGATTACAGTTCCAGCAGATTTTACAGTAGCTGCTTTACAGGCATGGGCAACCGCTAATAATAACTATAATGATGCCCACAATGCTTACAGCAATGCACTTGTTACATTCTATGCAGTAAGCTCTGCCACCCCATCATCGGCTACCGCTGAACAAACTGCTGCATTTGCTGCTGCTCAAAATGCCGTAAATACTACTAATGCAACATTTACCGAAGCAATAAGTGCGCAGGACGATGCCACTAAAGTTCTTACCACGGCAAGTCAACAAGGCTTGACTGATAATATCTATGTTTCCAGCCCAACAGATGCGGCAATTACTTATACCAATGCAGCATCGCTCTCTGATGATCAATACCAAGACTTAGCTAGATATGCGACGACATTAATTAATCAAGTACGGTCACAGCTTGGTGAGCCATCTGTGACGCTAACCACAACAATGATGGACTTCGCTAAAACCATTGCAAATCAATATGGTACCGATAACTGGTCCATCAGCGACAAAGGCTATGATGTTTCTGCAATCAATTCAGCCGCTAGTCCTTTGGGATTAGCTACTAAAACAGGAGCTAATTATTACGAAAATGCCCCCACAGCACCCTTGACCAAAATTACCAGTATCGATGGAGTTAAGGAAGCCATTTACAACTCAATTGAAAATATGCTTTTCAATGATGCTGATAAGGCCTATGCACATA
This sequence comes from Levilactobacillus humaensis, assembly GCF_024345185.1. Classification (GTDB taxonomy): domain Bacteria; phylum Bacillota; class Bacilli; order Lactobacillales; family Lactobacillaceae; genus Levilactobacillus; species Levilactobacillus humaensis. The sequence goes on along the minus strand of NZ_BROB01000031.1, from coordinate 1,907 downwards.
CCAATTCCTTAATTGGAATTCTGGACGACGGTTACAGCAACGATTACTTTGGTCTCTCAATAGATTCGCTTAATCAATTACATTTTGAACAGGTTTTAGACAAGTCAGACTACATTCTTGACCCGACCAAGTTTGATACATCTGCCGATACAGTCATCGCAACACCTGTAGTCGATAGTGATGCTGCTCAACAAGCTGTCACTAACTTAAACTCCCAGATTAGTGACCAACAAAAGGTTCTAGACCAAGCAAACACGGACGCAGAAACTGCCCAAACAAGCTTAAAAACAGCTAATGATGCCTTATCCGATGCTAAAGTGACTCAGACAAATGCTAACAGTTTGGCCTCTGACGCACAGATTGCTGCCAACACAGATAATACTGCAATGGATGCCGCTTCAAGTGCCGCCACTGAAAAACAGACTGTGCTTGCAAAGGCCACAACTGCCTCCGACAATGCCAATAACGATTTAACTATAACCAAAGCAGGTGCCGTTTCAGACGCTCAGACAGCCGTAACCGCGGCAAGTAGTGCAGCAGAAGTAGCCACTGAGGCAGCTTCTGATGCGCACACCAAAGCCCAAATAGCTCAAGATACCTTGGATACATCAAAAGCAAAGTTGCCTGACCAAGAAACTCAGGCTAAAACTGATCAACAAACCCTTGCTGATTTGAAAGCAAAGCTGAGTAGCTACACCAAGGCAGCATCAGACGCAGCCGCAGCACAATTAACCGCAGATAGTACAGCTGTAGTTAGTTCCCAAGCGGCTACTGATGCTCAAACAGCAACCAAAAACCAGGCAGCTCTTGCCGCCAACGTCACAAAGACTTATGAAGCTGCTTCTATAGCCGATAATGCCTTAAAGGCCGCTCAGAATACGTTTGATACGGCATCGAGTGCTGCTAGTATTGCAGACACCGCTGTCACTACTGCCAAAGGTGTCCTCAATGACGCTAAGACTGCCAACTCCGTAGCGACCTCGACGTTCGACGAGGCTCAGAAGACCTTATCCTCAGCCAATGCCACCCTCGATCAGGCTAAGCTAGACAAGACTGCCGCTGACCAAAAATTGGCCACCGTTCGTCAAAAGGTCTTGGACGATCTGATTGCCGCAAATAACAATCACAATAACGGCGGTCAAACCGGGGCCACGACGCCGACTCAGCCAGCCACCCCTGGAACTGACCCGACAACAACAGATCCCACTGACAAGCCAACCACTGACCCGGCTAAGAAGCCCGCTAAGACGGTTAAAAAGACCACTAAGATCAGCCAAGAAGTCTACCAAAAAGGCCACCACGGCCGATAAGAGGGCAAAAAAGGCTACTGGGGCTTCAACCAGCACTGGCCGCCATGCCGCATTAACGACTTCTCGTTCCGGAAATTACCAAGGGACATCCATTTTAGCCTTTGCCGGTAACCAAGCCCAAGGTGCCCTGAGCGCCGTCATTCCAGCTGTCAATAACGGTTTGGACCAACTCACTGGAACGACGGTTGCGAAGGCCGCTACGACCGATACCACGTCCAAGAAGTCTGGTAAAGACACCACTTCTAAGAACAAGGCCAAGTCGAATAAGCAGTCCAAATCAAACAAAGATAATTCAACGACTAGCAATACAACGCAACAAGCCGCTGCTCCTAAACACAATGAATCAGTCGCTAACAAGGCTAATGACAAGCGCCAGCTCTACATTTTAGGTGGTGTCGTCGCCATTGCCGCAGCTGCCTTCTTCTGGTTCTTCGGCGCACGCCGTCGTCGTAATCAAGACTAATTCGGTGATACTCAGTTATCATTAGTTATCAAAGACCTCCTCACTAGGAAATCAACTTGCTATAGTCCCCTTGAGGTTGACAGATGAAAAAGTATAATTCATCTGTTAACTTTGAGGGGACTTTATTATGCCTA
>NZ_BROB01000030.1 GCF_024345185.1 Levilactobacillus humaensis | reverse complement strand
GATGGCTTGAATAGCTCATCGATTGTTGTTACTTTTTGTTATAAAAGCGAATTGACTTCGCAAATATTGTTTGGGTTCGATACCAAGTATCAAACCGCCCTACACATATTTGGTTTGTCGAAACAATGTTCAGTTTTCAAAGGTCTACCATGTCTCGGTTAATGTACCGCCGTGACAACTTTTAAAGTATAGCATGTTGAGAAATCACTGTCAACAACTTTTTCAATAACTTGTATATATATTCAATCACACAAATTATTTAATCAACTTGGTCGGCCGTAACAGACAACATAAATCATTGTAACAGTCGCCCTTTAACACGTCAAGCATTGTTTTAAATTTGTATGGCTATTCAACCATTTAATTTTTATGCATTCGTGCCTCAAACAGCAACAGGTAATATCTTACCAATCATCCCCGAGCAGGTCAAGCAGTTTTTTCAGAAAAAAAAGACGTTCCTCTAAGAGGGCGTCTTCTCTTGATTTAAATTGTTTAAAGCTTCGGCCTTCCAGCCCGCTAACCGCGCATCAATCGGTTCAAACCCAATGTTTATCCGATGATTGGTCCAATAGTGCCGGTGTTGATGCTCAATTGGTTCCGTCCCTAAGTCAACATGTTCTAAACAACGTAACGACAGGCTAATCTTACCTGTGTATTCATCGATATCAAGAATCACCACATTAACTTCTTCATTAACCTTTAAATAGTCATGAATATCTTTGACGTAACCACAATGGCATTCGGAAATATGAATCAAGCCCTGACGGTGTCCGCCCAAACTGACGAACGCGCCATAAGGTTGAATGCCCGTGACTCGTCCCGTGACCTTCTGGCCAATCTGAAATGCCATCGTCTCACCTCATTAAACTCAGTCTATCTGCTAAAAACCTATTCGATAACCGTAACCTTATCCATCGTCACTGGTGTGGCTGGTTGGTCACTAGCATCCGTCTTTACCTTAGAGATAGCATCGACGATGTCCATCCCCTCAGTCACCTGGCCAAAGACCGTGTGACGGAAGTCCAACCAAGGGGTTCCCCCATCTTTATATGCTGTAACAATTTCATCGGGGAATCCGGCATCGCGCATCTGGCTTTGCATCTGCTCCGTCATATCCGTATCTGAAACGATAAAGAACTGACTACCATTGGTATTTGGACCAGCATTGGCCATCGATAAGGCCCCACGCAAGTTGTACAGTTCAGGTGAAAATTCATCTTCAAAAGGTTGTCCCCAGATGCTTTCACCACCCATACCAGTACCAGTTGGGTCACCACCCTGAATCATGAAGTTAGGAATGACGCGGTGGAACGTTAACCCATCGTAATAACCAGCCTTCGCATGGGTTACAAAGTTTTCAACCGTCTTTGGTGCTTGCTCGGGGAAGAGCTGCAGCTGAATTGTTCCCATAGATGTTTCAATGCTTACCTTGGGGCCCTGGGCGTTAGCCAAATCAATTTGTGGAAACTTTGTCATAATTGTCCTCCATATCTTTTACACTATCTAAACATCTATTATCACCGCCAACGCTTAAAAATGCAAACGATGACTCTGGTGCTATACTGGATACACACAATAATTCAAAGGAGACTTCATTCATGGCCAAACCAACAACTGCCCTAAAACAACGGACTATCGCGCTACTTAACCAACGGGGGGTTACCCTACCAGACATCGCGCAACTCGTCATTTTTCTTCAGAAAGACTACATTAAGGACCTGGACGCGGACCTAGCTCTCGACAGCGTGCAAACCGTCCTCAGCAAACGTGAGGTTCAAAATGCCGTGATTACCGGGATTCAACTCGATATCTCCGCAGAAAAACACGATCTCTTGGAACCCCTCCAAACAATTGTCGAACGTGATGAGGGTCTCTACGGTGTCGACGAGACCATGGCACTCTCTATTGTCGATATCTACGGTTCCATCGGTTTCACCAACTACGGCTATATTGATCGGACCAAGCCTGGCATTCTCGCCAAACTAAACGCTCATGAGCCTGGCATCATCCACACCTTCCTCGACGATCTGGTTGGCGCGATCGCCGCCGCTGCTGCAGCTCGGCTCGCTCATGATGACATTGGTGAACAGGACACCCCGTTCCACTAGGAAATCCTCATGATTCCGTTAAGTTTCCCCGATTTCTCTGCTTTATCCGCTGAGATCCCTTATAATGTGGCTACATTAAATTATCGGAGAGGGAGACTTATCACATGGCCTATTTAATCGACTTTGTCCTGCACATCGATGCCCACTTAGTCAATATCGTCAATACCTTTGGAGGATGGACCTACTTCATCCTATTCGCAGTTGTCTTCGTGGAGACGGGTGCCGTCATCCTACCATTCTTACCTGGCGATTCTTTGCTGTTTGCCGCAGCCGCCCTAGCGGCCAACCCGAGCTATGGCCTCAACATCTGGCTATTCGCTGGTCTATTCCTCCTCGCCGCAATCGGTGGGGACTCGCTTAACTTCTTCTTAGGTCAGCGCGCCGGTGCGGCACTATCTAGTCACTCTTGGTTTGGTCGACTCATCAATAAGGATAAATTAGCCCAATCAGAGAAATTCTTTAGAAAGCATGGGCCACTAGCGATCTTCCTAGGCCGGTTCATGCCAATCATCCGAACCTTCGTGCCCTTCACGGCCGCTGGTTCCCAGTTCCCTTACCGCCGTTTCCTTCAATACAATGTGAGTGCCGCGATTACTTGGGTTCTGATCTGTTGTGGTGGGGGTTACTTCTTCGGTAACATCCCCTTCGTCAAGGCCCACTTCTCAGCAGTTGTTCTCGGAATCATCGTCATTTCACTGATTCCAGCCGTCGTTGGTTGGATCAAAGGTCGGCAAAACCCGACACCTCGGACACCTGAGGAAGATTAATTAATCAATTTAAAAAGCGCAATCGATTAAAATCGATTGCGCTTTTCTTATGCACGTTTGATCGCTTGACGTCCCTGCCAGTACAGCCAACCCAGCCCCGCTTCGAAAAGCAGAAACGCTAGGACAAAGCAATGAAGGAAGAACGTATCAGGTAAGGCGGTAATCACCGGATCAAGGTCCGGGTCAAACAACCAGTCGTTATTGCGAAAGAGCACCTCGTGAAAAGCCACGAAGAAACCTTGGAAGTTGATCGCCATGCAGGCTGCTAAAACAATTGGCACCACTGCGGCCACCGTAACCGGTCGTAGTAACCGCCACTCAGTCGCCTCACGTTTCAGCTGACGCAGATAAAGCCACGCTGGGGCCACCGTCACGATGAAAACCAAATTGTTTATGAGAAATAGCGTCTTCACATCATGAAAGTGAACCATTCCCGTAAATGACGTGGGAAAATCACTCATATTTAAATCCGTGACCCAAGGCAACTCGAGATAAGCCAACATCTGACCGTAATTATGCATCAGCCGTGAAGCACTCATCCCCACCGTTCGACTAATATGCAACCAGCCAATATCCAGACGATACAGCCAAATGGCATTAATCGTCAAAAGGATACTCAGGGTCACCAAAGCCAAAAAGACTGCCGTGAGGCCGAGCGCCCGTTGCCATCTAGCCACGTGGCCCCACCTCGAAATCCCAATGATCCAGAGATGGTACCGTATAAGTTGGCGGCACTGTCTCTGTCGCCACTTGTTCCGGTGTCGAGACCCCCGTATAGACGAGTAGTGTGTCCACCTGGGCGTGAATGCCGGCAAGAATATCCGTATGATAGTTATCCCCGATCATGAGCGCTTGCTCCGGGGCGACTCCGAGTTGACGCAAGGAGTTCTGTAGAATAATGGGTTCCGGTTTGCCAATCATGATCGGCTGTTGTTGCGTCGCATACCGAACCAGGTCAACCAATGCCCCGGCACCGGGCATCAAGCCTCGGGCCTTAGGAATATTGGAATCCGAATTGGTCCCGATAAAGGTCGACCCACTCCGAACAGCCAGCACTGCCTTGGCAAATTTTTCGTAGGTGACATCGCTATCCAATCCCACGACGACGTAGGTTGGATGTTCTTCATCCACCGTGAACCCCTTTGCCGTTAGGGCTTGCTTCAACCCAATCTCACCCACGACATAGACTGTGCGTTTCGTCGTCTCTCCGGCAAGCTGATCCAGATAATCGGCTGTCGCCAGTCCCGCCGTATAGACGTTCTCCGGAGTCACATGAATATCGTGGTTGTTTCCCAGATTGTTAACGACAGCCTGGGGCAACTGCGTCGTATTGTTCGTGACAAACTTAAAAGGAATTTGAGCCGCTTGAAGCCGTTCAATGAACCGCTTGGCCGCTGGATAACGCTTGGTACCCGCATAAACGGTCCCGTCCAAATCAATTAAATAGGCCTGGTAGTCTTTCAACGCAAACTCTCCCTACTCTTCTTTTTTCTGCCGAATGGTAAAGTGTCGCCGGCCTTGACCGCCAGTAGCAACGGTCACTGTCTTAGCGGCCTTTTCTACTGGTTTTTTGGCCTGACGGCGCTCTTCAGTATATGGATGGGCCGTATTGCGGTGTCGTGAATGCCGTGATCGACGGCGACGAGAACCGTTGTTGGACCCGTTCGATGTCTTGGGTTTCTGATCCCCACCATTGTTCTTATTATTGTGATTGTTCGTGGCTGGTTTGGTAGCTGTGGTCTTCTGTGAACTCTTGGCTACCTGCTGTGAGGTCTTTTCACCCTGCGGCCGTTTAGTCTGGCTCGAACCACTCCGGTTGCGACGCCGTGAACGGCTGCGACGCGGCTTGGGTGCAGCCTTGACGTCTAAGTTATGCAAGATGAAATAGGCACATCCGAAGTTACAAGATTCATACAAGTAATCCTGTACGGCGTCAATCTGATTCTGCTTGGCACCGGCCCGGTCCTCCGCATAGAACCCCTTCAGGCGCAGTTGTTCAAAGCCCCAGTCCCCGACAATATAATCAAATTTACTCAAAATGGTACTAAACCGCCGAGAAAACTCGGAGAAGTCGAAACCTTCCCGAACGTTTGCGACCAGCTCATACGGGTGGCCGTTGATCGTCAGGTGGGTTTCATCCCCCCGAACTACTTCGGCAACTGGTTCTCGACTTTCGCGTTGCTCGGCAACGAGTGCCTCCAATTCCTTACGATCCAACGTCTTCATCCTTTCCGGTCTGTGTTCAAGGGATAATGTCGCCCGAGATACTGAGCGAACACCTCCCGCAATAAGTCATGATAAAAAAGTTCATTTTTCCCGACAATTGAGATGGTTGGGAAGAACGGTACAAATAAATAGTGATCCACGACCGCTAGCGTGTACTGGCGAATTGGCGAAACGGGCTCACCACGCCAGGTAACCTGACGAGTCTGCGGGTCATAGGCAATCCCGAGATAATTGAGTTCACCGAACACCTTGCCGCGAAACCCCATCCCGCGCTGTGGAAAATGCCGCAGAAAGAGACGAGCTTGTTCCGCTTCCTGAATCAGGCGCCAGAGGTCATAGCCGCTGAGCGTCACGCGCATGACATGCATGCTATGCGGCAAGATCGTGTGAAGTTGGTCCTGTGTGACCACGCCACGTGGTAGGTCGGCCAGGAACAACCCTGAATTTAAAATAGCCGCCTGGGTCCCCGCGTACTCAGCGATGGCATGAAGTCCCTCCTGGACAATCCGTGGATGTCCAAATGGGTCGGCCTCCATGGTTGCTGGGATCTTCGCCACACGCTGTTCTCGCAGGATGTCATGCCCGATCTGTTCCAGCTGGGCAATCTCACCCGCATCGGCCGGTAACACCGGTAGATCGGCGGTGGTCACCACGCCAGCGGTTCCCTTCAGTAGCCGATGGTCAGGACCCACCTCGAGTTCAATACGCCCGACATACCGTCCAAACTTTCCCGCGGCTGCGAGAAGGCTCTGTCCCTGCTGTTCACCATGGACCAGTAGATGATGGGTGTGACTCCCGATAATCACGGTCAACTGAGGAAACCGTTTGGCCAGCTGACGATCGACGTTAATCCCCAAGTGGGATAACAGGACACAGAGGTCATATTGCCCATCGTAGGTCGCTAAGAGTTGCGTCAGTGCTCGATCGGCTTGTACCGCTGTCCACCCTAATAAAGGATAGGTCAGTTGATAAGGTGCCGTGAGTCCCAACACCAATAGCCGTGTCCCGGCTGGGGTGACCAGAATCCGATGATCTTGGGCCCAGTCCGGTTCCTGCTGCGTATCAGTCGTTAACAGATTTCCCAGCACCACTGGAAAGTTGGCATAGTCATAGAGATGATTTAATTGTTTATGGTTGAGTGTTAGCCCTTCGTTATTCCCGATGGTCACAGCATCATACCCAATCTGATTCATCAGGGTCACATTACGCTGGCCTAGGGTGGCTTCGGTCACCGGATGAGCCCGGTCGACGTTGTCACCCAAATCAAAGGTATAGACGGCATTTCCAGCAGCGAGATCATGCTCTCTGGTGGCTAACAAATATCGCCGTATCCGTGGCCAATTTTCGAAATGTGAATGGAGATCATTCGTGTGTAATAACGTGATGTGTTCCATGCTGACACTCCTTTAACACTGAGTTTAATCGTACGGCATCCAGGGAGCCCGGTCAAGCGCTATTGCTTTTCTTGGAATTCCTGCGCCTTTCCCGTGACCATCTCTTCGATTTCTGAGGTGGAGAATGGTGTCCCAAATGGCACCTTTTCTGCTAGGTAGCGCGTTTCGGGCGTGTCGACACCGACGTTAATATTTTCTTTAACCGGCACGGCATAGTGATGAATATGCCCGTGCAAATTGATAATCTGATTGACGATTCCCAACATCATTGGGTAATGGGTCATGTAATACTGTCGATGGTCGTATTTGATCAAGGCACCCACGTCATGAAACTGATACTTGGGTTGACCGTGATCGATCGGATTGTGGGCGGCTAGATACTTAAAGAGCGCCCGACTATCGTGGTTTCCCTTAATGAGTTCAAGGTGACCGTTGAGTTGTGATAAGACATTGGCTACCGCCTCATCTGATTTCACGGCTGGCTTCGTAAAGTACAGCGCGATATCTCCCAGATGATAAACGGTATCCGTGGGGGTCACCCGGGCGTTCCAATTATCGATGATGGTTTGATTCATCTCCTCCACCGAATCAAATGGCCGGGGAGCAAAGTCATTCATCCCCAACAGATCCGCATGAAAGAAGTGGGTATCCGACGTAAAATATTGCAAATTAAGGTCTCCTTAAAGAATGTCTAATGGTGTCGCTGTCGTTGGTTTTGGGAACTGACGGTCTAATGCCGTGAGCTCAGCCGCACTCAGCGTCAACTGGGCTGCCGCGATCTTCTTCACGACGGGATTGCTAGCCAATTGGTGGCCATGCGTGTCCCCTTGTGCTATGGGTGAATAGGCAATGAATGGCACCTTGTGCGCCTGTTGCCAAGGAAGCACCGCGTACTCGACGCCGCGGCTACCAAGATGATAGAGATCCTCATTGGCCGCAACCTTGGGCCCTTCTGGTAACGCCCAAAGTTCCTGCAAGTCATCGCCATCGAAGTTCGAAACACCCCACCGATGAATGAGGCCGGTTTCTTGGAGGCGCTGGAGTTCCGTAATCGTTTCCGCTAACGGAACGTTACCCCGCCAATGATATAAATAAAGGTCCAAATAATCAGTTCGTAGTCGCTTCAAGCTGGCTTCCAGACTCGCCTGCATCCGATCGCGAGAGGCATTCTCCGGTAAAACCTTGGAGATTAAGAAAAGATCCTCTCGGTTAAAAGGTGTCAGGGCCTCGCCGACTAAATTCTCGGACCGTCCGGAGCCATACATTTCAGCCGTGTCGACCACACGGGCCCCGGCGTGGATTCCGGCTTGAATCGCCGCGATCTCAGCGTCACGACGATCGGCCCGATCACCCATATGCCAAGTTCCGATACCAATTGCGGGAACCGTGGTTCCACCAAACGTAACTTCCTTCATCACAATTCCTCCAGTATTTTCAATTACTCCTATCGTAGCACTTCACCCCCAGCTTCGCCGACTCTGAGGATCTAAAAAGCCAACTTCTGCTTGGAAGTTGGCTCCTTTTTAACTGAAATTAGTCTTCTGATTCGTCGACGGCGATATTCTGCCGGCGATCGTGAACCCGTTTACCCCAGCTCAAAGCAACAAGCCAGAGAATCGAACCGACCAGGGCAATCAAGGTGTCTGCCCGGAACAACAGAACAACTCCGACCATGGCCAAGAAGGCCAGAATCAAGTAATCACTGAGCGGGAAGAATGGCATCGCAAATCCATGCCCGGCCTGCTTGGTTGCCCTCAGTTGTTTCTTGTACTTTAGATGGGCCAACACAATCAGTCCCCAGATAAACAGGAAACACGTCGTCGCTACACTAGCGATAAAGGAAAAGACGTGGCCTGGCATGATGAGATTGAGAAAAACGGAAATGGCAATCACCAGTGTCGAAAAACGTAAGGCGTGAACTGGCACCTGTTGCTTAGACAGGGTTCCCATTTGGCGGGCAAACCGCCCCTTACCCTGATAAGTTAACGAGAAGAGCATCCGGCCCGTCGTGAATAAGGAACTGTTGCAGGCCGAAGCTGCGGCAGTTAAAACAACAAAGTTAATCACCGCCGCTGCTGATTTGATCCCCACGTTCTTAAAGACCTGAACGAAGGGGCTACTGGTTGGCGAAACTGCTTGCCAGGGATAGATACACATAATGGCCAACAATGACCCAAGATAGAATAGAATGATTCGCATCGGAATCTCATTGATTGCCTTAGGAATCACCTTCCGTGGGTTGGCCGTTTCGGATGCGGTCATTCCCACCATTTCGATCCCAACGAAACTAAAGAGGACCATCTGAAACGATAGGAAGAATCCCTTGGCGCCATGGGCAAAGACCCCACCTTGCGTGAGATTCGTGACGCTCGCATGACCGGCAGGTGTCGGAAAGTGAACGGCAACCATATAGACCCCAGCTAAGATTAACCCAACAATCGCCACAATTTTAATAATGGCAAACCAAAATTCAGTCTCGCCAAAAGCACTGACCGTGACGGAGTTGAGGGCTAAGAGAATCCCCAACATCACGATTCCGGTCACCCATTGGGGCAATTGTGGGAACCAAAATTCCATATATTGCCCAGCAGCAGTCACCTCAGCCATGGCAATCGTAATCCAGCAAACCCAGTAAGTCCATCCCGCGACGAAACTGAGATTGTCACCTAAGTAGCGTTGAATAAAATCAATGTAAGAGTGCACGTTGAGATCGGAGAGTAATAACTCCCCAAGCGCACGCATCAGTAGAAAACACATAATTCCCGTAATGAGATAAGCGAGAATGATTGAGGGCCCGGCCAAATGAATGGATTGACCAGCACCCAGAAACAGCCCCGTTCCAATTGTGCCCCCCAGCGCAATCAGTTGGACGTGCCGGCTCTGCAATCCGCGAGAGAACTCTTGCTCATTGTTAAGTTGACTGTCTTTCATCATATCCTCCCCTTTGTTGAATAATATTATACACACCCCCAGTGGTAATACCACTCTATGAGCTGGTAAGGGCAGTGACCGAATTTTCCCTAAGCCCCGGGGCTATGCACTTTTACTCACTTTTAAAATTATAAGGTGAAATTTTCTCAACTATTGAATAAAAAAAGAACACCCCATCTCTGGCGTGTTCTCTGAATCGATTTAATTATTTACGCAGACGTTCGATATCGCGGACAATCATTAACTCTTCATCCGTTGGAATCAACAACGTCTTAACCGTTGAACCAGCCTTACTCAAGTCACGTTCAACCCCACGAATGTTATTCTTTTCGGGGTCAACACCGATACCAAAGTAAGCCAGCTTGTCGGCAACTTCTTGACGAATGGTAATATCGTTTTCACCAACACCGGCCGTGTAGACGATAGCATCCACACCACCTAATTCGGCAATGTAGGCTCCCACGTAACGAACAACTCGGTTGATGAAGATATCCCGGGCCAACTTAGCACGGTGGTTCTTGTCTTGAACCTTTTCCAGGTCACGCATATCCGCAGACACACCAGAAACCCCAAGCAAACCGGACTTCTTGTTCAAAATGTTAATCATGTCATTAGGGTCCTTGATGTTTAATTTTTCCATTAAGAAGGCCACTAAGGAGGCATCAATATCACCAGAACGGGTAGCCATTTCGATCCCAGCTAATGGCGTGAAGCCCATTGAAGTATCAAATGACTTTCCATTCTTGATAGCGGTGATTGAAGCGCCGGCACCCAAGTGCAGGGTGATTAACTTCAGATCTTCGAGTGGCTTCCCTAACATTGCGGCAGCTCGGCTGGCAACGTAACGGTGGCTCGTCCCATGGGCACCATACTTACGAGCACCAAACTTTTCGTAGTATTCGTAAGGAATGGCGTACATGTAGTTAACTTCAGGCATCGTGGTGTGGAAGGAGGTATCAAAGACAGCCACACTCAATACGTTTGGCAAAATCTTCTTAAATGCCTTGATTCCCATTGCAGCCGCTGGGTTGTGCAGTGGCGCATATTCGGACAGGTCTTCAATCTTTTGCAGAACGTCGTCATCAATGACTGCGGAGTCCTTGAATTCTTGACCCCCAGCCACGATACGATGGCCGACCCCAGTGATTTCATTGAAGTCTTTGATAATCTTCAATTCAGTCAATTGGTCTAACATTAATTGAATGGCTTCCTTGTGATCGTCAACATCTTGATGGGTTTCATACTTCTGCCCATCGCCATACTTAACTTCAACTAAGGAGTTACCTAACCCGATTCGTTCAATTGCCCCTTCGGCAATGACTGATTCTTCAGGCATTTGGAACAATTTGAACTTTAATGTAGAACTTCCGGCATTAATTGCTAATGATTTTCCCATGTGATTTTCTCCTTCTTATGAGCGGTTCGTCAGTAGATTCTGTTCTTCCCACTGAACGATCTCCGCCACAAACTTCTGAAATGCGGATTGATTCTTGAATGAAGGGAACTCGCCCAACATGACTTGTTCAACTTGCTTGGCCCCGGCACCCGGCTTCTGTAAGATCAGAATGGCCTTTTGGGCGTTAGCATTCATGAACAATTCACTTGGCAAGTTTAAGAGCCCTTGCAAGTAGGCATTTTGTGCGGCCCACTTCAACAGCCCTTTGGCTTCATCAGTTTGGAATAGCTGGGTTGGCACCAAGAAGACACCGACACCACCCGGGTTCAACTGGTTGACCGCCTGCTCTAACAGCAGATGGTGAACGAATGAATGTCCCGATTTGGCATGTGTCTCAAAATTAGCAGCGTTATCATCAATTGGATAGTACCCAATTGGCAAGTCGGCGACGATCAGGTCACTGGCTGGAACTAATAACCGTTCCAAAGCGTCTTGGTGAATGAGTTCCACCGGTAATTGTTGCAAATCACTTGAGGTCTGCGCAATCGCCAGCAAGGTGTCATCATTGTCGACCCCATAGGCCGAAATGTCCCCGGCAACGACTTCCTTAAGTTGCGACAAGACTGCTGTCAGCAGATTCCCCGTTCCCACGGTTAAGTCTAACACTGACAAATGTTTCTTACCCTTCTCGAGGCGAGTTACCAGATAACCCATGATATAGGCAATCGTATCCGGTGTCAGTTGATGATTAGCTTGAATGTCGTCGACACGAATGGCCTTCAACATCGCTAATTGAACTGCCCGTCGGACTGTTTCGGCCGTCATCTTTTGCCAATCGGCACCTTGATACAGCGTCGTTAATTTGGCGGCTGTCTGTTCATCGGGTTTGCCATCTTCAACCTGGACCCGACCATTTAATAGATTATCTCCCGTTTCAATGAACGCATCTAAATAGGATGTTTTTAGCGCTGTCTGAAGAATCGTTGTCGATTCATCCAAAACTTTGAAGAGCGCTTCAGTCTGTTCTTGTGACAGCACGCTTCGCCTCCTTGGAAAATTTGCGAAATACATTGTTTCTGCTATCTATACTACCGATTTTTCCAAAGTTATTCAAGCAATCTTTGCCGTTGCTTCGGCGAACGACCGTGCTTCACATCACGCTGTCTCCCCTGTTCGAGCCGTCGCGTCGATTGCCGCGTACTGCGAATCAACTCATTGGTAGTCTCCCGTCTCGCCGCTTGGGCAACACTCAGCAAACCAATGAAGAGGCTGACCATCATTAAGAAGAACAGGGCCCAAAGCGTTAAGAACCCTTGTCGCCGCGCAAATCGACCAGTGTTGTTTGCCAAGGTAATCCCTCCTGTTTTAGGTGGAGCCGAACAATCCCTGTCATCTTCGTTTCGGTCCAATCCAGTTCCGTGACCTGCCGCAACAGCGGGTAATATCCCTGCCCTTTCTCGTTCGTTAAGCGTAAGACCCCTTTGCGATTGACCCCCAGACTCAGGGCATGATTGCCGGACTTAGCATCCATTAAATCTAAGCTGTGCCGGTGAACCCGCGTGACGCGATACCTTCCCGGTTGTTCCAAAATCTGAATGACTTGATACCAGGCCACCGGATCCCGCCGTAGTGGTCGCATGAACCCCCGCGCAGTCCCGATAGCCAAAATAAACATCCCTGATGCCACGATCAGTGCTAGCACACCCTCCACAAGCGTGAATCCCTGTCGTTTGCTCATGAACGCCTTAAGCTGGCCACGAGTGCGTGATCATGGGCCACTCGCGCGAGTCGCAATTCCCGCTCACGGACGCGCTCGAGTCGTTGGGTCGTCAAGATCACCTGTTGCGCTAGAATGACCGTTAGTGCCACAATGCTCAGTGCCAACAAGGCATCCGGCAAGAGCCATCCCTCATGGGGCTTCCGTCGTTGCTTCCACATAGATTAACGCCCCTCCAATCTGAAACGTTTGTTGCCAGTAATTGCCGCTGGGCCGACTATGCCACCACAATGTTTGGGCAGTACTCACGCCATTACGACGAATCTCCAAATCGGCTGCCGGTGGTAACAATCGTAATCCCGGCGGCGCCTTGACAGTGCGCAATAAATGGTGAGTCACCCCATCCCGAAAGCTTGTCCGACCAGTGTTGGGATCGATATGAACATCCACTATCGTTCGATGGGCCAAGGCCCACTGCCGCCCAGCCGTCCAAGCCTGTTGCCAGACTGGCCAAAAGGCTCGTTCTGAAGTGATTTGTCGTTGATGACTAGCCTGAAATCCCACCAAGGTGGTCAGACCGGCAACAATGGCTAACACTAATAGCGTCTCATATAAGGTGAAGCCTTGGCGCCTATCCCGTCGCCTTCGCATGGTCCGTCACAATCGAAATCCCCTCTCGTTTCGCCTCAGAGACTTGTTGTGGCGTCAAATATCCTGACTTCTCTAATGTCCCATAGTCAACAGTCGTCGCCGTTTGGTGATCGTCCAAATAAGCCGTGACCTGTCCCTGTACGACGGTCGTCATCGCCCCGCGGTGAATACCTTGGGCCCGGTGCCGCTGTCCGCTCAGATTGGGTAAAATAATCAGCACCAATAGGGAGATAATGAAGAGCACAATGGTCATTTCTACTAATGTAAAGCCCTGTCGTCTAGCCATGTGTCACCCCTTGTAGGTTGGCATACATGGGCAGTAACAGACTCAGATAGGCCCCCACAATCATTACAGCAACCACGCCTAATAACAAGGGTTGCACGATCGCTAAGGCACTCTCCCACCGCCGGGTAAGCTCACGATACTGCATCACACCAAAGGCCTGAAGCTCACGAGCCAACTGGGCCGTTGTACTCCCCTTCTGCAAGAGAATCAACAACTGTGGCGCAATGTAGGCCTGCTGCCGGAGCCAGGTCGTCGGAACCTGTCCTCTAGTAAGCTGGTGATCCAATGCCGTTGCCAGCTGGGCCAATAGCGACTCGTCCGGCAAGCGCTGCAATACGGTTAGCATCTGTTGAACACTTAAACCGCTCTGGACGAGTTGCCCCAAGGTCGCTGCTAAGTAATAGGCATAATAAGCTCGAAACAAGCGTCCAAGGACCGGCCAACGGAGATAACTGGTCGCGCGTTGCAGACTCGTTTTCTGTCGCCACCAGGAGGTCCCAATCACCCCGCCACCCAGGACCGCCAGGCCACCACCTAACATTAAATACTTGGTCCAAGGGAACCCCACTGTTTCAGTTGCCCCCATCCCAGACTGAAGCTGGGGCAAAACACCGATCTGAAGGGCTAGAAACAACCCTAGCATGCTCACCAACAATCCCGCGGGATACACGAGCAATTGATGGAGTCGTTTTCGCTGAGTCGCCATCAGCCGCAGCATCTCTGCAGCGTGACGGAGACCGACACCCAGCTCGCCATAGGTCGTCATCGTCCACAATTGAAAGTAGACGTTGGACTGTAAATAAGGCTCTAATAAGGGCACGAAAGGTTGTCCACTGGCAAGTTGCTGTTCAATCTTGCCGATTGCTGCCGGTAGGGTCGGATCAACCAATCGGATGAAGGCTACGGCCTGCTTCAACGAAAAGCCACTGGCCAGCTGCTCAGCCAACACCTGACAGAAGGCCGCCTGACTGGTAAGAGACCACCTAGCCCTCGCGGAACCTTTGCGCCACTTGTGAAGAGATCGCTCCAGTGAGTTGTGCTTTTTCAAGATCTTGACGCCACCTTTCCGTCATTTGATTAGATTGTCTAAAGAGCTCTGTCTCCGTGACAATATCGAATAAAACCGCTGGTTCACGATGTTGCCGTGGAATTAAGCGTTGGTAGCAGGCCGCTGTGAGTGCCTGCCGTAAGACGGCCTCGGCCACTCCCAGTTCTCGTAGCCGTGTAACCGTTCCCTGTGCATTTTTAGCGTGAACCGTACTAAGTACCAGATGGCCACTTAGGCTGGCTCTAATCGCCGCCTGAGCCGTCAGAGCGTCCCGAATTTCACCGATGATGAAGATATCCGGTCGATGACGCAGGCCAACCTTAATCAGAGCCTCATAGGTCATCCCAGCCGCCGCATTCACCTGTAATTGAATAAACTGAGATTCTCGGATTTCAACGGGATCCTCGATGCTCAGCACCACGGGGTCGCCGGCGAGTTGGGTGGCCATGGCATACATCGCGGTCGTTTTACCTGACCCCGTTGGCCCAGCAAACAGGATCAGTCCTCGCTGCCGACTCAGGGCGCTGAGCTGTTGGGACTGGCCAGCCACCAAGTAAGTTGCCTGTAACGTATCGTAAGGATAAATAAGCCGCACCACCAATGATTCTCGTCCAGAAAAATCACCCACCGTGGATAATCGCAGATCGATCGGCATTTCAATGGTCTTCCAGGCCAAGGACCCCACCTGTGGACGCCGACGTTCACTCACGACCATGTCAGCATGAAATTTCAGGTACGTCAGCAGTTGCTCCCCTGTCGCCGTCGAAATTTCTCGCCATAATTGTCGTTTCTGAAAGCCTCGCAGATAGATTTGATAGCCTGCTTCGCGGGGCAGAATGTAGATGTCGCTGGCTCGAATCGCCTGTGCCGCCTCGATGACTGCCGTCACTAATTCTGAAATCATTCGCTATCGCTCCCCTCTTTAAGGCTAATTCCGTTAAATAACCCGGATTCGTGTAAAAAAAGGCAAAAAAAAAGAGAATTCCAAATTGGAATTCTCTCAAAAGCTTTTCTATTCGACCCCTTCAGGTAAAACAGCAGCTTCGTAAACGTCAGAGACGTCATCATTATCGTTAAGTTCATCAATGAGGCCTTGGTATTGCGTAACCTTGGCTTCTGGAACTTCAGTCGTCGTTTGTGGGAACATCCGAACTTCTGAAGTATCCAGCTTGTAGCCCTTAGCTTGTAATGCATCACGAACTGAAATTTCACTAGCAGCATCCGTGAAAATCTTAAACTCGTCGTCCGTGGTTTGTAAGTCGTCTGCCCCGGCATCGAGTGCATCCATCAACATCGTATCTTCATCCGTGTCCAGACCATCACGCAGGATTACAATGTAACCCTTCCGGTCAAACATGTATGAAACGGAACCTGACGCACCAAGTGAGCCACCATGGTGTGTGAAGGCAGAACGTACAGCGGCAGCCGTACGGTTCTTATTATCCGTCAAAGCAGCAACCATGATCGCTGTCCCGGCTGGACCGTAGCCTTCGTAGGTGATTTCTTCGAACTTAGCGCCACCAAGACCAGAGGCTTTGTCTAAAGCCCGCTTGATGTTTTCCTTAGGCATGTTAGCTGCCCGCGCCTTGTCCATTTCCAAACGAAGTTGAGGGTTACCGTCGGGATCAGGACCACCTGCTTTTGCAGCTTGGTACAAATCACGTGAGATTTTTTGGAAGATTTTTCCACGCTTTGCATCCTGAGCATTTTTCCGGCCCTGGATGTTATGCCATTTAGAATGTCCTGACATCGTAACTCCTCTTTTCTAAAATTTTATAGATATCCGTATAAAACAGACACTGTTTATATTAGCACTTACACCCCCACCATTCAATTGCTTAGACTGGAAAAAGCGACTATTCATCAAAAATGTATATTTTTTAGCGGACTTGCTTATCTACAAGGGATTTTTGTGTTGTTTATTTGAATAATTGCTGTATAAAAACAAATTTATCAAAATAAAACTTGTATAAATACACGAACTATTCTATACTCTAAACCATCATCAACACAGAGGAGCACACACATATGAAGAAAAAATGGGTTCTATTTTTTGCCCTGGTCATCGCTCTCTTCACTGGAGCCACGATGACGGGGACAACGGCACACGCCGCTAGCGACGATTCACTCGCACAAGTTCAAAAGAAAGGCACTCTGGTCATGGGAACTTCTCCGGACTATCCGCCTTATGAATTTCAAGCAACCGTCCACGGCAAGACGAAAGTCGTCGGCATGGACGTTGCCGTTGGGGAAAAGATTGCCAAAGACCTTGGCGTCAAATTAGAAGTCAAGTCAATGTCCTTCGACTCTCTGCTCGTTGCCCTACAAACGGGTAAAGTCGATATGGTTATCTCCGGGATGAATCCCACCCCAGCCAGAAAGAAGAACGTCGACTTCACGCACACCTACTATCAGGGTGGGTACAGCATCGTCATCAACAAAGCCGACAAGGGTATTTATAAGAACAAAGATTCCTTTAAAGGGAAAACCATCGGGGCCCAAACCGGTTCCACGATGTATAACGAATCCAAGAAACAAACGACTGACACGACCGTTAAAGGAATGACCTCCGTTTCCGACCTTATCTTGGGTCTTCAAAGTCACAAGCTCCAAGGGGTCGCCATGGAAAAGCCTTCCGCCGAAGCCTACGTTTCCAATAACAAGGAACTGGCTTCAATTCCGAGTGACTTCGACTTAAGCGCGTCCGACACCAGTGCTTCTGTTGCCTTCAAGAAAGGCTCAACCTCACTAGTTGCCGCTGCCAATAAGTCAGTCGACCAGATTAAGAAACAAAACCTCGTCAACAAGGATTACCTCCCCGCAGCCGGGAAATACTTAAAGACCAACACGGTTAACACCAGCATGTTGCACTACTGGAAGGCCTTCCTTAAAGGGGTTGAATACACCCTGATTATCACGGTCTGCTCCGTCTTCTTCGGCTTTATCCTCGGGGTACTCTTAGCCCTCGCACGGATGGCCCAAGGTGGCCCATTGATGACTGGTCTGCGCTGGTTAGCCACGGCCTACGTCGAATTCATTCGGGGGACGCCAATGATGGTTCAAGTCATGTTTGTCTACTTCGGTCTGGGACTGGTCGTTAACCTTCCCGCCCTCATGTCTGGGATCATCGCCATCTCTTTGAACTCTGGTGCTTACGTGGCCGAATACATCCGTGGTGGGATTAACTCCGTGGACAAGGGCCAAACCGAAGCCGCTCGGAGCTTGGGAATGTCTCGTGGCTACACCATGCGTTACGTGGTTCTCCCACAAGCCTTAAAGAACATCTGGCCATCATTAGGTAATGAATTTATCACCTTAATCAAGGACAGTTCAATCGTCTCCATCATCGGGGTCTCCGAACTAATTTTCCAAAGTAACATCGTTCGGTCCGACACCTACCGTGGGGTTGCGCCAATCGCGGTCATTATGGTTCTCTACTTCATCCTGACCTTTACCGCCTCACGGATCCTGAACTTCTTTGAAAGGAGAATGCAACATGACTAAACCAATTATCGAGGTTAAGAACCTCGCCAAAAACTTCGGCGACAACGTCGTCTTAAAAAATATTACGGAACAAGTCAACCCTGGCCAAGTCATCGTCGTCATCGGGCCATCTGGTGGTGGGAAGAGTACCTTCCTACGTTGCCTCAACCTCCTCGAAACGCCAACGAGTGGTGAGGTCGATTTCAATGGTGAGAACCTCACCACGCTCGACCCTAAGCGGGTTAACGAACTGCGTGAACAGATGGGGATGGTGTTCCAAAACTTCAACCTCTTCCCCAACATGACGGTTCTCGAAAACATCAAGCTCGCCCCCATGAAGGTTAAAGGTATCGATGACACTACCGCTCCCAAACGAGCTCACGAATTGCTCAAGCAAGTTAACTTAGATGACCATGCCGACGCCTTTCCTGGTAGTCTCTCCGGTGGACAAGCCCAACGGGTGGCCATCGCCCGGGCCCTCGCAATGGACCCCAAGGTGATGCTCTTTGATGAACCAACGTCGGCCTTAGACCCCGAAATGGTCGGTGAAGTTCTCAACGTTATGAAGGAACTCGCCAATCAAGGAATGACGATGGTCGTGGTGACCCATGAAATGGGTTTTGCCAAGTCCGTGGCCGATCGGGTCTGGTTCATGGCGGATGGCTTCATCCAAGAAAACAACACCCCTGAATCCTTCTTCAGTGATCCTCAAACGGAACGGGCGCAAGATTTCTTATCTAAAATTCTCATGTAATTCCTTAACTCTAATAGCAATAAAAAACGTCAACCCGCAATTGCGGGTTGACGTTTTTTTACGACTCTTTAATTAATGACGACGTTGCTTCCGAATACCGAAGACGCCCAAACTCCCTAGCAGAACCCCAATGGCAGCCCACCAAGGGGTCTGTTGTTCATTGGTCTGTGGTAACGTGGCTTCCTTAGCAGTCGTTGCCGACTTCGTCGAAGATGTCTTCAGCACTGTTTCATGTGGCATTGCGGCCTGACCACTCACGATTGGTGACTTCTGGCCTTCACCTGGTGCTTGAACCCCACCATCACTAATCACTTCGTGTTCATTAATCGTTCCTGGCTTTGGATCTGGCTTAGCCGGATCGGTTGGATCGACCGGATCAGTTGGATCAGTCGGGTCGGTTGGGTCCGTAGGATCGGTCGGATCAACGGGATCAGTTGGATCGACACCCCCGTCACCAGATCCACCAGTACTTGGAGCGACAACCGTTAAGGTCACGGTTGTCGTTTGCAACCCATTAGCACCCTGATAGCTCAGGGTAACCGTATAAGTGCCTGGTGTATCGAGCGTAGCATCCCCAAGATCGAGGGTAACCTGACTTGCGTCGATGGCTTCGGCGTTGCTGTCGGTCCCCTGCGGATTAAAGTCAGCCGCAGTTGGTGTGGGATCGCCGACTGTCATCGTGTAGTTGCTCCCAGTCAATGTTGGTGTTGCAGCAACAACCGTTAACTCTACAGTCGCAGTCGCCGTTTGTACCCCATCCGCATCCTGGTAGTTCAACGTTACCGTATAAGTGCCTGGTCTATTGAGCGTAGCATCCCCAAAATCGAGAGTTACCTGACTTGCGTCAATAGCTTCGGCATTGCTGTCAGTTCCTTGCGGCTTAAAGTCGGCTGCAGTTGGTGTGGGATCACCGGCCGTCATCGTGTAATTACTCCCCGTCAACGTTGGCTTTGCAGCAACAATCGTTAAGGATACAGGCGCTGTTACCGTCACACCGTTGCTATCCTGATAACACAATGTGACCGTATACGTACCTGGTCTGTTGAGCGTAGCATCCCCAAAATCAAGGGTAACCTTGCTTGCGTCGATGGCTTCGGCATTACTGTCAGTTCCCTGTGGCTTAAAGTCCGCGGCAGTTGGTGTAGCACCCCCGACTGTCATCGAGTAGGTGCTCCCAGTCAGCGTTGGTTTTGCGGCAACAACCGTTAAGGTCACGGGCGCCGTTACCGTCACATCACCATCCTGATAACGCAACGTGACCGTATACGTACCTGGTCGATTGAGCGTAGCGCTCCCAAGATCGAGGGTAACTTTACTTGCATCGATGGCTACGGCGTTGCTGTCAGTTCCTTGCGGCTTAAAATCGGCTGCAGTTGGTGCAGCATCACCAGCCGTCATCGTGTAATTACTCCCAGTCAATGTTGGTTCTGCGGCGTTGATTGTCAAGACACTATCCGCTGTCAATGACACATCATAATTAGGATTGGTACTCGTAAAGCTGTAAGGATGGGTACCAACTCCCTCACCCGCAGCTCGACTTACTGTGATGCCATAATCAGCTGGATCCACAACCTGACCGTCAACAGTGACTGTTGGCGTTGGATCGGTTTGACCTACCGTCTTTTGACCAGTGACCGTCGCCACAACAATTGCTGGATCAATCGTCAGTGTTGCCGAATTCTGCGTCATATCTTCGTTCCATTCATATGAGGCAGCATCTGGGCTCTGCGATAAGACCCGATTGATAGCGTCCGGACTGACCGTTACAACATACTTACCGGCGTTAACGGTTTGGTCATCGACCGGCGTTAACACAAGATCCCCATCCTTCAAATCATAGAAGAAACCATCGGTCAGATGAATTTGATAATTTGAAGCATCCGGAGTTGGTGTTGTGCCATTGTACGTGGCGGTTTGTGAACCGGTAATCCAGTATGATCCCTGCCGTTGACTAACCTTTACCAAGGCCGTTTCAGTTTCGTTACCGTAACTGTAAGTCACCGTGTGGGTCCCAACGCTCAATTTATCAAACACATCGTCAGGCTTGATAGCATCACCATCCAATGCTATATCAAGATCATTCAAACTAAGCTTGGTTCCCTCGATATTGTATAAATTATCAGCGGGTGTCCAACTCTGCCCGTACCAAATGGCCGTATTCACAACTTGGATAGTAGGATCATTCAAAACAACTTGATAAGTTCCGTTATAAATGTTCTGACCAGCGGCATCGGTTAAAGCCCAAGCAAATGTAAACTGGTTGACACCTTTAGCTACTTGAAAAGTATCGGTAGCTTGATCGAAGGTAACTTGATTCCCAGCATCCGCGCCATTGACTTCAATGTCGGAAACCTTTAAGTCTGTGTTGGTTAAGGACCCCACAGACGTCGCAAAAAGGTCATTCAGGGAGATATGGGCCGTATCCGTAAAGATGGCCGCATACTGAGTTGAAGCGATGTCAGGCGTCTCCTGGGACGTTGTCAGCTGTGTAATTCGGTTATAGCTGAAGGCTTGATCCCCAATTGCTGTATTTGGGCCAACACCGACACCGGTCAATTGATTACTGAAGAAAGCCTGGTTGCCCAAAGTCGTAATGCTATTAGGAAGAACGATGTTACCTGTTAATTCATTGTAAATGAAGGCCCCTTCACCAATTGTAGTCAAGCTAGGATTAAACGTAATGCTTGAGATATGGTCCCCAGCAAAGGCTTGATTGCCAATGGTTGCTAAGTTCGTTGGCAAACTCAGGTTACCGGTCAACCCGGTATATTCAAAGGCCCCATTACCAATTTCGGTTAAGGCGTTAGCGTCAGTCATATCGACACTCGTTAAGTTGCCATCATAGGTAAAAGCAAAATCGCCGATCTTCGTCAATCCCACTGGTAATTTAATCGACGTCAAGGCTGTATTATCCAGAAAAGCTGAGGCCCCAATTGTTTGTAAACTATCAGGTAACGTCACCGAAGTCAGCCAGGTGTTGTAAACAAATGCACCCTCACCAATCGAAACTAATTGGCTTCCTGGAGCAAAGTTAACCGTCGTTAACCCACCAACAGTATTGCCGCCCGAATCTTTTTTCGTGTCAGCCGCAAAGGCATAGTTTCCAATTGTCTGCAAACTGGCTGGCAAGGTGAGCGTGGTCAAATTACCATCATATTCAAAAGCTTCGTTGCCAATAGTGGTCAGGCTAGTTGCGGCATCGAAGTTCAGCGTTGCCAGTGCGCTATCGGAACTAAAGGCCCCGTCACCGATACTGGTCAGACTTCCCAGAAAGGTTGCATCGCCTAAACTAGTGTCACTGGCAAAACTACTATCCCCGATTGTTTGCAGGTTCGTTAAGTCGCCCCAGTTAACTGTGGCTAAGTTTGAGTTGTAACGGAAGGCCCCATCACCAATCGTTTGGATGCTGGTTGGTAAGACCAGATTGGAAATCTGGGCACTGGTAAATGCATCCTTACCAATTGAAGTCAGCACGTTATTTTGACCAAAGTCCAGCGTTTCAATTGGGTTGTAAACAAAGGCTGAATCGCCAATTGTCGTCACCGTGTTGGGCAACGTCAATGACGTCAGTTTGTCACTAGCAAACGCACTACTACCAATCGTTGTGAGTGTCGTATTGCCACTAAGATCTAAGGTTCTTAAATTAGAAAGGAAGGCAAAGGCACTACTACCAATGGTCTTCACGCCATCACCAATGACCACACCCGTAATCCCAATCGATAAGTTATTGGGATCATCCGCATTATAGGAAACAAAGGCGTTATCGGCGATACTCGTCACCTTGTAGACGTCACCATCGGCCGGATTAATCATAGTCGTTGGAATTGTTAAAATACCATTGACGGCCTTGGTTAATCCAGTAATCGTTGCTTCTTTCGTGTCTTTATCGAAGTCCACTTTGAAATAGCTAGCGTCCGTCACATCAGAGGACACCTTTGCAACTTTGGCACTGTAAAGGCTTGCGGCCATTGGGGCAGCAAACATTGAAGGCGTAACATTCAGGCTAGTCGTTTCAATGGTTGGCGTCACGTCAGAGGTTACTACATCTTTAGTATCGTTCTGCAAGTCTGCAGTTTTTGTTGCCGCTTCTTTAGCAGCAGCTTCAGCGGCGGCTTCCTTGGCGGCAGTTTCACTAGCAGCCGTACTTGAGGCGGCTGCCTCTTTGGCAGCGGCTTCTTTAGCGGCAGCAGCGCTGGCGGCGGCTTCACTAGCGGCGACGCTTGAGGCCGCGGCACTGGAGGCGGCAGCAGCGCTGGAAGCGGCTGCTTCTTTGGCTGCGGCATCACTTGAAGTTCCTGCATCAGAACTTGCCTCAGTTGCTAATACAACCTTGTCGGCTCCACTAGCCGATTGCCCACTGGCTGCTGCGGCTGTAGCAACGGCATCTGCCGAATCCGCATGGGCTACCGTACTCTGATCTTGAGCCATTGCAGCGCCTAGTCCCACTGCAACAACAGTAATCGCGGCAAAAACCCATTGTTTGCCATCCTTGTACATCTTGTAATGTTGTTTAGCTTGCATTGTCGCTTGCTCCTCTCACAAAGACCGGGCTAGTCACCCCAGTTGCTGTACCGAAATATTCCGAACAGCGGTTCCGTACTCTTATTGCTTTATTTTAGCCACTAATTCGTCTAGTGCAACTAATTCTTGTTTGTGGTAACAAGTTAGTCTTAAAACATTACCAAATGGCCAACGAATGAGGACTAATCCTATTTCACACAATAAACTGATTATTCTAATATCATATACCGAAACCCAACTCGCGGTCAATCAATAACTAAAAAAAAAGTTAATCATCACAACGGTGTTACCCCCTAATAATTAAACAAGGGGTAACTCGTTTTGATGACTAACTAATTTTGTTTCCATATTAGAATCGTCTTATTTGTTGCTTACTAGGCTTTCCGAAAGGTTCGATGTCCCAATAAGACCAACAACCCTAGCACGATCTCCGCGGCACCAATGAAGATAATGACCCCTAGTCCGCTGTGACCAACTGTCGTCACGGCAGTTTGAACGGCCGCTGTCATCCCAGCCAGAACGACGGGAAGCCCAAAGTAACCGGCAACACTCAAAATAATTGTCAGCACCCCACCAACCGTTAATCCGGGGCCGAGGCTACCAAAAACATGGTGCACGCTAAAAGCGTAAACGGTTGTCACAATCAGCAGCATCCCAATGGCTACAATTGCCCAAAGATCAATCTGGCGGGCTCTCTGAATCTTGGTGCCAGCCGCCATCATCGTCTCTGTCTGAACAGCCGCTTTGACCGTCTTCTGCGCCTGATTAGCCAATGACTTTTGCAGGGAATCACTGGCGGTCACACCCATCGCTTGTGCCTGGGCCGCGATGGCGGCTTTTAGATCGGAGTCATCGACAGTCGTGGCCGTCTCCCCATAGATTTCGGCAATTCCTTGTTCCAAATAGGGTTGAACCAATCCCGACGTGACGGGATTACCACTGATTCCCAGGCTCAGGAGATCGTTATTCAAGTCATTGATCACCTTTTGGCCAGTGCTGTCTCGCGACACCACCCCTGCCGTATAGTTGGCATTGAACACGGTAAAACGTAGCCCAACTGTGATCGTCAGGAGCGTGATGAGGACAGCGACCCAGCGAGCTAACGCTGGTCGCCGCTGATAACCATTCTGATTGGGACTTGCTTGAGGCTGCGGATCTTCCGCCTCCTCTGAGTGATAGCGGGCCATTCGACTATTCGCACTCATCAGCATCCCCTCCATTCTTAATTTTTATTGATACCCATTGTAGCACACTCTACCTTTGCGCCTCATTAAACCCAGTCACATCGTCCGGAGATCAAAAATACCGCCGTTCCAACTGGCCCGACGGTATCTCATCTATTTCGTTGAGCTCCGTTTCATCAAGCCATAAGGTAGGATGACCGTATTCTCATCAACGTTTTCGTTATTCATTAACTTCGTCAGCAGACGCATGGCAACAGCCCCAATATCATAAAGAGGTTGGGTGATCGAACTCATCTTAGGCCGAACCAGTTCTGTCAACTTCGTGTCATTACTGGTAATCACTTCGAAGTCTTCGGGAACGGAAACGCCAGCATCGGTGAGACCGTTCATCACACCAGCTGCCAGTTCGTCATCGCCGACAAATGCGGCCGTAGCACCAGCTGCAGCCAAGGCAGGTTCAAGTGATTGACCAGCCTTGTAGGTGTAATCTGTTTCAAAGACCAGCTTGTCATCATAAGAGATACCAGCATCCTTCAAGGCCTTCTTGTAACCCTTCAGTCGGTAATCATGGTTGATGGCTTGGTCCATTGAACCGGAAACAAAGGCAATCTTACGGTTCCCATGGTCGATCAGACTCTTAACGGCCTCGGCGACGGCGGCAACGTAGTCAATGTTGACGCTAGGCTGGGTCTTCTGAGCATCGACGGAACCAGCTAAGACAACGGGGGCCTTAGAACGACGGAATTCTTCGCGAAGTTCATCGGTTACTTGATTCCCCATGAAGATGATCCCATCGACTTGTTTAGCCATTAACGTGTTTAATACCTGAACCTCTTTGCCGCCATTTTCATCGGAATTGGTCAGGATAATGTTATATTTATACATCATGGCCACGTCATCAATCCCTCTAGCTAATGAAGAGAAGTAGATGTTCGTGACATCGGGGATAATGACCCCTACGGTCGTGGTTTTCTTACTTGCTAATCCTCGGGCGACGGCATTTGGCCGGTAATCCAGGCGATCGATGACTTCGAGCACCTTCTTACGGGTTGCGGGTTTGACGTTGGGATTCCCATTGACCACACGGGAAACGGTGGCCATCGACACGGATGCCTCCCGGGCCACGTCATAGATTGTTACAGTTTGTTTTTCCATTGTGATAGCCCTTTCTTTCTTGGTTTGATTTGTTTTCATTCGTTTTCAAGCAACTTGACTAGTATACAGAAACTCCGAGGTCGACGCAAGATTGAAAACGCTTTCACATCAAAGAATACCTTATTTTCATGTAATTTTCAAGACAGATCCCTTCAGATTTACCAATTATTAGAATATTTGATGGTATAATTGAACCATTAATTTGAAAGGGTGATTTCATGACGAAACTCGAACAGATTCAGCAGTGGACAGCGGAACACCATGCTAGTATGACCTATTTAAGCAATCCCAAAACCATCCAGTACCTCACAGGCTTTGGGAGCGACCCTATTGAACGGGTCTTAGCCTTGGTCGTCTTCCCCGACCAAGACCCATTTATCTTCGCCCCCGCCTTGGAGGTCGAAGTGATTAAGTCAACCGGTTGGGCTTACCCCGTCATCGGCTACCTTGACCACGAAAATCCTTGGGCAATGATTGGCGATCAAGTCAAAGCCCGCCACGTCAACCCAACTCAGATTGCCATCGAAAAGGGTCAACTACCTGTTGCCCGGATGGAAGCCCTGGCTGCGCAATTCAGCAACCCCCACTTCGATTTAGACCTGACGAGCTTCATTGAACACATGCGCCTGATCAAATCGGCCGAAGAAATCAAGAAACTTGAAATCGCCGGTAAATGGGATGACTTCGCCTTCGAACATGGTTTTGCTGCCGTGAAGGCTGGCAAGACGGAACAATCCGCCGTTGCCGAATTACAATATGCCTTGATGAAGGAAGGTATCATGGAAATGTCCTTCGGGAGCCTGGTTCAAGCCGGTGCACACGCCGCTGAACCCCATGGTGCCACCAACGCGACGAAGTTCCAAAACAATGAACTCGTCCTCTTTGACCTAGGGACCGTTTACGACGGCTACATCTCCGATGCTTCCCGGACAGTTGCCCTCGGCACCCCTACCGCTAAGGAAAAGGAAATCTACGACGTGTGTCTCGATGCCCAGTTGACGGCACAAGCCGCCGTTAAGCCTGGCATGACCGCCGCTGAACTCGACAAAGTTGCTCGTGACATCATCACCAAGGCCGGCTATGGCGAATACTTCATTCACCGGCTCGGTCATGGGATGGGGATGAGCGACCACGAATTCCCATCCATCATGGCAGGGAATGATCTGGTCCTCGAACCTGGCATGTGCTTCTCCATCGAACCCGGTATCTACATCCCTGGTGTTGCTGGGGTCCGGATCGAAGACTGTGTTCACGTCACTGAAGACGGAAGCCTGCCTTTCACCCACACTTCAAAAGAATTAACTTACGTCGGCTAAACTGCATTAGCCTAAACATGACAAAACCCCGACTTCGCAATCTGCGATGCCGGGGTTTCTTTTGGAATTTATTTATTCAGCGTCGGAATCCGTGGCAGTCGTTTCCGAATCTTCGTCAGATTCGTCGCTATCGTCTTCAGCATCGTCGGGTGCCAGGTCAGGCACTTCATCGCTACTCAAAACGATATCGTCGGCTGGATCATCATCGGCAGATGCGGCAGTTTGCCAAGCCGGTGCATCATCCTTGGCTTCCAAACGGTCATTCAAGGCTTCCTTGAAGTCGTCAGCAGCATCTGCGGCATAAAAGGCATAGTCAACTGCCCGATCCTTGAGAGCATTGTAACGGTCACGTGCGGCTCCCTTAAGGGCCTCACGTTGTTCCAAGTCAAGCGCATGGTAAGCTGCATATGCGGCCCCACCTAAAACTAACCCAGCTAATAACTTGTGTTTTGACATTCTAATGACTCCCTTTCTGTATCTTAATCCTTAGATTTATGATTTCTGTAGAGATCAAATGCCGTCTTACCCATTCGGGCAGCCAGTGATGTCTTGGCGGTCGTCTTGGCTGTGTCACCCACGCGCTCCGTCAGGTTACGAGTGGCGGTATTCAAGTCCGACACACTCTCACCTAAATCAGCGGCAGCCTGGAAGACTGGATCAATCGTGGCGACCTTCTGGTTGACGTCCTCTAACAATTCATTTGCGTTGGCCATAATATTTTCAGCTTGATGACTGATGACGTCAATGTCTGACGTCATGGTCTTCACTGATTTATTAACCTCACCCAACGTTTTATTCATCTTTACTAAGAACATGCCAATGAAGAGGACCAGAATCAAAAACGCAATTGCTGCGATTAGGCCCGCTACTTGTCCACCGGTCATGACAACCCCTCCTTGTACTCAGTTACTTACCAATAGAATAGCATTCTCACCAGGCTGGTGCAATTAAAACCCCGAATTATCCCGGCTTTTCTCGGTGGATGCTGGGCGTCATTGGTAAAATCTGCTAAACTAAAAACAGCGTTTTAAATCTGAATCTAAGGGAGGCTCGTTTCTTGACGGCCTTAATATCCACGACAACCACGAGTTCCAAGGGGTTGCAACATTATCTAAATACCTTTAACTGGGAGGAACTCTGGCACCTGATCACCAGTCGCTTTCTCACCCTACTCTTCCTGACCGTTCTTTTCTTCTTTGTGAACCTAGTTGGGAAGGCCATTCTTAAACGGAGCTTCAAGCGGTATCTAGATCCTAAACAGGGCTCCAACAATCGACTCCAAACCATTAGCATGCTCTCCATGAACATCTTTCACTATACAATCCTATTCTTCTGGCTGTATGCCATGCTCTCCACCCTGGGCGTTCCGGTTGGCACGTTAATCGCCGGTGCCGGAATCTTCAGTTTGGCTTTAGGGCTCGGTGCCCAAGGCTTCGTGAGTGACCTGGTTACCGGGGTCTCGATCCTCATGGAACAACAGATCGATGTCGGCGAAACCGTCAAGATCGGGACGATTGAGGGCGTGGTTACCGCAATTGGCTTGCGAACGACTCAGGTAACGAGTGCCGATGGCACGATTAATTTAATTCCCAACCGGAACATCACCATCGTTTCCAACCGTTCACGAAACAACATGCGGGCCACGGTGAATATTCCTATCGCCCCCACGACACCCGTCGAGCAGTTACGTCCCATCATTGAACAGGTCAATCAAGAGCTGTTACCGAAGCATCCTGGGGTCATTGGAACACCCCTGCCTACCGGTGTCGTTACCTTGCCGACCGGGGAACTGGTCTATCAGGTCAGTCTCGTCTGTGAGAGTGGCACCCAGTTCTCACTCCAGGCCATCTTCCTCACGGCCTACCTCAAGGCGATTCGTCAGGCTGGTATCAAATTACCAGCGCATACGCCGACCACCGTCTAATCGAATAAGATCAAAAGTAAAAAGAGTGTGACAAAAGGCGGTTAGTCAATGAGCATTAACGTCGATAGACGAATAATCCCGGTCTTGGATTGTTTGTCTATCGGGGTTAAGCGGAGTTGACTGCCTTTTGTCACACG
>NZ_BROB01000029.1 GCF_024345185.1 Levilactobacillus humaensis | reverse complement strand
GATAGAAAAAAGGAGCCCAATTCGTAAGTGAATTGAACCCCTTACTCTCTCATCAACACCCGTTGACAAAGAGCCGATTAAAGATTGACAATCGGAGTCATTATCCTAGTCGTAGTTGAGGTGCTTGTCTTGGTCCAAAGCGTTAATTTCGGCAATTTCATCAGCCGTTAAGTTAAAGCCGGAGATGTCGAAGTTCTCGCGAACCCGGGCTGGCTTAGAGGACTTAGGGAAGACCACAAAGCCGGTATCAACTTGCCACCGTAAAACAATTTGAGCGGGTGACTTCCCGTACTTGTCAGCCAACTTAGCAATCACGGGGTCCTCAAGAATCAAGTGACCGTGACCGATTGGGGAGTAACCTTCGTTGACCAGTCCGTTGTCCGTATCGAATTTGCCTAATTCGGCCTGAACCTTGTAAGGGTGGCGTTCGATTTGGTTGACCATTGGCTTAACCTTTGCCATGGCAAAGACCTGGTTGAGTTGGTCTTCAGAGAAGTTGGAAACCCCAATAGCCCGAACCTTCTTTTGTTGGTAGAGGGTTTCTAAGGCTCGCCAAGTGTCTAAGGTCAGGTCGAAGTTTTCTTCATTTGGCCAGTGGATCAGGTAGAGGTCCAGGTAGTCTAATTGTAAGTCAGAGAGTGTTTGTTCAAAGGCGGCCAGCGTCTTGTCATACCCCTGGTCGGCGTTCCAGACCTTAGAGGTGATGAACAGGTCGGAACGATCAATGCCGGAAGCCTTGATGGCCGCACCAACGGCGGGTTCGTTGCCGTAAATGTGGGCACAGTCGAGGTGCCGGTAGCCGGCATCTAAGGCCGTCTTGATGGATGCTGGAACGTCCTTACTGTCGATTAAGTAAGTCCCAAAACCTAACATTGGGATAGTAACGCCGTTGCTTAATTGTGTCGTTTCCATGTGATTACCTCGCTATATAAATATTTTTAAAATCACCGTACGTTTATCTATGATACACTGCCGGGCGAATAGTTTCAGGGATTGTCCCTTATCAGGGGTAAAACAGCTGGTCGTCTAAGAGAAAATCGGTCTCGGAAAAGGGCAAGTCAATCATCCCATTGAGGTTGGTTGGCTAGCCCTTTTGACTGAGGCGTAATTTCTTAGGATGCGATTATTTGCTCTGATCGAAGGCTTTTGACCGTTCACTCCAGTTGGACAACAGGGTATAAACCGTGTCTAAGTCAGCCGCAGAGGTTTCTGCGAGGACTTCATCCCAGAGTGACAGTTTGATCTGACGAATGGTCTCACAGGCCGCCAAGCCACGCGGGGTGATGCTGACCCAGGTTGTTCGGTGGTCGACGTCATCCGGCGTTCTCGTGGTGTAACCGGCCTTCTCAAGGCGAGTCATTTCACGGCTGACGAGGCCTTTGTTAATGGCTAATTCGGTTGTGATTTGTTTAGCCGTGATGCGGTCGTGTTCACTGATGAGTAGGAGAAAGTTAGCATTACTAGCGTTAATGTCGGGGAGCTTGAGTTCGCGACTCATGGCCGTCTGGAAGCGACGGTGTAGCGCTCCAATGAATTTTCCAAGTTTGACAATATCCAAGGCAAAGGCCTCCTTTAATGTCAGTATAGCATAAAATATAGTTGACAAATAAACTAAATGCGGCTATTCTGTAATAGTTGCTTTATCAACTATATAGGAGACTTTAAAATGACTTTAAAACAGCGATTACTTTTTACTTTATTGATGTGTACCGGGATGGCCAGCAGTATGAGCTGGTTGGGGATGGCTAAGAGTCAGGGGATTAATCTGGCCATGTGGCGGTTGTTTGGATTGGCGGTCGTCCCGACAATTCTCTTTGCCTTTGTCTTTAACCTCTTAATTGTGGTCAATCTGAGTAATTTGCTCATCAAATGGTGGACACGACGACTCGTTAACGAAGAGACCATTCAACTCAAGGCCGGTACGATTCGAAGCTGGACGATGTTACTCGTCATGTCATTTACGATGAGTACCCGCGCCTTACTGATGAACGGGACCTTGTTCCATATGTCTGTGACCCAATTTATTCTGAGCTATTTTGGCACCTTGACGATGGCGTATTTTATCCGGGATCTTTTTGTCATGCCAGCCATTCAACACTTTATTAAAAACTAAGCAGAAAACCTGCGATTTTAATCGCGGGATGAATGCCAGAATTTAGCACATTTTTCGAAACATATGTTCCCCTTTTGGGGACTAAACATGGTATAATGAATCCAATCTACAGGGGAGGTATCCATTGGTTAAATTGGGGCGAACAATCAAGCTGAGACTCTATCCGGACACTAGGCAATCGGAACAATTTCTAGCGATGAGCCAGGAATATCAACGATTAGCTAACATTGTCAGTCAATGGATCTTTGACCATGAGTTTCAGTTAAGCTGGTTAAAAATAAATCACCATCTTTACAAATTACTTAGAGAAAAATCAGAACTCAATAGTCAGATGATTCAGTCTGTCTTTCGAACGGTCTCTGCTCGTTATAAGACCGTTCAAAAACAAATGAAACAACATTCTTATCGCTACAAAAATGAAGCAAATAAATGGATTAAAGTTCCGAGAAACCTGACCTGGTTGGTGAAACCCATCCAGTTTCGTCGACCACAAGCAGATTTGGTTCGCCAGAGTAATTACTCTTTTGTAGATGAGATGCAACAAATCTCGCTGACTACTTTAGGCAAACGGACTAAGTTGAACTTCACTAATAAAGGATTCGAAAAATACTTTACCAATGACTGGAAGTTCGGAACTGCTAAGTTAGTTCATAACCAGGGCAAGTGGTTTCTGCACATTGGTATCACGAAAGAAGTTGGTGATTTCGATACTAAGGATAATCCGCAAATCGTAGGGATTGATCGTGGCTTGCGCTTCCTAGCAACTGCTTTTGATAGTGAAGGAAAGACGTTATTCTTCGATGGGAGAAGGATCTTACGTAAGCGGAAAAAGTTTCTTGAAGTCCGTCGACAACTACAAAGTAAAGGTACCAGGTCTGCCAAGAAAAAACTGAAGCGACTGGCTCAACGAGAGAACCGCTGGATGACCGATGTGAATCATCGGCTAGCTAAGACACTCGCTGCATTGTATGGCCCGCATACGCTCTTTGTTTTGGAAGACTTAACCAATGTGACCTTTAACACAGATGATTTGCCTAAGTCTTTGCATAATAGCCACCGTTCCTGGTCTTTCTTTCAACTAGAATCTTTCTTAACGTACGAGGCTCAGGTTATTCAAAGTACCGTCGTGAAAGTGAATCCAGCATTCACCTCACAGAGATGCCCTAAGTGTGGTTTGGTTGAGAAGAACAATCGCCATCATGACACTCATGAGTATTGGTGTAAGAAATGCCAGTATCGTTGTAACAATGACCGATTAGGAGCAATGAATATTAAGATGCTCGGACAGGATTGGTTGAGCGGTGTTAAGCAGCCAAAAATTAAAAAGCTAACAACTATTGGGTAGATCCTGATAGTTAAACGGGTAGCTGTCAATTACCCGATGATGTTGCCACTACGAGTAGGAGTTCCCTAACAGGCATGTTGGACTACTGTGTCGTCAGACACGTGAGCGACAAGCCTCTGAATTCATTCAGGGGCAATTGACGAGTCGCAAGATGCAGGAACAGAGTGTGGTCAACGCCGAAAACAAGGAAAGTAAATCATAATAGAGACTAAAAAAACGTGATCCCTTAGCCTGAAAGGCCGGTGGGATCACGCTTCGTGGATCTTGGCAGGCAATTGTGGCCTGTCATTTTTTAGTTGTACAAATTATTTAGGCTGATCACTAACGACAATTAGTCGCGGGCGTTCAACACTTCTGGGCCATCTTGACGGCCGACGATAACCGTGTTGACCGTGTCCAAGAACAAGCCGTGTTCCACGATACCAACGATGCCATTTAAGGTGTTGGCTAATTCGTGTGGGTGATCAATGCGGCCCAGGTGCAGGTCGATGATGTAGTTCTTGGAATCGGTTAAGACGTGGCTACCGTCTTCGTTCATCCGGAAGGCAGGGTGTAAGTCCATCTTGTCTAACTTTTCCA
This sequence comes from Levilactobacillus humaensis, assembly GCF_024345185.1. Taxonomy (GTDB): domain Bacteria; phylum Bacillota; class Bacilli; order Lactobacillales; family Lactobacillaceae; genus Levilactobacillus; species Levilactobacillus humaensis. The sequence goes on along the minus strand of NZ_BROB01000029.1, from coordinate 25,751 downwards.
GAACGTGGCTGGAACCGAATGGGATGACTTCCAAAGGTAGTGGGAACTTGCCTAAGTGGTGAACCATCTTGCTTTCGTCAACGATCCACATGTTCTTCGTGGAGTTGATGGCGACGATCTTTTCCCAGAGGTGAGCGGCACCGCCACCCTTGATACCTTGGAAGTTGTCGTCGATTTCGTCGGCACCGTCGATGGTTAAATCAAGGTGGTCAACTTCATCCAACTGCTTGATGGTAATCCCCAGAGATTCGGCTTGCTTAGCGGAACGGTCGGAAGTCGCCACCCCAACGATGCTGAGGCCTTCTTCCTTGACGCGCTTACCTAAGGCGTCAATCATGTAGCGAACGGTCGAACCGGTTCCGATTCCGAGAATCATGCCATCTTTAACGTACTTGACAGCTTCTTGGCCCACGAGGGCTTTTAATGCGTTTTGATCCATGCTGAATTACTCCTCTTCTGTGTGACGTAAATTTAAGGCAACTGGCTGGACGGCGGTCGGCCCCGTTACCGGTAGCTGGTTAGCCGCCAGTAGGTCGGGAGCGGGATGTTGCGAGAAGTAGCGCTTGGCGTACGGATCCAGGACTTTGACAGTGACGTCGTTGTCCTGCGCTAATTCAACGAAGCGGCTAATCAACTGCTGCGCAACGGCTGAAACGTCTTGGGAGGGACGAACAAAGAGCTGCTCGAGTACCCAAGAGGTGGGGCTCAATTGAAGGTAGTGCAGACTCGCGATTAACTGTCCGGCAGACGTGATGGTCAGCCGTCCGGGATGTTCCGTAATGGTCATGCGTGACTCCTTTCCAAACCAGGCTTCCCCTCGATTTTGGTCTATCCACGCCGGCTTGTCAACTAATTTTGGCAGGCGGGACAATTTTACTGGTAATCGAGGGGAAAGGTGTTTACTCTAGTAACAGAGTGTCAAATACAGACTATAAGAAGAGGAAGTGCCAGTATGCAACGGGGATTTGAAGTTGTCAGTAAGTACGCCAACCAGGGAGTAAAGTTACCCTATCGGACGACCCAGCAGGCCGCCGGCTATGATTTTGAATGTGCCGAGGACTTTACGTTACCTTCAATTTGGCGACACGATCTGTTACACGCCTTCAAACGGTTACGTCACCGCGAAACGTTGACCACGACTGAACTCATGGCGGGTCAGAGCGACCTGAAGCCTTGGCTGGTTCCTACGGGAATCAAAGCGTACATGCAGCCAGGCGAGGTGCTCATCCTGGCTAACCGATCGAGTAATCCGCTCAAACACAATCTGATTTTGCCAAACGGGGTCGGGGTCATCGATGCCGATTACTATAATAACGAAAAGAATGAAGGCGAAATCTTCGTTCAACTGGTGAATACCGGCTTAAGTGATGTGGTGATCAAGAAGGGCCAACGGATCGCGCAAGGAATTTTCATGCCTTATTTGTTAGCCGATGATGAACAAGCGCCACAGCAACAACGAACCGGTGGATTTGGGTCCTCTGATCGTAACTAATTCTTTAGAATTGAGCTAACGGACTAGTGGGGGATTGCCCGGTAAATATGCTAGAATAAAGATACGAAAACTGAACGGATTTGGGGGATGAACGTGGCCAAAACGAAAACGAAATTTGTGTGTCAAAATTGTGATTACAGTTCACCGCGTTATCTGGGGCGTTGCCCGAACTGTGGGGAATGGAACACCATGGTTGAAGAAGTCGTGGCACCCGCTAATGCGAAGCCCCAATCGACCCGGGTGACGGTGAGTGGCGAACGGTCTCATCCGCAACTGATGAATGAGATCAAACATACCACTGAGAGCCGGGTCAAGACTCAAATGGAGGAACTTAATCGCGTCCTGGGGGGCGGCATTGTGCCGGGCTCTCTCATTTTGATCGGTGGGGATCCCGGTATTGGGAAGTCGACCCTGTTACTCCAAGTCTCCGGCCAGCTCAGTGCGACCGGAGGCAAGGTGCTCTATGTTTCTGGGGAAGAAAGTGCCTCACAGATTAAGATGAGAGCGGACCGGCTGGTCGTCAACAGCGACAATCTTTACCTGTATCCGGAAACAGATATGGCTAGCATCCGCGCCAACATCGAAGAGATGCGGCCAGATTACGTGGTCATTGACTCCGTCCAAACCATGCAGGCACCGGGCATCGAGTCGGCCATCGGATCGGTCTCACAGATTCGTGAGGTGACGGCTGAGTTGATGCAGATCGCTAAAACCAACAACATAACCATCTTTGTGGTGGGTCATGTGACCAAGGGTGGCGCGATTGCCGGGCCTAAGATTCTGGAACACATGGTAGATACTGTGTTGTATTTTGAGGGTGACTTGCACCACACCTATCGGATTCTGCGGGCGGTCAAGAACCGTTTCGGCTCGACAAATGAACTCGGGATTTTTGAGATGCGTGAAGGGGGCCTCTATGAGGTTGCCAATCCATCGGAAATCTTCCTGGAGGAGCGATTGGCAGATGCCAATGGTTCAGCCATCGTGGTTTCCATGGAAGGGACGCGGCCAATTCTTGTTGAAGTCCAGGCGCTGGTTACCCCATCGGTCTTTGGGAACGCGCAACGGACCTCGAGCGGCCTGGATCGTAACCGAGTGGCCTTACTGATGGCGGTGTTGGAGAAACGGGCCAATCTGATGCTCCAGAACCAGGATGCCTTCTTGAAGGCTGCTGGTGGGGTTAAGCTGGATGAACCCGCTATCGACTTGGCGATTGCCATGAGTATTGCCTCTAGTTATCGCGACAAGGCGACGGCACCAACCGACTGTTTCGTGGGTGAAGTCGGGTTGACCGGTGAGATTCGCCGGGTTAGCCGGATTGAACAGCGGGTCGCGGAAGCCAAGAAGCTTGGATTCAAACGCATATTCGTTCCAAAGAACAATTTACAAGGCTGGAAACCACCCCACGATATTGATGTGGTCGGGGTAACCACCTTACGTCAGGCGTTGAAGCTGGCGCTGGGCGTTTAAAATTGGCAACTTTGAAAGGAGGTGAATTTATGCGTAAGAAAACAGTTATTCTCGTGATTTTTGCAATTCTCGGGGGTGTCATGGGGGTGGCCTACCTGCCACGTCTCTGGCATCTTGTCGGCTTAACCAGTCCACTGGTAAATAATGCGTTAGCTAATATCTTAATCGGTGCAATTATATTCCTTATTTTAGGCTTACTATTTGCCGGACTGATTATGTCACTGATTAGCCGCCTCGAATCCTATCTGAACAAGCAGGATCCGATGGTGTTAATCTTTGGGAGCCTGGGGGCCATCATTGGTTTAGCCCTGGCTCTGTTGATTTCTCAGTTTCTGTTCCGAGTTCCTTCATTCTTCATTGGCACGTTGATTCCAGCGTTGCTCATGCTGCTCTTCGGCTATCTCGGTTTCCGAATCGGGATGCGTCTCAGTAAGATGCGGGGAGAAGAATGGCGGAACCTGTTCACGCCGCGGAGTAAGAAGGCGACGGAAGAGGAACCTGAGAAGGTGTTGGATAAGCCAACGGAACCTAATTTTCACCACTACAAGATTCTGGATACTAACATCTTAATCGATGGTCGGATCTATGATTTGGCGAAGACCGGCTTCCTGGAAGGCACGTTACTGGTGCCTAATTTCGTCCTCTACGAACTTCAATACATCGCGGATTCTAGCGATTCTATCAAACGGGTTCGGGGACGGCGCGGATTAGACATCCTCAACAAACTCCAAAACGAACACATCATGCCCATCGAAATGTATGAAGGGGACTATGAAGATATTCCCGAAGTCGATAGCAAGTTGATTCGGCTCGCTAAGGAAAATGGTGGGGTGATCGTCACTAACGATTACAACCTCAACAAGGTCATTCAATTCCAAAACGTGCAGGTCTTGAATATTAATTCATTGGCCAACGCGTTGAAACCACGGGTCATTCCAGGTGAAAACCTGCATGTGATGGTGGTGAAGAACGGGACGGAACGACAACAAGGGGTCGCTTACCTGGATGATGGGACGATGGTCGTCGTTGAAGACGGGCGTTACTTCATCAACAAGCAGTTGGATGTGGTCGTGACGAGTGCCATTCAAACCGATGCTGGGCGAATGATTTTCGCCAAGCCGGCTCACTCCAGCAAGAACATTGAAGAAGAAACTCATACCGAAAAGCCCAAGGCTGGCGGTAAGGGGACTTCGAAGAAGACGAAACGGTCACGTTAAATTGCGATGGCCGAGTCTTTTTAAGGGTGTTTACGAGGTCCACCCCTTTATTTTTCGGGGTGAGCATTGTACACTTAATACAATCTGTCATCAGCACTTGGTGGCAATAAGTCTAAATTGACGTAAAAATTAGAGAAAGAGGCGCAAACGTTTTGGCAAAGAATTCAATTCGGGTTCGGTACGCACCGAGTCCTACCGGTCATCTGCACATTGGTAATGCCCGGACAGCGATCTTCAACTACTTATTTGCCCGGCACAACAAGGGTAAGTTCATTATCAGAATCGAAGACACGGACACTAAACGCAATATCGCGGATGGTGAAAGAAGCCAACTTGACAACTTGAAGTGGTTAGGTTTGGACTGGGATGAAGGTCCCGATGTCGGAGGCGACTATGGTCCCTACCGTCAATCCGAACGCCGTGATATTTATGCGCCACTGATCCAACAGTTGTTGGATGAAGGCAAGGCTTACGAATCATACCGGACGGAAGACGAATTAACTGCCGACCGTGAGGCCCAAAAGGCTCGTAAGGAAATGCCACATTACGAATACGAATATGCCGGCATGGATGAAGCCGAAAAACAAGCCGCTATCGACGCCGCTAAGGCTAAGGGCTTGAAGCCAGTTATCCGTTTCCGCGTACCTAAGGATGAAATCTTCGAATGGGATGACATGGTTAAGGGCAACGTTTCCTTTAACTCTGACACCATTGGTGGAGACTTCGTCATTGCCAAGCGTGACGGGATGCCAACTTACAACTTTGCCGTTGTTGTTGACGACCACAAGATGGCCATCAGTCACGTTTTCCGTGGGGACGACCACGTTGCCAACACGCCAAAGCAATTGATGATCTACCAAGCCTTTGGTTGGGAAGCGCCTAAGTTCGGTCACATGAGCCTGATCATCAGTAAGGACACTGGGAAGAAGTTATCCAAGCGTGACGAATCTGTTCTGCAATTTATCGAACAGTACCGTGACCTGGGTTACCTGCCAGAAGCCATGTTCAACTTCATTCTGTTGTTGGGGTGGTCACCAGTTGGGGAAGATGAAATCTTCAACCGGAAGCAATTCATCAAGATGTACGATGAAACGCGTCTGAGCTCCTCACCTGCCACTTTTGACAGTGACAAGTTGGACTGGTTAAACAACCGTTACGTCAAGGATGCCGATGACAGCACCATCATGGACTTGGCCTTGAAACAACTGATCAAGGCGGGTAATGTGCCTGCTAACCCAGACACCAGTACCATCGAATGGTCTCGTCAACTGATCAACTTGTACAAGCGTCAGATGAGCTACATGGCCCAAATCAATGACATGGCCTCGGTCTTCTTCGAAGAACCCGACCAAGTTAGTGGTGAAGCCTTGGAAGAAATTAGTAACGAAACGGCCCCAGTTGTTTTGAAGGCCTTCGCCGCTGAAATCGAAAAGCTCGATCTGTTTGATTCCGTTGAAATCTTCCACGTGATCAAGCGGGTCCAGGCACAGACCGGAATCAAGGGTCGTCAACTCTGGATGCCTATTCGGATTGCCGTTACCCATGAAATGCACGGTCCAGAATTACCAGAATCAATCGAATTAGTTGGCCGTGAAACGGCCTTACAACACATTCACCAAACTTTAGCGCAACTCGAAGGCTAACGATTTGGTAAAGAAGCCGGATGAAGGGCCTATGGCCATCCATTCGGCTTCTTTGTTATCGGTTGAATATGCTACAATAGACCTATCTTACGCATGGTCTTGGTTTTGATGTTGCGATCTTTACGCCGAAGGCGGCTAGAAACGTACAGTTAAACCAGCGGTATGGTTGGATTATGACGATTTGGGGATAAGTCTCAGGATTGTTTATAAACGACCGATCTGGTTGGCAAGGTTGCCGGAGGTGGATAGGGTGGAGTCCCGTGTCGGTGGTGTTAGGTCGGTGCTTTTCCGGCCTTACAGCACGGGACGTCTTCAAGACCCACGCTTTTGGTGGGGCTTGGAGGCGAGTTCGAAGACCGTTCCTTGGCTTCGGACGTGCCCCACAGGACGGAATCCCTATCCACCGGAGGCCACCAAACCAGATGATCATGGCGTTTTAATTCAAGTTACCCGAAAGGAGCCTCGTGATGCTCAAAGTATTCAATACGATGACCCGCCAGAAAGAAACATTTGAACCCATCACTCCCGGAGTGGTGAACATGTACGTCTGTGGGCCAACCGTCTACAACTACATCCATATCGGTAACGCGCGGAGTGCGATTGCCTTTGATACCATCCGCCGTTACTTCGAATATCGCGGCTATCAAGTCAAGTACGTCTCAAACTTTACCGATGTCGATGACAAAATGATTAAACAGGCCAAAAAATTAGGAATTACGGTGCCTGAACTTGGCGACCGGTTTATTCAGGCGTTCAAGGAAGACACGGCTCAACTCAATATTGAACCTGCCACGGTTAATCCGCGGGCGACCGATCACATTCCCGAAATTATTGAATTCGTGGAGACCCTGATCGACAAGGGCTACGCCTATCCAGTTGATGGGGATGTTTATTACCGGGCACACAAGTTTGCCCACTATGGTGAACTGTCCCACCAGAACCTCGATGAACTTGAGGAAGGGGCTTCACAACACACGAATGACGAGGAAACTGCCCGTAAAGAAGATCCCGTCGACTTTGCCCTCTGGAAGGGTGCTAAGCCTGGCGAAATTTCCTGGCCATCCCCTTGGGGTGCTGGGCGTCCTGGTTGGCACATCGAATGTTCCGTGATGTCGACGCACTTCTTGGGCGACACGTTTGATATCCATGGTGGTGGTGAGGACTTGACATTCCCGCACCACGAAAATGAAATCGCTCAGAGTGAAGCCAAGACGGGCAAAACCTTTGTCCACTACTGGTTACACAATGGGTTCGTCACGGTTGGCGATGAAAACGAGAAGATGAGCAAGTCCCTGGGAAACTTTGTGACGGTGCACGATCTCTTGAAGACCGTTGATGCCCAAACGTTGCGGTTCTTTATGGCGACAACCCAATACCGGCGGCCGATCCAATACAGCCAACGGAACCTCGATACCGCTGCGCGGAACCTCGAACGCCTGCAAACGGCGTACAATAACATGGGTTACCGGCTAAAGGATGCCGAGGCCGGTAACGATCCGAAGGTAGAACAAGAGATTCGTCAGATTACGGCGGATTATATTGATGCCATGGACGACGACTTTAACGTTCAAAACGGGATTGCTGAGGTCCACGATTTGGCCCGCTTAGGGAACGTCTACGCCGAACGGCCTGTGGTCTTTGCTGGGACTCTCGAATTTATTCGCAAGACGCTCAGTGACCTCTTAGCTGTGTTTGGGGTGACCTTTGCGGAAGCAACTGAGTTAGACGATGACCATATTCAAGCGCTGATTGACGAACGGATTGCGGCTAGAAATGACCGGAACTTCGAACGTAGCGATGAGATTCGCGAACAACTCAAGAGCCAAGGGATCATTTTGGAAGACACGCCCCAAGGGACGCGCTGGAGAAAGGGAAATTAATGACAGAACAAGCTGAAAAAACGGATTTTCGACAAATAAATGGGGTGGCATTGGCCTACATGGGCGATGCTGCTTATGAAGTTCACATTCGCCAACACCTGATTGAGGCGGGAATTGCCAAGCCTAATCATTTGCAGAAGACGGCGACACACTACGTTTCCGCCAAGGCTCAAGCGGCCCTCATTGCATTGATGGAAGAGGACAAGATCCTCAGCGATGCGGAGTGGACTATGTTTAAGCGTGGGCGGAATGCGAAGAGCTACACCCATGCCAAGAATACGGACGTGGTGACCTATCGGATCTCGACCGGGTTTGAAGCCCTGATGGGGTATCTGGCCCTCAGTGGTCAGACAGACCGGGTCACCGAGCTGAGTAACTGGTGTATTGAACAAGTGGAAGCGGGGCGGACAAACAAATGAAACCAGAACAAAATGAATCCAAGGACACTGCAGCAGATTTCGTGATTGGCCGGCACCCGGCCGTTGCGGCACTGCGGAGTCAACAAACGATTAACAAAGTTTTCTTGCAGAGTGGGTTGAAGGCCGAAGCCATCGATGAGATTCGGCAATTGGCACACAAGCGTCACTTGGTGATTTCTGAAGTGCCTAAGCAGAAGCTGGATCAACTGACGGATCATGAGAACCACCAAGGGGTCGTCCTAGGTGTTGCTGCCTTTGAGTATGCGACGATCGACGATCTCTTTGCCAAGGCGGAAGCCGCCGGTGAACCCCCATTCTTCCTAATCTTGGATGGTGTGGAAGATCCCCATAACTTGGGATCAATCATGCGGACAGCCGATGCCAGTGGGGTTCACGGAATTATTATTCCTAAACGCCGGGCAGTGGGCTTAACCTCCGTGGTTGCTAAGACCTCAACCGGGGCCATCGAAACGGTTCCCGTTGCGCGAGTGACGAACCTGGTGAACACCGTCAAGGACTTGAAGGAACGCGGACTCTGGATCTTCGGGACTGACATGGCCGGCACCGACTATCGCGACTGGAACGCCAAGGGGGCCACGGGTCTGATCATTGGGAACGAAGGCAAGGGAATTTCACGCTTGCTGAAGGAAACGGTTGATGAAACCCTGACCATTCCAATGGTGGGCTCTGTCCAGAGCCTTAATGCCAGTGTGGCGGCCGGACTCCTGATGTATCAAGGGTTCAGTTCACGGCACCCCGTACAACACTAATCGTAGAAATGGGCGAGGGATATGAAAGAAGATATTTTAATTGTCGATGCCTATAACATGATCGGCAACTGGCCTGAGCTCAATCGGTTAAAGTTGAAAGACCGGTTACCGGAGGCCAGAGACCAGCTGCTGAGCATGTTGGCTAATTACCGTAAGTTGCGAGATGCGAAGATCACCGTGGTTTTTGATGCCATGTACGTGCCAGGAATCTCGAAGAGCTATCAGCAATTCGACCTGGAAGTGGTCTGGACGAATCGTGACGAGACGGCGGATAGTTATATCGAAAAGCTGGCTAAAGAGCGGCAGACCCGGTTTACCCAGGTTACCGTGGCTACCAGTGATCAGGCCGAACAGTGGACGATCTTCTCGGAAGGAGCCTTGCGGATTCCTGCGGGAGAACTCCTCCGAGATATTGAGCGGGCTAAAAATGAAGTCAAACAGACTGCCCGTGAGTTTGCGGACAAGGGACTGGTGCGCAAGTCACCTTGGAATGACCAGCAACTCTACAAGTTAGAGAAGTTGCGAGACCAGATGATGGCGAAGCCATCACGGACCAAGAAGCCAAAACAATAAATAAAACATGCGTTCGCTCGGCGAACGGTAAGCCTTCCTTTAGACTGAAGTTGCAGCTAAAGGGAGGCTTTTTGATTGGGACAAATGACTGATTGGGCACTCTTAATCTTGATTCGCCAGAGTGTGGATTCACCGGCATTGATGGTTCTATTTGACCGCTACCGACCGATTCTCTTACACCTACAGCAACAATACTTCATTCCGGGACACGACAGCGAGGACTGGGAGCAGGAGGCGTTATTGGTTTTTTGCCGGGCAACCCTGACCTTTTCGCCGCGCCGTTCACCAAATTTTGGGGCCTTCTATCGCTTGATCCTGAGTCACCGGGTCTTTGACCTGATTCGGCAAAGTCAGGCCCAAAAGCGGCAGGCGGTGGGTCCTGAGGTATCCTTGGAGGATCACCGTGAATATTTAGCCGATACCGTCCCGGACCATCGATTGGCCGTACGCGAACAACTCGAAATTAAAGACGCTCTCAGGGTATTCCCCGGGCGACTTTCACGTGTCGAGAAAGCTGTTTTTGCGGGCTTGATGCGCGGAGAGACCCCGGCTGAAATTGAGGCGCAAGAACAGATGAATCGCCAGCAAGTGACGGCCGCCGTCCATCGTTGTCAGGTAAAGCTACGAGAGTTATTGGCCGAATGATTGACGAGACCGGTATTTGATGGTAATCTAATGCAGTATGAGATTGAACATGATTTAATTAAAGGTGGTGGCAAGATGGCTCAGAAGAAGATTGCTTTGGCCTGCTCAGTTTGTGGGTCACGGAATTACACCATCACAGCAAGCGCAACCCGCACGGAACGACTTGAAGTTAAGAAGTTTTGTAAATATTGTGGGAAGTACACGTTACATCGTGAGACGCGTTAATTTAGACTAACAATTCCAACGAACACAGGACATTTTAGGAGGCAACAGCATGCGTTTATTCCGATTTTTCAAGTCAGTAGGGCAAGAAATGAAGCAGGTTTCTTGGCCAGGTGTTAAGCAAACACGGCACGACACGGGGACCGTTGTGGGGATTTCAGTTCTTTTCTCCATTTTCTTCGCTGTCGTTGACTGGGTCGTCCAGTACGGACTGAAGTTTCTCTCCTAGTGGAATTGTCAGTGGTCAAACACGGTTAAATATGCTATATTGGTAGGTAACAGGAACTTCGACTTGCGCGGAGTTTTTTTATTTTGCTCGAAAAAGTCAATTATTTAAAGGAGTTGCACCAAACATGGTTGAGTCAGCGGAAAAGCAATGGTACGTCTTGCATACGTACGCCGGATACGAAAACAAGGTTATGGCAAACTTGGAATCCCGGTCAGAATCAATGGGCATGCAGGATAACATCTTCCGGGTTGTTGTCCCAGAAGAAGAAGCCCACGAAGTCAAGAATGGTAAGGACAAGGTCTCCATGGAAAAGACCTTCCCTGGCTACGTCTTGTTGGAAATGGTCATGAGTGATCAGGCTTGGTACGTGGTTCGGAATACCCCTGGGGTTACCGGATTCTTGGGCTCTCACGGTCAAGGTAGTAAGCCAACGCCACTGTTACCAGATGAAGTCGAACGGATCTTGCGTCGTGTCGGGATGTCCGCACGTCACGCCGATCTGGATGTGGCGCCTGGTGACTCTGTCACGATTGTCGACGGTGCCTTCAGTGGCCTGGTCGGTAAGATTACCGAAGTTGACAATGAAAAGATGAAGCTCAAGGTGAACATCGACATGTTCGGTCGGGAAACCAGTACCGAATTAAACTTTGATCAAGTTGACCCTATCTTAGGGTAGACTGGTATCAAAGCCTGTCGATACCCGGTCGTAGTTAGGCGGCGGGGCCATCTCAGCGATAGTTTAAAATGAACTTGTTGTGGTTAATGAAGTGTGGTATGATTCTCTAGTATGCGTTAGAGCATACAGTCAACGTGGGAGGGGCAAACTAACAGCCCCACTTACCACACACGGACTCAAGGAGGTATTGTCTCGTGGCTAAAAAAGTAGCTAATGTCGTTAAATTACAGATTCCTGCGGGTAAAGCAACCCCAGCTCCCCCAGTTGGACCAGCTTTAGGTCAAGCAGGTATCAACATCATGGGCTTCACTAAGGAATTCAACGCTCGTACCGCTGACCAAGCTGGTATGATCATTCCTGTTGTGATCAGTGTCTATGAAGATCGTTCCTTTGATTTCATCACTAAGACTCCTCCAGCAGCAACGCTGTTGAAGAAGGCTGCCGGTGTTGAAAGTGGTTCCGGCGAACCTAACACGAAAAAGGTTGCAACTGTAACCAAGGATCAAGTTAAGCAAATCGCTGAAACTAAAATGCAAGATCTAAACGCAGCTGATGTTGAAGCAGCTATGCGCATGATTGAAGGTACTGCCCGGAGCATGGGCTTCACGGTCGAAGGTTAAGCTCAGTTTTCGGATAGTCGGACACTTCACGAAAATGAAATGTGTCAAGTGGGAGGTTTATCCGTTACAACCACATTTGCAAGGAGGAATACACAAAAATGGCTAACAAAAGAGGTAAAAAGTACCAAGACGCTGCCAAGCTGGTTGAAGCCGACAAGGTTTACAGCATGGACGACGCCGTGGCATTAGTAAAGAAGATGGACTTCGCTAAGTTTGATGCATCCGTAGAGGTTGCTTTCAAGCTTAACGTTGACACCAAGCAAGCGGACCAACAACTCCGTGGTGCCTTAGTATTACCTAACGGTACTGGTAAGGACACGACTGTTGTTGTATTTGCCAAGGGTGACCAAGCTAAGGCTGCAGAAGCTGCCGGTGCTGACGTCGTTGGTGAACAAGACTTAGTTGAACGTATCCAAGACGGCTGGTTAGACTTTGACGTTGCTATCGCAACGCCAGACATGATGGCCCAAGTTGGTCGTTTAGGCCGGGTCTTAGGACCTAAGGGCTTAATGCCTAACCCTAAGACGGGTACGGTTACGATGAACGTCGAAAAAGCCGTTTCCGATGCTAAGAATGGGCAAGTTACTTACCGGACTGACCGCGACGGTAACGTTGCCGTTCCATTTGGTAAGGTCTCATTCGATGCAGACAAGTTAGCTGGTAACCTGAAGGCTATCGCTGAATTGATTGTTCGTGCACGTCCTGCCGCTGTTCGTGGCACTTACGTACAACACGTCTCAATCTCTTCAACGTTCGGCCCTAGTGTTGACGTTGACTTGGCATCTATGATTGCCTAAGTTTTATTGAGAACAAAAAAATCCCTAGCAATGCATTGACAGGTTCTGCCAAGTATTGTATGCTATTGAAGTTGTATTTAATAGATCTACCTAAGACTCAGGTGGCCTAATGGTCTTAATTTCCTGCCGAGGCAGAAGTTTACTTAAACTTTTGACTCCTTATGTCTTGGTGGCATAGGGATTTTTTTATCCCACCAAACTATTTTTGGAGGTGAACAATGTGAGTGAACAAGCTATTGCTGTCAAAGCAAAAATCGTCGATGAGGTTGTTGAAAAATTCAACAACGCCACCAGCGCTGTAGTTGTTGATTACCGTGGTTTAACGGTTGAACAAGCTACTGAATTACGTAAGGAATTACGTGAAGCTGGCGTTCAAATGAACGTCATCAAGAACAAGATTTTGGTTCGGGCTGCTGAAAAAGCTGGTTACGGTGACTTAAATGACACCTTTGCCGGCCCAACTGCCGTTGCCTTCTCTAACGAGGATCCAATTGCCCCAGCTAAAGTTTTGAAGAAGTTTGCAGATAGTGTCGACGCTCTTTCTATTAAGGGTGGTTACATCGAAGGCAAGATTGCCTCAATCGATGAAATCAACGTTTACGCTACCTTACCTAGCCGTGAAGACCTGCTCTCCATGCTTGCTAGTGAACTTCAAGCACCTGTACGTAACGTGGCCTACGCAATTAAGGCTATCGTTGACAAGGGTGACGAAGGCGACGCAGCCTAAGTACCCAAGAAACACAAAACTAGAACCCAACTATTGGAGGAAAATAACATGGCTTTTGATAAAGATGCTATCATTGCTTCCCTTAAGGAAGCATCTATTACTGACCTTAGCGACTTAGTTAAGGCAATTGAAGACGAATTCGGCGTTTCTGCTGCTGCACCAGTTGCTGCAGCCGGTGCTGCTGGTGGCGATGCTGCCGCAGCCAAGGACTCATTCGACGTTGAATTAACTGAATCTGGTGACGCCAAGGTTAAGGCTATCAAGGCTGTCCGTGAAATCACTGGTTTAGGTTTGAAGGACGCTAAGGGCCTCGTTGACAACGTACCATCTGTCATCAAGGAAGGCGTTTCTGAAGACGAAGCTAACGACATCAAGGAAAAGCTTGAAGCCGTTGGTGGTGTGGTTACTCTTAAGTAGTCACCTTCACTTACTAAAATCGAAAACGCCATCCTTGGGTGGCGTTTTTTTGTACCTATTTTTCGGTCACGTGGTTTAATTTTTAAATGCCGAAATAAATTAGTCGTTAAGCTGGTTGCCTAACCGGGTGAGTGGGATTGACGGCAACCACCGAAGCGGGGGACACTGCAAGCTGAACGGTTTATTAAGAAACGGTGGTGTTTCCGTCAAAGACTAGTTTTTCCCGCAGCAGTCGCTTATTATAAATATAATACGGGCTTTTGGTGGCCAAGTTCTATCGCCAGGCGACGGGGAGTTGTCTGAATTAAGAGGTTGTGATGAACTTGCAGCCAGACCAAAGACCCAAGCAAGTCGACAGATTTAATCGGGGACAAATTAAACCTGATCGCTCAGCTAGCTGTGAGAGCTAGATCTGTGGGATTAGACCAAGATTGAGAAAGCACGGCATATAGGAGTGGGGGAAATAAGATTGGCAAGGTTTCATTTGAATCATAGGTGGCAGAACGTGATTCTGGCGTTCTGTCTAGCCTTTATTTTAGTTGTGGGTGTTTTTGGCTATTGGAAGATTACCCCTTTTGGTAATCGGAGCCTGATCTTTAGTGATATGGGGACGCAATACGTGCCAATGTTGACGGATTTTCAGCATGCCTTGCGCACGTTGGATTTCCGCATGTTCTCGTTTACGCATGTGATGGGAAGTAACCTAGCACCAACGTTAACTTACTATCTAATGAGTCCCTATAATCTTATCGTCCTGCTCTTTAGCTCAGAGAATGTGCCGATGGCAGTGACGATCATCATTATGGCAAAAATCGCTAGCATTGCGGCTACTATGACCTGGTATTTGCAGCGCCACTTTGCGACCACTGCCCGGATGAGTCTGCTCTTTGGGGTGGCCTTTGCCTTCTGTGGGTTCGTCGCGGTGAACTACTTTGATCTGATGTGGTTGGATGCGCTAATCGTCCTGCCACTGGTGGCCTTTGGCCTGGACCAACTCGTTCGTAAATTACGACCAGCCGCCTTTTTCTGGTGGTTATTGGCCAGCATGCTCGTTAACTATTACTTGGGTTATATGACCTGTATCTTCAGTGTTTGCTATTTTATCTATTTATTGGTTATCGACCGGCCCGAAGGTCTCAAGACCTGGTGGCAGCCGATCAAACGGTTTGTGGTCACGGCCATTCTCAGTGGGATCAGTGCCGCGCTTGTTCTGATTCCCACCGGACTCAGCATGCTACAAACGGCTAAGGGCGCGCCCTATGCGGCCAATTACAAGGTTGAGCCAACGTTTGGCCTGGAGGCCTTTGGCCAGTTCATGGTTGGGGGCACCAACAACAGCCAACGACTGGACCACGCCCCGACACTCTTTGTGTCCAGTGCGATCGTGCTGCTGGTTCTGGTTTTCTGGGTTCACCCAGCAATCTCCCGTCGTCACAAGTGGGCTGGGGCTGGGTTCCTGACAGTGCTGTTCCTCGGGCTGTGGATTCGCTTGTTTAATACCTTCTGGCACCTCATGCAGGCACCAGCGGGCTTCCCATTCCGAAACGTTTTCTTCTTTAGTTTTGTGATGGTTATCTTGGCTTTTGCCGCTTGGCAGGCCGAACCGCGAGAGATTGCGACTAAATTTAAGTGGTTGTTGCCAACGGGCTTAGCGCTACTAGCCATCGTGGGGTCACTCCTGATTCCCGTGATGTTGCGGCTGGTGACGGGTCATTCATCGCGGATGATGCACTACTATACCGATATTTCACGCGTTCATTGGACGAGTCTGATCTTGGGGATCATCTATCTCTTCATGACAGCAGCCGTCATCTTTGGTACGCGGCGTCTGTGGCGTCAATGGTTGTTGGGAGCCGTGGTGGCGACCGAAGTTGCGGGTAACTTTATCTTAGCGATGAGTACCAGTGAATTTGGCCATCATGATGTCTACACCCGTAACTACATGTTGGAAAAACAACAGATGGCGAGTGTTCAGGCACCTAAGGGACAACTCTATCGGGTAAATAACGAAAATAGCATCATTAAGCGGGCCTTTGAATCGTCTTACAAGAGCTATAACGATAGCCTGTTGTTTGACTTCTATGGGGTCTCTGGGTATAACTCGACCATTAATGATCGAACCCGGAAGACGATGCATCGTTTGGGCCTGGGGAGTGACAATCCTCGCCGGATCAGTAGTGGGGGTCTCACGCCAGTCACGGACATGCTATTTGGGGTGAAGACCTCTGTAGAATTGGCCACGATTGGGGCCACGACGACCAACAACTCCGGCTATGTGGGCATGGGTTTCGCCGTGCCGAAGAGCTTGACGCATACGAAATTAAAGTTCGATGCTTTCGGTAACCAGGAAAAAATCTTACAGGCGTTAAAACCTAGCAAGACGTCTTACTGGTCCTCGGCAACCAACAAGGTTGACCAGGTTGAACATTCACCATACTGGGCGGGGCAACCAACCGGGTATACCTACCAACACACAATGTACTTTACGGCTAAGACTGCGGGTCCCATGTATCTGTGGGCACCTAATGGGGCCATTAAGTATTCCACGATGTTGGTTGACCACATCCCAGTGGGTCCAGAGATCAACATGAACCAACACACCACGTTGATTAACCTGGGAACCTTTAAGGCTGGACAGCGGGTTCGGGTTCGTTTCAGTGCCTATGACCGGGGAGCCGATCTGGGCTTAGAGCTCAAGACGTTGCGGCAACCGAAGTTTAAACAGGTGGTCAAAACGGTGAAGAAGCACGCGCTGAACCTGCATATCACCGACAGTCATTGGCGGACCGAGTTGACGGGTAACGTCACCGGGACCGCTAAGAAACGTTGGCTGTATGTGAGTCTGCCCAACGACGGCGGCTGGCATGCCCAAGTCAATGGTCGACAGGTGACGCCTAAGCGGATGCTTCACGGCATGACGGCCTTGCCAATTAAGGCGGGGAACAATGATATTCGGTTGACCTACCGGGTTCCCGGTGGTCGAGCAGGTATCTTGCTCAGTGTCATCGGAATTGTCGCCTTTTCCGGCACCGCTATTCTCTGGCGTTGGCGCGACAAGCGAGCATCAATGAAAAATGGACATTTTAAAAAATAAATAGGACTAGTCGGTTGTTTTCGACTGGTGAGTGGCACTGCTGGGTGACTGGCAGTGCCACTTTTTTAGTTAGTATTCGGAGAGATGATAATTAGCGCCTATGTTAATTTCAGATGACGTTTCCCGATGACAGAAGGATTGTAGCAATAGTATAAAAGCTGGTACTAGATAAAGTTTTTCGACAACCTTTTGAAACTACCCACAATTGACCTCTACAACTTACCAGTTGACTACTTTTTTTCGATCTGGTCAAAATACTAAATAGTGATTCGGCTGACGTTCTTGGGAAAATTCCTAGAATGTCAGTTTTTACTAAAAAATATTGCTTGCTATAAAGCTTACTCCATAGTCTAGACTATATTCATGTTAGTGAAAGAAAAAACATGGAGGTTAATCAGATGACGATATTTGAAAATCTAAGAAACGGGCAGGTCTATGACACTCGGGAATCAACCTATCGAAAAGAGGTTCATGCCGAAATTGATCGGTCGGATGACATTCAGTTTCAGATTAATTCGATTAATCCGCGGCACAAAGAAAAACTGGTTGCTTTGGAGAATGAGTTACTGTATGGACAAATGGTGGATGGCACCTACTTCACGCCGCCGATGCACATTGATGCTGGCAGCCGAGTGTTCTTGGGCAAAGATGTCTATGCTAATCATGATTTGACGCTGATGTCGGTTGGAACTATCACGATTGAGGATGGTGTGATGATGGGGCCGGGTGTTGGGCTGTTTACGGTTAATCATCAGCCTAAGCATCTACACACGATTATGACAAAGGAAATTCACATCAAGAAAAATGCTTGGATTGGCGCACGCGTCAATATTTTACCGGGCGTAACCATTGGTGAAAATAGTATTATCGGGGCTGGCGCAGTGGTTAGCCACGACATTCCTGACAACAGTGTGGCCGTGGGTATTCCAGCAAAAGTCATTAAAACTTTGGAGTAGGTAAGCATCGTCAGTGACAGAATAAAAAAAGTGAAATTAAGTCTTGCTATGAAGTGAACTTCACGGTTTATGATAGGTTCTGTTGAAATAAATACACGAAAAGTGAGGCGGATAAAACATGAAAAAAGGTTTAGTAGCAGGCATCATTGCGGCAGTTCTAATTGTTTTTGGGGGCGGTTACTACGTTATGAATCAACGAACGACAAGTGCTTCAAATGCCAGCGATTTGAAGACGGATAAGAAGACAACTCAGACGAGTAAAAAAATGTTGATTCTTTACTATTCTAACTCAGGGACCACAAAGATCGCGGCTAAGAAAATTCAGAAGCAAACTGGGGCCGACATCGTTGAAATGAAGATGAATCCGGTCTATCCCAAAAATTACAACAAGTTAGGCGCCTTTGCCCAGCATCAGATTGACATCAAGGCTCGACCAAAAATCACCAATCTACCAAAATTAGCCAAGTACGATACGATTCTTTTGGGCTTCCCAACGTGGTTCCATCGACCACCGATGTTTATCAATACGTTCTTCGCCACGGCCAAGCTTAAAGGAAAAACGGTTGTGCCGTTTACCACGAGTGCTAGCAGTGAAATCAGTGAGAGCACGCCCTATTTGAAGAAGATGGCCAAAGGAACCGGCGTCAAATTACAGACCGGATTCCGTGCTAACGAGACAAGGACGATTACGAGTTACTTGAAGCAGCATAAACTGGTTTAATGGCGAATTGATTGCGAGAATAATCATTGTTGAAAGATTGATTAAGATAATCGGCATGAGACGTAATCCGTTGGCTAATGAGGAGTTAAGCGGTATCATTGAGCCGTTATAAGATTTATTCAATGAATAAATTAACGAAAGTGGCGGGTGTTTTGGCAAAAAATGAAGCAGCGGTTAAACACAATATCTTTGGCCTGGGCGAGTTAAATACGGGCTCATCCCCGTATTTTAGCGGAGCTAGTTATCTTAAGGGGTTAGTGCCTAGTGGGGATGATGTCGATGTCCACGTTGGCAGTGTCAGCTTTGAACCAGGTTCCCATAATAATTGGCATATTCACCATGATGGCTATCAGATTATTTTGGTTACGACTGGTGAGGGCTGGGCTCAAATTGCCGGACAACCAGCGCAGAGCTTAAAGCCCGGCGACGTTGTTGTTTTCCACGATGGCGAGAAGCATTGGCACGGCGCTAAGAAAAATTCCTGGTTTACCCACCTGGTAATTGGTAAGGGCACAACGGAATGGTTAGAGCCAGTCAATCAGAAAGATTATGACCAGTTAGACCAACAGGAGGAAAAGTAAAATGGCAGAAAAAGTGACAGCGGGCCGCGACAGAATGGGTGATTTTGCCCCCAAGTTTGCGGAACTAAATGATGATATTTTATTTGATCAGGTGTGGTCGCGGACGGATAAGTTATCTCTCCACAATCGGAGCATGGTGACCATTGCAGCCCTCATGTCTGGTGGGAATTTCCCGCAATTAAAGTCTCACTTGGTACTGGCTAAACGGAATGGGGTTACGCAGACTGAAGTGACTGAAATTTTCACCCAGTTGGCGTTTTACTGTGGCTGGCCGAAAGCATGGTCAGCGCTAAACTTGGCAAAAGAGATTTATGGTGAAACTGACTAAAGGCCAGTTAGAATTAAAGTAAGAATAGGAGGTGAGCAGATGAACAGTAAGGAGGCCGCAAAAATCATGAATCTACCAGTAGACACGCTCCGTTACTATGAACGAATCGGTGTGATGCCGCCAGTAGAGCGTAATGAGAATGGGTACCGCAACTATCGTAACGTGGACCTAAACTGGATTTTTATTATCAAAAGGTTGCGTGAGGCAGGGCTATCAATTGAAGCCTTGTTAGAATTCGCAACACTGACAGAAAAATCGGGTGATATGGTGGCAGCTAAGAAGGATATTTTAACCGAACAGTTAGGTGAGCTGGATGAGAAGATGGCTGACTTAGAGCGGACCCGCAACTTGCTGAAGTACAAGCTGGATACCTTTGATCATCACTTGGGTAAGTTTGGCGTAGACGGCGCTGGGACTGAGTCAGCGGATAAACTGTGGGAAGACCCTCGGTTTAACCGAAAAGCGCGTACCAACGAAAATAAATAAAATTAATTTACCAAAAGCACTTGCTGTGGAGTTCACTTCATGGTTTATAGTAGCTTTATTGAGTGAGGCAGATGAAATTAGCTGAGGCTCAAGCAAAAGGCAAGCGTCTTAAATTGGTCAGGAGGAAATGCAATGTCAAAAAAGGTTATTGTCATCACCGGAGCTTCAAGTGGAATTGGTGAAGCTACCGCTAAGTTATTAGCTAGTCAAGGAAATCAATTGGTCTTAGGTGCGCGTCGTGCCGACAAGCTTCAAAAAATTGTCAAAGATATCGAAACGGCTGGCGGTGAAGCGACGTATGCTGTGACCGATGTTGCCAAGCTAGATGACGTCAAAGCTCTAGCTGCCAAAGCCATCAGTAGCTATGGCCGGTTGGATGTTTGGATGAACAATGCCGGCTTGATGCCCCAATCCCAATTTATCCAAGGTAAGGTTGACGATTGGAATCGCATGATCGACGTGAACTTGCGGGGGGTCTTAAATGGTATCAATGCGGCCCTACCAACCATGCGGGAACAAAAGGCTGGTCAATTCATCAACATTTCCTCTATTGCGGGGCACTCAGCACACTCTGGTAGTGGGGTTTATAGTGCCACTAAGGCTGGAGTCTTGATGATTAGTGAAGCCTTACGTGCGGAAGAAGCCGCTGCCGAAAGCAATGTGCGGGTCACGGTCGTTTCCCCAGGTGCAATCGCTACGGAACTGGTGAACTCCATTACTGATGAAGCTACTAAATCTGGGACCGAAGAATTCTACAATGCCTTTGCGATTGCTCCTGAACGGGTAGCGAAAACGATTGCCTTTGCGATTAACCAAGAAGCCGATACAGAGATCAATGAATTTGTTATTCGTCCATCAAGACAGGTTATGTAAATTAAAAATTAAAACTCATTTTAAAGGAGAGACTCACTATGTCAGAAAATAAATTTGGATTAGTTTATGCTGGTGCTCTTGAAGAAAACGTTCCTGGTGGCGTTGAATTACGGCCAATCTCGTTTAACAACTTTGATGGTGTTAAGATTGCGGCGAACTTATACTTGCCAAGTAATTTTGATGCTAGTCAATCATTACCAGCCATTGTTGTTGCTCATCCCAATGGTGGGGTTAAAGAACAAGTTTCCGGGTTGTTCGCCCAGCGTTTAGCTGAAAAGGGCTTTGTGACCTTGGCATTTGACGCTGCTTATCAAGGCGCCAGTGCAGGTGAACCTCGCCAAACGGATAGACCATCTAACCGTGTCGAAGATATTCGCGCTAGCATCGATTACTTAGAAACCTTTAAGGGTGTTGATACTAATCGTATTGGTGCTTTAGGAATCTGTGGTGGAGGAGGTTACACCGTCCAAGTATCCAAGACGGATAAGCGGATCAAAGCTGTTGGGACGATTAGCATGTTCAACAGTGGTCGGGTTCGGCGGAATGGTTTTGGCGATAGTCAATTAGCCACGATTCCAGACCGGATGGCCCAAGCTGCGGCTGCCCGTGAGAAGTATGCCAAGACTGGTGAAGTTGATTACATTGGAGACTTGTTGACACACCGGACGGAATTTACGAAGGAACAATTGGAACAGATTCCAGCCGGCTTATACCGTGATGGGGTTGAATACTATGGCGATACGCATTTTCACCCAAACTCTCAGAGTCGCTACACGGCAATGAGTCTGATGGACTTGATGGCCTTCGATGCTGAAAATAATGTTGACTTGATTGATCAGCCTTTACTGATGATGGTCGGGGATGTCTCGGATACCCGTTACATGACGGAGGCTGTCTTCAATAAAGCCACTGGAACTGACGATAAGAAGTTGATTTTGATCAAGGGCGCTAGTCACATCGAAACTTATTGGGTGCCAAAATACGTGGACCAAGAAGTTACAGCAATGAATGATTTCTTTAGTGCTAAGCTCTAAGACGGTGTAGGTTGAGTGTCTAACTGATTGGGGTTAGGCACTTTTCTTATGGCAATCAAGATTAAATGAGGAGGACATCTCATGGCTCATTCCGACAAGGAAACAAGTGTGACCAGTAATAGTGCAAGTCACGCACTGATTCTGTACTACTCTAATTCAGGCAATACTAAACGGGCGGCGGAGGCCATTCAGGCACAGACTGGGGCGGATATGCAGGCGTTGACCTTCTCGCCAGCTTACCCGAAGACCTATCTGCGTTTGGGGATGGTGACCCAACGCCAGTTGAAGAAAAATAGTCGACCAAAAATCACCAATGATTTAGATTTGAAGCTGTATCAGATAATCTATCTGGGGTTCCCAACCTGGTTCCATCGGCCGCCGATGTTTGTGAATACATTCTTTGAGACGGCCGACATTCAGGGGAAAGTCATTGTGCCATTTACAACGAGTGCTAGCAGTCAGATCTCAGAGAGTACACCGTTTCTGAAGGATATGTCCAAGACGACTGGGGCGGATGTCCAGACTGGTTTTGCTGCCAATGACCTGCGTGAAATTACCAGTTATTTGAAAAAGCATGAGTTGATTAAATAAAAATGGTGAGTATCCCTTAGCGCGGATGCTCACCATTTTTGTTGGAGACGTGAAGTATTCCGGGCAGTCATTGATTGGTGAAGTAGGTAGGCGTCTGTAGTATAGTTAGAGTCATGAAAAATAACTAAACGATGAAGTGAGTGATAAGCTTGAATAAAGAGCGATTGGCTGCCTTTACGGACGCTGTGTTAGCAATTATTATGACGATTTTGGTCTTGGAATTGGAGAAGCCTAAGATTGTGAGTGTACAAGGACTGTGGGCGCTGCGTGAAAACTTTGTGGCGTACACGATTTCCTTTTTCTGGATTGGGCTAATGTGGGCTACTCAGCACAGCCATTGGCAACGGGTAAATAAAATCAGTGAGAGTACGGTTTATGCATCCCTACTGATGCTATTCCTGTCCTCGTTCTTTCCATATACGACCAGCTTAGTGGCCCAAAACTTTAACAATTCAACTGCGCAGGCGCTTTATGGGATTGTCATTCTGGGTGTAACTTTTAGTAACATTTTAATATCCAAAACTTTACAGAAAGTGAATCCTAAGACGCACTTTGGCTGGCTATACAATCTGGATAACCGGTCCGTCTTCCTCGATCTACTAGTGAAGTTTGTGGGACTGCTTCTGTCAATCACGGTTTTCCCACCCGCAATGGTCTGGGCCATCTTTCTGGGAATGCTGGTTGTGGGGATTGATGGTGTTCGGGAATTGCGGACTCGCTAATAAAAAAGATTATCTACTGGGTCATGTAGATTAGTCGCTACTTGAGTCATTGTGAACGTTGGTTGGATACTTGGATTCAATCATGACTATCGCGGGATGTATTGGCAAGTGCAGAGGTAAGGGCAAGAAACCAAAGAAAATAGGCAGCCCATTTTTGGATAAAAAACTAGACGGGATACTTACAAATCAGGAAATATGGAATTTCCTTGTAGGTACCTAGAGAAAAGAAGCTGTGTTCCTGGATACTGAAAAAGATATGTTGCGGATTTGTGGCTATTGATATCAACTGTAAAATTGTGCGTTATCGACTTATTGATAGGGAGTGAGCAAATGGCCGGGACAGTTTTGGTTGTAGAAGATGATGAGGCATTATTGAGTTCGCTAACGACGGAACTTCAATTTGAAGATTATACCGTGGTGAATGCAACGGATGGTAAAACGGCACTGACGACTTATGAAAACAATCGAGGTCAGCTTGATTTGATTCTCTTAGATTGGATGTTACCGGAACTAGATGGTCTGGGCGTCCTTCGCCGGATTCGGCGGCACGATGATTTGCCAGTCATCATGATGACCGCTCGAGATTATGTGGGAGACAAGGTGGCCGGTTTAGATACGGGGGCAGATGATTACATCACCAAGCCTTTTGATATTGAGGAGCTACTAGCCAGAATCCGAGTGATTTTACGTCACCAACAGCATCAGACGGTCACGGAAAGCAAACTGCACGTTGGGGATGTTTCTCTGGATACACGATCACGTCAAGTTCTGCGGCAAGGTCGCTTGATTCAACTGACTCAGCGGGAGTATGAGCTCTTACTCTGCCTGATGAAGAATGCCGGTCAGACCTTAACTCGAGACGAGTTACTCGACGCGGTGTGGGGTGCTGATTTTGAGGGGCAACCGAATATCGTGGATGTTTATGTGCGTTATTTGCGGCGAAAACTCAATGCCGGGCAGGCTTCCGAACTGATCCACACGGTTCGTGGGGTCGGTTACGTTTTATCTGATGAATACGAGGGGTGAGGTCATGGCAGCAAAACAGAAGACGATGACTACCGCCCGACAGATTCGGCGACGGGTCAATTGGCTACTAGTGTTGACAGCCCTAATCATGGGACTTGCGGTGGTGGGAACCGTGGGGTACCAGCTGGTCAAGCAGAGCGAACAATCCTCGGTCACCCTCATCAAGAGCCTGAAACGTTCCGTGATTGATGATCGACCTGATTGGACCTATTGGCGGCGGTATAGTTCAATCAACACTGAGAATACGTATGTCCGCGTCTACAACGTTCATGACCGACATCCTAAGAAATATTATTCCCCTAATACTGCAAACTTTTTGAGTACGAAGCATTATAAGCTACCACTGTTTTCGGCGGTAGCTTATACCCCCAATTATGGGTTTACTTACTACCGTGAAGGCGCCCAACATGGAAATCGTCTGCAAATTTGGTTGAATTTAACGCCAATTACGGTGCTCTTAATCTCAGTGATCCTGGTGGTCTTACTCGTGATGGTTTTGGTCATTTTCGTTGGTGGGGCTTACGTCCGGTTGATGGCCCGGCAAATCACACGACCACTGGCAGAGTTAAACAGTGCCACTCAGGAGCAGGCTCAGGCGCAAAGTGTCCGGGCTAATTTACCTGTGCCGGATCAACCGGTGGAGGTTCACGAACTGGCCAACAACTTTAATCAGTTGTTACAAGCATTAAATCAGCATGCCGAGCAGGAACGGGAATTCACTTCAAACGCTGCCCATGAACTGCGGACACCGATCGCGGCGATTCGTAGTCACGTCCAGTTGGTCGAACGGCGGGGAGCAGAACACCCTGAGATAATCCCTAAGTCGATACACTTCATTGATGAGGAATCACAGCGGATGCAGCGATTGGTGAACGGACTCTTAACCTTGTCACGAGCGGACCGGGGGGTCTTAAAGTTGGAGGCCGTCGACCTGTTTCCATTGATTAATGAAACGATTGAAGAGGAGCGGGCAGTGCTCAAACAGCCAATTCGATTAGAAGGCGTGCAGTCACTCGTTGTTAATGGGAATGCGGAGAGTATCCAACAGGTTCTATCTGCCTTGATTGATAATGCGGGAAAGTATTCACCTAGCGAGCAACCGATTATAATTCGGTTGGACCAGACGGCAACGACCAGTAGCATCACTATCCAAGATCTCGGGAATGGAATTCCAGATGATCAAAAGTCACGGATATTCGATCGTTTCTATCGGGTTGACTCCTCGCGAAATCGTAAGATCGGTGGGACTGGTTTGGGACTCGCAATTGTGGCCCAGTTGGTTCATTTAAATCATGGAGAAATCCGAGTGATTGATAATACCCCAAGGGGAAGCCAATTCATCCTCTCCTTCT
Source organism: Levilactobacillus humaensis (assembly GCF_024345185.1). GTDB lineage: Bacteria > Bacillota > Bacilli > Lactobacillales > Lactobacillaceae > Levilactobacillus > Levilactobacillus humaensis. The sequence continues at coordinate 190 of NZ_BROB01000029.1, read as the reverse complement.
CAGAAAAGTAGGGGATTCTGAGAAATTTTCAGATTAATTTCTTTTTAGTCACGTATCAGTAAATGAGGCGTTTAACTATTATGTAGATAATAGTTAAACGCCTTTTTGTGGCTGACGAATTTACAATCGAAGTGCAACACTAATTGAATAAAAAGACCCATAGCGGGTACAATTACTTAACGACCAAGAA
>NZ_BROB01000028.1 GCF_024345185.1 Levilactobacillus humaensis | reverse complement strand
TCACCTAATCAATACTCAAGGTTCTTCACTGTAAATCGTTGATTTAATAACGTTCCTATTGACAAGCCGTAGAAAAAAGTTAGGCCACAATGACCTAACTTCATCGATTAATCTTCGGTTGGAAAGTGGGCAATCACCTGGTAAATGGGCCCCTTAGCCGAAAACTTTTGTTCATATTCAGTTTGAATATCCTCAACACCATCGGTGGCGGCGTGAAGATCTAACCAAACGCCATCGAAAATCATGGGATAGTTGTTGAGGCTCCACAAGGAGTATTCGAAGAGGCCACGGTTGTCGGTCTTGAACTGAATCTGACCGTCTTGAGCCAAGACGTCCGCATAATGAGCCAGAAAGACCGGCGACGTCAACCGACGCTTAGCGTGACGTGACTTGGGCCAGGGATCGGAGAAGTTGAGGTAAATGTTTGAAACCTCACCCTTGGCGAAGAAGGTATTGATCGCCTCGCCATCCGTCCGTACCATTTGAATGTTCGTCAGTTCGCTGGCAACAACCTTCTTCAAGGCAGCTGCAATAACTGACATCTGGATCTCAATCCCGATAAAATTACGGTCGGGGTGTTGTCGGGCCATTTCAACAATGAATTGGCCCTTTCCCGTTCCGATTTCAACACTCAATGGTTGATCCTTAGGGAAGCGACTCTGCCAGTTACCCATCAGTGCTTCTGGCGTTTCCACCATTTGGTCGGGGTGATCGGCCAAATAATCCTTCGCCCATGGTTTGTTACGTACACGCATCGTATATCCTCCTTTAATGACAACGGCGGGCGCAAGGTTTATCCTCGCTCCCGCCAAAAACTCAGTCTGTGACCGCCTCTCGGGTCAATCGTTCGAGTAAAATTAAATGTTGGTTCATGATTTGGAATCGTTGTTGGTGATAGCTTTCCGCAATGACGGTCAAGCAATGAACTCTAGCGTACCAGTTCACCCGAGCCGTTAAGTCCGGGGTCACGCGCTCGCCATAATCCTGTAACCAACGCTGCCACTCCTCGACGGGCACATACTCACAGAGTAGAGCACCGAGGTCCAGCGCTGGATCGGCAAAGGTTGCCGCGTCCCAGTCCACCAGGTAAAGGCGACTGCGGTCGGACAACAACCAATTCTTATGATTTAAATCACCATGACAAACTTCATAACGGGTCTTGGGCAGCTGTGGCTGTTCACTCTGCAGGGCGGCAAATGCCGACTGGATTAACGGATGACGCCGTAAATCCGAAGCCAGCGCCGGTTGCAAGCGCGTCAGTAGCTGGGCGGGCGTGGTGAAACGTCCGCCGACTTTTAATAACATATCATGTAATAAATGGGAATGATGAACGCGGTGTAATAACCGTGCCACGCGTTGCTCGCGCATTTCCTCACGATGTAACGTTCGGCCATTCAACCATTCCTGAGCGGTCATGACATCCCCAGATGCCAAGCGTTTCGTCCATACTAACCGCGGTGTAATCCCTTCCATGGAGAGTGCAGCCAGAAATGGTGATGCATTCTGTTTTAGAAACACTTTTTGTGAGGCCTTCGTTCCCATATACGCCGTGCCGGTATTACCGCCCAGCGGATACAAGCTCCAGCCGTCACTGATGTCCAGTGCCATGTCCACCCCTCCTCGATTTGTCAGCTATTATTAATTCTATTGGGAAATCGAGGCCGCGTCAAGCCCTATTTTCAGCCGAACGCTTCAAACGTTGCGGTGTATAGATCCGTGCCAGATACCAAACTTCGAGCGCTTCGACAATCAGAGTCACTACCGCTGGCAAGAGTTGTTGGTTGGCCAGAACCACCACGATCCACAGCAGAACTGCGGTCACACTAAGAATCAGCGTCATCAGCGTCACAAAACTCTTCAATCGTTGGGCTGCAGCGACCGGATAGACGTGGGTAAAGACAATATCATCGTATTGATGGAAAAACGGCAAGAGTTGAAAGCCGATCAAGTAGATGAAGAGTGCCGCGAGAATCACCGGCAACCATTCCCCTCGGATAAAGTACAGCAACAGCATACCAATCACCGTCAGACGGACAATCAGCCCACTGAATTCAGTGCCCCGCGCCATCCCCCGACTGAACAGATACAGATAGGTCTGCTCATGAGTTGGCTTGATCAGATGGAAAATCCCATCGAGATAACGGCGGCGCTTAATGGTTCCGGATAACATGGGAACCTCAGTAAACATGTTGAAGAACCGGTAAATTCCCAACATCCGATTATCCTCAATCTTAATCTGTTCACGCCAACGAATCTGTTGCGTTTGCCAATGTTGCTGGAACCAAACGGCTACCGCAATATCAGCCACAATCGCCAGGATCACCGCCACAAGTGGCGTGATCCACAGCCCACAGGCGAGAACAAGCAGACTCAGGGCCCATTTGATGGGCCAACGATTCATCCGCGCCTGCCCCGTCACCTGATAGGCACTGGCGAGGTCCATCCGCAGTAAGGCATCCTTTAAGGCCACCTGAGCAACCAGCAGAAGGAGTACGGGCGTCACAGACCAGCCTAAGGTCACCGCTAAGAATGGTGACAAAAGGAAGATGGCAATGACCTGAGTGGCCTGTGCAATCACCTGGCTGTAGCGTCGAGCAGCGACCAGGTAGGCATGCATGGCCCGTTCCTTTGGTAACAGGAAAACGCGATCAGCATCCTCAATGAGGGTCGCCAACCGCCCGATCTGGGCCACAATGGTCAACACCAGTAAGGCCACCAACGGCGCCCACCACTCATGTCCATGGAGTTGTTTCAGCACATTTGAGTAGCCCAGTCCTAAACCTCCGAGGAAGAATAGTAGGGCAAAAACAAAGAAGTCATTGAAAACCAACCGCAGGTACTTGGCCATTTCCCGGAGATGGCGCTGCAGTCGGGTCTTGAATAAACCGGTCATGAGCGATCAACCTTCGTCATCGAAAGGTAGATATCGTTCAGTGATTCCCCCGCTTCCGGAAGAGCGGCTTGTAATTCGCTGAGCGTCCCTTCAGTCTTCACTTGACCGTCGTGGAGCAACACGAAGCGATCACAGTACCGCTGGGCGGTATCCAAGACGTGGGTAGACATCAAGATGCTAGCCCCTTGGCGCTTACGTTCCTCAATCAAATTTAACAGGTCATTGACGGCCAACGGGTCAAGCCCTAAGAAGGGTTCGTCAATGATGAAGAGCTTGGCTGGAGTCAAAAAGGCACAGACAATCATGACCTTTTGCTTCATCCCCTTGGAAAAGTTCGCGGGAAACCAGTCCAGCTTATTATCTAAACGGAACGTCTTCAAAAGTTTGTGGGCCGTGGCCCAAGCCTTTTCATGGTCCAAATCATAGGCCATCATGGTGACCTCAAGGTGTTCTCTCAGGGTCAGTTCCTGATACAGAACTGGGGTCTCTGGAATATAGGCAATCTGCTGTTTGTAAGCCTGACTGTCCTGATCAATGGTCACCCCATTCAGGGTAATCGTCCCCTGGTGAGGCGTTAACAGGCCAATGACATGGTTAATCGTGGTGGACTTCCCGGCACCATTTAATCCGATCAATCCCACCAATTCGCCGTCCTTAACATCAAAACTAATATCTTTTAAGACGGGAATTTGGGAGTAGCCTCCCACAACATGGCTGACTTCTAAAGCCATAAACATCCCTTCATTTCTTCATAATTTAACCGCACCATTATACCATAGGCGGCCCGACAAACGAACGGTTGGGGTGAAACAGCAGTGATTGCTGGTGTATAATGAAAGAACTACAGTGAAAGAAGGAGATTTAATGGCGACTATGACGTTAGAACCACATTACGATGACGATTGTGTTTTTTGCAAGATCTTAAAGGGCGACATTCCCAGTTATACCGTTTATGAGGATAACATTGTGAAGGCCTTTCTGGACATCTCCCAAGGCACCCCAGGCCACACGCTGGTCATCCCTAAGACCCACGTTCAGGACATCTTTGCCTATGATGAAGACCTTGCCGCCGCAGTCTTCACTCGGATTCCCAAGATTGCTCGCGCCATCAAGGCTGCCGATCCCACTATTTTAGGGATGAACATCGTCAACAACAATGGTGAAGTGGCTTACCAGTCCGTCCTCCATTCTCACTTCCATCTGATTCCGCGCTACACGGATCACGATGACTTCAAGATGATTTTCAAGGATAACGCGGCGAACTTCACCCCAGCTTCATACGGTGTCATTCAAGCTAAAATTAAGGAACAATTGGAGGATTAACCATGGGAATTAGCCGATTCATTGGCGGTCTCACCCTCGCCACCGGTGTTGGTTTGGCCGCTTACCTTACCTTAACCAAACAAGACCCAATCACCTGGGCTAAACACCTGAAAGACCAAGCTCAGCATACCGCTACCAAGGTTAGCGAAGCGCAGAGTGCTCAGGAACGCCTCACTCAGAGCGTTCAAAAGCTCGGAGCAGCCGTCGACGCCAGCACCCCTGCTCTAGAAGATATTCAAAAGGACATCGAGAAGTTTCAATTCAAGATTGCCCCCCGGGTCGCGGTGATTCAAGAAACCTTGGATCGTTGGGAACAGGACTAAATTTGAACTTTTTGTAAAGCTTCTCGTACCTTTTTGGGTTTGCGTTTTTTTGTGTTATGATGTCTGAGTATGGTGTTTACACCAATCTTGATGAATGGATGTGTTGAGCAATATGAAGAAATGGTTAATCGCCCTCGCTGGTGTGTTACTGACTGTAACGCTTGCTGGTTGTGGGAACCAAACCGTTGCCACTACTAGTGGTGGTAAGGTCACAGAAAGTGCTTACTACAGCAGTCTTAAAGGGACTTCTTCTGGTAAGCAAGTTCTGCAACAAATGATCTTAAACAAGGTCTTGGAAAAGCAATACGGTGACAAGGTTAAGAAGTCCCAAGTTACCAAGCAATTCAACCAATACAAGGCACAATATGGCTCATCCTTTAAGAGCGTTCTTTCCCAAAGTGGGATGACGGAATCCAGCTTAAAGACTGAAATCCGTTCGAACTTACTCTTGAAGCAAGCCGTAAAGGACAACGTTAAGGTAACTGATGCGCAACTCAAGAAGCAATTCAAGAGCTACGAACCAGAAGTTACAGTTGCTCACATCTTGGTTTCCAAGAAGTCGACCGCTAACACCGTTATCGACAAGTTGAAGAGCACGAAGAAGAGCGACTTGACTAGCGAATTTACAACGTTAGCTAAGAAGTACTCCACTGATACTGCTACCAAGAACAAGGGTGGTAAGTTAAGTGCCTTCGATAGCACCGACACCTCTTTGGACTCAACCTTCAAGAAGGCTGCCTTCAAGCTGAACACGAACGAATACACAGCTACTCCTGTTAAGACGCAATACGGTTACCATGTTATCTTGATGTTGAAGAACCCTGGTAAGGGTACCATCAAGGAACACAAGGCCGAATTGACGAAGCAAATCATCGACAATGACATGAATGATTCAACTATTCTGCATAACGTCGTTGCTAAGGTCTTAAAGAAGGGTGACGTTTCTATCAAGGACAAGGATATGAAGAACATCCTGGCTGACTACTTGTCATCAAGTTCCAGCACTTCGACGACTTCATCATCTTCATCTAAGTAATCGTCACAACTTAAAAGACATCCGATTTCGAAATGAAATCGGATGTCTTTTTTTCGTCGCTATTTAAATGCGCCCTATTCTTCGGGCTTGTCCGTTGATGGCCGGTAGAACCGCCGCCCATCCATGGCAAAGACCCGTTCGGAAAATTCGCCGGGCTCAGTGTGTTCCACCACGGTGTCTAGCATCATGATTGAGGCATCGAGTTCATCGAGTTGATGTAAGACGTCCGCCTCACGCAAGGCTGGTCGCACAGGTGACCCGTACTCCAGCAAACCATGGTGGCTGAGAATCATGTGCCGCAGGAGTAACACGTCTTCGGCCTGTGGATCCAGCTTCAGTGGATCGCAAGCACGAACCAATTCGCCATCGATCAACACGATGTGCCCGATCAGATTCCCTGCCAACGTATAGACCGTTGACTTGGGGCCCGACAGTTCAATGGTCTTCCCCAAATCATGCAGGATAGCGCCGGCATACAACAGAGGCCCATTGAGATCCGGGTACTGGTTAACAACCGAATGCGCTAACTTCAGGATGGAGATGGTGTGAAACGCCAGTCCACCCTTGAAGGCATGGTGATTACTCTTCGCCGCCGGAAACGTAAAGAACTGTTCCTGATATTCGCCGAGGAGCTTGCGAACCAATCGATTCCAAGTTGGTTGCGTGATTTCAAAAATCGTTTGGTTGATGTAGTCTTCCATTTCTTTACGCATCATCGGTGCCTGTTCAATAAAGGCTTCCGGATCGGTGGGTTCACCCGTCTTGCTGAGTCGCAGATGGAAAATCTTAATTTGGGGATGGGTCTGATAGTTCTCCCGCTTCCCTTGCAGATGGACCACACGTCCGGCGACGTAGTTAGCGACGTCTTCATCCGAAGCATCCCAGTATTTACCGGAGATTTCACCAGAACGATCTTCAAACACAATGGCAATGTACTGTTTCCCATTCTTGGCCGTCCGCACGTCGGCTGACTTCAGAAGAACGAATAAGTCAACCGCCTCGTCGACGGCATAGTCCATCAATTGTTTGGCTGCTGCCATAATACCCCTCCTAGTCTACTAATTGGCTAATCTGTTGTTCGGCGACGTCAGTGGTAATGGCGGTATCGGCCGTCATCAGAATCACTTGGGTGTCGTGACTAATCTCATCGAGTAACCGATAAGCCTGGTGACGCCGTTGTGCATCAAAGTTCACTAACCCATCATCAATGACTACTGGCATCTGAACCTGTTGGGTCATCACGATGGCAAAGGCCAACTTGACGGCAAAGTCGAGTTGTTCTGCGGTTCCCCGTGACAACTGACTCACCGTCCGCCACTCACCGTCGCGCCGGCGAACACGTAACGTTGTTTCCGTTAACTCAATTTCAGTATACCGGTTTTCGGTTAATTTACCATAAAATTCACTAGCTTTGGTGACAATCTGCGGTAACCGATCACTGGAAGCCGCGGCCAAGGCAGCCGCAATCCACTGACTCGCTAGCCGATCGACCAGCCAGCGCCGAGTCGTCGCAATCATCCGGGTTTCCAAATCGGCTAGTTTCTGCCGCAAGGCTGCCTGGGTCCCGCTCGACGTTAACTGGTCAATCTGACCGGCCAAGGTGGCCAAGCGTTCATTCCCCTTATCTATTTGCGCTTGCGTCGCCGCCAATTGCTGGCGGTCCTGCTCAAAGGTGGCCTGTAACGTCGCCTCATCCGCCACACCTTGAAGAACCGCTAAATCAGCCTCGCCCAACTGATGGGCCAGATCGGCTCGCCGTTGCTGCCGCTGATCGCGTTCCTGAACCGTTCGATACTGCTGATAGAAGGCTTGCGAATCTGTCACATTACGCGTCTGGAGAAAGGTTGTCACTGCTGCGGTAGCTTGTGCCAGTATTGTGTGATCGCGTTTAACCCGTTCACTTAGCGCACTGAGATCGCTGTCCCGCGTAGCCAACCGCTGTTGTTGGCGTTGTAGATCCAACAACTGATCGACTTGATCTTGCAAGTCGTGATCAGCCAGTTCAGGCAAAATCGCCCCGACGTTTTTTTGAAAATCCGTTACCGTCTGCTGCGCCGCCTGAAGATCCGTGGTGACGGCTTCCAATTGCCGTGTCAGCCGTTCCCACTCCGCAATTGCCCCTTGCGCCGTGGCCCATTCCTCCAGAGGGACATCGGCCATACCATGACTCTCACCAATCGCATCCAGCCGATTCGTCAACTCGGTCGTGGCACTCGTCCCTTCACGGAGTTGCGCCTGCAAGTCACGAATCTCGGCCTCCAGCTCGTCGGTTTGCTGCGTCGCGGGCGTCCCACTAGACACAATAAAGGCCCCATAATACCCGACGGCTACTCCGACCAGGGCGCCACCTAATTTCAAAAAGGCTGAAGGTAAAAATAGCGAGCCAATCAGGACAATTAGCCCGGCGGCTAGCCAGCCAACCTGCTTATCCGCCAAAGGATTACGCTGTTGTTGCCGTGTCGGTTGCTGTTGCCGGAATTGTTCATTCAAGTCATTTAAATTCTGCTGGAGTCGCCGCCGTTTCTGGTTCGCCGTGGTCAGCTCCTGTCGCAACTGGGTGACCTCTTGAAGCGTCGCCAATGAGAAAGCCCGCGGCATCTGTCCTTGATGAGCGTACTGTCGTTCCAGACTTTCTGCGCGATTCTGAAAATCGGCCTGCTGAGAACCTTCTTGCTCGACCGTATGCGCCGCCACCAAGGTATCTGGAATAGTTGCCAAGGTTGGTGCCAGCCGATCGGCCATTTCTAAATAATGCTGAAATAAGGGCGTCAATTGAGCCGCTTGGCGTTGGGTCGTCAATTCTTGTTGATCGTGGGTCAGGCTTTCTTGGGTCACCTGTTGCTGATTAACCAGACGTTCCAAAGTCGCCGCATCCTGCGGTGCAAAGCCCGTTGCCACCGGATCATTGGCCGTTGCTAAGGCTGTCCATTGCTGATAAATGGGCCATTTGGCTAGGCGTTGTTCACCAGTCGTCACCCGCTGTCGTTCTACCTGAAGCGTCTGCCGTAACGTGGCCTGCTCTTGGGTCAGCTGTCGACGTTGATCGAGTAGCTCCCAATACTTGGGGTAAGCCGCGTTAGCCCGATCCAACTTGGCTCGTAGCTCACGATACGCCAGTAACCAACGGTTCAGTTCGGGATTTCTACCCTGTGGCTTGTAACGAGCATTAGCCGCCTCATCCAATTGACTGGCTTGCGCTAGCCAGAAGTCGCTCCCCACCGCACCCACCTGCCGCAGGTGATCCACCAGTTCCTGTTTCGAGGTTGCAAAGACTGCGGCCAATCGGGGTTCATTGATGGCATAGACCTGCTGGAAAAGTGTCGCATCCATAGGCGCCAACAGATGTGGCAGACTCGTTGCGGGCAGTTTGAGGTCACTGGTCACATTATGTAAGGTTACTTTTCCCCCGCGAGGACCATCCACCCGTGTCACCAGGTAGTCTTGGCCCCCTTGTGTAAATGAAATCTCACCACCAAAACGGCTACCATCCAGGGGTTCATACCGCAGGGTAGGATGTTTCTTCGTGGGAAACCCAAAGAGAATGGCACTAATGAATTGCGTCAGCGTCGACTTTCCGGCCTCATTGGCCCCTAAGAAAACGGTGAGTCCTGGACGTAGGTCAAAGGTTCGATCATGAAACTGACCAAACCCATAAATTGTTAATCGGTTAAGACGCATGATCATCCTCCTCTCCCGCCAAGGCGGCTAATAGCTTTGCGGCCTCTTCTCGAAGTGCCGGGGCGGTCGTCGGGTCCGTAAACCAATCGGCCAAAGCCGGTTCCTGGGCTAATTTGCCAAATAAATCCTGTAAATTTTCCGAGGTGAAAACTTGGTCCGCGCCAGTTGTCCAGTACCGCGTGTCCAACTGCGGCGTCTCGGTGGTGGCAACAGGCGATTCCCAACGCAAGGCCACAGCGACTCGCTGCGCGGCTTGCATCGCGCGAAGATACGTTCGCTGAAATAAAGCGAGCCAATCCCCGCTGGTCACCTGCGCCTGGTCGGCAGCTGACAATGGTCCTGATAGCGCTAAGGTCGGCACGACCAGTTCGGGCGTCGTGGCGGGATCCTGTGTTAGCCAAGCGGCCAGCTGATCGCCAATCTCAGCCAAGGTCGGCGTTGGGGTCGCAATGGTTAACGTCGGATTGGTCCACACTAGGGCGGACGTCGAAAAGAACTCTGGCACCAACCGGTGGTCCTGACTAGTTACCAGGTAGGCTCCCCGTTCGCCAGTCTCTGTGCGATCGCGTCCCTGGGTATTTCCAGCATACAAGATTGGTGGATTTTCATTTAGGAACTGGCGTTGGTGAATGTGACCGAGTGCCCAGTAATCGTAACGTTTAGCCAACAGTTCTGCCACCGTAAATGGGGCATAGTGATCGCCACTACCGGTGGCCACGGCTCCATGCAACATCCCCAGATGCCAATCGGTCGCCGCATGTTCTGGAAACGTCGCCAGCGGATCATGGGCCACCCACCGTTGGTCGTAGCTAAAGCCACTGATGGCAACCGTCTGCCCATCTCGTAATTTCAGTGTCACCGTCGTTACCTGTGGTCCAAGGACCGTAACATTGTCCGGATAGGCAATCGACATATGGCGATCGGCTAAAAAATCATGATTCCCAAATCCCAAAATGACGGGGATCTGTGCCTGAGCCAACCGATCGAACTGCTCAATCAGGTAGGCCTGAGCGGCAACACTCTGTTCCGCCCGATCAAAGAGATCACCAGCCAAGAGAACAAAGTCCACCTGTTCGGCCAATGCCCGGTCAAAGACTCGAGTGGCCGCGGTAAAGGTGGATTCCCGAATCTGCGTCAACAGTGACGTGGGCAGATCCTGTAATCCCAGAAAAGGACTGTCTAAATGAAGATCCGCCGCGTGAATAAATTTCATATTGTCTGCTCCCTCTCCAAACGGCTGGTAAAAAAAATCGTCGGCACCGACCCTCCAAAGTGAGTGGTTGCGCCGACGATCTTGTCCTTAGCCCTTGTAGATATCTTGAATAGGCTCCGTAATAGTCTTGTTTAACTCAGTTAACAGGTCATTTAAGCCCCGTTCTTTTTCCATCAAAGCCTTGATGGCATCCTTCTTGGACACGCGTCCCGCAACTTCTTGGACATGTTTCATTTCGTCCTCGGTTGGTTGTTGACCCGTCATCTGTTTCTGTTGTAAGTTCAATTGAACTTGTTCAAATTCCTTAAACAGTTGGAAGGTTTCTTCGTCCGCCTTCATTGTTGCAAAAGCAGCCTTTAAATCCTTAAATTCTTGCGTATCTTGCAAAACTTGAGCAGTCTTTTCGCCCAGGGTGTGCATGTCGTCAGCCATGAATGTTTCCTCCTCGATGGGCCGTGGCCCGCATTAGGTAATAACCATTAACTATTGTACCATGCTTTGGGGACTGACCCAACGTCATTTGTTAATTGACGACGGACTTTGCCTTTTCCCACCAGGACTTGACCTTGTCGGCGGCATTGTTAAATGACTTGCCGGCATTGTCGATCCCTTGTTGAACCTGATCCCAAATGTCGCTCGAATCGGACCCAGAATTCTCGGCCTTGGCTAGTGTCGACGCGTCCTTCGTGGTAAACGAGGTGCCCTTGGTGTTCGGCAAAATACTCTGCATTTCAGCCTGGAAGAGTGGGCCTTCACCGGTTCCACTCACATTCTCCAAGTGATGTTTATCGCTAGTATTATCGAAGCCTTCCCAGGTTGTGACGACCACGTCTGGCGTGTACCCGACAATCCACTTATCACGAGTGGCATCAGCATCCCCGTCGGCTTCGGTACTCCCCGTCTTCCCGGCAATCGTGTAACCATATGGCTTAGCCGAGGCGCCGGTCCCGTAGTTAAAGACGCCCATCATCATACTGGTCATCTGCTTGGCCGTCTTCGCCGACATGACCTTGGTAGTCTTCGGTGCGCTATCTTGAGTATCCACGACAACGTTCCCCGAAGCATCCACAATCTTACGAATGTAGTGGGCCGAAGACATGGTCCCCCCGTTCGCAAATGCCGTGTAGGCCTGGGCGAGCTGTTGTGGTGATACCCCGGTCTTCAGGCCTCCCAATGCTAAGGCGAGGTTCTTATCCGACTTGGTTACCGGCAAGCCAAACTTCTTCACGGAGTCATACCCCTTGTCCACACCAATCTTATTCAGTAACCAGACGGCTGGCGCGTTGGTACTCTGGGCTAACGCCTGGTACATTGGAATCTTCCCGCTGTACTGGTTGCCGTAGTTACTTGGCGTGTAATCGTTCGTCCCGTAGGATTTCTTCTTATCCGTCAATTCAGAATCGTAGTAGTAGCCGTTCTCCAGTGCCGGCGTGTAGACGGCCAATGGCTTAATCGTTGACCCCGGTTGCCGTTGCATCTGCGTCGCACGGTTATAGCCTCTAAAGACATGTTTACCGCGTCCACCGACGACGGCTTCCACGCCCCCAGTATTGGGGTCAATGGCGATGCTGGCCGCCTGGACCTTCGTGCCATCAGTAGCATTGGCTGGAAAGTAACTGTCATTTTTAAAGAGTGTCTGCATCTGCGACTGATTACTTTGATCCAGTGACGTATAAATCTTGTAGCCGCGGTTCATAATTTCAGATTCCGTCAACCCGTATTTGTTGACGGCTTCGTTAATCACTGCATCAAAGTAATACGGATACTTATAGGTATTCTTGTAAGTATAATCATCGTTAGTGGTCAACGCCGTCGCCTGATACTGCTTGGCTTGTGCGGAGGTAATCGCCCCCGTCTCGGCCATGAGTCCCAGGACAACATTCCGGCGGGCCCGTGAAGCCTGCGGGTGCTTGATCGGGTTGTAGCCACTCGGTGACGTCAACATCCCTGCTAGGACGGCCGATTGCGGTACCGTCAACTTGTCCGCCGTGGTCCCGAAGTAGCGTTCCGCGGCATCCTGAACCCCCCAGACCCCATTGTCAAAGTAGGCATTGTTCAGGTACATCGAGAGAATATCCTTCTTGCTATAGACATTCTCTATTTCGATGGAAAGAAAGAGTTCCTTGAACTTCCGCGTGAAGGTCTGTTCCTGCGATAAATAGGCATTCTTCGCCAGTTGTTGGGTTAACGTACTTCCCCCACCACTGATGTAGTCGCGCCGTAGCACCTTGTTTTTAGCGTACAAGAAAAATGCGCGCGCATAGCCCTTAAAAGAAAAGCCATATTCGTGGTAGAAATTCCGATCTTCAGTTGAGACCACCGCACTCTGAACGTTCGTGGAGATCTGTTTCAGGGGGACATAAGTCCCCTTTTGCGAGTATAAAGTTCCCGCTTTTTTATTGTGTCGGTCATAGATCTTGGTGGGATTCTCTAGGGCCGCCTTCAGGTTACCCACGTTAGCGGTCTTGGCCATAAAGGTCATGTACCCACTTAACGCCAGAAAGCCACTCAACAAAATCACAATGATCCACCGGGTCAATTGATACCGGTGCCAGATCTGTTTAAAGTGGGCTTTAAAGCCTGACCCCTTGGTCTGATTAGGTTGTTGGGTATTCATTCAATAGCCTCTTCTATCTCAGTTATATTATGGCTATTTTAGCATAAACACTGTGTCTAGCCGCGTTTTCACTGAAACTTTATGAACCTTTAATCTCGCTTAAGCCGATGAAAAACACCCGGAAACCAAGTAAAAATAGGTTTCGCGGGTGTCAGAGCTTTCATAATTGAATTAATGAATAATATCAGGATTCATTTCCGCCGCAATCTCGTCGTGGAGTCGTGCCGCAATCTTGGCATCTGGACTGATGATAAAGATGGTGTCGTGACCCGCTAAGGTCCCGGCAATCTCTGGTAAATTCAGATCGTCGAAGATGGCCGCCAACAGGTTACCATTGCTCGGCAGCGTTTTCAAAATATTGACGAATTCGACACGAGTCAGGCCCGTAACCACCTCGTTAATGGTTTCACGCAGGTGTTCTTCCTCACTCCGGTTTCCCGCCTTAAAGATCGTGTAGCGGAGATGCCCATGACCATCCTGAGCCTTCACGATCTGCATTTCTCGAATATCTCGCGAGATGGTGGCCTGAGTGGCCTGAATGCCGACTTCCTCCAAGTGCTCCATTAATTCTTCTTGCGTACCAATTGGATACTGATTAATTAACTGCTCGATTCTTGCCTGCCGCATACTCTTTTTCATTGTGACCACCCTCCCGCATAAAATTGCATTAAGTATAACAAAGGATGCGGAATTAAGCCACATGTCTCTGCATATTTATAAAGTAAGTGTAACAAATATTCTTTTTTTACGCAAAAAATCACCCCGCGTTGGCGAGGTGATTCACTTAATTTCGGGTTACATTTCGTCTGGTGCTTGGACCCCTAAGAGTCGTAGAGATTCTTTCAAGACCGTGGAAACGGCCTTAACTAAGGCTAAACGTGCTGATAATTCAGCATCTTCGGCCAGAATCTTAGAGTGCGCATAGTACTTGTTGAAGGTCTTCGACAAGCGAATGGCAAACTTAGCAATGACGGATGGTTCGAGTTCGGCACAGGCCATCTTAACCGTTGCTGGGAAGTCGGCCAAGGTCTTGATCGTGTCCCAGGCTTCGGGATCGGAGATCTCGTTGCCCCCGGCCTTAACGTCGACGCTTGCGGCCTTACGTAAGATACTTTCGGCACGAGCATGGGCGTATTGGACGTAAGGACCCGTTTCTCCTTCGAACTTCAATTGGTCAGCTAAAACGAAGTCAATGGCGTTGGTCCGTTCATTCTTCAAGTCACCGAAGACGATGGCGCCGACCCCAACTTGGTGAGCAACCTCTTCTTTGTTAGGCAGGTCTGGGTTCTTCTCGTTGATTTCTTCACCCGCTAATTTAACGGATTCTTCGAGGACCTTAGCTAACAGGATAATCCGGCCAGAACGGGTTGATAACTTCTTACCATCAACCGTGATTAACCCGAATGGCACGTACTGAAGCTTCGAAGCAGATGGCAACCCGATTTCAGTCAGAACGGCCTTCAATTGCTTGAAGTAGTAGGCTTGTTCAGAACCAACCACGTAAAGGTTCTTGGCTGGCGCGTAAGTCCGGTCACGGTAAAGCGCCGTGGCGATGTCACGCGTAATGTACAGTGAGGCCCCATCACTCTTTAAAATCAGAGCTGGGTTCAGGTCGTACTTGCTCAAGTCAACCACTTGGGCCCCTTGCGATTCAACCAGCAGGTTCTTATCCTTTAAGATCTGGACAACTTCTTCCAACTTGTCGTTGTAGAAGGCTTCCCCATTAAAGGTATCGAAGGTTACACCTAATTCTTCATAAACTTGGCTGAATTCTTGTAATGAGGCTTCACGGAACCAAGCCCACAACTTGTGCGCTTCAGGGTCGCCGGCTTCGAGCTTACGGAACCATTCACGGGCCTCGTCATCCAATTCTGGATGTTCCACGTCTTCCTTGTGGAAACGAACGTAGTATTCCACCAACTTGTTAATTGGGTCGCGTTTAACATCGGCTTCGTTCCCCCACAGCTTGTAGGCCGTGATGAGCTTACCGAATTGCGTTCCCCAGTCACCCAAGTGATTATCCTTGATTGGGTGGTAACCGTTCTTCGTGAGAATCTCGGCGATAGAATTTCCAATCACCGTCGACCGCAAGTGACCCATAGACATTGGCTTGGCAATGTTAGGTGAGGACATGTCGATCGGCACGTTGCCCCCGGCACCTTCTTCGTTCTTCCCGTAGTCGGCACCCTCGGTCAGAACGGTCTTCAGCGTCTCTTCACTGAACGTGTTCTTGTCGAAGAAGAAATTCAAGTATGGGCCAACCACTTCAACCTTTTCGAAGCCAGTCGTGTCGAGCTTAGTCGCCACGTCCTTGGCAATCTGTTGGGGTGCTTGGTGCAAGACCTTGGCCAACGTAAACGTCGGGAAAGCTAAGTCCCCCTTGTCAGACGTCTTAGGCCGTTCAATCTTGTTGCTAATCTCGTCGGCCGTCAACTGACCGTCTAATGCCGCCGTCAAGGCTGCTGTTACTTTTTGTTTGTAATCCATCCTTATTTTCCTCCCTAAACAATTGTCCATCGCAGATAACTACTTTCAGTCTACACCATCTAGTCGCTGGGACAAAAAAACGCCCCTTACAAAATAAATTGTAAGAGACGAGGTAAACCCGCGGTACCACTCTGATTGACTTGAAAGTCCACTTTAAATTCATTTAAATGTTCGATCTGACAACGTCCGTTCGGTAGGGTCTGTGATCCGGCTCACACCATTCCGGACTCGCTTGACTTAGACGCACAACCTACTAATCGTATCAGTTTAGCCTTCGAATAATAAGAAAGACGACCAACTGGCCGTCCCATTCGAAAGCGGGTGACGGGAATCGGACCCGCGACGCAAGCTTGGGAAGCTTGAATTTTACCACTAAACTACACCCGCACAACACAAGAAAGTATAGCATACCTCTTGTGAGTTGTCATTGTTTTTTTGCAAATTAATTCAAAATCACCGCAAAAAACTAGTCTTTATCCACTTTTTTCTCGGTAATTTTTGCCGCCGACTTACGGACGACAGCGCGGTTGTTCATGTCTCCAACCGCCGTCTTATCAGCTGGATCATATTCCTTGATCTCAACTAAAACTGAATTATCATACACTTTGGCCACTTCACCAGTAAAGCTGTGTTCCAGAGGACCAAATTTTTTCGCCGCAACGTAATCGCCAACTTTGAGTTCAACTTCAGCCATTGTTCGTCGCTCCTTTCGTATGCAAAGTAACATTATAGTCAAATTCGCGGGTCACCGCAAGCAAATGAATTGTAAGGAGTTTGAAATAATCGGATAATTCCGAACACTCTGTGACTTATCTCGAGCCGTTCCCCCAAAACCCGATAGTTGTGCCCGATTACTATTGTTATTTCCCCTAAGATAGCGTTTTCCCGAACGTCTCCCCTACTTTTCCTAACTTTCCTAACCATACGCATTTGCCTCAAAATAAGTTATAATCAAGGCGTTGTGTTTCAGCCGAATCAATTGACTCAAAACAAACGAGGAGGAGACGTTTAATTATGAAAAAATGGCACCTTAGAGCGGTTCGGGGAATCGCCTTAGCTGCGGGAATGGTGGGCCTGTTATGGGCGGCCACCCCGGCTAGCGCCAACTCAATTAATACTTATATTAACAATCAGGGGTACGCCACACCAAAGATTACCACGCAAATCTGGAGTGGCTTCCCTAAGAATAGCTACCGTTATGGTAAGCCTGAAGGGGTTGTGGTTCATGAAACCGCCAACCCTAATTCCACGATCTACAATGAAATTGCCTACATGAAGAATAACTATCAGAATGCCTTTGTTCACACCTTCATCGATGCCGGCAATATCATCAATGTGGCCAACACCAAGTATCTCTGTTGGGGATCTGGCTATTATGGTAACCAACGCTACGTTCAATTCGAACAGGTTGAGGTTCATTCCAAGTCCGGATTCGCTAATGAGTTAAACAAGTCGGCCTACTACACGGCGTATATCCTCAACAAGTATGGGTTAAAACCAAAGCGTAATACGACGGTTCTTTCCCATCACGACGTGTCAAACAATTTAGGTGGGACGGATCATACCGACCCAGATGGTTACTGGAAGACCAATGCCAAGGCCTACTTTGGTACAACCTACACCATGACCGACTTCATGAGCCTGGTGAACACCCAGTATGCCAAGATTACGGGTAACAGTAACAACAGTGGCAACACCACCGACGATTCTAATCAACACACGTCGGCCAAGCCCAAGACGGTCAAGTACTACGCCGGAACTAACAACGAAACGGCTACCCTGGCGAATAACTATACCAACTGGACCGTCTATAACCACGTTAAAGGCACCGCTAAGGCCCGTAAGATTGGTTGGGGTAACCTGAGTGCTGACTACCGGGGAGCGAAGGTCTACGTCGATAGCCGTGGGGTTAAACAAGGCGGCTGGAGTGGCACCTGGTACCGCATTCGCTTTGCCAAGAATTCCAGCTACAAGTACTGGGTCTGCAGCAATGTCTTGAATTTCCCTAACGTCACCTATAAGGACGCCAGTGGAACCAAGACCCTGAATACGACCTCTAACTCAGCCCTGTACAACCACGTACTCAACTCTGACTACCTGAGTACGGTCACGGCCCACACGCAAGACTTCCAGGCCGGCCAAACCATCAAGCTCAATAAAAAAGGTGTGAAGTCTTCGGACAACTCCACCTGGTATCGCGGGACCATTGGGAGTAAATCCTACTGGGTTAAGTCCACGAACCTGCAATAAAACCAAGACTAGCCGAAATGGCGTTGGAATTTTTTCCAACGCCATTTTGCCACCTAAGGAGATTTCTAATGGGAAGAATTCAATTTTACGGGGCCGTCTCCCTTGACGGCTTCCTGGCAACCGAGGATGATCGATTGGACTGGCTCACTGGCCTGACGGACCTCCCCGCTAACATCGGACAGGGAACTCTGAGCCAGATGGCCAGTGCTATTCTGGGACGGATCACCTATGACACCATCCAGGCTGACATGACTGCGGGCCTCACACTGAATCCCTATAATGCTGACATGCCGGGCTATGTGCTGACACACCAGTTGCGTCCTGATCACGGACCTATTCATTTCACAGACACACCAGTGGTTGACTTAGCACAACGCTTGCAAGCCAAAGGAAATGTTTGGATTGTCGGTGGTCAACAAGTCATGACGCCGCTCCTAGCCACCAATCTGGTAGATGACCTTTTCCTCCAGGTTGCCCCTACCTTGCTTGGCCGTGGTAAACGCCTCTTCGGTGAGCTTGCCAAACCTCAGACCTTCGAGCTCCAGGCGGTTCACCAATACGGACCGTTAGCCGAAATGGTCTATCGACGACAAAATTAATTCCACTGAACTGGTTGAATATGGTAGGCTGGTACTAGTTGAAACTTTAAGGAGGCATTAGTCATGTGGTTGGCCTTACATTTTTGGACGTGGATCATCCTGACAATTCTCGTCATTCTCGGACTCACCCGTCGCTCTGAAAAACGGGTCACGCAGTTCCTACTGATCGCCCGAATTGCCTACTTGGTCATGATCATCAGCGGCGTCGTCCTCTCCATTCGGACGTTTGTACACGCCCCACTTCTAATCAGTCTGAAATTCATTCTGGGCATCGCCACCATCGCCCTCATCGAAATTAGTTTCGGTCGGAAGATGGAACGCGATACGCCCCATTTGATTTACTGGATCCTGGGCATTGTTGCCCTGATCACAGTTGGCCTGGGACTCACCCTCGCTTTCAAATAAATTACTCACAAGGTGTCGAGGCAATTGGTCTCGACACCTTTTCTGATCCCAAGAAGAGTGCAACAGTAGGCGATTAGCTGGCGAGCATTAAGGCTGGTAAACGGATAATCCCGGTTTTGGATTATTTGGGTACCAGTTTTAAGCGGAACCAGCTGCCTGCTGTTGCACGTTTCGGCTACGTAATTGTCGCGATCAAAATAGGAGCCCGGGTTTGCCCCAGACTCCCACTACCACTCTTAATCAGCTGAAACGTGCGTCATAAGGCAACTAGCTCCGCTTAACCCCGAAGCGTAAATAATCCAGAATCAGGATTATCTGCGTTTCGACGTTAATGCTCACTAGTTAATCGCCTTAAGCCCCACTCTTAATCAGCTTGTCGTAATTTCAATGCCATTTCCAATGTCCGGTCAACCAGAATGGATTGGCTGTCAGCCACGGGAATGGTGAGCTCTGGTTCACGTTCCTGAGCCAAAGAGAGCTCCGTGCACCCTAGAATCACCACGTCGGCGTGCCGTTCCGTCACCATCTCATTGAGAATGTGGTGGTAGAGCTTGGCATCCACTTCATTGTTTTCCTTGATGTGATCGTAGATCAGCGTCATGGTTTCGTCCTCGATTGCCTGCGTTGGCAACACGGGTTCGAGTCCGGCCGCTACGACCTCATCCTCGTAGACCTTATCCGTAATGGTTCCTTGCGTTCCGGTAATCCCGATCCGCTTAGCATTGGGATAGCGACGCTGAATCTCCTTGACCGTCTCACGCGGCATGTGTAGCAATGGGACATCGGTCGCTGCCTGTAAGTCATCGTAGAAATAGTGCGCCGTGTTGCAAGGCAACGTAAAGAACGCTGGCTTCAACTGGCTTTGTTGCTGAATATCTTCGAGCAGGCTGGGTAACGGATTGGGCTGACTGTGGTCCAAAATATAGTTTGTCCGATCCGGAACCGTCGCATGGTTCACCAGAATATAATTCAAATACTCCTGATCGGCGTGCGCTGGCGTCCGTAGATTTAACTGATGAATATAGCTCTCGGTGGCCATGGTGCCCATGCCGCCAATAATCGTAAAGAATTTTTGCATGGTGATTACCCCTTATTTTCTGCGAAGTATTTCTTAAAGTTAACCGTGTAATTGTGTTGCATCCACTGGATCAAGGCCCAGCGCTTGAGGTTCATATCCTGGTCATAGTGATACGTGGTGCCATACTGACCGGCGGCAATTAACTTCAGTGCCCGATCCTTGTCGGCATTTTCCCGCGTGTACTGTTTGAAGACCTTGACCGGCACACCTAACCACAGCGCGTGCTGGCTTTCGTCCTTGTTACCATAGACCGTCGGAGCATCCTTCAGGCTGTCCTTCACGTAGTCTTTAACCACCCAGTCGGCCAGGTTGTAGCCGTTCAAGGTCACGAAGAAACTACTCCGTCCTTGCCGCAGATTGATTTCAAACAACTTGAAACTGTGGTCCCGGACATCATACTTCATGTCGAAGTTAGCGTAGCCGGTAAACTCGATGGCTTCCAGGAACTTCTGAATGTTTTGATAAATTGTTTCGTTATATTCCGGAATGATCGCCACGTAATTTCCAATGGCCGATGGGGCTGGATCTTCCAACAAAGGATGACCCAAACACATCATCTTCACCTTATGATTCCGGTCAACGTAGGCATTGAGCACCCGCATATTGCTGTCATCCCCGGGCACGAAGTCCTGAAGAATCAGGTCGGAGGTATAGCCGTTGGCATAAACCTTCTGAACGATGTCCTTGAACTCCGCTGCTGACTGAATCCGAAAGGCCTTCTTGCGCCCCTCAAAGTGGACGTCTAACCATTCCACACTGTTGGCTGGCTTCAAGGCAACTGGATAATCAAAGGGTTGTTCGACAGGCTGACCACTCGTAGCCTCATCCTTCGTGATGATCCGCGTTGCTGGGTATGGCAAGCCATACTGGTCACAGACCTTGTAGAAGTTTTCCTTATTATTCAGGTGACGTAACTTGTCGTAATCAATGTATGGGCAGATAAAGACATCTTCCAACTCTGCCTTGTGCTTACTTATTAATTCGGCATAACCATCCCCACACCCGATCAAGATGACAGGTTCCGGATGATCGGCATAACGTTCCTTTAATTTACGCATGGTTTCAATCCAAACAGGATCTTCATCGAATCCTGGGATCAATTCTAGATTCACAATCTTGGTGTAACGCGTCGGTGCCAATTGAATACTGGCAAAGGCTTGAACGGGTTGATGGTACAGGTCATAGAATGAGCGTGCCATGCCGTAGACGTTAAAATCACTCCCCAAGAGAACAGGGGTAAACTTGACTTCCTTGGTTTCCATAACGGCTTAAAGTCCCTTCACAACGTTTAAATAATTGAGTTAAGTACCGGGTGGGTTTCCCCACTCGTTTTTTCTAGATAAACGCAATCAAGGTTGTTAGCGGACGAGTCCAATAGCAACCTTGATCGTTATCGGCCGACCATTTCTGGGGCCGGATTCAGTTAGATTTGGGTCCGGTGAACAAGATCCACGGTCTTAGCCGTCGTATCTTCTGGGAAGTAAACTTCATACCAGAGGATGAAGGTGTAAATCGTAAAGATCTTTTGCATGCTGGACTTACCGTTGATGTGTTCGTGAAGAATCTCCATCAAGGCATCGGTGTTAAAGAACTTGTGGGCCACGTCGGAGTTAAATGCTTCGATAATCCGTGACTTGTAAGGTTCCGTCTTGATCCAGGTTGCGATTGGGGATGGGAAGCCCATCTTTTCCTTCTTAGCCACTCGTTCTGGTAATTCAGCTTCGGCAGCGGTCCGCAGAGAAACCTTCGTTTCGTCCGTGTGAATCCGCGTCTTAACTGGCATGGTTGCGGCAAACTTGGCCACTTCCTTGTCAACCAATGGCGTCCGAACTTCCAGTGAGTTCGCCATACTCATCCGGTCGGCCTTGTGTAAGATGTCATAAGGTAACCAGGTGTTGATATCGAAGTACTGCATCTGAGTCATTTCGTCTAAGCCCTTAACGTCATCAAACAGGTGCTTGGTGTAAGCCCCGGCATCCTGGTTAAGACTTGGGTTCTTCAAGATCTTGTTACGATCATGATAGTCGAAGACGTAGTTCACCCGGTAGTACCGTTCGCTCAGAGGTTGGGCCCCCCGAACTAAGAAACGGCGACCATGGAACCGTGGCATCTTTTCGGCAATGCCACCCATCATCTTGCGAATACCCTTTGGCACCCACTTCTGATAACGTTCGAATGGGATCGCTTCAAGGTAAGTGTTGTAGCCCCCGAAGAATTCGTCGGCCCCTTCACCAGACAAGGCAACCTTAACGGACTTACGTGTCCCCTTAGACAGGTAGTAAAGCTGCATGGCTGATGGGTTAGACAAAGGTTCATCCATGTAGTACATGATGGTTGGTAAGATATCAAAGTAATCATCACCGGTCATGTAGAGTGGTGTATTCTTTTGTTTGATCTCCTTGGCAAATTCCGTGGACCAGCTTAATTCACTGTACTTGGAATTCTTAAATCCAAGGGAGAAGGATTGGATCGGTTGGAGCTTAGAAGCTTCGTT
The DNA here is from genome assembly GCF_024345185.1 of Levilactobacillus humaensis. Classification (GTDB taxonomy): domain Bacteria; phylum Bacillota; class Bacilli; order Lactobacillales; family Lactobacillaceae; genus Levilactobacillus; species Levilactobacillus humaensis. Next base: position 7,708 of record NZ_BROB01000028.1, on the reverse strand, counting down.
CAGCACGTAGGAAGAGTCAATCCCACTGGATAAGAAGCTCCCAACTTCAACGTCGGCAATCATATGCGTCTTAACGGATTCGTCGACGATACCGCGAATCTTCTTGGCATCTTCTTCAACCGTTTGACTGTTGTCAATGTGGTCGTAATTGAACTTGTAGTACCGGTGCGTTTCCGTTTCGCCGTTTGCGCGGTGAATGAAGTATTGGCCCGGTAAAACCTTGTAGACGTTCTTGAACATCGTTTCCTTAGAAGGAATGAATTCAAAGCTCAGGTGAATAGGTAACAGGGCTTCGTTGAATTCCTTCTTGAAGTTAGGGTGTTCCAAGAAGGCCTTGATTTCTGACGCCCAGAGGAAGGTCTCGCCGTCATCGTAGTAGTACATCGGCTTGATACCGAAGTGATCTCGGGCACCGAAGACTTCGTTCTTAGTCTTGTCATAGATGGCAAAGGCATACATCCCGCGCAAACGGTCCAACAACTTAGGACCCCAAGCGTCGTAACCGTGGATCAGGACTTCAGAGTCCACATCCGTTTGGAATTCGTAACCGAGTTTTTGTAAATCGGCCCGAATTTCTTGGTAGTTATAGATTTCTCCATTAAAAGTTAAAACTTTCGTTTGGTCCCGGTTGTACATGGGTTGCTTTCCGTGAGCCAAGTCAATGATTGACAGCCGACGGAAGCCCATAACGGCTTGGTCATCCTTAAAGTATGCCTCGTCGTCCGGCCCACGGTGCTTAATCCGGTCTGCCATATCGTTAATCGTGGTAGACGGAACATCCTTTTGATTCACATAGCCAACGAATCCACACATGTGCGTATCCCCTTTTTCTCGTTAATAGTCAGTTTGATTTGAACGTTCATTAATATTTAATGAAACACAACACCCATCATTTTAGCAAATTTAATTCGTGAATACCATATTATTAAAGATTCTTAAGCGGATAGTAAACACTGCCATCATTCTGGGGCGAATTCGGCCAGTTGATCGACATCGGTAATGCGAACCTGACGACGGCCAACTGTTTCGATGGCCCCCCGCTTGGACAGCTGTCGTAACTTACGACTCATGGACTCCGGTGTCATCCCTAAGTAAGCGGCGAGGTCCTGCTTACTCATTGGTAACTCGAGCAGTTGTGCCCGGTGTCCACTGATCTGTAAGAGGTACCCTGCCAGGCGTGGCAAGGCATCGGGAATGGCCAACAAGGTTGCCTGGCGTTCGGCTGTCTTCAATCGATCGGCCAAGGCCCCCAACAACGCCATCGATAACGTTGGTAATGTCGTAATCAGATCGGTCAGGGCAGCCCGTGAAATTGTGCAGAGTTCGGTCGTCTTGGTAGCCTGCGCATAGGAGGTATGAATTTCATCCGTAAACAGCGCAATCTCACCAATAAAGTCCCCAGGATTCAAGACCCGCAAGATTTGTTCTCGCCCGTCCTCAGCTAAGTGGTAGAGCCGAACCTGGCCGGTATTTACGATATACAGCGTCCGGGAAACCTCACCGGTACTGAAGACAGCATCCCCTTTATCCGCATGGATTGGCCGCGTGACTTGGGCCACGGAGGTCATCTGATCGTCCGCCAAGCCCTGAAATATCGGGACTTGTGACACACATTCCAGTTCCCGTTCAATTGAATGTTGATGATGCTGATGTCCTTGTTCCATGACCACATCTTCCTTTCTCATATCTTCCATTTTAGCAAACAACCGGCTAAAACCGGTAAAGAAAGCCTTCCCGCGTGGATTGTGATATAGTGGCCATAATGAAACCGCTAACTTATTAAGGAGGAATTTTTCATGTCCCGTATGCTACATCAAGCCTGTACCTCATTTTTAGCCGGTAGAAACGCCACGATCGATGGGAATCCGGTAATCGCCCGCAACGAAGATAATGGTGTTGCCATCTGGCCGAAACGCGTCGTGGTCCACGTGGCCGATGAACCCCGTAACCTGAACTTTATCTCAAAGGGCAACCAATTCAGAACGACCCTGCCCGAGAAGGCCTATCATTACACGGCCGTTCCTGACTCCGATCCCTCGGCTGGCTTCTACGAAGAGAGTGGGATCAACGCCAAGAACATTGCCATGAGTGCCACCGAATCGGCTTACGCCAATAGCCGGGTCCTCGGTGTCGATCCCCTGGTCGTCGATGGAATTGCGGAAGATGCCATACTGACCGTCGTCCTTCCCTACATTGGCTCCGCTAAGGCAGGCGTTCAACGGCTGGGACACCTGGTCGAAACTAATGGTGCCGCGGAAAGTAACGGTATCCTCTTCGGCGACACCGACGAGGTCTGGTACATGGAAATTGTCAGTGGTCACCACTGGGTTGCCCAACGGATCCCGGACGACGCCTATGCCGTCGTTGCCAACCAACTGGCCATTCAGGACATTGATTTTGATCGCCCACAAGAATTTATGACCTCAACTAATATCCGGCAGTTCGTCCAGAGCCATCACCTTAATCCCGACGGCAATCGCTTCAACTCCCGCCATATCTTTGGGACGGCAACCGCCACGGATAGTCACTACAACACACCGCGGGTCTGGTACGGTCACAAGCTCTTCACGCCAAGTGCCTTTGAAAATCCAACCGACCAAGAATTGCCGTTTATTCAGCATGCCGAAAAGAAGATTAGCCTGCCCGAAATCGCCAACTTCCTGGGATCCCATTATCAGGAAACCCCATACGATCCACTGGGCACCGGGACCGACACGGAACGTCATCAGTTCCGGGCCGTTGGCTTGTCGCGGACGCAAAACTCCCACATTCTTCAGCTTCGTCGCGACGTCGTGCCAATGCTAGCTGGTATCGTTTGGCAGTGTTTCGGAAACCCTGCGTTCAATCCTTACGTGCCCTTCTACGCACAGGGGGATCAGCTTGCCGAAAACTATGCTGTCGACAACAGCGACTACCAGGGCGAGAACCCCTACTGGGCTAGCAAACTACTCGACGTCCTCAGTGAGACCCACTACCACGAGAACCGTCAGCTTATCGATAACTTTCTCGGCGCGACTCAGGCGATGGGCTATCAACGGCTACAGGCGGGGGATGCCATTCCAACGCCGAATTCCGCCAGTCTAGGTAGCTTAAATGTCGAGACTGCCGCCACCTATGCCAATGCCATTCAGACGCAGGCCGGAAAACTCGTTCAGGCCAACGCGGCCCTTTCGGATCTGTCTTTCACCATGGATGCCAACCTGTAAATTGGTATCGTTCAAAAGATAAATGCGCTATAATGAATTTAAGCTAGTAGCCCCGAAAGGAATGATTATGATGGATGAAATTGTACTTTTCAATCCTGGTGACTCTATTGGGAATTTCCACGATTATCACGAGGCCGTTCAGACCGCGCAGATTTATCAAGAACGCCATACAGAATCCGGCCATGTTGTTGTTGTTAAAAGTGATAACGGTGCGCCGTCTTTCGATATTTTCTTAGCGGAGCAGCAGCTGGATAATGGACAAAAGAACCCGTCCACGAGCAAGCGTTACACAATCTCTAAGAAACTTTAGGGCGTCACGAAACTAGAACTTAACTTTGTCCTTATAAAAGGAGGTCTGCCAATTGGTAGACCTCCTTTTTTGCTACTTTTCAAATCGACTAAGATGTTCGTGAAGATAGTGTCCCGTGACACTATCCGCCGTTTCACTGACTTCCCGTGGTGTCCCGGTGGCCACCAAATGGCCCCCCTTAATCCCACCACCCGGTCCCATGTCAATGACATAGTCGGCATTGGCAATCAGATCGAGGTCGTGTTCGATAGCAATAACCGTAGCTCCCTGTTGAATCAGGCGGTCAAAGACCTTGACCAGCTGCTGAATATCCAACGGATGTAAACCCACGGTTGGTTCGTCAAAGATAAAGAGCGTCCCTGTCTGGCGTTTGCCAATCCGTGACACCAACTTCAACCGTTGCGCTTCACCCCCGGACAAGGCCGGTGTACTCTCCCCTAACAAGAGGTAGCCCAGGCCCATATCATGGAGGATTTGCAGCGTACTTTCGATGCCACTTTCATCGGCGAAAACCGGTAAGGCTTCATCAACTGACAGGGCCAAGATGTCCGCGATGCTGTAATCCTGCCATTTAATGGCTAGCGTCTCGCGATTGTACCGCTGACCGTGACACTGGGGACAGACCTCGGTGATATCTGGTAAATACTGAACATCGAGTGAGATCTGACCGGTCCCGTTACACATCGGGCAGGCGCCCGCCGTAACATTATAGGAGAAGCGACTGGACGTGTAGCCCTGCACCTTCGCTTCAGGCGTTGCGGCGAATAACTTACGTAAGCGATTCAAAATATCCGTATACGTCGCGACCGTCGACCGGACATTCTTACCCACTGGGACGGAATCCACGGTCACCACGTGGCGAATCTTCGCCCGGTCGAGTGAGGCCACATGACTGGGTAACGGTCGATGCGCCACTTGCGCCGCGATGCCTGGAATCAGACTATCCAGAACCAGCGTCGTCTTACCGGCCCCACTCATCCCCGTCACGGTCGTCAACCGATTCTTAGGGAAGCGAACCTTCACGTCGTCGATGTTAAACCGATGCTGGACTTCAATCGCCAGTTGCCCCTTGGCCCAAAGTTGCTTCTCACTGAGTACCGGCCGCTCGCGTAACGTGGCCGTTCCATTGAGAAATGGCGCAATCAAAGACTTGGGACTCTGCTCAATGGTCATGACTGACCCCTGGTCGACCACGGTGCCCCCATGTTTACCGGCCCCAGGCCCAATCTCAATGACCTCGTCCGCAGCACTGATAATACTGGTATCGTGATCCACGACAACCACGGAGTTCCCTTGAGCCACCAGTTCTCTGAAGGCCTTGATGAGTCCCGCCACGTTGGCCGGGTGTAATCCCACCGAAGGTTCATCGAGAACATAAAGGACACCGGTCGTTGCACTCCGGAGTGTCCGCCCAAGTTGAATTCGTTGGAGTTCCCCGGTTGACAGCGTGGACCCTGGTCGACTCAACGTCAGGTAATCCAAGCCCAGGTCCATCATGGGTTGGAGGCTGGCAACCAGTTCATCAACTAGGTTTTGGCCCAGATGACGCATCCTAGCAGGTAACCAAGGCACAATCGTCTTGGCAAATTCACGGAGTTCAGCGACTGGCAGGTCACAAACCTCTGCTAGGTTACGACCATTTAATAATTGTTTGAGTCGTTCTGGATTCAGCCGCGTCCCGTGACAAGCCGGACAGGTGGTAAAAGTGTAGAAGCGGTTAAGCCGCTTAATCGTTCGTTCATTTTTAGTTGTGGCAAGGCTGTCCTCGACTGCCGAGAAGGCATTTTCATAAACAGCGTTATCCATATGGAAAATCTTGCCCTTGCTGCTGGGGATGTTGAGTTCCACCGTTTGCTTGGGGCCATGGAGAACCCGTTCCTTGTCAGCGTCGCTCAGTTCCTTATAGGGCACGTCAATGGGAATCCCAATGGCATTGGCCACTAAAGGCATAAAGTTCCGTCCAGGAAGATGCCAGGACCCCACAGCACCTTCCTCCAACGTCTGATCTTCATCAGCAATCAGGAGATCGGCGTTGAGTTGGCGAACCTCACCTAATCCGCCACATTCCGGACAGGCCCCACCGGAGTTAAAGGCGAAGTCTTCGGCCCCGGGTGCCATAAAATGAACGCCACAGACCGGGCAAACCAGATTTCCCATGTTCTCCGCGACATCCAAGGTCGGATCCATCCGGTGACCATTGGGACACACGGGTGAACCCAGTCGTGAAAAGACCAGTCGCAGGACATTCAAGCTTTCAGACATGGTCCCGACCGTTGACCGAACGCCGGGCACCTGTGGTCGTTGACGCAAAGCCAGGGCTGAAGGCAAGTACTCAACAGAATCGACCGCCGCCTTCCCCATCTGGTTGATACGCCGACGGGTAAAGGTCGACAACGCATTCAGATAACGCCGAGCGCCCTCAGCATAGAGTACGCCCATCGCCAGCGAGGATTTACCGGAACCACTCCGACCGGTGATCGCCACGAATTTATTTAAAGAAATATCGACGTTCAGGTCCTTTAGATTGTTGACCTTGGCGCCGCGAACTTTAATCTTGGTTGGTAATGTCGTCACGAAAAATCAAATCCCTTCCAAAGAGTTATGGGTCTAGTTTACGCCAGATTCGTCTGGATTTCAGGAAGCGGACGGACCAATATTTTAAAAAATCGACACAAAAAAGTCCGGTAAACGTAATGTTTACCGGACTCTCCGAATTGTTAACTGATGCCCCGAGCAGGATTCGAACCTGTACTTGATCACTCAAACAGCGACCTGAACGCTGCGCGTCTGCCAGTTCCGCCATCGGGGCAACTCAACAACAAGTAATATATTACACTATCCGTGAATAAATGTGAACCCTTTTATTCAGATTTTTTTGCTTTGGGGAATTTAACCGCGGTGCCATAGCCATGAACAACCAAAAACTTTGGCGCCACGCTCATCCGAACAACCTCGGTATTGAAACGAACCTCGATCAAACCGTCTGCGCCGGCCTCCCGGGCCTGCTTCATTAATTTCTGTTTAACGGCATCAAATAAGTCATCAAACAAAGAAAACTCATCAGGTTTTTCGGAACGCATCATCGCGTGTTGTGTTGCTGTCATAATCCCTTGAATCTCGTGAGCTCGGTTGAGGCCCCCTGTTGTCATAAACATTACACTTACCTCCTAAGTTGTTCCTGGCGTCGGCCCCATGCAAAGATAAGGGCTCCCAGGAGCACGCCTAACGCATTGGTCAGGACATCATTAATATCGACCCAACGACCCAGACCAACCAGATAGTTGCCAATCGCTTGTCCGGTCTCCAAAGTTAGCCCGGTAGCGAGTCCGGCCCCCAGCCATTGGGGCCAACGACCGTTAAAGTTCCACTGCCAGAGCATCCCCTGAGGAATTGTCATGACAATATTTAACCAAAATGAGGCGTCAATCCCTGCCGGTTGAAGTGGCCACAATACCCAGGTACCATTGGCCCAGTGAAAGGTCTGAATGTCAGCCACCTGCGATCCAAAGGTCACGGTCACAGGGATCCACGTCAATGCCACCAGGACCCAACACCCGATCCACCAGCCAACTCGTGGCCAGGACCGTTGGTGCCCGGCTCGTAACACCAGCCCCAAGCAGACCAGACTGGCCAGCATAAAGGGTAACCACCGTGTCATTGGATCGCCTCCCTGATACCCCTAGTATACTGATTCTATGCCTCGTCGACAATGCTTATTGTGTCTGATTGTGTCCGCAACTGGCAGCACTGCCTTTAGCGTCATTTCTAGGCACCTTGCCTGAACCGTAACGACCATCTTTTAGCTAAAATCACCGTCATTGCCAGCAAAAACTCAGCAAATTCTAAGTCACTGATTATCATTCTCATAAAATTTTTCTTTTTGCAGCGTTGTCTTCTGGTATACTTGAGCCAGTTAGGCTTACCTAGAGTTGGTTTTTCTATCCAACCTCTAGGTGGGCAAAAAACTCAATTTGTCAATAATCATTGCACTCACCAGTCTACATGCTATATAATCATTTTGACGTGAGGGTAACGATCTCCAGTGGGTTAGCGGTCACGCCGTAACTCAACTGGCTATCAGCAAGGTGAGTTTCTTGCTAATAACAATTTAATTGTATGGGAGATTGCAAGAATTATCCGAACACTTATTAGAACCTCATCTGTTCCCAGAAGACCTCTAATGGTGTACGCC
>NZ_BROB01000027.1 GCF_024345185.1 Levilactobacillus humaensis | reverse complement strand
AGTGTTGTGGTAATTCTATTAAAGGCCTCTATGGGCTTTTTTGTCTACAAGTGTTCGGTTATATTTTACAATCTCCCAAACTTATTCCAGAATGTTTTAAACTTGGTTTTAGGGCTAATTCCTAATGCCTTAGATACCGAATCAACAGTATAATCACTGGCATTTAGATTAATGGTTTTTACCGTTAAATCACCCGATTTGTTGTTAATTTTCATAACTTTGACGTAAGTACTATTATAAGATTTTTCGAGAATGTAACTGTACTTTTGGGTGTTAAAATAACCAAAGCGTTTTTCAATATTTGCGATTTCTTTGTTTGAAAGAGATAACATTCTATTTGCTGAAGGCATACCTATAGACTGAATGGCAACTAGCGATTGACCTTGGGAATTTTTGCCGAGAGTTATATCGAAATTGCCGTCGATAATTTGGACGTACTTCAAGCTGTCATCTGCGTATGTGACTTTGTAGACATTCATTTCATTTTGAAATGAAGCATGAACCTTAGGAACCTGGTAGAAAAAAGTGGTGGTCTGAGCTTTCGAAGTGTAGATTCCGCTAATTTGGCGGGCTCCCTTGAGAAGGAAATCTTTAGCATCCCCGTCGTTGAAATCCAATGCATTTACTGTGAACTTTTCCCCAACGTTTCCAGTAATGACTTCTTTATAGAGTTCACCCCCGGTGTCTGTTTTGTAGTGAACGGATACGGTTCCTTTTTGAACAGCGTGATGGGAGATAACATCGACCTCACCCTTGTCAATACCAGAAGTGTTGACTTGCTGGGGGGTTGCATCAGCTTTTGACTCAGTATCAACTTTGGAAGTATCTGATAGATTGGAATGGTCGTCATTTAAACTGTCTTTTGTGTCATTATCATTGGTGGTTGAACCGTCATTGGTATCCGCAGGGACAATACTGTTATTCGTCGGGGCGTCGGGTGCAACGCTGGCATCATTTGTGGCATCGGAAGGGGTAGTGCGCTCACTACTTGTTTGACCAAGTGACTTACTAAGCGTTTGAGTAGATGGCTTTCTTGTTAAAGAACTAGAAGAAGCCGAGATATTAGGAGATGATGTGTCCGCTGAAGCCTTTTTAGAAGGGCCATTAAGTAAGCCGACATTGAGACTGGTTAAAACCACTCCAGCAAAAAGTAAGTCCTTAATTTTATTGTGTACATGAGTATTATTGGGTCGATTTTTAGATCGGTTATGTAGGTCTTGATTCATCACATATCACCCCACTTTTAAGATGGTGTTACTTTTATAAGTTAATAGTCACATAAGTAAAGAAATAAAACAATAAGCTTTTTCTTAAATTCATCTATTAGGAGCTAGGAAGGGGTGTCCGGTGTTGTCTGCTTCGCTGAATTGGCTTAACGATTCAATGGGTTAGGAAGTCTAAAGTGGAATCGGTTTCATTACCCGATCGTTTCCGGTAGAATGAGGATGTACCTGTGAATCTACTTATTCTGAAGGAGTGAATGGCACATGGCATCAAATGGTAAAGTAGCAATGGTTACTGGCGGTGGACAAGGAATTGGGGAAGCCATTTCCAAACGTTTAGCCAGCGATGGGTTTGCGGTTTCAATTGCCGATTTGAACTTAGACAATGCCAAGAAGGTCGCCGCCGACATCAAAGCCGATGGTGGCAAGGCGTGCGCCGTGAAGGTCGATGTGGCCGATCGCGACAGCGTCTTTGCCGCGGTCGACGCGACGGCCGATGAACTCGGTGGGTTTGACGTGATCGTCAACAATGCCGGCTTAGGGCCGACAACGCCGATCGATACGATTACCCCAGAACAGTTTGATTTAGTGTACCACGTGAATGTGGCCGGAACCCTGTGGGGCATCCAGGCCGCCCACGCCAAATTAAAGGAACTCGGGCATGGTGGGAAGATTATCAACGCCACCTCGCAAGCCGGAGTGGTTGGGAATCCTAACTTAGCCCTGTACAGTGGGACCAAGTTTGCCATCCGAGGCATTACCCAGGTAGCCGCTAGGGATTTAGCCACCGAAGGGATCACCGCCAATGCCTATGCACCGGGGATTGTGAAGACGCCGATGATGTTTGATATCGCCCACAAGGTGGGTCAGAACGCCGGTAAGGACGATGACTGGGGGATGCAGACGTTCGCCAAGGATATTACCTTGGGTCGTCTGTCCGAACCCGAAGATGTCGCCGCCGGGGTCGCCTTTCTCGCGGGTCCGGATTCAAATTACATCACCGGACAAACGTTAGAAGTCGATGGTGGGATGCAGTTCCACTAAAAGTTGAATGATTTGATGATTCATGGGGACGCCGCAGTGGTTGCGGGGCCCCTTTTTGCTATAATGGACTAATCCGTTTCAAAACAAAGGACGTGAAGGTGTGGCAAATGTACTGGCGATTCTAATCTGTGGCTTCCTGGGTGGGTGCCTACGCTATTGGCTGGGAGAGGTTATCCCGACCGGCACGGGTTTCCCCTGGAGTCTGGTGCTGATCAACCTCCTCGGCAGTGGCCTGTTGGCCTGGTTGTCCCATGCCCGACGACTGACCGCCAAGTGGCCGGAAGCTTTGACCGTGGGCCTTGGGGTCGGCGGTGTGGGGGCGTTTACGACCTTCTCCACGTTCAGCGTGACCACGGTAACCCTGCTTGAACACCAACAGTGGAGGATGGCGGTGGCCTATCTGGCGGTCACCGTTCTTGGTGGCCTGATCTGTAGCGCTCTGGGTGTCTGGAGTGCCCGGCGTTGGTGGGGTCTACCGCTGGTGAAACTCTGATGGCCGCGTTGGCCGGCCTGGGCGCCGCAATGGGTGCGCTGGGTCGTTATGCCACGACCAAATGGGTGACCGGTCGCTGGGGAAATCGGTGGCCATTTGCCACGTTAATGATCAACTTATTAGGGAGTTTATTACTGGGCCTGCTCACCGGCTGGCAGTGGGAGACCTGGCCCACCGTTATATTTGGCACCGGGGTTCTGGGCGGTTTCACCACCTATTCGACCTTCAGTCACGAACTGGTCATGTTGCTCGACCAACGCCGCTACGGCGCCGCACTGGGTTATGGACTGGCCAGCGTCGGCGGTGGTCTACTCCTAGCCGCCTTAGGCTTATTCGTCGGCCTGCGATTTGCGGGATAAATTAGTGGCGTTTGGCAGGTAACTTCCTTATCATGGGATTAGTGAATATTTGTGAAAGGTGTGTCGGTCGTGGCGCGAATTGCAACAATTATTAAGGAAAATGCAACGCTACGAGACCAACTGTCCCCGGAAAACCGGGCGTACTGGGATGATCTCGTGGAAAATATGCGCCAACAGGCCAAGTTCAGTAAGGAAACCGTGCTCCAGCGTGAGCTGCACGACCTGTTGCCAGAAATTATCGCGGCACAAAAGGCCGGACGCGATGCCGAAGACTTCTTCGGCGGTGGTCCCGCGACGATTGCTATCGCGTTAGGCAAGGCCGGCAGTCGCCGTCCCTGGTGGTGGAACTGGGATCTCCTGGTGCCCTTATTAATTTTCACCTTGGGGACCATTTTACCCGGCGTCATCCTACCCGCCGTACCACTTCAACTATTGTTGGTGGGCGTGGAGTATGCGCTGTTCATCGTGGCTCTCGTCATTGGCATCTGGCTGACGCCACGGTTTACCGAGCGGGGCCGCGTTGTGGCGTGGCTGATCGTGATTATCGCCTTACTCGTGGCGATGCGGATTGCCGCGAAGACGATTCCACCGGTTGGCTTAGTTTACCTGACCCGCGGCGGTGGCAGCATTGCGCTGCTCATCTTTGCCGTGCTGGTCACCGGTCTCACCTGGTGGCAGAATCGCGTCCATCCAAATTCCTGGTTGCCGGCGGTATTAGGTAGCCTGTGGATCACAACTTTTCTAGCCTTGTTGGCCCGGGTACCCGCAACGTCTGGCTTGATGGTCACGACTTCGGGGAACCTGCTGATCGCCTTGGGCACGTTACTTGGAGATGCTAGTGTTCTGATCATTGGCTGGCATATCTGGCAGGCTCGGCAACATCAAACAACTAACGATTAATGTGTTGGGGTGGCTCGGTTGAGTTGCCCTTTTTTGCTGGGATCTGTTCGAATCGGAGATAAAGACCGCGCCTCCGGGCGGTTCCGTAGGGGGCTGGAACGTAGTGGGCACGACTTGAAGCCAGGGGAACCACCTGTCTACAAGCTCGGCCTTTGCCTAAGCGGCGCAACCCACGCCACTAAGGCAAACGACACCACTGAGCCCCCTACGGAACCACCCTGCGGCTGAGATCGACGGAATGACTGACCGAGACGAACTGGCGACGAAAGAAGGGTTATCCGTTGTCAGGTGTACGTTGATGTTAAAGCATTGCTCGTGATGCAGTCGATGAGAGTGATAACTGGTCATTCTATGTCCACAGAATGCCAAGGGTAAAATTACCAGAAATATCGTTTGCTGTGCTATAGTTGGCATGGAAACATGGTAAGTATCGAGTAACAGCTTGCCTAATTACATTGCAATGCAGAGAACCGAGTAGATTGCCAAGTTATCTTCGGTTCTTTTCTTTTGTCTTAAAGGAGGATCACGATGAAAATCACGATGCGCAAAATTGGTGGGTCGGTAGGTTTTATTTTTCCTCGGGAACTTGAACCAGAAGTTGGCCAGCAGTTTACGGTCGTTAAGATTGGTGATGCGCTTTGTCTGACTCCTGCAAAGGGAGACCTATTTGCGAATACGTCAGATTGGGTGGGATTTCGAGAGTCCTTGTTGCCGGAGGATAAGGTGTGGGATGAAGCTGAAGATTAGGTTTAAGCGGATGAAAAATTAAAACACAGGCCCTCAAGAGTTCTTCAATCTTGAGGGCCTATTCACATTTCAACCACTTTAGCAGACGATTCAGCGAAAGAGGAGATCCATGCTATACTGTTAATATATTTTAGATTGAAGGGACTCCTCCGGATGAATAAGAAAACTGAACAAAATGGTGTTTCGCTAGGGAATAGAGCGGGAAACCGAAAGCATCTCCATAAAAAAGATGATGTGGGTAATTCTAGTAGTTGTAGCCGTGCTAGTCATTGGCCTGATTGGGGGCCTGCTGATGAAACACCACTCCGATGCCAAACAAGCGGAATTGAAGACCGAACTGGCTTCCGTCCGCTCGGAATCGAAGGCTAAGCAGTCGGAATCAGTCAAGGCGGCCAGTGCCTCGCGTGTCAGTGCCAAGAAGGCGAAGAAGGCGGCCGAATCCTCACAGGCCGCTGCCGATTCGGCGAGTGCCTCTAGCGCCGCGCAGGAACAGGCGGACCAGTCGTCGCGGGCACAGACGAAGAAGTCCCAGGCGGCCACGGGTTCCATTAAGAATGCCATTCAGAAATATTTTACCGCCTATCAGATTTTCGTCGTCACGGAGAAGACCGACAAGCAGCGGGCCCGAGAAATGGGGAAGTACGCTACGTCGAGTGCGGTTGAAGATTTGATTACCAAGCGCCAACAGAATCAAGCCGATCAGGCGTCCGTCAAGGGGACCTACTCGTGGACCAAGCCCATGCAGATCACTCGCGACGAAGGCCAGTCATATACGGTGGTGCTGTACTACACGTTGGTTGTCGGTCACAACAGCTCTAGATATAAAGATACCTATTCGGTGGAAACCAATGGCAAGAAACTCACACACGTTAAGCAGGAGTCGGCCGAGGCTCTCTAGGCTACTGAAAAATTAAAATGGACCGTCAGACAACTTGTGCTGGCGGTCCATTTTTCTAAAATACTAACGGATCTAACGCATCCGTCTGGAAGTTTCCCACCGCCGGCAAGTTCAGGGCACGCCGTAAGCTATTAGAAACTTGGTCAATTTCAGATTGCGGCGCTACCTGATAATCGATGCCATTTAGAATGGCTGGCTGCCCTTGAAGGGTTTGAGAGTCAATGTGGCGACTGGTGTGCGCGTCCTTAAAACGCAGCCACATCAGGTCGTTGAAGGTGAGATTCGTTTGGATGTTTTGCTGAAGCGATCCCAGCACGGTTTGGTAGCGGGGGATGGAGCTGATGCCGGCCTCCTTAACTACAAGGGCCTTGATCAGCTGACGTTGTCGGGCTTGGCGGCCGTAGTCGCCCAAGGGATCCTGATCGCGCATCCGTGAGTAGGCTAGGGCGCTGGCCCCGTTGAGGTGAATTTTCACGCCCTTGGTCACGTTGGCCTGTTCGTAGTGAAAGGTCAAGAGTGGCTTGACCGTGACGCCCCCGACGGCGTTAACCATCTGTTTCAGGCCGCCCATGTTGAGCAAAACGTAATAATGAATCGGAATATCCACCAGGTGCTCGACGGTCTTCAGCGTCGTTTTAGCGCCATATAACGGGTAGGCCGCGTTGATCTTCTCGTCGTCCTGTTGGCTCCCGTAAATGTCGACCAGGGTGTCGCGGGGGATGCTGGTGAGTTTGGCCGTTTGGGTCTTGGGATTAATCGTGGCGACAATCATGGTATCCGTCCGCCCAACGTCGTGACGCCCCAAAGCGCCGGTGTCGGTTCCCAGTAAGAGAACGGCGAAGGGCTTGCCACTGGTGATCACACTACCATCAGGACGAATCCCGGCCGACTGGTAGGCGCCAGCAAAGGTATTCTGCGCCGATCGCCAAGCGTGGTAACCCCACAGGCCAAGCAACGCGAGGAGTAGGCCACCAATGGTCATGATCCGCCGCCAGTGGTGCTTCGGCACTAACAGGTGGCGGGGTTTTGCGTTATTTCGCCGCATGGTAAAGCCCCCTTTTCGTCAATTTGCCCCCAGTATAGCGAGGACCGCGATCAGGGGATGGTGACACGCCTAGTTTTGATCAAATCAGGACTAACCAAATGGTCATCCAATTAATCAATTTAGCCGTCCAAATTATTGGTCAGGGTGGCCGTTAGGGGTGTACAGTAAAGGGGTACCTACAATCTCAAAAGGAGTTGGCAAATAATGGCAAAAGTTGAAAGTTTTACGTTAGATCACACCGCTGTTAAGGCACCATACGTTCGTTTGATTACCCGGGAAACGGGGACCAAGGGTGACGTCATTTCCAATTTTGATTTACGGTTAGTCCAACCGAATACCAATGCAATTCCAACGGCTGGCTTACATACGATTGAACATCTGTTGGCGGGTTATCTCCGTGACGAGATGGACGGCGTCATCGACTGTTCACCATTCGGCTGTCGGACCGGTTTCCACCTGATCACTTGGGGTGAACAATCCACCGAAGAAGTTGCCAAGGCTCTGAAGGCTTCTCTTCACAAGATTGCCTTTGACACCGAGTGGAAGGATGTTCAAGGGACTGACAAATACAGCTGTGGGAACTACAAGGACCACAGTCTGTTCTCCGCCAAGGAATGGTGCAAGGACATTCTCGACAAGGGGATTTCTAAGGATCCATTTACCCGCGAGGTCATCTAGTCTTTTAAAATAAATTAGAGCCGGTAGGCTCGTTTAAGGATAAGGACCGCGCCTCCGGGCGGTTCCGTAGGGGGCTGGAACGTAGTGGGCACGACTTGAAGCCTTTCAAAAAGCGAAAGTCTACAAGCTCGGCCTTTGCCTAAGCGGCGAAAAACCCGCCACTAAGGCAAACGACACCACTGAGCCCCCTATGGAACCACCCTGCGGCTGAGATCGACCACCGAACTTAGATGGTAATCCTGGCTGCTGGCGATTCCGCTGAGGCGACAAGGAGCGCGTTCAACTGACAGTGTTCTTGCTGGTTGGATGTGCTGACTTGTTGTGTCAGTTTGGACCTCGCATCATCTGAGTGTAAGGGTTTGGTTTTCAAAACCACCGTTGCCCGGCGATCAGCCTGGAGGGTGGTTCTGAGGAGGCTGAGCCATGTCGTTATTGTTGGTTGGCGTTTCTTGCCAACTTACAATAAGGCCGGTCGGGGAGACCGCTCTTTGGCTTCCCGACGCGCCCATGGCGTTCCAGCCTCCTCAGGGCCACCCGGAAGGCCGCCACACCATCAGTCCAGCACTTCAAAACAAATTTAATCATAAACCAAAACGCGTCAGATCACCCATCCGTGGGAGTTCTGGCGCGTTGTTTATGCCTAAAATTTGCGATATAATTTAGTTCGGTTATTAGTTTATTTATGGGGGAAGCGATCATCATTTTGAAGAAGAAACAACTGGGACTGGTCCTGTTAGTATTGGGGATCGTCCTGGGGATTAGCGCGGGCATTGACGTTTCCGCGCAGGCCGCGGTCAAGGTTTACCACCAGACCGCGCCGGCACTCACGGTGGGGAAGTTGCGGAAGGTCAATGACCACGCCGTACATTACGTGAAAATGCCGAAAACCTACGTTCATGGCAACTTACATAGTCCCAATCAGATTCGGCGGATCAAGGGTGCCAAGATGAATTTCAAGACGAAATACCTTTTGCCGTATCCGGGATATAAGAATCAGGCCTGGGGGAATCCGCAGAGCCTGACCACCGATGGCCGGTATTTCTACGTGGTTTACTGCCCGACCAACTGGAAGAATCGCGGACGCGTTGTCCGTTATGATAAGCAGAAATTAGATAAGATGGGGGCGACGCCACTTGAGGTTCAAACGGCGTATACGCAAACCAACGAACGGGAATTGGCGATTCGCAAGGCCGTTAAGGTTGGCCCAGCCTTTACCACCGGTCACGGGCAGTCGTTGGCCTATGATTGGAAGCACAAACGCCTCTACATGTGGATCGACAAGGAGTCTGCGCCACGGGTGCCCATGAATCAGTATGGCTATATCGCCCAGATTAGTGGGAAGTCACTGGCTCCGATTCATAAGATTCGTTTCAAATTGAAGTCGGGTCACATTTCCAAGCCCGGTGGCCACGTCCTGACGTTTGACCGCTACGGCAACGCCTTCTTCTGGACCAAGCCAACCGTGCATACCGCGCTGATCTACAAGGGCACCATTTCACGGAAGAAGGTTCATTTCCGGATGACCAACCAGCTCCTGAAACAGAATCCCGGGACGCGCCTGCAGAGCATGGCGTACAATCCACATAACCAGCGGCTGTATCTGGTCGCCGATGACTCCATCGCGAGCTTCCCGGCCAAGTCGTTGGTGGGCAAGGGCAGTCTGAAGAATAAGCAGTTCAAATGGACGCAGTTCTCGCCTCAGCGGGAGTTCGAGGGCCTGACGTTCACCAAGGACGGCACCCCATATCTCCTGACCAATCACCATCCTGAGTTGTTTGTTGGGGATCGGAATTGGTGGTAAAAAGACAAGAGTGTGAAAAAGGGCGGTTAGCCGGCGAGCATTAACGTCGCTAAGCCGATAATCCCGGTCTTGGATTATTGGTTTAGCGGGACCGGCTGCCCTTTTTCACACGTTTCGACCATGTAAACCACAAAGCTGTGACCTTAGTCGCAGCTTTTTTACTAAACTAGTTTAGATAATTCATAAGTTTGCGATCGATAAGAACACCCCATCACAAGATGGCGTATGATAAGCATAACAACAAGGGATGGGGGATGATCATCGTGGCAGAACGCGTACATAGACGTCGGTTTCTCTGGTGGTTATTTGGCGGGATCCTGGTTTTAATTGTGGCCGAGCTGTTGTTTTTCCTGCCGGTGACGCCCAGAAATACGGTCCGCTTCACCATCCTGCGCAATGGCCATCCGCTTCAGGCATTTCAAGGTCATACCGTCAAGGAGTCGCGGGCGGATACGCTCACGTCTTCTGGCAAACGCAGTTGGGATTATTACCGCTTTGACCATAAGGTGATGTCCTATTCTGGTGGCTATGACAGCAATGAGGTCGGCATTTGGCGGCCAGCGGGGCACCTTTTTTACCGCGGCACCTTGACCTTTGACGTCGGGGTTTAAACGAACGGAGGAATCGTGATGAAACAAACGCAGAAAAAGTCGGGGAACACACGGCGGCGAGTTGTCATTCTCTTAGGAATTTTAATTGTGGCGGTGGTGTGCTTGTTTATTCCATATACGCCAAGTAACGCGGTTCGCTTGAGCCTGGCCCAGCACGCTCAGCCATTGAAAGGTCTGTTGGTCTATCCGCTCAAGCTCGCGGATGCTGAGGGGCAGAAGTATTCTGGTCAGAGTGACTGGGATTATTACCACGTGCAGTACACCATTGGGACCGCCAAATTCAGTACCCGGGTGATTGGGGTGCATAAGAATTCTGGTTCGGTGTTCTATACGGGGACACCGGTTAAAGACTAAGTTCTTCTGGGTGGATGTAAGTTGACCGCCTGCGGCTGCCAGGGATTACGCCTGCTGTGGGGACGCTTCGGCCCTGTGGGCTTCTCGCTCGATTTGAAGCCACGAAGACCACGTGTCTTCAAAGTCGCCCGTGCTGTAAACTGGCCAGAAACGCCAGTTAACACCACCTCCAGGGCTGGCTCCGTCCCTGGCCTCCTCCGGCTAGGATTGACCTCATAAAATTTAATTAGTTACGCCGTTTCAAGTAAAAGATCACATTTGCTTGAGACGGCGTTTTTGAATAACACGGATTAAGCCGTAAAAATAGACCAAGTTCACGATGGCCAGGAGAGTCATTAACCTCCATGGTTGCGGTGAACTTGGTCTATTTTAGTAACAAGCTAAATTGAGCTGAGTGTCAGTAAAAGAATTGTCAGAATCAGGAAAAAACCTCTAAGCTAACCAAAGCAAACTGTGGTAGGCTTAATCCTGTTGTAGGGGCTTGGTCATATCTTGGCGGCATCGAAATCTAAAAAAGATGGAGATGGTGCTAGATCAAAACGTTTTTTAATGACACTAATTCCGCCTATTACTGGGGAATTCGGCAACTTTATGAAAATGAAGTGGCTTGGACCAGCCTTCAAAGGGCTATCCAGCCTGTCGGAGCAATCACAGTTAAGAGGGATGACAATCATTCTGGTAGCTGTTGTATTCGCGGGAATTCTTGTCATTGCTCTAAAATTGCTTGTGTAAAAGAAAAAACCGTTTAGCTGACCGGCTAGAAACGGTTTAATGGTTTAAGACTGTTAAATTGTAACTCGATGTCGCTAGGCGGTATGGCCGTCGCAAGCAGGTCGTTACAGCTTGGAAGTATCAGGATTGCATTCCTGATACTTCTTTTTTTGTACATTTCAAGTTGCTGTGTACAAATTTATATTATATCAAGTTAAGTTCAACATCAAGCTAAGAGTAGTAGGACGGCCCTTATTTTTAAAGCAAGAGGATTGATACGAATATGGAAGACATACTTTTAGAAGTGCTAAGCTCTGAGTGCAATTTTAGTTCAACCCCAGCCGGAGGGCACCGGACAGAACCCCCGTGTCAGTGGTCTTAGCCGAGGTTTTGTCTCGGCTTAGAGCACGGCCAACTTTGAAACTCGTGCACTTCGAGGTTCAAGGTTGCCCTGAAGACCGCTCCTCAGGCTTCAGGTCTGCCCCACAGGGGTGGCGTCCGGTGCCCGCAGGCGCACCCCTTAGGCAAGTGTTGCCATTTAGCGATCTGAACTAAGCCATGAATTAGTAAGTTTCCCGCGTGATCGAAACCCTACAACGCTCCAGATCCAACCGACACCAGTATACTGGCGTCAAATATTAGGGGGTGGAGGGTTATGAGAAGAATCTATTTGTGGGGCGCGTTGGTTCTGAGCCTAGGCTTGGGCAGCGTCGGAACTGTATCTGCACACGCGATGAGTACCGTTAAGCAAGCATCGGCGGCCTTAGTGGCGCCGGGGGATTTGCGACCGTTAGAGGACACTCAAGTTCACTTCATTACGGCACCGAGTTCGTATTCCGAGGCGGCTCATCCGCACGGAATTAACACGATTACCAGCGATGAGGGGACCGCAGTGACCTTCACGACCAAGTATTTGTTACCACAACCGGGCTATCACAACGAGGCCTGGGGCGATCCCCAGAGCATGACAGTGGTGGGCCACTATCTCTACGTGATTTACTGTCCGATGACTTGGCATAACCGGGGGCGCATGGTGCGTTTGGACATGGCAAAACTAGCGAGTCTCAATGCCACGCCCCTGGACATCCAGCGGGTCTACCACAGCTCGGCGGCTAATGACAAGCACGAACAGGCCATCGCGGCGGCCATCAAGATTGGGCCAGCCTTCGTGACGGGGCACGGTCAGTCGCTATCCTATGACTGGAAGACTCACCAGCTCTACATGTGGCAGGATCGCGAGTCCGCACCCGCTGTGCCAATCAACCAGGAAGGGGTCATCCAACAGCTGAGTCAAACGACCTTGAAGCCCGTTCACAAGGTGACGTTCCGGTTGAAGGCGGGGAGCTTCGCGGTTCCTGGCGGCCACGTGCTGGCATTTGACAAGGAGGGCCGGGCTTACTTCTGGACGCGGCCAAATGGCAACGAGGTTTACATCTACCAGGGGACGATTAGCCGCGACCACGTCCGCTTCCGGTTGACGCATCAGATCCTGGAACACGGCCCCGGCACGCACGTTCAGAGCATGGCTTACAATCCAAGCAACGGGCGCTTGTACCTGGTGGCCGACGAGTCTATCGCCAGCCTGCCGGTTAATAAGCTCGCGGGCAGTGGTAGCCTGACCAGCGGGGATGTTCTGTGGACGCACTTCGCGTCACGGCGGGAATTCGAAGGGCTGAGCTTTGCCAGCGATGGCACGGCTTACCTGATGAGTAACCACCGGCCGGAGGTGTTCACGGCGAAGGCATTTCAGTAGATTAGAGTGGTTCAGGAGGCGGTTAGGGGACGAGCATTAACGTCGCTAAGCCGATAATCCTGGTTTTGGATTATTGGTTTAGCGGGGTTAAGCGGAATCCCCTGCCTGGGGGAACACGTTTCAGAAGCAGCATAAAAACACTGTGGCAACACAAAGACGGCACCCAGAGATCACTCTCTGGGTGCCGTTTTTTTCATCCAAATTAAAGTGAGTCCAACAAACCTGGTTCGGTCTGGTGAATATAAGATTCTAACCCACGTCGGTCGATCAGTGAGGCCGCTGCTCCTTCACGGGAGACACAGAAGCCCGCGGCGTAGTTGGCAACGCGGATGGCTTCATCCAGAGTGTAACCTGCTAGCAGGTAAGTGGCTAGGGCACTGATGAAAGCATCGGTTGCCGCCGTGGTATCGATCTTTGGAAAATCGATGGCGGGGAAGACCCGTTCAGTATCAGCAGTGGCAAGATAGCAACCTTCACCGCCTAACGTCACGATGATTTTCGAGATGCCAGCGTTCAGGAGAAACTCGGCTTGGTCCTTAAGTTCGCCAGCTTCAGGAGCGAGGAGTTCTAGTTCTCGGCGATCGAGGACCAGAATGTCTACGCCACTGAGGTGTTGAACGGGGATCTTGCTACGAGTCGATGGCTTGAAGATGGTCGTGGCCCCATACTTGTGGGCCAGCGTACAGGCCCGTTCAATGGTATCCAAGGGGAGTTCCGATTGAATCAGACAATAGCCTGAATTCTTGAAGAGGGATTCGTTAGCCGTCAGATATTCGGGCGTGACCAGTGAGTTTGCGCCGGGTAGGACGGAAACAGTGGAGTTGCCATCTTTTCCCACATAGATGATGGCATGGCCGGTATCAATATGATTAATCCGATTAACCCCCCGAACATTAATGTCATAATGTTCGAGTTCCTTGTAAATGGTATCGGATTCCAAGTCGGAGCCAATGTTGCCAATCAGGGTCACCGGTTGTTCAAGTTGGGAAACGCCGATAGCTTGGTTGATCCCATGGCCACCGGGAACGGTGGTTGAGGCCGTTACCGTGACGGTTTTGCCACTCTCTGGGAGTTTGGGCACGCGAAGATAGGTGTCCATATTGATGCTACCAATGATGGTGACCTTGGGCTTGTTGAACTGATAAGGAATGGCAACGGTCGTTTCGTTATCGAGCTTGAATTCCTGTGAGAAGGCCTTTTTGACGGTCTTCTTAGTCTCTAACTGCGTAACCATCTTATTGCAGATGTACGCACCGAAATCAGAGTTCCGAACGGTCAGCGTTGAAATCTCATTGAGGGCAAATGTTGCCTGTGACTCTGCGTTGTCATTCTTCAGAGAGATTAGGGACACATCTTCCGGTACCTTGATTGCGAGGTCGCGTAGAACGCCATAGAATTCCAGGGCTTTACTGTGGTGTGAGGAGATGACCCCCGTGATGTAGTGGGAGTTGATACGATGAAGCAGGCTATCGTCGAGATCAGTGTAGACCAAGTCTTCTTCGTAAGTCAGGTTGTTGTCAAAGAGACATTCGCGGTAGCCCTCGAGAAAAGCATCTGTCCGGCGACTCTTGGAAAGTAGACAGGCAATTCGGGTGTGACGAAGGTCGATGAGTTCCTGGGTAATCTGATAGGCGGCCTGCTGGTAAGGGATGAGCAGGGAATGATCACCACCGAAGGCACCGATGGTAATCAGAGGAATGTCGCGTTCCTTAAAGAGGGCAATTCGCTTGACGCTAGCTTGACTGATGGGTTCCCAAATAACCCCGTCGACTTGATTGTTGCTGACGGCACTGATGTTTTTTAATTCTTGATCGGCATCATCGTAGGCATTGAAGACTAAGACACGGTAGCCGTTCTTTTGGGCCGTCTTGATGATTCCGTCTAGCGTGGAGTCCATCGAAATTGAAGAACTCAGAAGCACGCCAAACGTATACGTTTTTTGCGACGCATTGATCTTTTGTGAGTAAGGGGTGTAGTGATACTCCTTGACGATCTTTAAGACCCGTTCACGAGTCTCGGCACTGATACTACCGTCTTTATTATTAACAATCTTAGACACCGTCGACGCTGAAACTCCCGCCATTTTCGCTATATCGTTAATATTCATGAGTGATTTCACCTTTTCAAAATTGTCGTTAAGTCAACAGTTGCTTGGTCAACCAGCTCATGTAAAACGGTTTATTCGCTGGCAAACATTGATATGACGCTGTTTCAGGGCCTATTAAACACGGAATGAATGACTAATATGTTTATTTATTTGACCCCACATCCCTAGCGTATTTTATTCGAATTATTTTTGCAAGCCTTTTCGCAAAGCCAAGTCAGGTGGCGCTTGCGTTTCCGCCGAAATTCAGTTTGAAAGGCGTGCATGCGCAACCATTATCCAACACAACTTTTGATTGACAATCATAAATCGTGATGGTAAATTGACCGTGAAAGCACTTTCGGAAACTGCTTTCCTAAAGTTAGCACAGAATCAGAAATTTTAAAAGGGGGGATGAATTTTGACAAAAAAAGTGCACTATCCAGAAGTGTGAAGGTGCAGTCGGCAACGAAGTCCTTGGTGCTTATCCCAATCGCTGTCGGCATTAACCTCATTGGGGGGACGTTATGTTCAACCCTGAAATTACCACTCTTTCTGGATATGATTGGAACCATTGTTATCGCGGTGTTGTCCGGCCCGTGGGTGGCCGCCCTGTGTGGGTTGTTAACTAACTTGTTCTTGGCGCTAGTTGCTAACCCCGTCTATCTGCCATACGCCTTAGTCAGTGTTCTCTGCGGGCTAGTCACGGGGTACTTAATCAAGGCAGGTCTGTTCCGTAACAAGTTTGGGGTTGTGGTGACCTGGTTGGCGGTGACGCTAACCAATACCGTTTCCGCCTCGCTGATTACCATTTTCGTTTATGGTGGGGCCACCGGGGTGAATAGTACCTCGTTGGTCACGGCAGCTTTGCTCGCCACCACCAAGAAAATTATGTTCTCAGTCTTCTCGTCGTCGATGGTGGAGAACCTGATTGATAAGGCCATTGTGTTCGTGATTGCCTACCTCATCATCCAACGGATTCCAAAGAAGTTCCTGAGTCAGTACTCGTCGAGCTTGGGTGACGACGACTAGCAATCAACTGTTAATTCTTTTTGAGAGGGGGAAGTCCCGTGGGTAGTGGAGAACCAGTCAAAAGTCCAATCGAGAAATTGAATCCGCTTACAAAGATGCTGGCCATTTTCTGTTTGGGACTCGCAACACTAATTTATCCGAATTCCTGGTTGGGATTAGGAATTGTGATTGTCCTCTTTGGGGTAGCAGGTATGGCTCATATCTTGAAGTCTTTCGCCAAAACAATTTTCGGTTTTGGGATTCCCATTTCACTGATGCTGTTCTTCATTCAAGGACTCTACAGTCCTAAGAACAAGACCATTATTGCAGATTTGGGATTCGCCAAGCTCGGTGAAGAAGGCCTCCTGTATGCCGCAAAGATTGTCATCACACTATTAGTTTTCTTAGCGACATTCTATATCATGAATCAAACCACTTATGCCGGGAAGATGGTAGCCGCCTTGACCAGTAGCGGAATCAATCCGCAGGTCGGTTACCTCATTCTGGCCAGTCTAAATGTGGTGCCACAGATGCATCGCCGACTAGACGTCATCAAGGAAGCCCAAGAGGCGCGTGGCGTTGAAACAACTGGCGGTCTGTGGGCCCGACTAAAGGCCTATATTCCCCTGATGGGGCCGGTCGTCATGTCATCGTTGACGGACGCCCAGGAACGGGGGATGACCCTGGAAACACGAGGGTTTGCGAACACCAACGTTAAACGGACAAGTTACATCGAAGTCACAACGTCCAAGGCGGATACATATTTACGCGCAGGCCTAATTATTTTTCTAGTAGCAGTCATTATTATTTCCATCCTGATGAGATGGTAACTTCAGTAAGACGAGGAGGGAAGCGCGTTGGACGATTTAGCAATTGAAGTGAAAGACCTTTCGTTTCGTTACCGGCAAACGACCCACGCGGCACTCAGCCACGTTAGTTTCTCGGTACCTAAGGGTAGTTTCTTCTGCATCATCGGTGGTAACGGCGTGGGGAAGTCCACGTTATGTAATACATTCGTGGGGCTGATTCCCCATTATTTCTTAGGCAAGATGGACGGGGATGTCCTCGTCAACGGTCAAAGTATCATTGACCAGTCGATTGCGGATTTGTCTTCGCAGATTGGATTGGTCTTCCAGAACCCGTTTAACCAACTCTCATACACAGCCTCAACGGTTGCCGAAGAGCTGGCTTACGGTTTAGGAAATCGCGGGGTCGCTCGCGAGGAGATGGTGACCAAGGTTGAAGCCGTTGCCAAATTAATGCGGATCGACCAGGTGTTCGACCAGAATCCGTTGGACCTCTCCGGGGGCCAGGCACAGCGTGTGGCCTTTGGATCAACTTTTATTCTCGAACCGAAGATTTTGGTGCTAGACGAATGTACCACGCAATTAGACCCCATGGGGGCTGATGAGATTTTCGCCATCGTTAAGCGCCTCAACAATGAGGGCATTACGGTGATCATGGTCGACCACGATATGGAACGGGTCGCCGAGTATGCTGACCAGGTTCTGGTCTTGGCAGATGGGTCACCAGTCTTACAAGGGGCACCAGCGGAAGTCTTTGGCGATCCGCGGTTAGCTGACTTCGGAGTTGAACCACCGGATTATGCGGCGGTCACTCAGGCCCTGGCCAAGCGCCAATTAATCCAAGATAAGTTAGGTGTCACCAAGGATCAAGCGGCAGCACTAGTGAAGGAGGGGCTCAACCATGCAGATTGACTTACAAGATTTACATTTCGGCTATCGGCCCGAACATGAAATTCTGCATGGGGTTGACCTGACGCTCGCTGGAACTGACCCCATCGCCATCATCGGTCAGAACGGGGCCGGCAAGACCACGTTAGTGAAGCAGTTCAACGGGATCTTGACGCCAACTTCCGGCCACGTTTTGATTGATGGTCAGGATGTGACCACCCAGACGACCGCCAAATGGTCCTCTAAAGTGGGTTATGTCTTTCAAAATCCTAATGACCAATTGTTCTTGGATTCGGTTCGTAAGGAGTTCGAATTTGGTCCTAAACGAATTGGCATGTCGAGTGCGGAGATTAAGCAACGGGTCGATCAGGTAGCCGAGTTAGTTGAATTGACCGATGACCTTGATACCCATCCATTTGACCTCGATGACACTCAGAAAAAGTTCTGTACTATCGGGGCCATTATCATGATGAATCCTGACGTGGTCGTGTTTGATGAGCCAACCTGTGGGCAAGACGTTCATGGGGACCACTTGTTAAATCACATCATTCAGCACCTCACAGCCGAAGGCAAACTCTGTGTCACCATTTCTCACGACATGAAGTTTGTTTCTCAGAATTTTAAACGGGTCATTGTCATGTCACAGGGAGCCGTTCAGCTGGACGGCACGCCGGAAGACGTGTTCTCCCAGACGGCTACCTTGAAGACCTGCTTCATCACGCCACCGCCACTGACCCAATTGGCCCAAACGGTGGGCTTCACCGCAACACCATTTACCACAGACGCCTTCGTACGGGCATTTGAAGAGGAAAGGAAGTAATTGATTGTGGCAAAGATGATTACGCAAATTTACGGAATTAGAACGATCGAAGATGCTCAGATGGTCATTGATTTTGGAGGCGACCACATCGGTGTGAGCTACGGCCAAGTGAAACGGACGCCAGGCCAACTAACCTGTGACCAGGCTAAGGCAATCTTCGACGCCACCGCTGGCAATGTCGTTCGCGTGGGGTTGACGGTTTCCGAGGACATCGATGAAATCACCTCAGACCTCAAGTTGGCCCTGCCAGATGTCATGCATCTCTCCGGAGATATTGAGGGTATCAGTCCCGAACAGGCCCAGACCCTAAAGGATCGCTTCCCAGGTTTGAAAATTATGCAAGCGCTACCGGTTCTAGCGGGCGTGCCTCTGACCGAGCAACCGGTCTTGGACTACGTGAAGGCGTATGAAAAGGTGGCCGACTTCTTCTTAATTGATACGAAGACGCCGGATGCCGGTGACATTGGAGCCACGGGTGAGGTTCACGACCAGCATATTGACGCTGCCATTATTGACAGTACTCAGGTACCTTGCATCATTGCGGGTGGCTTAGACGACCAGAACGTGGCGGAAGCCATTCACATTACCCATCCTTACGGCGTCGATTCCTTCAGTCTGACCAATTACGACGATGAACGAGCCAACACATTGCGGTGCAAGGATCCGCAGAAGGTTGAGGCGTTCATCAAGGCGGCGCAAAATGCCTAAGGTTTTAATTGTTGGGGATGCCAATGTCGATATCCTAGTTCACTACCCGACGGTGATTCGTGAACAGCCGAAGGAAGTTCATTTTGAGAATCCCAACCTGCAAGGTGGGGGAACGGCAGCCAATACGGCCACAGCTCTGGCCCGCTTGAATATTCCCACAGCTTTTATTGGGACAGTCGGGGCTGACTCATACGGCCGCTACGTGCAAGAAGATTTTCAGAAGAGTGGCATTGATACGACTGGGTTAATTGTCGACCCAACCCTGAATACCGTTGGGGTTTTCGCTTTTATCGATAATCAGGGTGAACGCTACCTTTGGGGATGGCCGCGCGAGAAGCGGTCCTTCAAAGTGTTAGACCCAGTGAAGGTTAACCACGACCAAGTCTTGCAGGCTGATTGGGTTCATTCTTCCGGTATGACCCTCACGTATGATACTTCGGCCCGGTCGACCATCATTGCACTCTTCAAATTAGCTTATGAGCACAACATTCCCACGTCCTTTGACCTGAATCTTAGAGTTGATAACGGCAAGCTCGATCCAAACTACGAACAAGCGGTTAAAGAAATTCTGAAGTACACCACCTACGTCCTGGGTTCGGGCGAGGAGGAATATGTCTACTTGGGTGATAGCCGGGATTGGCTGGCCAACGCCAGATCCTTGGTAACGAACTACCGCACGGTCATCGTGCGAAATGGTAGTCAGGGGTCTATGGCCTTAACGCCTGACAATCAGGTCTCGGTTCCTGCATTCAAGGTAACCGTTGAAGACACGGTCGGGGCCGGCGATGTTTATAATGCCGGGTTAATCAAGGCTTTATTGAATCAGCAAGGACTTCACGAAGCCTTGAAATTAGGCAATGCGGTGTCGGGCTATACGGTGACTAAGCAAGGGAGTCGCGCTTGTCCAACGCAAGCCCAGCTCGAGGATTTCTTAGCAGATAACGTGCTGGCAGAGTCATGACTGTCAGCGACAACCACTATTTAAGGGGGTGAGGGTATCACAAAATTTGGGACCATCCTGTGGGACTTCGACGGAACGTTGGCGGATACGGCACCAGACGTGTGGGCCTCGGTAGCCTACGCCGCGGCGGCTTTGAATGCCACATTACCAGCGGCACTCACGGCGGATCCCAGTCATTTAAGTTGGCCATTAGAGCAGTTGTTTCAACATTTGAAACCGCGACCGGATCAGCGTGATTTCGCTAAATTCGATCAGTTAGTCGCCAAACATTATCGCACGCTGAATACCTTTGACCAGACGCAACTTTATCCGGGAATCCGGGATCTACTACGGGATCTGGAAACGCGTGGTATCTGCAATGTGGTCGTCAGCCTCAAGCCTCAAGCGGCCTTGGATCGCATTGTGGTCAATAAGGATTGGCAGTCCCTATTTACCGCAGTCTATGGCATCGATTGGTTTGGCCCCCAGGCCACCAAAACAACGGCCATTCGACAGGTTTTGACTGATACCCATTACCCTGGTCCATTCCTCTACATAGGAGATTCGGGGACGGACGTGAGTGCCGCCCGAGCGAATGGATTACTGTGTTTGGGTGTAACGTACGGGGATGGTGACGTGACAACCTTGCGTCAAGAAAAGCCATGGCAGTGTGTTTCAAATGTCGATCAACTAAAAGCAAAATTATTGGGAAGGGAGCAAGAGAATGCTACAGGATTTTGAAATTCAGATTGGCACGGACTTTGTCTTCGGTCGCAACAGTATTGACCAGATCGGGGACAAACTCCAAACCATGAACGTGCACCACGTCCTCTTGCATCATGATGGTGGCGCGTTCCTCCAATCTACCGGACTCTTGGATCGGGTGAAGGCCCAATTCAAGCAGGCCGGAATTACGGTGACGGAACTAGCCGGTGTTCAGCCAAATCCGCGGCTGTCGCTAGTGCGCGAAGGGATCGCCATTGTGAAGGATCAAAACATCGACCTCATCTTTGCGATTGGTGGTGGCAGTGCCATTGACTCCGCCAAGGCAATTGGATTAGGTGCGGCCACGGACAGAGACGTCTGGGACTTCTTCACTGGTAAGGCGACTCCAACCGCCACAGTAAAGGTGGCCTCACTCGTGACCTATCCGGCGGCTGGGAGTGAGTCGAGTGCGGTTACGGTGGTTAATAACACCGAGGCCGGGCAGAAGCTCCTCGTCAGTGATCCGATCGTGCGGCCAGCAGTGGCCTTTATGGCACCGGAACTCACGAGTACCTTGCCACCATTTTTAACGGCGTGTGGGATCGTGGATATGTTCTGTCACGTGTGCGAGCGCTACTTCTCACCAGATAACGAGATTGGCGTGGTTGATCGCATGGCAGAAGGTATTCTCCGGACCATCGTTGATTTAGGACCGAAAGTTCTCAAACACCCGGCAGACTATGAGAGCCGGGCAGAACTCATGTGGATTGCGACGATTGCGCAGAACAATACAGTGGGGATGGGCCGTACCCAGGACTGGGCGACCCACGAGATTGCCAACGAGCTCAGTGCCGTTTTCGACACGCCCCATGGTGCCACGATTTCAATCATTATGGGATCTTGGATGGCTTATGCCAGTCAACAGAAACCGTATCGTTTTGCCCGCTTCGCCCGCGAAGTATTCCACGTGCCAGCGGCTGGTAAGAATGATCACGAACTGGCAACCGAGGGCATTAAACGGTTGGTCGCTTTCTTTGAACAATTGGGGATGCCAACGTCTTACAAGGACTTCGACGTGCCCACGACTGAAACAGAAAAGATGTTGGGCAACATTGCCTTTCGGGGCGATGACCAGTGTATCGGAGGCGTCGTGCGGTTGAACCGCGAAGATTGTCGCCGGATTTATCAATCAGCGTTTGACGGTAACTTATTTTAGAAAAGGATGTGTCGACCAGTGGATGAGAAGACAAAAGTAACGGGAATTCCCGTTCCCGCCGAGGGTACTGCAGAGTACGAAAAGATGAATAAGATGGCCAAAAAGGCCATTCCGTTGATTTTAATTATCTTCACGTTAGGGATTTTGGAACAACAAGCGTTTGGCATGATTTTCGTAAATATTGGGAAGCAACTGGGGTCAGAAGCCTTGGCACCACTGATCACTTCAATTCCCGGGATCGTCTTAGGAATTGTTTGTGTTATTTATGGGTCCTTAGGGGACTTCGTTTCCTTGAAGAAAATGACTATCTTCGGGACGTTACTCCTCGTGATTGGGTCTGCCATTGGGTTTATCCTGGGGCCAGTGAACATCTGGGCCGTTGTGATTGCGCGTGTGCTCCAATCAGCTGGGGGCCAAGTTGCCGGGTCAGTGTTCCTGGTGCTGGTTTCAAAGTATGTCTCAAAGCTTAGTCGGGTTATTTATTACCAAATCTTCGTGGCTGTGTTCCGGTTCTCCGCTGCCTTAGGGGTTGTGCTGGCTGGTTACGTTGAAAAGATTGACTGGCGTTGGCTCTTCGCTGCCCCAATCGTGGCCATTTTCTTCCTGCCATCATTGAGTCGGAACTTGCCTGATGAACACGCCGAAGGTGCCGAGGTTGATGGGATTGGGTTTACCCTGATTGGGTTATTCGCCGGTGCCGTTACCATGTTCTTTACCAACATGAACATCTGGTGGGCCGCCGCATCTGTTATCACCTTAATTGCCTTTATTGTTTATATTAACAAAGCTAAGAACCCATTCATCACACCAGAATTCTTTAAGAATCCAGCCTTCATCGCAACGATGTCGGTTATCTTCATTGGGTACTTCTTCAGTTACACGCTGAACGCTGGGGTTAACGCAATTGGGTTGAACGTCTACGGTATCGATTCCGCTGAAATTTCAACCTTGCTGGTTTGGTCCATCCTGTTGGCCGCTGTACTTGGTTTCTGTGGGCCACTGATTAAGAAGATGGGTCGGACGACCTCAATTATCTTGGCCTTATCCACTATGGGTCTGGGGTTAATCGCCATTGCCTTTGCCATTCCTTATGGTAAGGTTGCGGCCTTAATGATTGCCCCATGTATCTACTACTTCGGGACGTCCTTCTTCTACTCTCCAATCGTGGATACTGCGACGTTAACTGTGCCAGCCGAAGAATCCGGCCGTGTCTTGGGTCTGAATGATTTGATTCAAGCGATCACTGGGTCCATCGGGGTTTCCGTCTTCGGTGGGATGATGTCCTCCGGTGTAATGTCCGGTGGGAGTCTCTTCGGAACTAAAGCCGGGGCCGCTTCGACTTACGCCAACATCTTTATGATTGGTGGGATCATTGTCTTAGCTGCCTTAGCTATCTACATTATTTTCCACAAGACCATCTACAGTCGGGCTCGTGAAGAAGTCAAAGACGCTGAATAGTTACTGAGATCGAGGAGGAATTGAAGTTATGGCAAAGCAAAAGGTAATTCTAGATTGTGACCCAGGACATGATGACGCGCTGGCGTTGTTGATGGCCTTAGCCGCCGACAACATTGATTTGGTGGCTGTAACCACTTCTGCCGGTAATCAAAAGCCGGAGAAGACCTTCCACAATGCCCGGAAACTCTTGGCCTTGGCTGGTCGCGAGGATATTCCAGTAGCCATGGGAGCCGCAAAGCCACTCTTAAGAGACTTGATTATCGCGGAAAATGTCCACGGTAAGACGGGACTCGATGGGGCCAAGCTCCCTGAACCAACGCACGAACCACTGAAGCAATCGGCTAATGACCTGTTGGCAGAAACGCTACGCAACTCTGACGAACCCATCACACTGGTTGCGACTGGTCCGCTGACCAACATGGCGATCTTCCTGTTGTCACATCCAGAATTGAAGTCTAAGATTGCCCAGATTTCATACATGGGTGGGGCTTGCTTCGGTGGGAATATTACGCCACAAGCCGAATTCAATATCTATGTGGACCCAGAAGCTGCTGAAGTTGTGATGCAATCTGGTGTGCCACTTGCCATGTTTGGCTTGGATGTCACGTTGAAGGCCCAACTCTTCGATGAGGATATTTCCTATATCGAAAACCTTGGGAATCCTGTCGCTAAGGTAATGGCCGATCTCTTGAAGTTCTTTGCCTTAACCACGACACCACCATTCTTAGCGGGTCCCGACCACGTTGAAGGCGTGCACATGCACGATCCTTGCGCGATGGCCTATATCATTGACCCAACGCTCTTCACGACGCGCAAGAAGCATGTTGAGATTGACACCAAGGATGGTCTGTCCTTAGGGAGTACCGTCGTCGATTACGACGAAGTTTCCGGTAAGGATAAGAACGTGACGGTAGCATTCGGTGTTGACCTGCCACGGTTCCGTGATTTGGTTTACAAGTCGATGGCGTTATTTTCTAAGGATTAGAGTGTGAGCCAAGGCGGTTAGGGGACGAGCATTAACGTCGCTAAGCCGATAATCCTGGTTTTGGATTATTGGTTTAGCGGGGTTAAGCGGAATCCCCTGCCTTGGGGAACACGTTTCAGAAGCAGCAAATCAAGCAATGTAATATCAAGCGGCACCCAGAGCTCACTCTCCGGGTGCCGCTTTAGCGTTCCAAACCAAAATTAAACTTTATTTACCGCCCCAAATTTCCGTAATTACGCACCAAACGCAAATTTTCCCCAAAAGGCATTCAACTTCCCACCTCCGCGAACGAGTGTTTGCGGGGTAAGTCGTTGCCGCCGGTCGTCTCATAATTGGTCTAGATCACCGTCGAACCCCCGTTTGGCAACCCACTGAAAGTCCGGTAGGGTAGGCGTTGACCATAGCGCTATGGATCACCACCGAGAAGGGATGATTCATCATGGACAACGACGTAACTCCGGCTTACCGCTTCTTATTTACTGGCGACCACGAGGCGATCCTGTATGGCGCCTTGAAACGCCTGCACCTGACGCCCGCTCAGAACGATTACGAGGACTATCTCCAAGAGGCGCGACTCCTCTTTCCGGCAGTCTACGCTGAGTTCCCCGACGATCCGGAGACGAATCCCCATCAGTTCCTGGCCTACGCCCAACAGAAGATTACCTGGACGCTGGCGGACCAGCTCCGCCGCGACCGCCGTCAAGACGATCGGCAGGCACCCGGCGACCAGGAAGAACTCCTGACGGCCGTGCCCACGGCTGAGGACGTCCTCGCCAGCATTGGCCTGGCCGACTACCGCGCGTATCTGGTGAAATTGATTGGCGCGGCGGGCAACACCGGCGAGTGGCGCTTCCTAGTGGGCACCCTCGTCGACCAATTGACGGCCGCCGAGATTGCGACCCGGCATGGTGTGAACCTCGCCACGGTGTACCGTTGGCGGCTTTCGTTAACGCGCCGACTCATTAAACATTTAACCCCACCGGACCGATTCTTTTAACAAATTTGCGAAAACATGCGAAAAAATCGGCCCGAATTTCGTTAGTAGTAGTGTAAGGGTTGGCCAACCACTACAAAATTCAGCCCCACGGAAGGAGCACCACCCATGCAAACGAACTGGAAGAAAACGACCATCACCTTTATCTTCATCGACGACGGCGACCACCCGGTCAAGATCGCGTTACAAAACGCCATCAGCACCCCGGAAGCCACCCAGATTGCGGATTTCGGCGCGACGCTCGCGACCTTAACCGGCCTCACGTTTCGCACTGCCACCGTCTCCACCCAAAGCACCGTTGCCTAACGCCTAGCCAACTAAGAAGGGAAGTCATCCATCAATGAAAGCATTAGAAATGAGTTTTAAAGGTACCGACAAGCGCGTCAAGCACCTCCGGTTGAAGTACATCAACACCGACCTGAAGCCTAAGGAAATCGAAGCACTCATGGCCAAGATTGCGGAAGCCCGGTTGTTCGCCAAGGACGGCGGCGACCTGTACGCCGAACCCGTGAGCGCCGACATGGTCGAGACCACCAAGACCAGCCTGTTCGCGCCGGTCGTACCCGCACCAACGGTCTAACCTGACCCTGTCTAGCTGAATCACAACCTGAAAGGGCGGCCGGTCTCCGAGAGGAGATGTGGCCGCCTTTTTGGCATTTTTGAGAAATAATCTCAAATGTTTGTAAAACGTGGCAATAACAGGTATCCTTCAGAGGAGGTGATTGCCATGCTCCATCAGTTGACGATAAAAAATTTTAAATCAATTCGCGATGAGGTCACACTTGATATGACGGCGTCCGCAATTAAAGAGATTCCCGATGATGTGGTGGTGGATGCGAGCCACGAGAAGGTTTTAAAGTTGGCTGCCATTTATGGGGCGAATGCTTCGGGGAAGAGTAATGTTCTGGCTGCGCTCAAAATGATGGTCTATGCCGTGATGGTTTCTTTTTCTGATGAAGAGGCTCTTCAGCGAATTCAGCCCTACTGGTTTGAAGATCCAGCCACGCCTACGGAATTTAGTGTTCTTTTTTCCATTAATGACACGATCTATCAGTATGGCTTTAGCACTCATCAGGGACTCGTTGATGAAGAGTTCCTTTACCAGCGGGATAAGACGAAGGTTGGCGAGCGCTATCTCGAGTTGTATCGGCGTGATGAAAACGAGATAAGTGGGGCTTGGGTGGCCGCTTCTGATGTGATGGGATTGATTCAGCTGGTGCCACAAAATGCCTTGTTGTTATCGACCTTCGCACGGGTTGGGGGTTCAGCCGCAACCGAAGTTCTGAACTGGTTTAAGGACCTTCATAGCGTCGATTACGGGAATGTGGAACAAGTTCGCAATCGAAGCCACCGGATGCGATCTGATACCGCATTGCGTCCGCTCATTGCCTTGTTAGAAGATGACAAGGAGCGGGCGGCTCTTGAGCACTTTATTCAGGCGATTGATGTGGGGATTGCCAAACTAGATGTCGTCACGGCTTCTGATCCCTTGACCGAACGGCAGGATCAGAAGCGTGTCGTGAGTTACCATCGGAATCCGCGAACAGGGAAGCTCATGCAGACCCCAATTTCTGCCGAGTCTAGTGGAACTCGCAAGATGCTGGCACTTTACGTTGACTTGCATCAGACGTTGTCAGCTGGTGGCCTATTGGTTGTTGATGAATTGGACGCTCAGATCCATCCATTATTGATGCGCTATATTCTCATCATGTTCCATTCTAATGTGACCAATCCACATCATGCACAGCTGATCTTCAGTACCCAAGACATCGTGACCCTGGATAAACGTGACTTGCGACGTGATGAAATCTGGTTCGTTGACAAGGACCAGGATGGGTGTTCTGACTTGTATGCGTTGGATTCTCTGCGCGATGCCAACAATCAGAAGGTTCGCAATGACGCCAGCTATGGGAAAGATTATCTGTTGGGAAAATTCCGAGCAACGCCGAATTTGCGGCAGTTAGGATAAGCCGATGAGTCGACATATTGGGAAAAAGGCTCGACAAAAGAAGCGAGTTCTCCTTCCCGGAAGCTACTTGATTGTAAGTGAGGGGACCGTGACAGAGGTGGCCTATTTTAACGAATGGGCCAAGTTGGTTAATAAAGCCTATCAGGGTATTAGCGCAAGCCCGGTCGTCAAAGTGATGGGTTGCGGAGAAAGTAATCAGAAGCTGGTAGACTACGTGAAGCAAGAGCAGGCGCTCGACGAGAAGATTTATGAGAATGTCTGGTTAGTCTTTGACAAAGATGATTTTCCTGACGCAGATTTTAATACGGCCATTAGGACGGCTAAGAAGTTAAAGTGGCATGCAGCTTGGAGCAATAATTGTTTTGAATTGTGGTACGTGTTGCACTTTGATTACTTAACAACAGCAGTTGATCGCAAGACTTACTATGACAAGTTATCTAGAGAGCTTGGTCGTCACGGATCAGTGACTGGCTATCAGAAAAGTAATCAGAATATCTTAGCAATATTGACTCCGGAGCGTCGACAAAAGGCGATAAATCGGGCCAAAAAGCTGATGGCAAGCTATGCGGAACACCGATCGACCCCTAATTCGCAACGAAACCCAGCTACTACGGTTTACGTCCTGGTCGAAGAGTTAGAGAAATTGGTTGAAGAGGGTCGTCGCTTGCAACAGCAGTGATAGTCAAAAGTGGCAAAGCTTTTCGTGAGTTTTGTCATTACATAATGAACCGACACATTGTGACACCCCCAAAAGCTATACTGAACCCATAAACAAAACCAAAAGAGGAGAGTGCTCACAATGAAAACCATCAAACTAACCCTAGTCTCCCTAGCCACCGCCTGGTTAGCCGGTGCCGCCACCGACGCCGACGTCACGCGTCTTGCCCATGACATCACCATCTTTACACCCGAAGGCCTCGACGAAGACCCCATGACCGAACCCGACATTATCTGGTCCAACAACGATGGCAATGCCTGGTTCGACGTCGACAGTGACCTTATTGACACGCACAAGATGACCCGCGACCAGCGCAAAGCCTTCACAACCCTTGTCCTTGCCGCCCAATAACCCCGCACCACACAACGTCACATAACCAAAAAGAAACGACCCCGCAATTCATCTGCGAGGCCGTTTCTGCATACATACTCAATTATTCCCCATCACCATGCGTCAACACCTTGTCCGGATACTTAGCGGCCACATAGTCGGTAATGGCTCGCAACAGCTTGGCCGTCGACGGCGCCTTGGCCTGTTCGGCATTGACCACCAGACAGATGGTTCGGTAGAACTGCTTGTCGAACGGGTAGACGTTAACGTTCCCGGTCACGCGTTCCAACGCCAGCTCGGGCAAGATCCCCATGCCCATGCCGGCCTCGACCATCGCCAGAATGGACTGGTCGTCGATTGAGAAGCGTAGGGCGTTCGGCCGAATCTGGTAGTGGTCCAACGCGGCCTTGGTGTCCTTGTCGTAGTCGCCGCGTTGAAGGATGAAGTTCTGGTCGACCAGGTCGGCCGCCGTCACCGTCGTGCGGTTGGCAGGGACAAAGTCGCTGGACGTGATACAGTAGATTTCATCGCGCACCAGCGGCAGGACCGTCAGCTTCTCGGCAACCGGTAAGGCCGACAGCCCAAGATCCAGGCGTCCGGTCTTGACGTCGGCCGCAATCTTCCCGAAGCCGGCTTGTTCGACGTTGATGGCGATCTGCGGGTAGTCCTGGCGGAACTGCCGGATGATCGGTGGCAGCCAGTTAATGCAGACCGAGGAGAATGCCCCGATCCGCACCGATCCAGCATTCAAGCCGTGGATATTGGCTGCGGCCTGTTGGAGCCGATCCTCGGCATTGATGATCGCCTGAATCAGCGGCAGGACGCTCTGCCCGTCCGTGGTGAGCTCCACGCCGGAACGATTCCGGATGAAGAGTGGGAAGCCCAGTTCCTTTTCTAGCTGGTTGACCGAGTGGCTGATCGCAGACGGCGTCACATTGAGCGTCTGTGCGGCGCGGTAAAAGGTATGTTCTTGAACAATGGTCTGAAAGACCCGGTAAGCAAATGGTAACATCGTGCGTGACCCCCTCCGATTGGTTAAGATGAATTACATTCACGCAATTTCGAGATAGTTGAACTCGTTTTTCTGTCACCGGTATTCTATCATACTCTGTGAAAGCCAGGAAGCTTTTATTGGGTGTTGGGATAATCCGCCACCCAAGGGGGGTAGTCAGCGTGTCTGGTTGGGGCCGGGCACGACTAGAAAGGGTGAGCTCGATGATGAAAGACTTATTAGCACAACGCGTTAATCCAGATGTTCCGTCGGCGTTAAGTGGTCTCTTCCCCAAGGACGATGACCCACGCGCCATCTCCTTTGCGGCCGGGAGTCCTAACCAGGACCTGTTCCCGGTTCAGGCTATGCGCACGGCCTTCGACACCGCAATGATCAACCACGGTGCACACCTGTTTCAATACCAGACGTCGCAAGGCAACGCCGGGTTACGCGATCAGCTCGCCCGGCGGATTGGCAAATGGGGCCAGGTTCAGACGACCGGGGACCACGTAGTCTTAACGGTCGGGGGCCAACAAGCCCTCGAACTGGTAGCCAAGACGTTGTTGAATCCCGGTGATGAGGTTGTGGTGGAAGCCCCATCCTATGTGGGCGCCTTGGCCGCCTTTGACCTCTACGCTCCCACGTATTACGGCGTTCCCCTTCAAAATGATGGGATCGACCTGAATGCGTTGGAGGATACCTTGAAGCAGCATCCCAATATCAAATTACTCTACACCGTGCCGGACTACCATAATCCGACCGGGATTACCATGTCCGTGGCTAAGCGCCAACAGCTGGTGGCCTTAGCCAACAAGTATGACTTCGTGATTCTCGAGGACTCGCCTTACCGGGACCTCGGGTATGAACACCTGCCACTGCCAGCCATCAAGGCCTTCGACACCGAGGGTCGCGTCATCTTCGTCTCCAGCATGTCGAAGATACTGATGCCCGGGTTGCGGACAGGGTGGCTGGTGGCCGATGGCGACCTCCTGACGGCGATTCTGCGGGCCCGACAGGCCAGTGACCTCGAAGCCAATAACATCGTCCACGCGGCCATTGACGCCTACCTGACGGCCAATGACCTGGACGCCCACGTTGACATCTTAAAGGCCGACTACCAGCGTAAGTGTGCCGCCATGATTCAGGCCCTCGAGGACTACTTCCCCGATGAGGTCAGCTTCACGCGGCCAGAAGGCGGCTTCTTCAATTGGGTGACCTTGCCCGAGGAGCTCGATGCCGACACGCTGTTGAGCGATACGATTATCCCGCAGGCGCACGTCAGCTATGTGCCATCGACCAACTTCTACCCCGACCGCAATGTCCGCAACGGGTTCCGGCTGAGCTTCACCGGCCTGACGCCCGAAACGATTGACGAGGGGATGCACCGGCTGGGTGACCAGATTAAGACGGCCCTGCATGCGGCTAAGCCTGTCGTTTAGTGGTTGGTATCTGTTGAGACTGAGAATTGACCTATTATAGGAAAAGAGTGAACGATTCGGTGATTCGTTTACCCACTGAGAAGGTTGGTGGGTTGGGGATTGCCGGTCGTTTTTGTTTGTGTCAATTTTTGGGAGACAGAGACTTAGCGGTGAAGGTGCTATGTAGGACGGTGTTATTTGGGAAAAAGGCGTGACTTAGTCACTTGTGAGGGAGAAGTTGGGTGAATGGGTGGTGGGGATGTTAGAGAGCTTAGATGGAAGTTTGAGGGCCTTGAAGATGACTGGGCTCGATATAGGAAGTGTTTTGAAGGACAGGGTGGTAATCTTGGGATCAGAAAAGACCTGGAGTGTGTGCTCTCAGGTCTTATGGGGTGGCATTCATTATCTATGGTCGAAACGTGCTACAGCAGGCAGTCAGCTCCGCTTAACCCCAATAACGCAAGTGGCCAAGCCCGGGCCACTCACGTTATTGACGTTAATGCTCACTGACTAGCGGCCTGCTTGCGCACTCTGCAAGCAAAAAGCGCCGACGAATAAATCCGCCGACGCTCACCTTAAAGTGGTTAATTGCTTCCGTTCTCCGCGGAAGCGATCACTTTGAGGTAACTATTTCCAGTTGCCAAAAAGCATCACCCCCTTTCATTTAATTGAACACAGTGTAGATCCGAGGGAGATTCTTTGCAAGTAAAGTGACTTTCCTTAACGACACATTAAGCTTTAAAAAATCTCTAAGTATGTTATGGAATCAGCTAGTGCGTTACTAATATTTTAATAACTGGTGATAACTTTAACTTACATGACAACAATATTACAAAGAGTGGCTTATTGTTTCATTCCCACGACAAAGAAGGGTAAATCCTTGTTAAACGGGACTTATCCGTCTATAATCAATGTCGTAGTTAGGGGATAGCTAATGGCGGTTAACAATTTGTGGAATATAATTCTTAACAAATACGC
Source organism: Levilactobacillus humaensis (assembly GCF_024345185.1). Lineage (GTDB taxonomy): Bacteria > Bacillota > Bacilli > Lactobacillales > Lactobacillaceae > Levilactobacillus > Levilactobacillus humaensis. Next base: position 130 of record NZ_BROB01000027.1, on the reverse strand, counting down.
TAACTTCGGTTATACTATTCTTGCTTGATAAATTACATATATTATGTTTGGAGGAGGGAGATTGCAAGAATTATCCGAACACTTATTAGAACCTCATCTGTTCCCAGAAGACCTCTAATGGTGTACGCCA
>NZ_BROB01000026.1 GCF_024345185.1 Levilactobacillus humaensis | reverse complement strand
GAGAAAGGTTCTAGACTACTGTACCCCTGAAGAAGTTTTATTTGATAAAGTGTTGCACTTGGTTTGACAATTCGTCCTGAAGGAGGACTCATCATGACCTTAGTATCCATCATCGTGCCTTGTTACAACGAGCAAGAGAGCATTCCCATTTTTTATCAACGGGTGGATGATATTCTAGAGAAATTTAAACAACAACGAGAGGACTTGAGCTGGGAATATTGGTTTGTTAACGACGGGTCATCGGACGAGACCTTGAAGCAAATGACTTATCTCCAGGTCGGCCATCCCGACCAGGTCCATTACGTGAACTTCTCACGAAACTTCGGGAAAGAAGCTGCCCTGTTGGCGGGCTTAAAGCAGGCCCAAGGGGATTACGTGGCCGTCATGGACGCCGACCTGCAAGATCCGCCGGAACTGTTACCAACGATGATTGAGACGCTGACCACCTCGGATTACGATGTTGTCGAAACCCAACGGATTGATCGCAGTGGGGAGCCTTGGTTACGGTCAAAGCTATCTCAAGCTTTCTATCACGTGATCAACGGGCTCTCTCTGGTTAAGATTCGACCAGGGGCTCGTGATTATCGGTTAATGACCCGCCAAGTGGTTCAAGCCGTGATTGATTTACCCGAAGTGAACCGCTTTTCAAAGGGAATTTTCAGTTGGGTCGGGTTCAAGGCCAAGGTCTTAACCTTCGATCACCGCGACCGGGTTGCTGGGAACACCCACTGGTCATTACGTCAGCTGTTGGCCTATTCCTTAGAAGGCATCATGGATTATTCAGAGGTACCCCTGTCGATTGCCTCGTGGCTGGGCGGTTTGTCCTTCGTGGCGGCCATCTTGGGGATGATTTGGATTGTGATTCGGGCATTACTGTTTGGCAATCCAACGGCTGGCTGGCCATCTCTGGTGACAATTATTCTGATGTTAGGTGGTCTGCAATTGCTTTGCCTGGGAATTCTTGGGAAGTATGTCAGCAAGATTTACCTGGAGACAAAACGGCGACCACAGTATCTGATTAAAGAGAAACGGTAGGGATGATGATGACAAATTCACAACGAAATCAACAAGTGGCTTTAGGGTTTCTAGGGTTATTTGGAATCTTAGCCATCTTAGTTAAGATTCACGCAGGTATTGTGTTTCAGCTGGACCAGGCGGGTTTGGACGCTGTAGCTGAGTTAGGGGCGCATGTGGGGTTCTGGGAGATCTTAACGACGCTTGGTAGTCCCATTCTGACGGGAGGACTAATTGTTATCCTAGCAGCAGTTCTCTTATACTGGCGCCAACCCTTCTGGGGCGAGATGGTCGCGATTGGATTAGTCGGTGGTGACGGTCTTCTTCTGGTCCTAAAGCATCTTATGGGGCGGCCACGGCCTAGCTTTCAGGTCATAGCCGACACGGGTTTCAGCTTTCCCAGTGGCCATGTCTTTAGCACGACCTTGCTAGCGATCATGGTGATCACGGTACTCTGTGGTGTTCTACGACACAACTGGATTTTTTGGTTAGCAGTGACCATGGTGAGTCTAATCGTTCTGGGAGTTATCTTAGGACGTCTGGGTCTACGCAACCACTACCCTACGGATGTTTTGGGAAGTCTCCTGCTGGCGGTTGGGTGGTGGTTTCAGGTGGTTAGTTTAGGTGAACGGAGATGGGGGAAATCCCTAGTCGAGAAGTGGGGTGAGTAAGGATGCGGAAGATCTTGAGAGGACGCCGTTGGCAAAACGTTGGATTGGCCTTCGGAGTAGCCTTGGGAGTCGTTGCTCTGGCTTTTACCTTCTGGCACGTGGCGCCATTTGGAAGTAAGAGTCTATTGATGAGTGACATGGGGACGCAATACATTCCTTTGTTAACGGCACTACAACATGCTTTACGGTACCACGTGTTTCATCTCTATACGTTCTCACAATCGATCGGGGGCGGTGTGGTTCCAACGTTAGCCTATTACCTAATGAGTCCCTTTAACCTGATTGTCCTGCTGTTCAGTGCTGAAAACGTGCCGGTAGCGGCAAGTGTGATTATCATGGCTAAGATTGCCACGATTGTAGCGACCATGACCTGGTTCCTGCAAGTCCATTTCAAAACGGTGCGACGTATGAGCCTGGTTTTTGGGATTGCCTTTGCTTTTTGTGGTTTCGTTGCGGTAAACTTCTTTGACCTGATGTGGTTGGATGCCTTGATCGTGTTGCCATTAGTCGCTTATGGCATTGACCGGATCGTCACGGATCACCGGCCGACCGCCTTTTTCTGGTGGCTGGGGGTGAGCATCATGGTCAACTACTATCTGGGTTACATGACCTGCTTATTTAGTGTTTGTTACGTCATTTACTGTCTGGCGGAACGGTCAATTCCTTTCAAGAAATGGTGGCGACCATTGACTCGTTTCGTCGTGACGGCAACCTTGAGTGGGGCCAGTACCGCGATACTTCTGATTCCCACGGGGATTGGCATGCTCCGAACGGCCAAGGGAACCGCTAAAGCACTTAACTTCCGGCTAGTTCCAGAGTTTGGGCCCGAGTTCTTCACCCAGTTTGGCTTGGGAGCTACCAATGACACCCAACGACTGATGCACGCACCCACAGTGTTTGTCACCAGCACTGTTGCCCTACTGGTGCTTGTTTACTTCGTCCATCCGCGATTCTCGCGGCAACAGAAGCTCTCGGCATTAGGCTTATTGGGTGCCTTGTTTATGGGCATGTGGCTACGGATCTTGAACACCATGTGGCATCTGATGCAGGCGCCAGCAGGTTTTCCTTTCCGTAATGTCTTCTTCTTTAGTTTCGTTATGGTGATGTTGGCCTTTGCCGCTTGGCAAGCCGAGCCAAGGAAAATTGCGCTGAGGTGGCAGCAGGGATTGCCCTTTGTCCAAGCGATCCTGGCGGTTGGTGGGGCAATGTTGATTCCGATTATGTCGCGCTTGGTCTCGGGAAGGTCACCGAAGTTGGCTAGCTATTACGGCTTAATTCAACGGGTTCACTGGGAAAGTCTGGGATTGGCCACGGTTTATGTCTTTGTCACGGCCCTGGTCATCTTTGGCACCCGCCGTCGTTTGCGGCAAGCCTTAGTGGGGGTGGTTGTGGTCAGCGAAGTTGCCGGGAACTTTATCTTGGCGATGAGCACCAGTAAATTTGGTAGTCAGGCGGCCTATGCGAGTGCCTACCAGGTGGAGAATCACCAAATGAGTCAGATCAATGATCCGGATGGCCAGCTATATCGGGTTCAAAACGAAAATACCTTGATTAACCAGGCTTATCAGTCGGCATATAAAAATTACAATGATAGCTTACTCTTTAACTTTCACGGGGTGTCGGGGTATAACTCGGCATTAAATGAGCGGACCCGGCAGACGCTGCAACGTCTGGGAATGTTTAGTGACAACGTGCGACGGATTAGCTCAGTCGGACTGACACCGGTAACGAACATGCTTCTCGGAGTCAAGCAGACTGGTCAGTTGGCGACGAGTAGTGGGTCTATTCATCCTGCACCGGGATATGTGGGGATGGGTTTTGCGACAACTACGGCTTTAAACGATGTACAACTCTCAGCGGATGCCTTGGTTAATCAGGAAGCGATACTTTAGGCGATTCGGCCAAGTACCACGCCATATGGGGCATTGGCGACGCAACAGAGGGATCAGATGAGAGTGGTCCATACGGTTAAAGGGGTGCCAACAAAATACATCTATCATCATGTTTTACACCTGACAGCCAGGGCTAATGGGCCCATGTATCTCTGGGCACAGAATGGCAAGACCAAGTACTCCACGATGCGGGTCAATGGTAAATTTGTCACACCGAATACGAATGCCAACGGGGAGTCGGCGTTGATTAAACTGGGAACCTTTAAGACGGGTGACACGGTCAAGGTTCGGTTTGGGGCGCGTTATCCGATTGCCATGTATGGGGTGCGGGTGATGTCGTTGCGGCAAGCACAATTCGATCAGGCCATGGCTAGTGTTAAACGTCAGGCCTTAACGGTTCGTACGGTGGCAAGTCGCTTTCAGACACAGCTGAGTGGGCAGGTTCAGGGAACCGCTAAAAAGAATTGGCTGTATCTGAGTCTGGCGAATGATTCCGGTTGGCAGGCCTGGGTCAATGGCAAGCGCGTTTCGACCAAGCGGGTACTCTATGGTCTGACGGCAATTCCGATCGTGGCTGGAAATAATCAAGTCAAATTAGTCTACCGGGTTCCCGGCGGCCGGACTGGTGTCAGCTTGTCGCTCGTTGGTCTGCTTGGATTCGTGGGTGTCGCTGAATCTTGGCGGCGTCAAGATGGTCATCGGAATCAGGGGAAACAAAGGGTTAAATAACACAAATTAATTGGGAAACGTCGGATTGGGGGGAACCAATCCGACGAAGGGCGGCCACGCTGATGGCCGCCCTTTTTTAGATCCTGAGGAGGTGTTTCTTAACAGATCCGTAAGAATTTCTGCAGGGTTCTCTAAACTGGGAAAGCTATGGTAACCTTGATTACAACTCATAACGATCGGGCCGTGTACCTTTCACGGGCGATCTCAACATCGATATCACAATTTGCCAAAGCCTTTTAAACCTTAGCGTGGGGACGCAAGGTTAGTCAGGTGACTTAACGGGGATATTCAGACAGCCACTTGATTGGTTTTTGGGGAAACGATTGCGATAATAAAGGACTACAGGGGGGAATCATAATGGGGAAAAGAGTCTGGGGTTTTATACAGAAACGCTTAACGTGGATCAAGGGAATCTTCTTCTTCTCGATCCTGCTATTTATCATTCGGGAAGTCGGCCGGGTCGGTCGTGAGATCAGCGGTGAGCAGGTTCAAAGCGAACTGGCATCCCTGAGTTGGGGGACGTTAGGACTCTTAATGGTCGGGGGCTTTATTGCGGTGCTCCCCATGCTGGTCTATGACTTCACAATTGTTGAATTCTTACCCGGCGAATTTTCCACGGGATATATCATCCGTAGTGGTTGGGTGACCAATACCTTCACGAACCTCATGGGGATGGGGGGCATTCTCGGCGCCAGTCTGCGGGCAAACTTTTATTCGCGTTCGGCGTCTAAGAAACAGGTACTCTACGCTATCTCTAAGATTGCCTTATTCCTCCTTTCCGGATTGTCATTGGCCTGTTGGGTCGCGTTGATTTGTCTCTTTGGTTTCGACGTCGGGCAGCCCTTCCGCGGTTACTGGATTTGGTTACTGGGTGGCGGACTGTACTTCCCTGGACTCTTCCTCTTCACCCGCCTCAGCGATAATGATTTCTTCAAGGATCTGACGTGGTCACGTGAACTCAAGCTCATTGGGGGCTCGACGCTGGAATGGGGGAGCTGTGCGCTCTTCTTCCTAGCGATTGGCTGGGCGCTACACATGCCAATCCCCTTGATTGCCGTTTTTCCAATGTTTGTGGTGGCCTCGGTTGCTGGGGTCGTCTCGATGATTCCCGGGGGACTGGGATCATTTGACGTCTTCATGATTCTGGGACTCGGTCTGTTGGGCGTTGGCCGCGCGGATGCCGCGGGCTGGCTGATTCTGTATCGGCTGTTTTATTACTTCCTGCCATTTGGTTTGGGTGTCGGCCTCTTTGTCCACGATGCCGGACGCAGGATCAACACCTTTCTCAACGGGTTACCGATTGCCGTCATTCGGCGCAGTGCCCACCTCTTCGTGACCGTCTTCATGTACTTCTCTGGAATTATGATGTTGCTGTACGCGACCATTCCGGACGTGGTCTTAATGAATACGTTCTACATTCGCTTAGTGCCTTATATGTTTTACTTCTTGGACCAGGTTTCCAACATCATCATGGCCTTCCTACTCATTGGGTTGGCCCGGGGCGTTGGCTCCCGCGTCAAATTAGCCTACTGGCCGACAATGGTGGTGCTGGTCATCGCGATCGGCAACACCCTCTGGCGAGAAAACTTTCCGGGGGGCTTGGCGGTCCTGCTGGGACTCGTGCTACTCTGTCTGATTCTAGCCAGACCCGAACTTTACCGTCAGGGATTTCATTATTCCTGGGGGGGACTGCTAGTTGACGGGATCATCTTCGTCGGCACCTTCGTGGTCTACACGATTCTCGGCATTTCGACCTTTCGGGTTCAGCACCATCATTCTTGGATTCCTAAGACGTGGCTCTTCCCGTCGACGCAGGTCTGGTTAAATGGCCTGGGAGGCCTGCTGGTGGCTCTGTTGATTCTCGGGGGGATTTACCGGTATCTGGCCAAACCAGAGCCAGAATGGCTCCACACGCCGTTTGACGGCGATAGAATCCGTGCGATCATCAAGCGCTTCGGGGGCAATGAAATTAGCCACCTGGCCTTCCTAAAGGACAAGCAAGTCTATTATTATCAAGAAAATGGTGAGGATCAGTTGTTCCTCCTGTTCCGGCAGAGTGCCGACAAGGTCCTGGTGATGGGAGAACCTATCGGTAATCAGGATCTGATTGTGCCAGCGCTGCAGGCCTTCATGCACGATGCGGATCAGGCCGGACTGCGGCCAGTCTTCTACGAAATCACGGAAAAATTGACGCTCCATCTTCACGAGATGGGCTTTGACTTCATCAAGGTAGGAGAAGAAGGTCACGTCGATCTGGCAACCTTCAATCTAGCCGGGAAGGCGCACCGTGGGGAACGGTCGGTAGTGAATAAGTTCCATCGTGAGGGCTATACCTGCGAACTCCTGCAGCCGCCATTGAGTGATGAGAATTATCAAAAGCTCAAGACTATTTCCGATGCTTGGCTGGGGGATGCCGCGGAGAAGGGCTTCTCCATGGGATTCTTCGACCGCCACTACTTGGACGAATCTCCGATAGCGGTTATGCGCGATGCGTCGGGTGAGATCCAGGCCTTCGCGAACCTCATGCCGACTGGTGAACACGTGATGACGTCGATCGATCTGATGCGCGAGAGTCCTAACGCACCGTCGGGGATTATGGATGGCCTGTTTGTTTTTCTCTTTGACCTGTGTCGTGAGGAGGGTTATCAGACCTTCAACCTGGGGATGGCACCGTTATCTAACGTGGGTCTGTCGGAATTCAGTTTCATTGAGGAACGACTGGCGCATCTGATTTATGAATACGGGTCCAGCATTTACAGTTTCCAGGGCTTACGCGCATACAAGGAGAAGTATGTGGCAACTTGGCAACCGAAGTACCTGGCGTATCGGCGTCGGGCGTCACTGGTCTTCACCATGCTCCAGCTGGTCTTGGCCATCAATCGCCGCGCAACGACCGTGACCACCAAATTGGTGCCACGTTGGATGAGTGGCTGGTTGACGGATGAGATTGATTGGAATCAGAAATAAACGACTTTGAATGAAAACGAAAGCGGTGTGCCAATTGGCATACCGCTTTTTTGGTACAGTCATTTTCGTTTGAAAATGCTCTTAACACTTGTAAATCCAGAATTGACTTTTGCTGAACTCTTTTCAAATCAAGCCGGGTGAATGGTCAAAAACTCTCATAAAAAGTTTACTAAGGTCGTGCGTCATAACAGATTTTACTCACTAATTTAGTTGGTCAGGCCAGCCAGTGACCCTTTTAAGAGCGGATCATAGCCGGAGGAGGTCAGGGATGGAGTCGGCCGTGGCGGTGATGTTAGACCGAGTGTTTTTCTCGGCCTTACATCACGGGCGAATTTGAAGACCCGCGTCCCTGGCGGGGCTTCAAATCGAGCGAGAAGCCCGGGTCTCAGGCTGAAGCGTCCCCACAGCAGGCGTAATCCCTGGCAGCCGCAGGCGGCCTTCCAAACTATATGAAGCAATAAAAAAGGAGTCCAATCAAGGACTCCAAGTGACTTAGTTCGTGTATTTGTAAGGCAATTGGTGATGGAAGTTCGCAAAGCCATCGAAGATCCCATCGATGGAACTGGCGTTAATAAATAGATCCAGGTTCTCTTTCGGCGCAAATCCGGCGTCACAACACTTCACCATCATGGCCACGAGTTCATCGTAGTAGTGGTTGATGTTGAAGAGGGCGATTGGCTTCTGGTGAACGTTGATTTGGCTCCAGGAGAGCATCGTGGTGAACTCCTCGAAGGTGCCAAAGCCCCCAGGCAACACGATAAAGGCGTCGGACTGCCGGAGCATTTCGTCCTTACGTTCGTCCATCGTGGCCGTTTCCAGCAGGGTGGTGATATGCGTTTCGGCCAGTCCCATCTCGCTCAGAAAGGTGGGAATGATGCCGATAACTTCGCCACCGGCATCCATGGTGGACTTGGCAATGGCGCCCATCAGTCCTTCTTTACCGCCACCGTAAACCACGGGGTGGTCATGGCTGGCTAAGTACTGGCCTAGGGCGTTGGTTTGGTCCAGAAAGGCAGGGTCGAACCCATGATTTGATCCGCAGAAAACACAAACATTTTTAATTTTTGGCATAATCTGATCCCCTCATCTATTGGTAGTCGACATCATTATAAAACAATCGCGTAGTCACTTCAGTGTCATGCACCGTGATTGTTAAGCGACCCAATTTAGGTGCTGTTTAGTCGATAGTACGCCAACCGAGTCGGGGTGACAAGAGATAATTTAGTTCTGTGGCGTGCGACTGGCGTGACCGCGAACCTCGGGCAAGAGGGGCTGGGTAATCAGGCGTTGGTGACTCACCTTAGCCTTGTAGGCCGAGGGGGTGATATCTAGGTACTTTTTGAAAAGGCGGAAGAGTGAGGAGTTGTTTTTGTACCCAATGATATCGCAAATCTCAGCGGCACTACAGCTCGTCCGAATCATCAGGTTTTGCGCGGCAGCTAATCGGCGGCGGTCGATGAGTTCCTTGAAACTCTTACCGGTCATTTCACGGATCTTGTCGCCGAGGTAGTTGGTATTGTAGCCGAAACGGGTGGCAAGCTCACTGAGCGACACCGTCTGGTATTCCGCACTGATGGCGCGCAGAATTGGCAGGAATTCATCATTGGCGGGGTTGGTGTAGCTGATACTACGGCGTCGAATCGTTCCCGGTAGCTCCACCATGAGGGCCGCAAAAATGAGTCGCAGGAGTTCATTACGATTGGCCGTGTCTTCGAGACCCTTGATAGCGAGACTCTCCAAAAGCTTCGTGGCGACCTCATTCTTACTGAGATCGAAGATGATGAAGTTGTTATGGGGGGAATCTCGTTTGGCGGCATTGTACAGGAACTGGGAAACGGTGTCCGCAGAGTTCTTCAGGTAACCGGCGGATTCGGCGAAGTCGTCGGTATCTCTGAGGAGGATGTTAATGATGATATCCTTCTGACCAGCATAGTCGATGCGCTGGACCACGTCGCGGTCCATGACCAGGAGTTGATGCTGCCGGAGCTTGATGGGTTCGTCGTTGATGTACTGGATACAGGAGCCGGAGTACATGTAGTTAAATTCAATGAAATCATGCGTGTGGGCCGGGGTGTAGGAGAAACGATTGTTCTTGGTAATCGCGATATTAGACTCCTGAAAGAACTCGAATTGGGGCATTCGCGGGATCGGGTGATGAATAAAATCCAAGTTGTCGTAATTGAAATTTTGACCTGTTTTCTTTTGGTAACGTTCCACCCGGTTCAGGCGAAAGAGTAGTTGACTTAAGATTCGTGATGCCATAACGCGCCCTCCTTTAAGTAAACCAATTTATTAAATTATACAATTTTTACCTGTGATTTTGCAATCAAGGAGCTGTGCTGGGGATATTGTTGTCATTAATTTAAGCGCTTACAATTAAGGCATAAACAGAAGGAGGTTCATCAATATGAATAATGGTGAAGTTCAAAAATCCGAGTTCAGTAAATATAGACCACTTGCGATTGCAGCTGGGATCGGATCCATTTTAGGTTCAGGAATTATTGTTGGATTGTCAGCCACGATTACCGTTTGGCAAGCCGGGTTGAATCTGACCAATGCCCAAGTTGGGTTTATCTCTGGGGCGTTAACGTTCGCGATTGCTTTTGGTTCTTTATTAGCCGGGCAGATTACGAAGGCCTTCGGGTTGATTCGATCATTTAACTCCCTTAACTTGTTCTACGCTTTAGGAGCATTGATTTGTGTGGCCGCCACAGGCTTTCCAATGTTACTCATTGGGGTTATCGTGACCGGATTTGCTTCCGGGGCCGACTTACCAATTAGTTTAACCGTTATTTCTCACGACTCGCCAAACGAGAAGACGTCGAATGAATTAGTTTCATCGACGCAAATCTTCTGGCAAATCGGGGTCTTCAGTTCCTACGTTGGGGCCTTCGTGGTTTCACGGATGGCCGGTGCTACGGGTGCACGCCTTGTCTTTTCATTATTAGCAGCATTTGCTCTCATTACTTGGGCATGGCGGACATTCTCTAGCAAGTTCAAGACGTTTCACGAACAAGGGGAACAGCGTCGACTCGAACACGAAAAGGAAGCCAACGTTACCGAAAAAGTTTCTATCAAGTCTGTCTTTGCTGGGTCAAACCGTGGCAAGTACATGGGCTTCTTCTTCGGAATCTTCATCTTCTACATTTGCTGGAACTTATTAGCCAACACCTTTGGTCAATTCCAAACGTTCACGCTGGTTCAAGCCAATGCTAGTCAAAGTTTCGCCACTGGTGCCGGGGTTATCTTAAACTTTATCTCCTTATTCTCCACCATGGCCTTTGCTTCCGTTTCTGGGGGCAAGTACCGGAACAAGTTCTTTATCGTTGGGGCCATTGTTCAATTCGCCGCAATGCTTGGTTTAGCCTTGAGTAGTCACGCCTTATGGCCAATCGTTATCGCCATTGGGTTGTACAACATCGGGAACAGTATCGCCGGTGAAGCGATGTACAAAGTTTGGACGCAAGAATCCTTCCCAGTCGAAGTTCGTGCCGGTGTTCAAGGGTTTATCAACGGATTCTCACGGATGTTATGTGGGCTGTTTGCCATTGTGACGCCAGCCTTAGTGGTTCCAGGCATGATCAAGTACACCATGTTTGGATTCGCCGGAATTATCTTAATCAGTTTCATTTCCGGGTTAACCATGATGCGTCTTCAGAGAAAGCACAACGTTCACGACTTCTAAAGAGAACTTGCTAGAAAGAGAGTGACAAAATGGCTTTTACATTTCAAGTAAACGATGAAGTTAAATTCAAACACGACGAGGTCTTGCTGGCCAAGTCGCAAGGGTTCAAGCCAACCCTCAAGCACCACGTCGTCACACCGACGGCTCTCGTCGCGTTGGACCACCAGCCTAAATTGTTAGGTGGGTACGGTGTGAAGAAGGTTGCCGAGGTTTCGGATCTGGTTAATCAGCCGTTGAAGCGTGACGGCCGGGTCATCCTTGATTTCGGGGAACACTGCGTCGGCAAGTTCAGTATCAAGGCAACGGCCACGGGGTCACCCATGGATGCGCCGCTGTTCTGTCGGATTCGTTTTGCCGAAATGCCAGTGGAATTGAGCTACAACAGTGCCGACTATGATGGTTGGCTCAGCAAATCTTGGATTCAAGAGGAAACCATTCACTTGGACCAATTACCAGCTACGATCGACTTACCACGGCGCTACAGTTTCCGGTACGTCGAAATCACCGTGCTCGATACCTCACCCAAGTGGCAAGTCGTCTTCGATCAGCCGCAAGTGATCACGCAGTCCTCAGTGGATGCGCGTCAGGTGACGGTTCCCGAACTGGCCGATCCAATGTTAAAGCGGATCTATCAGGTGGGTTTAAAGACCCTGGAAGACTGTATGCAAGAGGTCTTCGAAGACGGTCCCAAGCGGGATCGCCGGTTATGGATTGGGGACTTGCGGTTACAGGCCCTAGCGGACTACGCCACATTTGGCAATACCGATATTATCAAGCGTTGCCTGTATCTGTTCGGGGCTATGCCCGCCGACGATGGTCGCGTGGTGGCTAACGTCTTCACACAGCCCAAGGATGTGCCAGATGACACGTTCCTCTTCGACTACAGCCTGTTCTTCATTTCAATTCTCAGTGATTATGAAAATTATGACGAGGACGATCAGCTATTAACGGATCTGTACCCCGTTGCCAAGAAGCAAATGGACGTCGCCTTAGCAAAGGTTGATGACCAAGGACAACTTCAATTGTCCGATGACTATCCGGTCTTCGTCGACTGGTCCAATGATTTCGATAAGACGACCGCTGGACAAGCTGTGATGATTTACGCCCTACGGCAATTCATTCAGTTGGCTCACCAAGCCCAGGATGATCAGGTTGACCGTTACCAAGCCGCGTTAGATCAGTTACTTAACTTCGCGCAGAGCCAGTTGTTTGATGCTGACCAAGGACTCTTCGTTTCGGGGCCTCAGCGTGAGGTCAACATTGCCAGTCAAGCTTGGATGGTGTTGGCTCACGTCATGGATGATGCCACGAGTAAAGCCATCATGCAAAAGACGGTGGCCCAGCTCTTCCCAGTCACGGGAATTGCGACGCCATACATGTATCACCACATTACGGAAGCCTTGTTCGAAGCCGGTTTAACGGATGACGCTATCGCCCTCATGAAGCATTACTGGGGTGGCATGATTACGTTGGGCGCTGACACCTACTGGGAAGCCTACGATCCAAACCAGCAAGATTACTCACCGTATGGCAGTCCACTGCTCAACAGCTACTGTCATGCCTGGAGTTGTACGCCGGTCTACTTGATTCAGAAGTATCTTATTAAGGGAGGCCTGAAGAATGCCAAACGAGAAAGTGACGCTCAGTAGAGATAGTAAGCTCCTGATTTTTATCGCGGGGGTTGCGTCCTACCTGGATGCCGCCTTACTGGTCAGCCTGGGGGTTGCCTTGCCTATCTGGGCCAAGTACCTGGGATTGAACAGTTGGACGATCGGGTTCCTGAGTACCATGCTGACGGTGGCGGTGGCCATTGGGTCCTTTGCCGGTGGCTGGTTATCTGATAAATTTGGCCGGGTCACGGTCTTCAACGTCGACATCTTCTTTGTCTTCGTGGGATCGGCGATCGTGGCGTTTGCGGGTAATCTGCCATTGCTGGTTGTTGGGGTCTTCATCGCGGGGCTAGCCTCCGGGGCCGACCTGCCAACATCATTGGCCGTGGTTTCCGAACGAATGAACAAGCAAACCTACGGGCGGGCCATTTCCGCCACCCAGATCTTCTGGACGATCGGGATTCTCCTGTCTCAGTTTATCGGGTTTATTACCGCGAACTCGGGGATGGGCAGTATCATGGCGCTGTTCGGTTGGATCGCCTTAGTGGCCCTGTTAAATTGGTCCGTGCGGGTCTTCTCCGGTAAGTTCAAGGACATTGAAGCCAACCTGGCCTCATCCGTTCAGTCGGATGAGGGGGATGAGGCACCGGAAAAGAAGGTCAAACTAGGGACCTTCTTGAAGACGAGTGGGGCGTTGGTTCCCTTCATCTTACTCACGGTGTTCTACCTGTTCTGGAACCTGCCAGCCAACACCTGGGGGTCATTCGTGAACTACTTCCTGGTGACGGTCGATGGCCGGAGTCAGATGTTCTCCACGGGGACCGCGCTAGTGGCTAACCTGTTCTGTTTGTTGATTAATGTGATTTATCTGAAAATTTCTGACTCGAAATACCGTTACCCCGCTATGTATGTGGGGATTGCGGTGGCCCTGGTATCCTTCGTGGTTGCCGGTCTCTTCAGTAGTCAGTGGCAAGTCTTCACGGTGGTCTACGTCTTCTATTCCGGAAGTACGGTGCTCTGTGGGGAAGCGCTCTACAAGATTTGGAGTCAAACCCTGTATCCCGTTAACATGCGGGCCACGATGACCGGGTTCTCATACGGCTTCGTGCGGGTGGTCACGGCGATCTTTGCCCTGGCAACCCCGACTCTGATGGGTGTCTCTGCTAGTCTGTTGTTGTGGATTATGGTGGGTTGTACGGTGGTCTTTGGATTCAGTGCCATTACCGTTGTACGCTACATCAAGCGTCACCACATCACGGATACGACGCTGGAAGCCGATCAGAAGCAAGTCACGGAATAAGATATCAGAAATGTTGAGAGGTTGTGCCGCCGGCATGACCTCTCTTCTTTTGCCAAAATTCGTATGCGAAAAACAGGCATTCACGGCAATCAACTGTTGGGTTGGTTGCGATGAGTGCCTGTCTTTTCTTTTTATGAAAGATTATTTGCGAGGATCCTCTGGATCGTCGGGTTCCCCAATGTTGTAGTCACTGTCGTTCATGGCTTCCACATTACCTAACAGATAACCATTCCCCACTTGGGAGAAGAAGTCATGGTTAGCGGTGGAGGTGGAAATCCCGTTCATGACGATCGGGTTCACATCCTCGGCCGTGTCAGGGAAGAGGGGATCTTGGCCCAAGTTCATCAGGGCCTTGTTAGCGTTGTAGCGGATGAAGGTGAGAACTTGTTCCGTCCAGCCGACTTGATCGTACATCAGGTGCGTGTACTTTTCCTCGTTAGCATACAACTTGTAAAGGAAGTCGTACATCCAATCCTTCATTTGTTGTTGCTCATTGTCGGTAAGTTCCTTCATGCCGAGCTGGAATTTGTAACCGATGTACGTTCCGTGGACGGATTCGTCTCGCAAGATTAGCTTGATGATTTCCGCCACGTTAGGCAATTTGTTGTGGCCTAAGTAGTAGAGCGGGGTAAAGAATCCAGAGTAGAACAAGAATGTTTCCAGAAAGACGCTGGAGATCTTCTTTTTCAGGGGATGCTCGTCATCGTGGTACAGATCATAGATTCGCTTGGTCTTGTTTTGTAGGAATTCTTCGGAATCACTCCATTGGAAGATTTCGTCGATTTCGTCCGGCGTGTTCAACGTGGAGAAAATCGTGGAGTAACTCTTCGCATGAACGGATTCCATGAATTGAATATTGTTTAAGACGGCGGTCTCGTGAGGCGTCCGGACGTCTCTTCTCAGGGCAGCCATTCCGTCTTGGGACTGCAGGGTGTCTAATAGCGTTAGACCCCCGAAAACGTGACCTACGACCCATTGGTGGTCGGTATCCAGTGTCCGCCAGTCATCCAGGTCATTGGAGACCGGAATCCGGGTGTCGAGCCAAAATTGTTCCGTTAATTTTTCCCAAGTTGCCTTGTCGATTTCGTCTGAAACCGCGTTCCAGTTAATTGCGTTATAGTTTTCAATTCTTGCCATGCTACCACTCCTTTGATTTAGAGATTAGCTTTCGTTAACTTGTTCGCACTCCGGCGGCCAGAAATTCCGCCTGCTGTGGGGGACGCTTCAGACTGGCAAACCACCAGTCTTCTCGCTCGCTTGGAAGCCACGAAAAACACGTGTCTTCCAAGTCGCCCATAGTGGTAGCTAGCCAAATGGCCAGCTACCACTATTTTCACGGCTGGCTACATTTCTGTCCGCCTCCGGCTTAGGTTGATGTCTGTTATGATAAAACGTTGTAAGTTTTCAATTCGTAATGACTCAAGTTTGAAACTTGGCTGTTAATAACTACAACAGTCGATGTTTAACATCAATGTAAGCCGAGAGGCTGGCAGATATGAGCTCAGGCGCGTCGTTCTGCTTGGTCGGCGTTCTTGGCCGACTTAGCAGAAGGCCAAGCTTTAAGACTCGGTTTTTTCGAGGCTTAAAGTTGTGCCCGCACCGTTCCAGCTCATATCTGCCGGCCGGTAAGGCGTGGGACGTGCTGCTAGATAACACAGCTTTCACATTGGTTAGCGCCGACTTCACTATTGTCATCGGTGAAGGTCCGCACGTAGTAGATCGACTTGATCCCCTTACGGTGGGCGTAGTTCCGCAGAATACTCAGGTCCCGCGTGGTCATCTTATCCGTCCGACCATTCTTCCATTCGTAGAGGCCTTCAGGCAGGGTAGAACGCATGAAGAGCGTTAGGCTCATCCCTTGGTCGACATGCTTCTGCGCGGCGGCGTAAACGTCGATAACCCGACGCATGTCGGTATCGTAGGCCGACTTGTAGTAAGGCATGGTGTCATTGCTGAGGTATGGGGCTGGGTAGTAGATCTTTCCAATCTTCTTTTCTTGGCGTTCTTCGATCCGGTTGATAATCGGATGGAGGCTGGCCGTGGTGTCGTTGATGTAGGAGATGGACCCGTTAGGCGCAACGGCCATGCGGTTCTGATGGTAGAGACCATCTTGCATGACGGCGGTCTTCAGTTCGGCCCAGTCTTCAGGTGAAGGTAACCAGACGTCGGCAAAGAGTTTTTGAACCTTGGCCGAGGTTGGTCGCCAGTCTTTTTCGGTGTAGCGGTCGAAGTAGGTGCCATCGGCGTAAGTGCTCTTGTCGAAATTGTGGAACGTTTCGTGCCGTTCCTTAGCGATTTCATTTGAAGCCTTCAACGTCCAGTAGTTCAGCAGCATGAAGTACACGCTGGTAAAGGCAATACTGTCCTTAGACCCGTACATCATTTGGTTCTTGGCAAAGTAGCTGTGCAGACCCATGGCACCTAAACCAATGGTATGGCCGAGTCGGTTTCCCTTTTGGATAGAAGGCACGACATCGATGTCGGAGTGGTCGGTCACGAAGGTGAGGGCGCGGACCATGGTTTCGACGGAGTGGCCGAAGTCAGGGGAGGTCATCAGGTTGACGATGTTGGTGGACCCGAGGTTACAAGAGATGTCGGTTCCCAGCACGTCGTACTCTTGCTTGTTGTTGACGCGTGAAGGCGTCTGAACCTGCATGATTTCGGAACAAAGATTGCTCATGACGATCCGGCCGTCGATGGGACTTTCCCGGTTGGCCGTGTCAATGTTGACGATGTAAGGGTAGCCGGATTCCTGTTGGAGCTTGCCAATTTCGGTTTCCAGCTCACGGGCCTTCAGTTTCTTCTTACGAATGTCGGGATTGGCCACCATGTTGTCGTATTCGGTGGTGATGTCGACGTAGGCAAATGGCTTGCCGTAGATGCGTTCAACGTCGTAAGGACTGAAGAGGTACATGTCGGCATCTTGTTCACAGAGTTCATAGAACTTATCGGGAACGGTGACGCCGAGTGAGAGGGTCTTCAACCGAATCTTTTCGTCGGCATTTTCCTTCTTAGCACTCAGGAAGGCCACGATGTCGGGATGGAAGACGCTCAGGTAGACCACTCCGGCCCCTTGACGTTGACCCAATTGGTTGGAATAAGAGAAGCTGTCTTCAAGTAACTTCATGACCGGAACGACCCCGGAGGCCGCACCATCGATGTGTTTGATCGGATCGCCCGCGCCCCGCAGGTTGGACAGGCTGATCCCGACCCCACCACCGATACGTGAGAGTTGCAGGGCAGAGTTAATTGTCCGGCCGATCGTGTTCATATCATCGGTCGATTGGATTAAGAAACAAGAGACGAGTTCCCCCCGACGAGACCGGCCCGCGCTAAGGAAGCTAGGCGTAGCGGGTTGGTAACGCTGATGGATGATTTCATCGGCTAGGTCATGGGCTAACTGTTGGTCACCCTCGGCGAAGTCCAGGGCGTTCATGGCCACGCGATCGATGAAGTTTTCCAGGTAGTAGTCGTTGTCGTCGGTCTTCAAGGCATACTGGGCGTAGAATTTGTAGGCAGCCATGAAAGACTTGAAATGAAAGTCTTGATCTTTGAGGTAGGCGTAGAGGTCTTCGACGAATTCGAAGGGGTACTGGTTAATCACCTTGGCCTCGATGTAGTTATTGTTGATTAAGAAGTCGAATCGGTCGCGCAAGGAATCGAAACGCTTGGTGTTGGGGCCGACATTTTCCTTTAGGAAGGCGTGGAGGGCTTCCTGATCCTTGTTAAGTGGGATCTGTCCGTCGACGGGGATGTTAATTTCATTGTTTAAATCATAGTAAGTCACATTACCTAAGTCTTTTAAGCTCATCCTAATCATCTCTTCCTTCATTCAAACTGGATCATCATAAAACCAAATAAAAATGGCGCCACCGTGAACAAACACGACGTCGCCGAGACGGGTTTGTGTCTAACTTAAATTAGCCCGCAATCTTCGTCAATTGGTCTGGCCGGAAGCCGTAAAAGGCTGGTACGCCAGAAGCTTCCACGACTGGGACCGCTTGGAAACCGTGGTCCTTCAGGTAGGAAACGTATTCTGGATTCTGAGAGATGTTGTGTTCCTCAAATTCCACGTTGTGTTCGCTAAGGAAACGCTTTGTCATCTTGCATTGCATGCAGTCGTTCTTGGAGTAAACTGTTACTTTCATTGTTGCCACATCCCTTAAATTTAAATATCAATGAGTTAAGTGTACACCAGATATTGAAAAATTCAATCAAAAAAAGCACCACATTTAGTAGTTGGATCATACAATAACCACTAAATATGGTGCTCCTGGACTTATTTTTTATTTTTCTTGGTTTCCACCAAACATGTAAGGTAAAATAGGCACTGAAGGTGGTGGAGAGTTTTGACTAATCATTATTATACACAAAATCCAGACGTTTTACACGAAGAACATCACTGGCCCTACACGTTGCTAGGCAACGAATTGTTGTTTACCACCGACAACGGTGTCTTTTCAAAGAACCGGGTGGACTACGGTTCACGCGTGCTCCTGGAGGCATTTAATGCCGAGAAAACGCCAGCTGGTGCGTGGTTGGACCTGGGGACGGGCTACGGTCCGATCGGCTTGGCCCTCGCTAAAAAGTGGCCGGATCGTGAAATTACCATGGTTGACGTTAATGAGTTGGCCTTACAATTAGCCCGGAAAAATGCCACGGCCAATCAGATTGAAAACGTGACAATCAAGACGTCAGATATTTACAGCGATATCACGGAACAATACGCGGCAATCGTGACGAATCCGCCGGTCCGTGCCGGTAAGGACGTCGTCACGGCGATGCTCACCCAGGCTAAGGATCATCTCCTACCCGGGGGCACGTTGACCGTCGTCTTACAGAAGAAGCAAGGAGCCCCGTCCGCTGAGAAAAATATGGCGGCCACGTTTGGCAACTGTGAAATCATTAAAAAAGATAAAGGGTACTACATTCTAGAAAGTACGTTGCGCTAATCGATTGCTGTCGAAAGGAGGGATTGGATGCGCGAAACGTCCTATTCACCTCATCAGCGTTTATATATGGAAGAAGCCTTGTTTGAAGCCGACCAGGCGGCCTTGATTGGTGAGGTCCCAATTGGGGCCGTGATCGTCCATGACGGCCAGATTGTCGGTCGGGGGCACAACTTACGAGAACACGGGAACGATGCCACGTTACACGCCGAGGTGCGCGCGATCGAGGAAGCCTGTGCGACACTTAAGAGCTGGCGGCTCAATGACTGCCAACTTTACGTCACGATTGAACCCTGTCTCATGTGTAGTGGGGCAATCGTCAACGCGCGGATTCCCGAAGTCTTCTACGGTGCTCGTGACCCCAAGGCCGGGGCCGTCGATAGCCTTTACCAGACCCTTACCGATGACCGGTTAAATCACGTGGTTACGGTTCACGAAGGCCTGTTGGCTAAGGCGGCTGGAGAACGTATGGTGACGTTCTTTAGAGCCGCACGCAAACGACAGAAGGCGGCCAAGAAGGCCCGTCGCGCTGCTCAAGCGCCACAAAATTAACAAGTGGCTAGACAGGTCCAACGGTTCATGATACACTGAGTATTGCCGTAAAGGCCTTGGAGCAAGGGTGACCTTACGAATTGTGTCAGGTCCGGAAGGAAGCAGCACTAAGTTTGCGCCGCTTTGTGCTTCAAGTTTATGAGCTAATTCAAACTCCTAGTCGATGACTGGGAGTTTTTTCGTGGACAAAAATATTTACGGTCGAGAGGGCTGCAGTAAGTCCCGTTAGCCCGGCTGTTGTCGTCGAGATCGATGACGATCGGAGATTAATTTACCGTAAATCCGGACCAACAACCCGTGACAGCGAGCGGGTAAAAAGGCTATAATTATGAACAGCGAATTTAACGGATTTTCCTGAAGAAAGGGACGGATTGCATGGCTTATCAAGCACTTTATCGGGTCTGGCGCCCGCAACGGTTCGACGACATGATTGGGCAAGAGGTCATTACCCGCACGCTTAAGAATGCCATCACAACCAACCAAATTAGCCACGCTTATCTCTTTGCGGGGCCCCGGGGAACCGGGAAGACTTCGGCGGCAAAGATTTTTGCCAAGGCCATCAACTGTCATCACCAAGTCGACGGCGAGCCCTGCAACGAATGTGAGACCTGTAAGGCCATCACGGCTGGCACGCTGAATGATGTGATCGAGATCGATGCGGCCTCCAACAACGGGGTCGAAGAGATCCGGGATATCCGTGACAAGGTGAAGTATGCGCCCACGGTGGCCGACTATAAGGTCTACATCATTGATGAAGTTCATATGCTGTCTACCGGGGCCTTTAACGCTCTACTAAAAACTTTGGAGGAACCACCGGCCAATGTGATTTTTATTCTGGCCACGACGGAACCTCACAAGATTCCAGCGACGATTATCTCGCGGACGCAACGCTTTGACTTCAAACGCATCGCGGCTAACGATAGTTATCAACGAATGATTTATATTTTGAAGCAAAAGGATGTCACCTACGACGACCAGGCGATCAAGGTGATTGCCAAGGCCGCCGAAGGGGGGATGCGGGATGCCTTAAGCATTCTGGACCAGGCGTTATCCTTCGGGGATAATGAGATTACCCTGGACAATGCCCTTCTAGTGACCGGGAGTGTGACTCACGAGCTGTTGGCGACTTATGTTCAGCAGGTTATTGCTGGCGATACCAAAGCTGGCTTGGCGAGCTTACAGTCGGTCTTAGAGGCCGGGAAGGATGCCGAGCGGTTTACCGAGGATATTATTGGCTACACCCGCGATCTCCTGTTGTATCAACAAGCCCCTAAGATGGTCGAAGAGGCCGAAATGGGCAGCGTGAGCGAGGCCTTTCAACAATTGGCTGCGGCCACGTCGGCGCAGACCATGTACGCCATGATTAATGAATTAAATGCCATTCAACAACAGATGCGGTTTACGACCCATCCGGACGTTTATCTCGAAATTCTCACGATTAAGCTGGCCGAGATTGGCAATCAGAAGGGGCAGGGCCCCGTTGCCACTGCGTCGGTCGCGCAACCAGTAGCCGCCGCACCAGCCGGTGCTGATCAACCCGGCATGGCCGACCTGCAACGTGAGATTCAGCAGTTACGTTCGGCGGTTAAACATCTGGAAGAAGCCCCCGCGGGACAATCGGCCAAGGCTTCTTCCGGGACACCGCGGGTAAAGGCCCCCGTCAAGCAAGAGGTTAATCTGGCGAAGATTAATCCCGTGCTGGGGACCGCGACTCGTGAGAAATTGAACCAACTCCAAGAGGTCTGGCCAGATATTCTGAACAGCTTAAACGTGGCCCAGCGTGCGGTCATGAAGGCCTCACAGCCGGTTGCGGCGGCGGATTCGGGGGTCATCGTGGCCTTCGACTTCTCCTTCTTCTTCCAGCGGGCAACTCTGGATCGAGAGCTCACGGATGCCTTGGAGAATGGTCTGGATCGCATGATTGGGACGGCGTTACCCGTCGTCTTCGTGCCAAAGGACCAGTGGCCACGGATTCGTAAGGGTTATCTAGCTGCGCACAAAGCGCAACTCCAGGCGAACTCACCCGAGGATCAACGGCCGGAAAAACCCGCCGAGAATCCGGTGGTGACGAAGGCTGAAGAGCTCTTCGGTAAATCAATTGTGGATATTAAGCAAGATTAAATTTCGAAAGGATGATTAAGATGCGGAACATGGGTAATATGGGAAACATGATGAAACAGATGCGGCAAATGCAAAAGAAGATGGCGGAGGACCAAGCCAATTTGAACGCTCAATCCTTCACGGGAACCTCACCAGACGATTTGGTTCAGGCCACCTTTACCGGTGATCGGAAGATGACTGACCTGACGATCAAGCCAGAAGCCATCGATCCCGATGACCCTGACATGTTAGCTGACTTGGTCTTGGCTGCCGTTAACGAAGCCATTGCCAAGGTTGACGAAAGCACCCAACAGACGATGGGCAAATACACCCAAGGGTTAAATATCCCCGGGATGTAATCCAGAAAGGACGTTGTGACTATGCAGTACCCAGAACCTGTTGCGCAGTTGATCGATAGCTACATGAAGCTCCCTGGGATTGGCCAGAAGTCGGCGACCCGGTTGGCTTTCTTTACGATTGATATGGCAGAGGATGACGTCACGGCGTTTTCAAAGGCGCTCGTTGCGGCCAAACGCGATCTTCACTTTTGCTCGATCTGTGGCAATATCACCGAGAGTGATCCTTGTGTCATCTGTACGGATAAGACCCGTGACCAGAGTCATGTGTTGGTGGTCGAACAGGCCAAGGACATCATGGTGATGGAGAAAATGAAGGAATATCATGGCTTATACCACGTCCTTCAAGGCGTCATGTCACCCATCGAGGGCAAGGGCCCAGAAGATCTGAACATCGCCAGTCTGATCAACCGTTTACAAAAGAATCCTTCTATTAAAGAAGTTATTATTGCCACTAATGCCACTCCCGAAGGGGAAGCGACGGCGATGTACTTGTCCCGACTGATTAAACCAGCTGGAATCAAGGTAACACGTCTCGCCCATGGCTTATCGGTGGGTAGTGACATCGAGTATGCTGACGAAATGACCCTGTTTAAGGCCGTTGAAGGCCGGACAGAGATGTAGGAGGTCTGCTGATGTTTGGAAGAAAGAAACGCCAATTACCCCGATTAAAAGCTGCGTATGATGATCAGCTCTTATTGACCATTGATGATGCCAAGGATCGGTGGGATCATGCTAAACAGACGGAAGAGGCCATTGCCGATGCGGATAACGAGATGACGGCTAATACCGCGCTCGCCCGGCAGACCTACCTGTTCTTGTACCGTGAAGCCCGTCGGCGTCAGGTTAAAGGTAAACAAATTTCCGCCGCAGTCTTTCGAGATTAGTGGCAGCAGAAGGGACGGGCAGGCGGCTGGTTACAGCATAATGGCCCGTTTTTTTGTGGGCTGGCCCACCGATGGTTGATTTGATCGGTCACGCTGAGAAGGTGCCGTTGCAAATAGACATCAATTCTGAATTCAAGTACAATGTAACTATTCAATAAAAAATGGGGTCGAGCATCTTGTCAGGAACTTTTATCAGCTTTGAAGGCCCGGATGGTGCTGGGAAAACCAGTGCTCTACGCGCTATTACCGCTCAGATTATGGACGGATTGGGTGACCAATTGGTGATCACCAGAGAACCAGGTGGCAATCCAATTTCCGAAAGTATTCGATCCATCATTTTAGATCGAGCGAATACCGCGATGGATTATCGCACCGAGGCCCTGCTGTATGCGGCAGCACGGCGCCAACACTTAGCTCAGACCATTTTACCGGCACTTGAAGCCGATCAGCTGGTGCTCTGTGATCGTTACGTGGATAGTTCCATTGCGTATCAGGGTGCCGGACGTCAGATTGGCGAAGACGCCGTGGCAGAAATGAATCAATTTGCCACGGACGGGCTGCTTCCGGATCTGACCATCTACTTCGACGTGCCGGCCGAGGTCGGTTTGCGGCGGATTCAAGCGCACCGACAGGCCGATCAAGTTGACCGTCTCGATGTCGAGAAGACCGCCTTTCACGATCGTGTGCGGGCAGCCTATCTTAGACTCCAAGCAGCCGATCCCGACCGTATTAAACTCATCGACGCCACTCAGGAACCCGCTAAGGTGGTTGACCAGGCGTTGACCTTGATTAAGCAAACTGCACCGCGCTACTTCTAACCGGTGGTTAAGGGAGGACTCTCACTATGAAATTACTGATTGCTATCGTCCAAGATAAGGACGCAAACCGTTTAAGCAATGAATTTATCGATCACGATATCCGGGCTACCCGACTCTCCACCACTGGTGGTTTTCTGAAGTCTGGCAATACCACCTTCATGATTGGGGTGGAGGACGACCGAGTCGACGAGGTTCTGGCGATGATCAAGGCAGCCAGCCACACGCGTCAACAGTTCATGACGCCCCCAGTTAATCTCGATGCCCAGCTCGACAGTACGTCGTCTTATCCGGTTGAGGTTCAGGTCGGTGGGGCCACGGTCTTCGTGATGCCAGTTGAACAGTTCCATCAATTTTAGGAGGGCCGCATGACTGAAGATAGTCTAGTGGCACGGGTCCAACGCCTACAACCACAGCTTTTAACGCATTTTATGACGTTGATTTCGGAGAACCGGTTGGCGCATGCCTACCTCTTTAATGGGGCCGATGGCACGGGTCGCCAGGACTTGGCCCGACTCATTGCCATGCGCCTCTTTTGTCAGAACGTGACGCCAGAGGGGCTGCCTTGTGAGACCTGTTCTGAGTGCCGCCGTATCATGGCCGGGGACCATCCCGACGTGGTGACGGTCGTGCCTGATGGCCAACGCATCAAGGTGGATCAAGTTCGTTATCTTAAGTCCGAATTCAGTAAGAGTGCGGTTGAAGGTAACCAGAAGATCTTCATTGTCGATCAGGTTGATCGGATGACGACTGGAGCCGCCAACAGCCTCTTGAAGTTCATTGAAGAACCCGTGGGTAACACGGTGGCGTTACTCCTGACGGCCAATAAGAACTTGATTTTGCCAACGATTTTGTCGCGGACCCAGATTGTTGATCTGTTACGGGTGGCCCCGGCCGCTCTGACCGATGAGCTGGCCAAGGTGGGGGTCGTTCCCAGCCAGCGTTATCTCTTGTCGACGTTGACCGAGAGCGTGGCCACTGCCCAGGAACTCATCGAAAATGACTGGCTCAAGACGGCCCAACAGAACGTGGGACAGTGGCTTCAAGCCTGTGCCGCAGGGGATGAACGGGCCTTTGTGCGGGTTCAGACCGAGCTGGTGCCCTTAGCTAGCAATCGTGATCAACAAGGTCTCGTGCTCGACATGGTGGTTCAAGCCTGGCATGATGTGTTGCGGCAACAGACCCAGGCCGTGGCGGATTCAGAGTTGGCCTTTCCACAAGTTGCCAAGGTCAGTCGGGAGTTGGCCCAACGGTTGTCAGTTGACCAACTTGTGGCGATTCTCACTTTGACGTTGGGGACGCGTGGTCAACTGGCCGGGAACCTTAATTTTCAAGGGATTCTTGAGGCCTTAACGTTGAAAATATTGGGGCAAGTTCCCCGATAAATTTTGTCAGAATTGGAGGGGTTGCAACTTGGAAAAACAAGAAATTTACGATCAATTTAAGAGCTTAGAAGATCAGTTGCAGGAGATGCTCGTCCAATTCACCGACCTGCAAACGGAGATGACTAAGGTCTTCGAACAGAACGCGGAATTAGGGATTGAAAATCAGCATCTCCGTGACCTGGTTCGTGAACTACAACGAACGTTACCACAGGATCCCGAAACCCAGCAGGGACTATCGAAATCGCGTCAAATTCTTGAAAAATTGTATGAGGAAGGCTTTCACGTCTGCCGAGAGTTCTACGGAACCCGCCGGAAGCAGGACGAGGAATGTGCCTTTTGTCTAGAAGTTATCTATCGTGACCAGTAGGAGGTTCGCACCGCATGGAACGTCAACGAAGTTTTAAGACCGCACCTAGCGGCCGTTTGTACCTGGTGCCAACGCCAATTGGGAATCTGGACGACATGACCTTTCGCGCCGTCAAGACGTTGAAGGACGTCGACCTCATCGCGGCCGAGGACACGCGTAATACCCAGAAACTTTTAAATCATTTTGAAATTACAACGAAACAAATTAGTTTTCACGAGCATAATACGCAAGAGCGGATTCCACAACTGATCGCTAAGCTTGAAGCGGGCATGCAGATCGCCCAAGTCAGTGATGCGGGGATGCCATCAATCTCGGATCCCGGTCATGAACTGGTTAACGCCTGTATCGACGCGCACATCCCAGTCGCGCCGCTTCCCGGAGCCAATGCTGGATTGACGGCATTGATCGCTTCTGGTTTAGCGCCACAGCCCTTTTACTTCTATGGCTTTTTGGATCGGAAACCTAAGGATCAACGCGCCGAGATCGACGGGTTAGCCCAACGTGAGGAAACGCTGATCTTTTATGAAGCCCCTCATCGTCTGAAGAAAACCTTACAAAATTTGGCAGATGGCATGGGGGCTGATCGACCAGCCGTCCTGTGTCGCGAGCTGACGAAACGTTACGAAGAATTCTTACGGGGAACGTTACAGGAACTAGCCGACTGGGCCGCTACGGATACCGTCCGTGGGGAATTTGTCGTCCTAGTGGGTGGCAATCCCGCCCCAACAGTGACCGCCACGACTGCTGTCGATCTAAGTGAGCCCATCGAGGTCCAAGTCGACCGGTTAATTGCCGCCGGTGACAAGCCTAATGCCGCCATCAAGGAAGTTGCGAACCTCCGTGGTTTAAAGAAACAAGAGGTCTACCGGACCTATCATCATTTAGATAAGGAGTGACCTGCGTGCCCGCACAACAATTTAGCGAAGAACACCGCGTCGTTTACTATGAAGGAGACGACACGGGTCATCTGACCGTCGCCATGTTAATTAATCTCTTCGTCCTGGTATCCGAGGATCAGAGTGATGCCTTGGGCTGGACGAGTGATCGTGTGCACGGTCTCGGTGTGGGGTGGGTCGTGACCCAGTACCACATTCAGATTGACCGCTTGCCAGAGGTTAATGAGACCGTAACCGTGAAAACCAGAGCGACGGCTTACAATCGGTATTTTGCCTATCGTGAATACTGGTTGGTTGACCAGGATGGGAACCAAATCGCCTATGGCGAGGGCATCTGGGTCACCATGAGCTATGCCACTCGGAAAATTGCCACGATTCCAACGGAACTTATGGTGCCTTACGAGAGTGAATTAGTTAGTCGGATTCCACGTTTACCGCGGCCTAGTCGCCTAGACCACAGTCTGTCCGCTCAAATGAAGCCCTACACGGTCCGTTACTTTGATATCGACGGGAATGGTCATGTCAACAATGCCCACTACTTCGATTGGATGTTGGATACCTTACCGGCGGATTGGTTGCGTCAACATCAGGCAACCGATATTCGAATTCGTTTTGAAAATGAAGTTCAATATGGTCATCAAGTCCTGAGTACGGCCGTGACGCCTAGCGATCACGCCACAACCCACGAGGTCAAGGTCGGGGAGACGGTGGCGGTTCAGGCCGCTATCGACTGGCAAGATCGATAAAAGGTTAACGATCAAGCGGAGAAGGTGCCCTCAGCGGATCTTTGTGGTAGTATAGTTAACTGATATGAACAGTCATTTAGAAACCGTAACTGGGTAGCCAAGATGAAGCGGTGGCCGTTAACCAGCCGCCGCTTTTGCCGTCTCATTCCATGAGTGCGGGTACCGGCATAACCAAACACATCAAAGGGGACCCTAAATAAACATGAAGATTTTAGCAATTGATACGTCTAACCGACCACTGAGTGTGGCTGTGTTGGATGACTCGAACGTGCTGGCCGCCATCACGGTGACCGTTCACCAGAAGCACGCTGAGTATTTATTACCGGAAATTGAACGGCTTCTCGCCATGGCCGAACTTAAGCCAACCGATCTCGACCGGGTCGTTGTGGCTGCGGGTCCGGGTTCCTACACGGGGATTAGAATTGCCGTGACAACGGCAAAGACGCTGGCCGCAACACTCGATATCGAGTTAGTGGCCGTCTCTAGTCTGGCAACCTTGGCGGCGAACGTGCCGGTTGAGGGCGCCCTGGTGGCACCTTTGTTCGATGCGCGGAACCAGAACGTTTTCGCTGGACTGTACCGGATCAAGGGGGGCGTCCCCGTGTCCGAGATTGCGGATGCACACACGAACGTCACGACTTATTTAGAAGCCATTAACGAGTATGGTGAGCCCGTCTGGTTCTTAGGTGACGCTAGCCACTTTACTGAGCTCATTGACACCACCATTTCGGCCGCAACGCCGAACGTGAGTGCCTGGATGAACTTACCACAGGCGGCAACGATTGGCCTGTTGGGTCGTCACGAGACGCCCGTAAAAGACGTGGATCAATTCGTGCCGAACTACCTACGATTGACGCAAGCTGAAGCCGAATGGCGTGCCAAGAACCCAGAAGAGGATACCGGATCATATGTTGAAAAAATTTAAGAGTTGGTATAAAAATGTATTTGGAAGTCGGCGAGAGCTCGTGCGCGAGGAAACCATGGATGTGAAGAATCACCGCGTAGAAATTCGCGATGAGACTTACTTCGTGGCCAAGGCCCTGTTCACCGACATCCCCGAGATGATTGAAATCGAACGCGCCGTTTATTCTGGCCAAGCGCCATGGGATTCGACGGCCTTCGCCAACGAGTTACGGCGTGAGAAGGATCGGCTCTACCTGGTTATTCGGAAGAACGACCGCTTGCTGGCCTTTATTGGCAGTACGTTTGACGAACATGAGCAAGATGCCCATATCACGAATATTGCCGTGTTGCCGGAGTTTCAGGCCCATGGTCTGGGGCGTTTTCTCTTGAGCGTCATGATTAAGAAGGCTAAGAAGTTGAACTACCGGACCGTGAGTCTGGAAGTTCGGGTATCCAATAAGAGTGCCCAACGCCTGTACCGGGATCTGGACTTTGAACAGACCGGGATCAAGCGCGGTTACTACTTTGGCGATCATGAAGATGCCGCGGATATGGTGTTATACCTACCGAAGGCTGAAGAAGAGTCACGTGAGGCGTAACGGGATGGCGCACAGCCACCCGTTTTTTATGGTTTCTGGCATGAAGAGGGAGTGAGTCCAACGGAAAAGCGAACTTTAATTTTAGCGTTTGAATCGAGTTGTGACGAGACGAGTGTGGCAGTTATTGAGGACGGCCATAAGATTCTGTCGAACGTCGTCGCAACCCAAATTAAGAGTCATCAACGGTTTGGCGGCGTCGTTCCTGAAGTGGCAAGCCGACATCATATTGAAGAAATTACGATTTGTATCAAAGATGCCTTACAGGAGGCCCAAGTCGGTTATGACGACTTGGATGCCGTGGCCGTGACATACGGTCCCGGCCTGGTTGGGGCGTTATTGATCGGAGTTACCGCGGCCAAGACGGTGGCCTTTGCCCACAGTCTGCCCCTGATTCCCATCAACCACATGGCCGGGCACATCTATGCCGCGCGCTATGTGGAACCCATTGAATTTCCAGCGATGGCCCTGCTGGTCTCTGGTGGGCATACCGAACTGGTTTATATGCCAGCCGAGAACCAATTTGAAATTATCGGTGAGACACGTGATGACGCTGCCGGCGAAGCCTACGACAAGGTTGGCCGCGTTATGGGTGTCAACTATCCGGCCGGGAAGACCGTTGATCAGTGGGCACACGAGGGACATGACACGTTCAAGTTCCCCCGGGCCATGGAGAAGGACGACAATCTCGACTTTAGTTTCAGTGGGTTGAAGAGTGCCTTCATCAACACGACCCATCACGCCGATCAGATTGGCGAGACCTTGAGCAAGCAGGACCTGTCCGCCAGCTTCCAACAGGCGGTCGTGGACGTGTTGGCTGAAAAGACCCAGCACGCCTTAGCGGATTACCCCGTAAAGCAACTGATCTTGGCCGGTGGGGTGGCTGCTAACCAAGGACTACGCGAACGGTTGGAACGGGACTTGGCGCACAACCCAACGACCCATCTGGTTAAGGCGCCCTTGAAGTTATGTGGGGACAATGCCGCCATGATCGGGGCCTTTGCCTACGTGGCTTACCAACACGGTGTCTTTGCCGATGCCACATTGAACGCTGATCCGAGTCTTGAATTTGACTGGGCGGCAGATTCTGCTAAATAAAGCAACTTAATCGAGGAGGACGTCTCATGAATCGAGCCGAATTGTTTGCCACCCGTCTGTTTCGACAGGGGATGTTAACAACGCACGCCGATTTGGAGACGGCTTTTTTGCGTTGTGTGGGATTTCAGGCGCAGAACCAACGTGCCGCGGAGCTCAATGTGGCCTTGCAGACGGGAGTGTCCCACGCGGCATTGCTGGCCTTTTATCAAAAGCAGGGGATTGCTCGCTCCTGGGCCCAACGTTGGACCATTCAGCTGCTGACACCAGTCGATCTGCGGTTAGTCGTCTCGGCCCGGCAACAGGAGCGCTTACCCAAGGCCTACTTCTTGGGGGCTGAGGACCACGTCAGGGCGGCTGCTAATGAGATTGACCAGTTATTACGGACCACAGAACCACTGAATCGGGCAGCTTATACGGACTACTTAGCGGCCAAATATTCCTGGTATGCCGATCGGCCTAAGAATTTTGATTATGCCGTCCTACAGGTCTTGACAGCGCAGGGGCGACTACAGATGTTGCCGACCGCGTCGACTCAGGATTGGCAGCTCGTCACGCCGAGCGCGGTTGGGCTATTAGACCAACAGGCGGCCACGGCCGAATTAATTCGACGATATCTACGGGGATTTGGTCCCGCGACCTTAGACGACGTCGTGAAGTGGTCAGGCATTAAAATTAGTCAGGTGCGGCCGGCTTGGCAACAGGTTGTGCCGGAGTTGACGCCCGTGATGATCGACACCGAGCAGTTATGGACGATTGATCCGATTTCACCAGCTAAGCTGGCAACGATAACCGATCACGTCGCACAAAATACACTGATTGCGGCCAGTTTCAGTGCTGCGATGACGGGCTACCGGGAGAAGGCGTGGTTCGTCACCCCGGCCATTCAACAACAGCTGTGGTCCAAGAATGGCATTCTCCGGGCCCCAATCGTGGCCCATGGAACCGTTGTGGGGAAATGGACGTATCAACTGGGAAAAGGGCAGATTCACTTTAGCGTGGTTAGCTGGGGGTCGTTTGATCACGACCAACTGACCACGCAATTTATGCGGGTAGCCCAGTTCCTAGCGGCTGACTATACGGGATTTACCAACACTAAAGTAAAATTAGAGTAATTGAAAAGGACGACGTTGCAACCTCACTATAGTGAAGTTACGACGTCGTCCTTGATGTTTCAGGTTTAGTCAGCGAATTCTTCCAATTCCAGACTCTTTTCGGTCCAGGAATCTTCAGTTTCGCTGAGTTGTGTGGTAATGGTCGTGAGCTGCGCTTGCAGATCGCCCAATTTACCCGCATCATTGAAGTTTTCTTCTTGGCTCATTTCGGTTTCAATGGCCGTTTTCTGTTGTTCGAGGTCGGCCATTTGGTCTTCCAGTGCGGTCACTTGCCGGCTTAACTTTCGTTTGGCCTTGGCCTGTTCTTTTTGTGCCTGGTAGTCCACCTGAGTTTGCTTGGGGGCTGTCACTGTTGGATGAGCGGCCTCAGCTTCTTCGGCTTCCTTAGCGGCATAGGCGTCTTGTTCCGCCTTCTTAGCTACATAGTAGTCATAGTTCCCCAGGTAACGTGTGGTGCCTTCAGGACTCAGTTCCACGACCTGAGTGGCCACTTGGTTAATGAAGTACCGGTCATGAGAAACGAACAGGATGGTGCCGTCGAATTCATTTAAGGCGGTTTCTAAGACTTCGCGGCTGTCGATGTCCAAATGGTTCGTAGGTTCGTCGAGCATCAGGAAGTTATCGTGACGGAGGGCGAGTTTAGTCAACAGCAAGCGGGCGCGTTCACCACCACTCAGGCTGTGGACACTCTTGTCGACATCGGCTCCGGTGAAGAGAAAGCTACCTAGGATCGAGCGAATATCTCCCTCAGGGGTTGTCGGATGGTCATCCCACAACTCGTGGAGGACGGACTTCTTGTCATGTAAGGTGGCTTGATCTTGATCGTAGTACCCGGTGTCCACACCGGTGCCAAAGATAATTTGGCCCTGAATGGCGGGGATGCGACCCAGAATCGTCTTGAGTAGGGTGGACTTCCCAATCCCGTTGGGACCCACGATGGCTACCGACTGGTGTTTCTTGATATCTAGGGTGACGGGAGCCGCTAGAATATGGTCATCGTAGCCGACGGCGCCATTGACGACGTCGAGCACGACATTCCCACTTTGGCGACGGGGATTAAAGCTGAAGCGTGCCGCCTTGTCATCGCCCTCAGGCCGATCAAGCTTGTCCATCTTTTCCAATTGTTTTCGCCGGGCTTGCGCGCGTTTCGTGGTCGAGGCACGGACGATGTTTTTATTCACAAAGTCCTCGAGCTTACTGATCTCGGCCTGTTGCTTGTCGTATTCCTTCCAGGATAACCGGAGGCGTTCAGCCTTAGCGGAGATGTAGTGGGAATAGTTGCCGGGATAGTGGTCCAGCCCGCCATGGGCCATATCGTAGACGTCATTGACCACGTGATCGAGGAAGTACCGGTCATGGGAAACGACCAGAATGGCACCGGGATAACCTTGCAAGTAACCTTCCAACCAGGTTAGAGTTTCAACGTCCAAATGGTTAGTGGGCTCATCTAAGATGAGCAGGTCAGGCCGTTCTAGCAACAGTTTGGCCAGGGCTAACTGGGTTCGTTGGCCACCGGAAAGTTCATTGATTGGCTTATCATAGTAGTCTTCATCGAATTCGAATCCATGCAGGACGCCACGAATTTCAGCCTGATAGCCGTAGCCGTTCTGGTCGCTGAAGTCTTGTTGGAGCTGATCGTAGCTACTGGAGACCTGGGCAAATTGCTCCTGATCGGCGGTAACGTTGGGATCACTCATTTGAGCTTCAAGTTCATGCATGCGTTTTTCCATGGCAATTAGTTTGGCAAAGACACTGAGCATCTCATTCCAAACGGTCTTGGTGGATGCCAGGCCGGCATTTTGCGCCTGGTAGCCCATGGTTAGGCCCCGTTTTGTCGTGATTTGACCCACGTCCGGTGTCGTTTCGCCGGCAATCATTTTTAATAGGGTGGATTTCCCCGCACCATTACGGCCAACTAGGGCCACGCGACCGTGTTCGGGAACGTCCATGCTCACGTTTTCGAAGAGCACACTGGCCCCGAAGCGCCGGGTGACTTGTTGAACTTGTAAGAGTATCACGGTGAACCAACCTCCTTTTTTTCATTTCACTGAGTTAATACCCACTATTTTAGCATATTCTGGGGTCAGACCGAAATCCAACCTAACTTGTGAAAACTTTTTGCAAATTCTTTCACAAGAAGAGTGGTTATGCTATAATTTGTAAGAAAGTTAGTTTCACAATCCAGACAAATAGGCCGTAAAAAACCGGTGCTTGTGAACACCGGTAAGAGATTTTGATTAGGAGGTTTCAAGCTTTGACTGAACATAAGATTCCCCGGGCGACAGCGAAACGACTGCCCATTTACTACCGTTATCTGAATATTTTATTGGATGCAGATAAGACCCGGGTCTCATCGACTGAATTATCAGATGCCGTGAAGGTAGATTCAGCCACTATTCGCCGGGACTTTTCGTATTTTGGTGCGCTGGGTAAGCGAGGCTACGGATACGACGTTGAAAGTTTAATTAAATTCTTTAAGAAAATTCTGAACCAGGATCGCCTGACTAGTGTGGCATTGATCGGGGTAGGTAACCTGGGTCATGCGCTGTTGAACTTCAATTTCCATCAGGATGGCAATGTCCGAATCAGTGCCGCCTTTGATGTGAAGGACTCGATGGCCAACACCGTTCAGAGTGGGGTACCCATCTATCCCATGACCGATCTGCGCAAGCAATTGGAAGAACAGCAGATTGAGGTGGCGATCTTAACGGTGCCCGCCGATGTTGCCCAACAGGTGACGGACGAAACGGTTGCCGGGGGTGTGAAGGGAATCCTGAACTTCACGCCACTGCGGATCACGGTGCCTAAGGGTGTCCGGGTTCAAAATGTTGATTTGACTAATGAGTTACAGACGTTGATCTACTTCTTGGAACACTACAACAATTTAGGTTAGACGACGGCAGAGTCTGGGAGAAATCCTGGGCTCTTTTTTTGTATTCGTTGCGGATTAATCGAATCAAAAGCCGGAAGACAAGTGCCCGTAAGCTCCGGGCGTGTCCTGGGAAAATTCGTCTACCAAATTCCTTGATTTTTAAAACGAAAAACCATATATTAGATATTGTGATTAGCACTTATGTTAGTCAAGTGCTAACAGTGCTAAAAAGTAAGTTCATTGGAGGGATTTAAGTGTTAAAACCATTAGGAGACCGTGTCATTTTAGATCAACCAGAAGAAGAAGAAACGACGGTTGGCGGCATCGTGCTCGCAAGTAACGCCCAAGAAAAGCCCCAAACGGCGAACGTTGTTGCTGTTAGCGATGGCCGGGTATTAGACAATGGCGATAAGGTGGCCCCAACTGTTAAGGTTGGTGACCGAGTATTGTTTGATAAGTACGCTGGTACGGAAGTTAAGTACCAAGGCAACACTTACCTTGTTTTACACGAAAAGGACTTAGTCGCCGTTATTGACTAGGACTTTCCCACTGATACCAAATCGACAATATAAAAACTAATATGAGGTGAATTGGAATAATGGCTAAAGAATTGAAATTTTCTGAAGATGCACGTAGCAAGATGCTTGCTGGTGTAGATAAGTTAGCTGATACTGTTAAGACCACCTTGGGACCTAAGGGACGTAACGTTGTTTTGGAACAAAGTTACGGTAACCCAACCATCACCAATGATGGTGTGACGATTGCCAAGGCAATTGAACTCGAAGATCACTTTGAAAACATGGGTGCTAAGTTAGTTTCCGAAGTTGCTTCCAAGACCAACGATATCGCTGGTGATGGGACGACAACCGCAACGGTTCTGACGCAAGCCATCGTTAACGAAGGGATGAAGAACGTCACTGCCGGTGCTAACCCTGTTGGCATTCGTCGCGGGATTGAAAAGGCAACGAGTGCGGCTGTTGAAGCCTTACACAAGATGTCTCATGATGTTAAGACGAAGGAAGACATTGCGCAAATCGCTTCGATTTCATCAGCTAGCCAAGATACTGGTAAGTTGATTGCCGACGCCATGGAAAAGGTTGGTAACGACGGGGTCATCACTATTGAAGAATCCCGTGGGGTTGATACCAGCTTGGACGTTGTTGAAGGGATGCAGTTCGACCGTGGGTACATGTCACAATACATGGTTACCGACAATGACAAGATGGAAGCTAACTTGGACAATCCTTACATCCTGATTACGGACAAGAAGATTGCCAATATTCAAGACATCTTACCATTATTACAATCCGTTGTTGAACAAAGCCGGTCACTCTTGATCATTGCCGATGACATTACCGGTGAAGCTTTGCCAACGTTGGTTCTCAACAAGATGCGTGGGACCTTTAACGTCGTTGCTGTCAAGGCTCCTGGCTTTGGTGACCGTCGTAAGGCCCAATTACAAGACTTAGCTATCCTCACTGGTGGGACGGTCATTACCGATGACTTAGGTCTCAACTTGAAGGACACCACGATTGACCAATTAGGTCAAGCCCAAAAGGTTAACGTCACTAAGGACAACACGACTGTTGTCGAAGGTGCTGGTGCTAAGGATCAAATCGCTGAACGAGTGGCTGAAATCAAGGGTCAAATCGATGACACGACCTCTGACTTCGACCGTGATAAACTGAAGGAACGTCTGGCTAAGTTAGCCGGCGGTGTTGCTGTGGTTCGGGTCGGTGCTGCTACCGAAACCGAATTGAAGGAACGCAAGTACCGGATCGAAGATGCCTTGAATGCAACGCGTGCCGCTGTTGAAGAAGGCTTCGTTGCTGGTGGTGGGACTGCCTTAATCAATGTCATTGGTGACGTGGCTAAGGTTGAAGCCGAAGGTGACGAATTGACCGGGGTTAACATTGTCCTCCGTGCCTTGGAAGAACCCGTTCGTCAAATCGCTGAAAATGCCGGTGTTGAAGGTTCAGTTGTCGTTGAACACCTGAAGGGTGAAAAGCCTGGTGTCGGTTACAACGCTGCTGATAACAAGTACGAAGACATGGTTAAGGCCGGGATCACCGACCCAACCAAGGTTACCCGTTCTGCTTTACAGAATGCGGCTTCCGTTTCCGCCTTGTTGCTGACGACTGAAGCTGTCGTGGCTGAAAAGCCTAGCGACAACCCAGCCCCAGCCGCACCAGCTGCCGGTCCTGGAATGGGCGGCATGATGTAAAAAATAAGTCGCTGGTTCGCTAGCGATGAATCTAAAGAAGAGAGTGCGACAAAAGGCGGTTAGTCAATGAGCATTAACGTCGATAGACGAATAATCCTGGTCTTGGATTGTTTGTCTATCGGGGTTAGGCGGAGTTGACTGCCTTTTGTCACACGTTTCGACTATTGACGTTTGGAGCGCAAGAAGGGCCTGAGACTTTTGTCTCAGGCCCTTCTTCCTACGTTTAGTCAAGCTCTGTAAATAAAGAGACTTTATTTTAGGGTACACCAAACAGTATCTCACTAAGAACAG
>NZ_BROB01000025.1 GCF_024345185.1 Levilactobacillus humaensis | reverse complement strand
TTGATATAAATATCAAACCGCCCTACACATATTTGGTTTGTCGAAACAATGTTCAGTTTTCAAAGGTCTACCTTGTCGCGAATAACTAACTCCGTGACAACTTTTAAAGTATATCATGCTGTCAAAACACTGTCAACAACTTATTTAAACATTTTATTGAATAAATATCGGGATATTCATCCCCGGTTGAATAAATATTCTTAACAACGATTACTACTATATCAATAATTAAACTGACCGTCAAGCCTTTTTAACAATTAATCTAGCCGGTGTTTCTCGCCGTCGCAACGGAACATTCATAAATTGACAACAGAAAATAGTTTACCAATAACAGCCACACCGGTCAACCCCTAAATGCATATTTAACAAAAAACGTTTCATCAACTGCCCCTGAACCCCGCTATAGCGGTTAACACCACAAAAAAATTGCATTCAACCACTATGGGCTGAATGCAATTCATCATTCTATTTCAGTTCTGGTGCATCGGTCTTGTAGTCCGAGACAGTACTCTTGCCATCATTCTTAGACAGAACACTGGTCTTCTCTTCCTTCTGAGCCTCTGCTAACTTTGCCATCGCTGGCGTGTACTTATAACTAAAGGACGACTTATCCACTTTCTTAAAGTTCTTCGGTGAATAGAACCGTAGGAGATCCCCATAGATAACCCGATCAGACAGAGAAAGCTCCGTCGTCACATGGTTCTGTAGTTGATCAACTTCCTTCTTCTGAGCCGCCGTCAGTGTGAGGACTTCTCCCGTCTTCGTATCATAGACGGTTCCCCCCACCTTCATATACTTCGGGGAGACAAAGTTCCCATTACGAAAGGCCACCGTCTGGTTTCGATTTTTGGCCAAGAGATCTTGCCCAAACTGAACCGTATCCTGGTTTTTAACTCCTAAGAAGTCTAACAGTGTAGGCAAGACATCAATTTCGCCCCCATAGGTGTGATTAATGCCACCCTTCAGACCATCTGCGTGAACCATGAATGGTACCTTCTGGAACTGCGTTAGATCGTAGCCGGTAATCTTATCCTTACCCAACAGTTGGGCAATAGCTGGTCGATGGTTGTTGGAAATCCCATAGTGGTCCCCATAAGCCACGATCACACTATTCTTGTAGAGACCGACCTTCTTCAGGTAGGTCAGGAACTCTGCAAACGATTGATCAAGGTAGTGGGCCGTCTGAACATAAGGGTCCACCGTCTTGTCCCCGGTCTTCGTCGCGGGGAAGTCCGTATTCTTCTTATCTAGCTCATATGGGTAATGATTGGTCAACGTAATCAGCTTAGCATAGAACGGTTGTGGTAACTGTTCAATATACTTGGCCGATTGTTTGAAGAAGATCTTATCCTTCAGACCATAACCGACACTATAGCCCGCCTTCTCCGTATAGGCACTAGAACTAAAGAAGTACTGATAGCCCCAAGACTTATACGTATTATCCCGGTTCCAGAAACTTGGCACATCCCCATGGAATGCTGCCGAGGTGTATCCAGCCTCCTGACTCAGGATTGCTGGTGCCGCCTGGAACGTATTCTGCGTCCCGTAGGTCGTCATCGCAGACCCCTGTGGTAACCCAAACAGTGAGTTCTCGAGCATCATTTCGGCATCGGAAGTCTTTCCTTGGGCAACCTGGTTATAGAAGTTGTCAAACGACAACGTATTATCATTGTGATAGAACTTGTTCAGAGTTGGCGTAACCTCTTTACCATCCACCTTGTAGTCAATTAAGAATTGCTGGAAACTCTCCAAGTGAATGATAAAAACGTTCTTACCCTTCTCCTTACCATAGTAGGACACATTCGGGCTAACCCGGTTCTGCTTCAAGTACTTCAGCACACTCTTCATGTCCGATGCATTGGCACTAGCCCGCGTCGCACTTTCCTTCTGTGTCTGATAGGCGTTAAACGCCGCATACTCATTAAGACCCAGGTATTTAACGATATAGTTGTTATCAAAGGTCCGCGTCAATAAACCAGATCGGTCTGCATTCGCCATCCCAAACTCAGCAAACATCAAGCCAAATGACAGCACGGTAATCGACAACGCATACCGCCGTTTGAATGGCCGTGGGTCAATTCGAATAACATGTGTCACCAGTAAGATGATTAACACGATAATATCAACGTAAACGAAGAAATCATAGAGATGGGTAATCTGAGCGAGACTCTTACCCAGGTTATTGCCAACCGAACTCGAGCCCTTCATGATCCCAAATGACAGAAAGTCGGAGAACTCTCTGTAATACACAACGTTTGCGAAAATCCAGGTGGATTCTAGCACGTCGATAATCAGCATTAGCCAGTAAGCTAATCTGCCCCGGAAATACAGGGCAATCCCGAATACCAACAGGGCGGCCGGTAATGGGTTAATTAGTAGTAAAAACTGCTGCACACTGCCCTTAGCACCTAAGGTAAACTCAGTCTGATAGGCAATGTATGTTTTTACCCAAAATAAAACGACGATTAATAGGAAAAAGCCCATACGGGTGTTTAACCAATTCGTCTTCCGCTTAAAAAAGTTCGCCATGAGACTGCCTCCACATAATAATTAACATCATTCAAGTATAGCTGATATTATCGGGTAATCAATCCGATTGCGGAACCTTTGGAAAAATTCAATCTTTTCCCGATATAATAAAAAAACAAAACTATGGCACCCATAGTTTTGTTAGTTATCCGTCAGTAAATCAAATAATTCGATAGCCACCAGGTCGATGTTATCAAATTCAAAAGTCGTCTCCGGATTATGTTCGGTTAACGTGTAAGTGTGAGTAGCTTGGTTAAAGACAACCGTTGCCTGCTCAACGCCTTCCTTTTCAAAACGACGGGGCTGTGGCTCGTCGGTAGCATCCTCTTGCATCGCCTTTAAGCGATTGATGATGCCAATCAGTTGAGATTCTTCCATGATTGGTCCCCTTTCTAGCTTTCCACTAATGATTTTACCAAACTTGGGGCCATATGACACGCCCAAATCGAGAAAAACTCATTGATTTCATGAATCTGAGTCCTCGGTCACCCGATCTGGTCGAATGACCATCGCCACTAATCCAGCCAACATCCCGAAGTAGTAGGTCAATAACCGCCAGAGAATCATGGCCAATACTAGCTTACTACTCGAAGAGATATAACTCCGGAAGATCATTTCAAAGCTGTACTCCGCCCCACCGGCACCACCGGGAATTGGGAAAAGTGAAATGACCATCACGATCAGAATGTGGAAACTCGTGACCATGACGATATTTGCCGAGGTATAGCCCAGGGCTAACATAATAAAGTACGGAATCAAGTAGTAAAAGGCCAGCTGGAAGAACGTGATCACAAAGACCCGTAGCATCAGCTTCCCCTTTCCACTGATTCGGACACTCTCGGCATAGAAGGAATCGATCTTGCTGTTGATATTGCGTGACATCCGTTCATAACGCTCTGGCTTCACAAACCATTTCACCGGGTAGAGGACGACTGTCACCATCTTCTTGGTAAAGTTATACCAGAACATGATCATCAGTAACCCCACAATAACTGCCAGATGAATACAGAAACCAAAGACCACTAACCAGACCAAGGCATGAAGCTTATCCTGGATTTGGTTAAACCCAATCATCAAGGCAATTAAAAAGTTAATGACAATCATCGATTGGTAGACCACGAACTTCATTAATAACACCGAACTCGCCTTCCCAGCATCGACCCCCGTTTGCATCAGGGCAATGAGTTGGGCGGGCTGACCGCCTGAAGAAAACGGCGTGATCCCATTAAAAAGTTGTTCAACCATGGGAATCCGTAAGGCATCCTTAAAGGTGAACCCAGTGATCCGATCGGAGATAAAGACCTTCACAATCCAGGCCTCTAGTCCCAGGTAGATGACCATGCAGGCCACCGCTACCCCGAACCACCAGAAATTAATATGAACAAAATCGTTCACGAGAACGGAAAACTTAATGTCCCGGAGTGAATAGGCGAAGATTGCAATCCCCACCAAAAACATAATCGTTAAAACCCACTTATTTCGACGGGACATGTCACTACCTCACTTTTGCTTGTTGCTGATAGAATTGCCGCCAGATCTCCGCTAAGTGGGCCTCGGAATAACGCTCCGCGGCTGCCAAACTTTGCTGGTGCCAGTGTGCCATGGCTGTTGGATTCTGTGGTAAGTCATGGAGTTGTTGATTCATCTCATCATAATCCTTGGCCGGTTGGTAGTCGCCTGCGATGATGGCCTGGTACAGGTCCAGATCACGCAGTAACACCGGTGTCCCGGTACTAAAGGCTTCTAATACAGACATTGGAAAAAGTTCATTAAACGATGGCAGTAAAAAGAGATCAGCCATGTTGTAGTAGTCCACCAGTTTGTCACGATCGACAATTCCCGGAAAACTCAGGTTGGCTGGTGGATCATCCACGACCTTCTTCAGCGCCGCATAGCCATCGGTCATCCGGCCAAATGAAAAGCCGCCGGCCCAAACGAATTGAATGTCTGGATTGTTCTTCGCCAATTTAATAAAGTCAAAGAGCCCCTTACGTTCCTGAATCTGACCAATACCCAACACCGTAAAGCGCTTGGTATCATACCCGTACTGTTGACGTAAGGCCACCTGACGATCGTGATCCACGGGATAGAATTCCTTGCGACTCACAAAATTGGGAATATAGGTCACCCGTTCTGCGGGAATCCCATAGGCAACCAACTTGGGAATAAAAGTCGGGTTGACCACAACAATGTGGTCCATCCGCTTATAGAATGCAATGACATATTTATAGAAGATTGACCGAAAGGGCTGGGGAATCTTCAGACTACCCTCAAGTGTCTCCGGCAAGAAATGAACGTAGCCAATCTTACGGCCGCGTCCAGGTAAAAATGTTGACAGGTAGTAAGTCGGATTAATCGTGTGGTAATGGGTGACGTCTACCCGACTGTATTTGTTAACCGTGACTTGAAACTCATCGTGCAGCCGCGTCTTTAACAAATTCATTAATTCATTGTAGGCACTCCCCACACCCTGACCCTTAACCGAATCGGCCGTGGAGAACATATTAATTTTAAGCATCAAATAACTCCCTTAATCAATCACTAAAATCCGGCGTATCCTCATGCGCCTCTTCGTAACTGGCCTGGGCGTCCTGATAAAAGGAAATGACCCGTTGACCAAAAGTATCGGCGGAGATTTCTGCCAGCTTACGTGCAAGCAGTTCTGGATTTTGTTCCTCATCCCCGTGACGCAGATAATCCACCACGTTGGCTACCAACTGATCCTCTGTCGAGAAAGTCACACCTAGCGCCCGATCCGACAACAAGTCATCGGTATAGGGACTGGTCATGACCACGATCTTCGTTCCCGCCGCCATGGCCTCGATATAAGTCAGCCCTTGGGACTCCGAATCAGAGGAAGAGAGAAAGACATTGGCCATGTGGTAATAATGAAATACTTCATCATTATCAATCTCACCGGTAAAGGTAATATGGTCCATCAACCCAGCATCCTGAGCTTGTTGTTCCAGGTCGGCCTTGGCTGGCCCATCCCCAACAATCAGTAGCTGCGCCTCGGGCACTTGTTCCAAAATCCGCGGCATAGCGGCAATGCTGGCCTTGATATTCTTTTCATAGGCCAAACGACTCAACGACAGAATCACCGGCGTATCAGGCCCATAGCCCCACTGACGCCGCAGATTTGCCGTATCCGGTTGCTCATACTGATGAAGGTTTACCCCGGTTGGAATGATTCGAATTGGTGTTTTAACCCCATAATCGGTTAAGGTCGTCAACACTCGGTCACTCGGCGCAACCACACCAGTCAGATGATAACAAAAGGCTAGTGTCGCTTGCTTCACATGCACCGGTTTTAAGATCTTACCGTTGGCCACATAGTGCAGATAATCCTCATACATGGTGTGATAGGTATGTAAGCAAGGAATTTCCAGGTTACGCGCCACAAACTTGCCGATCCACCCCATCGAGAACTCCGTCTGGGTGTGAACAATGTCCAAGTTCAATTCCTTGGCAATTTGATAGGCCTGGAACAGCCCGCGCACCGCAATCCGTCTGTCCGTAAACGAAACGAACGGAATGCTTGAAAACCGAAAGACATTTCGTTCATAAACATTCCGTTCGACTTGTGGGTCAGTCGTAGTAAAAATGTACACCTGATGACCCTGTTTTTCTAGTTGATCCCGCAACGTCTTGATCGACGTTGCCACCCCACTCACTTGAGGGAAATAGGTATCTGTAAATAAGCCAATATTCATCGCCAATCCCCCTTGCGTCTGTGTTTGGCTAAACCTTTTCTAATAGCACTAAATACAATCATCACAATTATATGGGTTTGGCTAGGGGATTGCAAACCTCAGGCCCAATCGCAAACAAAATTAAAGAGACGGCACCTAAAGCCTTTATGGCTGGTCCCGTCTCCCTGTAATTTTTCAATTTAGAGTCTTATCCCAGAACGTCTGGCACGGCGGCTTGAACCATCGTGACGACCTCCTGGCTGGTGCTGGCTGAATTAACCGCAGTCTCTGCCAATGAGGTGAGTTCGTGGGCATCCAAGTGGCTAATGAGTTCTCGCGTCTTCAAGATGGCGTTAGGCGCCATTGAGAACTCATCTAAGCCCATCCCCAGCAATAAAGGTACCGCAATAGGGTCACCAGCCATCTCACCGCACATCGCAATTGGAATCCCTGCAGCGTGTGCCGCTGAAATAACCCGATCGACTAGCCGCAATACGGCTGGATGGTAAGGTTGATACAGATATGCCACATCCTGATTGGTGCGGTCGGCAGCCAAGGTGTAGCCGATGAGATCATTGGTGCCGATACTCATGAAATCCACCTCGGCAGCAAAACGGTCAGCCAGTAAGGCTGCGGCGGGCACTTCCACCATCATCCCCACGTCAATCTTACCCATGGCGACCCGGGCTGTAGTAAGCTTAGCCCGCTCGTCAGCATAAATTGCCTTGGCCTGGCGCAACTCATCCAGCGTCGTAATCATCGGAAACATAATCCGCAACTTGCCGTATGCCGAAGCCCGAATCAAGGCCCGTAGTTGACTCCGAAAGACCTGTTGGTGAGCCAGACTCTGGCGAATGGCCCGCGACCCCATAAAGGGATTGGCCTCATCCTGAGCTGGACGATAGGGTAATGGTTTATCCCCACCAACATCCAAAGTCCGAATGACTACCGGTCGTGGCGCCATAGTCGTCAATATTCGTCGGTAAATCGTGAACTGCTCATCCTCAGAAGGCAAGTGATGGGCATCAAGGTACATGAATTCAGTTCGCAACAGACCAATGGCCTCCGCCCCACCAGCCTCAACGCGTGGTAAATCGGCAACCGTTCCCATATTGGCGGCAAGCGTCACACCGACACCATCTTTGGAGACCGTGCCGTGATGGCGGATACTGGCCAAACGTTCCTGATTCTGCCGGCGCTTAGCCATCTCTTGTTTCGCCGTCGCGACTTCGTCATCGTCCGGCGCCACCACAACGTTACCTTGAGAACCGTTAACGATGACCATGTCACCATTCCCCAGTTGTTGCGTCGCCACCTGAGTCCCCACGACCGCCGGCAAATTTAACGAACGTGCCAGGATCGACGAGTGTGAGGTTCGGCCACCGGTATCGGTAATGAACCCCAAAACCTGTTGTGGATTGACCGCAATGGTTTCGCTGGCCACCAAATCATGCGCCACGACCACCACGGGATCGGTCACGAGGGCCAGATCTGGCAAGTCCACACCCAGTAACTTGGCCGTTACCCGCTTGGTCACCGCCCGGTATGTTGCCAGACGTTGTTGCAGGTACGGATTATTCTGCAGACTCGTCAGCCGTTGCTCGGCATCGTGAGTAACCGTGAGTAGCGCAGCCTCGGCATTGATCCGTTTTTCCTGGATAAGCGCCGTGACCGGATCGACCAGTTCGGCATCCCTAACCATCGCCATTTGCGCAATAAAAACCTGGGCACGATCCGCACCCAGGTTTTTATTTACACGAGTTTTTATCGTCTCAATATCCGAGGCGGCTGCTACAAGGGCCTGATGGAATCGCTCTATCTCTTTATCAAGATTTTGAATTGACCGCTGATGAATCTCGAGTTGCGGGTCAACCAGCCGAAAGACTCGGCCACAGGTTAGCCCATCACTCGCAGCGATCCCCTTGAGCATCGTCTTCATTATTTAGATAAACCCTCTTTTACCATGGTATCAGCAACAGCCTTCATTGCGTCGGCTTCGTCGTCACCATCAGTGGTGATCGTAATGTCAGCATTTTGGCCGACACCCAATGACATCACACCCATGATAGACTTCAAGTTAACGGACTTGTCTTGGTACTGCAAGCTAACCTCTGAGGTGTACTTGCTAGCTGCCTGAACTAATAAGGTTGCAGGACGGGCATGGATACCAGTTTCGGATGTTACATGAAATTCGCGTTTTTCCATAATTGATCGATCTCCTTTAAGCTTAGGTTGACTTCTTATTGACGATGGCTCGCCTTGACCTTGCGCAGTGGTCAAACAACCATTGAACGAGTCATGCCTACCTACTAAGAATATCAATCTAACCACTAAATTACAAGTTGTTAGTGAACCGCTTACATAAAAAATTCGTCATTCGCCGCTATTTCCGGCGTCATGATCATAATGATAGACAAGTTTTCCGTCTTTGTGGGCCTGACCAACCACCCGCTTTCGGGTATCAAAAGCCATGAAAGCTTTCTGAAAAGCCGGGAAGCTTGCCGGCGTTACCTCGAACTGGTCAATCTTGCCATCTTTGAGTTGATTCAATAAATCCGTGAAATCTTCTGCCACATTGCCACCCCCACTTCGTTGTTTCCTATATATTCTACGGTGCATCTTCGCCGACGT
Organism: Levilactobacillus humaensis; assembly: GCF_024345185.1. Lineage (GTDB taxonomy): Bacteria > Bacillota > Bacilli > Lactobacillales > Lactobacillaceae > Levilactobacillus > Levilactobacillus humaensis. The sequence continues at coordinate 27,526 of NZ_BROB01000025.1, read as the reverse complement.
CAAAAGAAATTTTCAATTTCCGAGACTGATTTTAGCATTCTATGGGAGAGAGTGCTAAAATAAAAGGCGTTCGTGAGGTAATCCCTCGTGCTACGCGGTTACTGGGTGAATCAAAATACTTGCACCCCCTAATCAACGCGGTATAATGTGTTCAATGGTCAATAAAGGTCAAAGGCTTTTAATTGATCCTGTGGGACTTCCCACGAGAACTCCAGGCAAGAAAGGAGACGACAAGATGCTATGTCAAAATTGCCACCGCAATGAAGCAACGATTCACCTTTACATGAGTGTAAATGGGCAGCGGCAACAAGTTGACCTATGCCAAAATTGTTACCAGCTGCTGAAACAGCAACAATCAAACGATTCTGGAAATGGAGGTGGCCGTATGGCACAAGATCCATTCGGCTTTGGTAACCTGGATGATATTTTCCGGGCCATGCAAGGCGGTAACGGCAACGGTAATCCTTCAGATTATCGTCAAGCTTCCGGTCAAGGCAACCGGCCAACACAACCATCAGGCAACCAGGGCTCTGGCAATGGCCTACTTAATCAGTATGGCCTGAACCTCACGCAACTGGCAAAAGATGGTAAGGTTGACCCTGTCATTGGTCGAGACAAAGAAACGGCACAAGTCATCGAAATCCTGAACCGACGGACTAAGAACAACCCCGTACTCATCGGGGAAGCCGGTGTTGGGAAGACGGCCGTCGTTGAAGGCCTTGCGGAACGAATTGTCGAAGGCAACGTTCCTCAAAAGCTCGCCAACAAACAAATTATCCGTTTAGATGTCGTATCTCTGGTTCAAGGAACCGGGATTCGAGGTCAATTCGAACAACGGATGCAACAATTGATGAAAGAGGTTCAGTCCAATCCGGACATCATTCTCTTCATCGATGAAATTCACGAAATCATGGGTGCTGGAAATGCCGAAGGTGGCATGGATGCCGGGAATGTTTTGAAACCCGCCCTCGCCCGTGGTGATTTCCAATTGATCGGGGCAACCACGTTAAATGAGTACCGTGACATTGAAAAGGACCAGGCGTTAGCACGGCGGTTCCAACCCGTAACGGTAGACGAACCGAGTGCCGATGAGGCCGTGAAGATTCTTAAGGGTATTCAAAAGAAGTATGAAGACTATCACCACGTTCACTACACGGACGACGCCATTGAAGCCGCCGTTCGGTTGTCAGACCGGTACATTCAAGACCGCTTCTTACCTGACAAGGCCATTGACCTGTTAGATGAGGCTGGTTCGCGGAAGAATCTGACCATTAACGTGGCGGACCCTAAGGCGATTGACGAAAAGATCAAGTCCGCCGAAGGACAGAAGCAAGACGCCTTGAAGCAGGAAGACTACGAAAAGGCTGCCTACTACCGTGACCAAGTGACGAAGCTGGAGAAGTCCAAGGAATCAGCAACAACTGCTGATCCGAACACTTCGGTTGAAGTCACGGTCAAGGATATGCAAGACATCGTGGAAGAAAAGACCAACATCCCCGTCGGTGAACTCCAAGCCAAAGAACAACATCAACTCCAGAGTTTAGGAACCGACCTCGAGAAACACGTCATCGGCCAAAATGAAGCCGTTGATAAGGTTGCTCGGGCCATCCGACGTAACCGGATTGGGTTAAACGGAACTGGACGCCCAATTGGGTCATTCCTCTTCGTGGGCCCTACCGGTGTTGGGAAGACGGAATTAGCCAAGCAACTGGCCAATGAACTCTTTGGCTCAACGGATGCAATGGTTCGATTCGACATGTCTGAGTACATGGAACCACATTCCATTTCTAAGTTGATCGGGTCCCCACCTGGCTATGTTGGGTACGAGGAAGCTGGTCAATTAACGGAACAGGTTCGTCGTCACCCTTACACGTTGATTCTGTTGGATGAAATCGAAAAGGCACACCCCGACGTTATGAATATGTTCTTACAAATTCTTGACGACGGCCGCCTGACCGATTCTCAAGGCCGAACCGTCTCCTTCAAGGACACGCTGATCATCATGACCAGTAACGCCGGAACTGGGGATGCCGAAGCCAACGTTGGTTTTGGTGCCGCTGCTAATGGCACGACGCATTCCGTATTGGGGAATCTGACCAACTACTTCAAGCCAGAATTTCTCAACCGTTTCGACGATATCATTGAGTTCAACTCTCTGAGCAAGGACAACTTGATGCAGATTGTGGATCTCATGATTGGTGACGTTAACCAGATGCTGGCTGGCCAAGGCCTCCACATCCATGTCACGAAGCCCGTCGAAGAACAATTGGTCAAGAAGGGCTACAATCCTGCTATGGGTGCTCGGCCATTACGGCGAGTTATCCAAGAAGAGATTGAAGACCGGATTGCCGACTTCTACCTGGACCACGCAGATGTTAAGAATCTGGTGGCACGGATCGAAGACGACAAGATCACGTTGGCTGCCGACAACGACGCAGAGTCAACGTCCTCAACCGACTCATCAACTAGTAAAGCTTAACCTTTGAATTTAGGAGACTCACGACGAGATCGTGAGTCTCTTTTTTTGTTCATCGGGATGGTGTGAAACCTGTTACAATTTCAGTTATTGGGGAGTCCGTAAAAATGGTATACTAGGTTTTAAAGGAAACTTCTGGAGGTGACTGGCATGGCATTTTTTGACTGGATTAAACGACTCATCGAACCCAAACCCCGACGGCGACACCCGCAACCGGCATCGCCAACTCGGCGTCTGCCTTCGGTACCAACGACTCACGCTGAACCAGCCGTCATGCCACCACAGCCCCCTATTGCCCCCCGTCCACCAAAACCACAGGTACAGCCGCAGCCAGCACCATTGGGCCCCGCAGCGACGCTAGTGGTTCGGTTAGTCGACGAGCACGACCGCCCTTTACAACCAGCACTCGTGTTGACGGGTCACCAGGGTGAAAGCGTTCATTACCATTTTCCTGAGATCACAGGCTACGCGCTCTTACGAATCATCGGCTTCACCCAAGACTTTATCAGTGAATATGGGCTAACAACCGTCATTTATCGACGCCGGCTCGGCCAACCCGTTATTGCCTATCTCGTCGACTTTGATTCCGGTCGTTTGCTAGAACTGCCTCAGATCCATCGTGGCGGCCTGGCAACGACCTACACCCTGACGCCACCTAACATCTCTGGCTACCATATTTTCCAAGCCCAGGGACCACAACGGGGCCAATTCACCGACAAACCTGCCATGGTAGTCTACTACTACCGGCGGGATGCCTGGCAGATGGTTCAGCGCGTCCATCAGTATGTCTTTTTGCAGGCCGATCATCAGGTATACGATGAGCCAGCGGGACGAGCTTACACCTACCAGTTCCCAGCCGACTCACTCTGGCGGCTTTTCATGGTCGTCACGCTAACCAATGGTACTGTCTGGTATAACTTTGGTGGTAATCAGTGGCTGTCTGCAGAACAGACGGTTCGCCGCGACCATCAATACGCCCAACCGGCCTTACCACCAGTCTCTCGCTGGCAACCGGAACCATTTGACCGAATGGGAACAGTTGATTACGTGCCAGGCTCGGCAGTGTCGATCTACCGTGAACCGTATGGCGAAACGGCTGGTCAGGTTGACCATGGTGATCCCCTGGACGTCCGGGGACGCATCGTCGATGACCAACAGTTGGTCTGGTATCAGATTGGGCCAGAAGCCTACATCAATGCTCGCTATGTTCGGTTAACACCGATTGCAACACTTTAAATTAATGACTCTAAAGTTAACTCCGTAAAATCTCGACGATTCTACGGAGTTTTTTCGTAAAAAGATAGTTTCAGTCAAAAACAGGCGGCCCGACAATTGTCAGGCCGCCTGTTTCGTCATGAGCATTACTCGTTTGGTTTATAAGTTCTTATCCATGTTAAACGTTAGCCGAGAGAGCGTCAGGCCCTTCTCGATGAGGTCATTGGTAAATTTCGTCGTTGTTGCGCGCATGATTTCAGTCACACGGTGGTTTTGTGTCGTCAGGAAGGCCGTTAAGTCGTCCCCTTCGAAGTTTTGGGCACCCTTCAAGGCTTTCGCCACGTGGGTCCGCAACGTTTCCTTAGCGGCCGTCACGTAATCCGTGTCCTGTTCGATGAAGTCAACGTAGTGGGACTCCACAATCATCGACAACTTCCGATACATCCAGTAGGCACTCACATCGTCCAAATGGACCGGCGTCAGGCTGTAAGAAGGATCGGTATCGGTGGCATTGGCAAAGAAAGGCACGTAAGGACTGAAAGCTGGTACACCGAAGCAAACCCACATGATGGCAGAACTTGCCTTAGGGACGTCGTTACGCAACTGTAAGACGTGAGAGTTCTGCGTTCGGTTCATTGAGATTGGCCGGAACTTCAACCGATCAGCATCATCCCCGGGGCCCAGTGGATCGTACTTGGTTTCGTTATAGTGAGAACTCAGAATGTATTCAACATCTTCCACACTGATCTTGTGACTTGTCCGGCAAATGAACGGCAGGTCACTGGATTGGGGATCCTGAACAATTTCAGGATTCAAGCAACGTTGCCCATACCAAACGCGTGGCGTGTTGTAATGCCGATCTTTTTCGGTACTCGTCCCAAAGATGTGGCGGAAGTTCCAACCATCCTGATCGGGATTCAAGTGGTTTGCCGTGACAAATTCCTGGATACCCTCGGAGAACATGAAATTGTCGGGATCATCAAAAGCCACCTGCTGAATGGCGACTTGGTTAGCGGCGACAGCATAGGCATCGTCCGGAATCCGTTGCGCCACCCAGTGATGCCCAGTGACGATTTCCATGTACCATACCTCGTCATTATCAGAGAACAGCACCCCATTACCTTCTGGTGATCCATATTGCTTGATCAGCTTACCCAAATAACGCACCCCATCGCGGGCCGAATTAATGTAAGGCAGAACCAGGGTCTGCAAAGAGTCTTCGGCTAATCCATTTGCCACCAAAGGATCGAACGCCAAGGCTTGGGGATTGCCATAGACACTTTCAGTCGCACTCATTGCGACATTTTGGTCGTTAATCCCACTTTCAGCATACTCCCCGGTCTTGTCGGTTTCCACGTTAGGCGTTGCCAGGTAACGGTAACCGTCACTGGGAATTGGCGCCGTGAACCCATTTTGATTTGAAACCCAGGTCCGGGCCGGCTGGTCATGTTCCGCCGGGTGAACGTAGAAGCGTTGAGGAGTCAACGCTAAGAAGGTGTCGTCATTTCTAGCAATCATCGTTGATCCATCAACCGTTGCTTTTTTCCCAACCAGCACCGTCGTGCAGGCCGTCAAATGTTTTGCTGCTTTCATTCAAACTCCACTCCTTATGTCTAAATCGTCCGACCATGGCGGATCCCGAAAATGAACACGTCAAAGTCTATAGCCCATAGTTTACCGCTTTTAGGGGACCAACACTAGATATCACTGGATTTCGTCAGAATTAGACGTGTTACACATTTTGAAATGTGTTGACATTTCTGGCGTGTTGTCTAAAATAGAGTTGTAACCAAGTCTTATTTTTTTGAGACTGCTTGTGAAGCATTTTTCAAATAAATTAACCACACTTTTGGGAGGCCCTATTCATGAAAGTCACTGTAGTTGGATGTACCCATGCCGGAACATTTGCCATTAAACAAATCTTAGCCGAGAACCCCGATGCCGAGGTCACGGTCTATGAAAAAAACGACGTTATCTCTTTTCTTTCCTGTGGTATTGCTTTGTACCTCGGGGGTAAAGTTGCCGATCCTCAAGGACTCTTTTACTCTAGTCCAGAGGAATTAACTAAGCTCGGTGCTAACGTCCAGATGGGCCACAACGTCTTAAACATTGACCCTGAAGAGAAAACGGTTACAGTTGAAGACATGACCACTCATGAACAAACAACTGATACCTATGACAAGCTCGTCATGACCTCTGGATCGTGGCCCATCGTACCAAAAATTCCGGGCATTAATAGTCCACAGGTCAAGCTGTGTAAGAACTGGGCTCATGCTCAGACCTTGATTGAAGAAGCCAAGACGGCCAAACATATCACGGTTATCGGTGCCGGTTACATCGGCGCAGAACTCGCTGAAGCTTACTCAACGACTGGCCACGAGGTGACCTTAATTGATGCCATGGACCGCGTCATGCCGAAATACTTTGATTCTGAATTCACGGACGTCATCGAACAAGACTACCGCGACAATCACGTCCAACTTGCTTTGGGCGAAACGGTTCAAAGCTTTACACCTGAAGATGGTCGCCTGACTATTCAGACCAACCAAGGGGCCTACCAGACCGACCTAGCTATCCTATGTATCGGCTTCCGACCAAATACCGACCTTCTCAAGGGTAAGGTCGACATGGCCGCCAACGGTGCCATCATTACCGATGACTACATGCGCTCATCCAATCCCGACATCTTTGCCGCTGGTGACAGTGCCGCGGTTCATTACAACCCTACTCACCAAAACGCTTATATTCCCCTGGCTACCAATGCCGTTCGTCAAGGGATCCTGGTCGGAAAGAACCTCGTTAAGCCAACCGTTAAATACATGGGAACGCAGTCCTCATCTGGATTAGCCCTCTACGGTCGGACCATTGTCTCCACTGGATTGACCTTGGCATCCGCTAAGCAGCAGGGTATCAATGCTGAACAAGTTATCGTTAAGGATAACTACCGTCCAGAGTTCATGCCAACAACTGAACCCGTGCTGATGTCTTTGGTCTATGACCCAGACAGTCGGCGGATCTTGGGTGGTGCATTGATGAGTAAATATGACGTCTCACAATCCGCTAATACCCTCTCCGTCTGCATCCAAAATGAAAATACAATCGACGACCTGGCAATGGTTGACATGCTTTTCCAACCAAACTTTGACCGGCCATTCAACTACCTAAATATCTTAGCCCAAGCCGCACAGGCACAGGCTGCAAAACTCGCACCCGCAGAATAGGCGTCGTTTAACACAAAGGTCCCAGCAACACGTTCCGTGTAGAACGTGTTGCTGGGACCTTTTGTCGTTGGCTTAAGTGTGCCAACGCCTGTTATTATTAACGTTCATTGCGTTCGCCCTAGTCTAGGGAACATTGTTCAGAGTCCAAGTAATCGTCGATTCGTAATCACCTTGAACCGCGTCACCGTCGACATCTAGGAGCAAGCCTGATTCATCCTGCCAGTTGCCAACGACATCCGTCACATCGTCCGTATCCGTAGAGACCCCATTGCTCACTGTGATTGGGTCACCACCAATAGCCGTCTGACCATCTTCATCGTAGTACCGCAGTTCACCGGAAAGCGTCCGCCCATCCGTAGAGACGAATGGGGTTGCGGTGACTTGTAATGCCCAGGAGGCGCCGGCCTCGCGGGTATCCAGAATCTTGACCTGCCAATCTGAGGTCCGCTTGATCTGCTGTGATGTTCCGGTTAATGAGGTCGTTTTAAAAGAACTGGCCTCGGCCACCGTCTGAAACGTCAGCTGGCCTGGGACAATGATCGTATAGGTGACCTCATTGGACACGTTCTGGTAAGGGTCGGTCACCCAAAGCTTGAGAATATTGCTGCCGGCCTTCAGCTGCCCAGGAGTCAAGGTCAGATCAAACCGACCATCATCCCCGGTTGGCATCTTAAAGTCTGGCAAGGATGACCCATTCAGGGTGCCAGAAACGGTCATATCGTCGTTGCTCAAGTCGACACCTTCTGGAATAATCACCAGACCCTTAAAAGTCGCACTGGCCCCCGCCTCAATCTGGGTACTCGATCCAGAAAGTGAGAACAGATTTAGTTCCAGGGTTGGGTTCAAGGTGAATGCTGAGGTATCGGTCGTGACAATCCCGTTAACCGCGTTAAAGGTAGACGCACTAGCTGCCACGCTAGTTGCTCCCTTCACATCCTCGGCCTTCCCCGTCAGTGTAATGGTTGCCCGCGGATTAGCCGTGCTCAATGCGGTTGGCAGTGACCATTCAATCTGATTATCCACTAAACCATTCAGACTCAAGTCACTCGTGGTGCCATCGGCATAGGTGATTTTTGCCGTATCATAGTTCAGATGATCCGGCAGATTCATTTTGGCAGTCAGATCCTTCCAGGACTGCTTCCCATCCAAGTAATTGAGTTGGTAATCTAGTTGGAACTTGTGACCACCTTTAAGAATGCCACCATCGTCAATGACCTGATTGGTATTCTTGTCTGTCAACGTGGTGGTTGCCTTAGCATCCACCAGACCTGGAATTTTTTCCATCACGACTAAGTTGTTTTCGTAACTACTCCCCGTGGCACCGGTAAATCCCCACTGGATCTGACCGGTATGATCCGGATCAATTTTATCGAGGTCCAAGGTTGCCTGCTCACTGACCCCGGGTTGGTCGGTACCGTCCACAGGGTCCTTGTCATTAAACGTGTAGGTTAAGACCTTCGAATCAGCCTTCCAATCCACCGTCAAATGATGCCAGGCCCCATTTGATAGCAACGTATAGTCACCATTCAGAACACCCTCGTGTTGTTGCTGGGCGTAATAACCAGAGGCTGGAAGTGGTAACAGCTGAGACGTCTTCACCATATTATAGGTGGCAACATCCCCGGGATAGCCGTTGGCCAAGTGAGGGCCGGCAAAATCTACGTCGAAGGAATCCGCATCCCCGGCATTCGAGTAACTGGTAGATTTGTTTAAATGCGTATCAAACTCCAACGCCCAGCTGTTTTGAATCGCTGAGGCCGCAATTTTATCTGCAGTGGCTTGCTTCCGATCCGTGGCAATTCCCCAAACACCCAAAGTTTCACCGTAGATCGTCTTGCCAAAGGTTGGGGTAGCATTCAGTCCTCGAGAATCATTTTGGAAGACCAATGCCATTCCATCCGCGGCCTTCTTCCCGGTATTTCCAAAGTAAATCCACATTGAAGCGGTTTCATTCTTTTTTAAATCAAACACATTGTCGGCTGTTGACCATATTGCCCCAAATTGGTTTTTCCCATTGTTAACCTTGGCAGCCTGAGTTCCCGTAATTGCCGGATTGGTTGTCGCAACCACTGCCGCCGTATTATTACTGGTCGTTCCAGGCGTAAAGATATTTTCCAGTGAAATCCCTTGTGGAGCGGTCTTCAAGGCATTGTCATAATCCGAATCCGCATAGCCCATCACGTGTTGACCGAGACCTAATCCGATCCCGACTATCAACCCTAGCAAAACTTTCAATTTCTTCATAATCGCTCCTCTCCGCCCCCAAAAGATGTTGGGTCGCAATTACCCGTCAGTGAGTCACTTTCTTCGCCAAAAGAATACCATGTGCACACCGCTTAAGGGGCAATTTATCAATTTTAAAAGAGGAGCCTTCGAAAATTGACAGAGTTATGGGGAATCATAAATTGCATAATAAAAAGGGACTAATTTCAACTTTCGAAATTAATCCCCGTTTGATTCATCACCCAATTTGGTCAGGCCAGTTAGCCAGACTCCCCTCCCAATGGACTAGACTCTCTTCAATTCTGCTGGTTATTTGCGGTGCTTACTCTTCTCGACGCTTATGTTTCATGAAGCCGGTCCCAACCAGGCTGACCAATAGCAGGCCTAGCCAAGTCCAAGAAGATTGAGCTTCACCCGTCTGTGGCAGGCGACCGGTCGTTGATCCGGAGCCATCACCAAGCGCCGAGTAACTTAAATCAGTTGTTCCACTCGGCCCATTGTCGCCGACCGTGGCATGGTCAAACTCACTACCGGAGACTGGACTGTCAATCTCATCCTCGTCGTCCGTTCCCACTGATTGTGAACCTTGACCAGTACTCAATTGGTCACCAGAGCCCGTGCCCGTGGTTGAACCCTCAGTGCTCCCAGTGGCCCCGGTTTCCGTATCGGATTCGCTACTGGTAGTTGACCCAGAACCTGTTTCTGACCCGGCACCGGTATCATTTTCATTGCCATTGCCGGTATCACTGCCGTTGCCGTCGCCGGTATTACTGCCATTACCGTCGCCGGTATCATTTTCATTGCCATCACCGGTATCACTTCCATTGCCATCACCGGTATCACTTCCATTACCGTCGCCGGTATCACTTCCATTACCGTCACCGGTATCACTTCCATTACCGTCACCGGTATCACTTCCATTACCGTCACCGATATCACTTCCATTGCCGGTATCATTTTCATTGCCATCACCAGTATTACTACCATTGCCGTCGCCGGTATCACTGCCATTGCCATCATCAGGGTCGTTACCATCGGAACCAGACCCCGTCCCAGAACCATCGCCCGAACCAGAACCTTCTTCAGATCCATTGTCAGAACCATTGTTTCCGGAACCATTCCCGCCGGTTCCTGGACCTGTTACCGTACCCCCGTTGCCATTGTTATCCCCTGGTTTGTTGCCATTGGCGTCGTTGTCCGAGTCGCCGTTGTTATCGGAACCATCTTGACCATCGCTACCATCGGCATCGTTGTCCGAGTCTCCATTATTGTCAGAGCCATCTTGACCATCGTTACCATCGGAATCGCTATCCGAGTCGCCGTTGTTGTCAGATCCGTCTTGACCATCGCTACCATCAGAATCGCCGTCCGAATCTCCGTTGTTGTCAGAGCCGTCTTGACCATCATTTCCATTGGCATCACTATCCGAGTCGCCGTTGTTGTCAGAGCCGTCTTGACCATCGCTACCATCAGAATCGCCGTCCGAATCTCCGTTGTTGTCAGAGCCGTCTTGACCATCATTTCCATTGGCATCACTGTCGGAATCTCCGTTGTTGTCAGAGCCGTCTTGGCCATCGTTGCCATCGGCATCACTATCTGAGTCTCCGTTACTGTCAGAGCCATCTTGACCATCGGCATCGCCGTCCGAATCCCCGTTGTTGTCGGAACCATCTTGACCATCATTGCCATCGGAATCGCCATCGGAATCTCCGTTGTTGTCAGAGCCGTCTTGACCATCGCTACCATCGGAATCTCCGTTATTATCGGAGCCATCTTGGCCATCGTTGCCATTGGTACCGCCATCCGAGCCTCCGTTATTGTCAGAACCATCTTGACCATCATTGCCATTGGTATTGCCGTTGCCATCTCCTGTGGACCCACCGCCCTCGTTGCCAGTACCGGCATCCTGATCATCCACTTTCTCATAAACATGGACGACCTTTTGTTCTTCACGCAGGAACTTTCCGGTCAATTCACCTTTGGTTTCTTTGTGCCGATACCCTTCGATTTTTGCTGGCTGAGTTTGATAGGCAGTCCCCAATCCCCCAGTCAACACCTCATCATCCTGAAGTTGGTTACCATCTGTATCAACGTGAGAAACCGTCACCGGTGCTGGATATGTCGTAAACCGGTAAGAATTTACATAGGTCCAGAGTACTTTTCCCTCCGGAGACCGCACCTCACCCAGCATGGCATTACGGGCATCATGTTTCACCATCTCGTCAGTTGTGAAATTATCATCAGGTCGGGTATACTCTTGATCTGCCAAATGGTCATAGGATAGGCCCTTAGCCCCGTCCGAATGTGACTTACCAGCACTAAATTTTAATTTAAAGACGTCGTGAGTTCCTAATAAATCTCCCGTATCTTCATGTCGGTCTTCCCGCGTATACGCTTTCATGGCATAGCGGTCAATCGCATGCATGTCATACCGCGAGCCATCAATCCATGTACTGGTATTCTTCAGGTGACCAGACAACTCATTTCCCGTAAACCGATCTGTCCGTGAGATGACTTGGCCCTCGCCTTTAAAAACTTCGAAGGGAATCTGTCCCAACGGAGAGAAATCTTCAATCTGACAATTCGACAAGTCGAGGTAGGACAGATTTGTCAGGTTCGCTAGCTTCCGCACATCATCAATTCGATTGTTTTTTAGAATCAACGTGTCCAATTTTCTTAAATTCATCAGCGGCGATAAAATTGTGATGTGTCCCCGAGGCTGTCTGATTGGGTTCTTACCAAAGGCTTCCCGATCCGTCGAATCGAAATTTGTGACTGACCCGTCTAAATCTAAGTAAGTTAAATTGGTCGCGTACTCCAAGCCTTCAAGACTGAACATTTGAATCGTTTGAACACCCACGCCACTCACATTTTCCTTGGTCAGTTCCATCTTGGTCAGCAGGCGTAAATCCTTCTTGTTAATGTCATCTTCTGTTTTCCAATGATGTTTGATGTTCGGGTCATTATTAAGCGTTTTCAACATAATCTTTCTTAAAGTCGGATTGGGCATCCATTCCCAAATATGCTCGGTTGCCCGCTGGGAACTCGTTTGCCCCGTTACCGCTGCATGAACATCTTGCGGTTCCGTGGCCATCCCCACGCCCATCAAAACCGTCGCCGCTGTTAACCATAGACTTGCCTTCACATTTACTGTCATCTTACTCTCCTCCAAGTTTCCCCAATTTATTTAAATTTCTGTCTGTTGTTCTAGCTCCGATAAACAACATCCTAACAGGGATCTTTGGAGAAGGAAACCAATTAAATTGTACACAACCATTTCACAAAGTATTGGCTTTGCGTCATGAACACCAATCGTTCGCTTATCACATGACCGCCACTGACAAATCAACGTTCATAAGGCTTTATGACAAAATGAAGGCATTATACAAGGCCTATACCAATTAAATCACATCCACATATCTATCTAAAAAGTTAGTGAAATTAAAAGGCTCAGACTGGTTGTCTGAGCCTTTCATCGTTTAGATTAGAGTTTTGACGTCAATTCAACGTCAGGATACTTGTCCTTGAACCAGCGTTCGGCAAAACGGTTTTCAAAGAGGAATAATGGTGCGCCCTGGCTATCTTTAACCAGTAAATTCCGCGATGAAGACATCCGTTCGTCCAATTGATCGGGGTTGATCCACCGGGCCGTCTTCTTGCCCATTGGCTCCATGATAACTTCCGAGTTGTACTCGTTTTGCATCCGGAATTGGAACACTTCGAATTGAAGTTGCCCCACGGCACCCAGGATATAGTCACCGGTTGAGTAAGAGGTATAGAGTTGCACGGCCCCTTCTTGAACCAGTTGATTAATCCCCTTGTGGAAGGATTTTTGCTTCATCACATTCTTAGCTGCTACTCGCACGAACAGCTCTGGCGTAAATTGTGGCAGCTTTTCGAACTTCACGGTTTGCTTCCCCGTGTAGATACTGTCCCCAATCTGGAAATTACCGGTATCGTACAACCCGATAATGTCACCGGCCACAGCCTTCTCCACATTCTCACGCGTATCGGCCATGAATTCGGTCACGTTGGACAGCCGAAGTTTCTTGCCCGTTCGTTCCTGAATAACATCCATCCCGCGGTCAAATTCACCAGAGCAGACCCGCACGAAGGCAATCCGGTCACGGTGCTTAGGGTTCATGTTGGCTTGAATCTTAAAGACAAATCCAGAAAATTCGTCATCAGTTGGGGCAATGTCCTTGTCCTCTTGCGTATGATGACTCGCTGGCTTAGGGGCGTATTCCAAATACGTTTCCAGGAAAGTTTTAACCCCAAAGTTGGCTAAGGCTGATCCGAAGAAGACTGGCGTCTGATCCCCGCTGGCAATCTTGTCGGCGTCGAACTGGTTCCCAGCTTCTTCAATCAACAACATGTTATCGCGGGCCTCTTGGTACAAGCCGTCGTCTTCCAAGTCGTTGCCATCGGCCAATTCTCCGTCCTCATTGAGTGGCAGGTATTGGGTATCACCGGTTGGCCGGTACAAGGCCACACGTTGGTGATAGCGGTCATACAGCCCCTTCAATTCCTTACCCATCCCAATTGGCCAGTTCATTGGATAGCCTTCGATCCCCAGGACATCCTCCAATTCGGCAATCAGGTCCATCGGTTCACGGCCATCTCGGTCAAGCTTGTTCATGAAGGTAAAGATCGGAATTCCCCGCATCTTACAGATCTGAAACAGCTTCTTGGTTTGGGGTTCAATCCCTTTAGCAGAGTCAATGACCATGACTGCGGAGTCCACGGCCATTAACGTCCGGTACGTATCTTCTGAGAAGTCTTCGTGTCCAGGGGTATCCAGAATATTGATCCGTTTGCCCTGATAATCGAATTGCATCACAGAACTCGTCACAGAGATCCCACGCTTTTGTTCGATTTCCATCCAGTCAGACTTGGCGAAGTTACCACTCTTTCGCGCCTTAACGGTTCCGGCTTCACGCACCACGCCCCCGAACAACAGCAATTGTTCGGTAATCGTCGTCTTCCCGGCATCGGGGTGGGAGATGATGGCAAAAGTCCGCCGTTTATCGACAGCTGATGCTAATGTTTTTTCGCTCATAGTTTTTCCTCACAAATTTTTTTGAATTTAGATTATCTGAAATTTTAAATTTACGCGACGTTATAATTTTAACACATCTAGGGTCACAATACATGATGGCCGGCATTTCTGGATCACTCCACCCCTATTTCGTGGTATCATTAAAGAATGAACTTATTTAGAATCGGGTGAAATTATGTCGGCGAGTACGGAAGCCCTCATCATCGAAATTATCTTCTGTCTGGGCGCGATCATCGCGCTGGGGGGACTCATCGGTCTTATTGTGACCAAGCAGCGCCACCGACCCCTGCGCCCCGCCATGGCAGTCATTATCAGTGGTGTGGGAATTGTGATCATTGCCAGTCTGCTCAACGTCCTGTTGTTCAAGACCTATGACCAAACACGCGTTAAAAAAGATGATTACTACGAAATTACCAGTCTTACTAACAATATGCAGGCTTCCTTGGCCAGTAGCCAAGCGGCCAGCCAACCGGTCAGTCCTTCTGCCAAGAAGGCCAGTAAAAACGTAACCTATCTGGTGAAACATATGGCCCAACCGGCCGCTTCACGCCAAGATGCTCGGGCAGCACAAACCGAATTTACGCAACGCCAACATCCCCGGATCACCCGGGTGAAGGCCGCCTATCAGCGGATTCTCAATCGCTATTTCAAGCAGATTGTGCACCAACCGCAACAGGCCAAGCGCTTGAGTCAATACGCTTATCAGCAGGCCATGAAAGTGAATCATTAAGCTTAATCACAACAAGGGGTCAGGATGCGATAACGTCCTGACCCCTTGTTTTTTTAACCATGATTTTCAATCTGTTGTAGGATATAGGCCACAACTTTCAGTGAGCTCTGACCATCATCAATGGCACAGAAGCGGCGATAGAAAGCCATGAACCGGGCGTCATTGCTCATATCGGGGGTCATCAATTTCTGCGAAATCAACGAGAGGAGTTGCGATTCATCATGAGCAATCTCCCCTGGTAACTCGGTCTCGTAATTCAAATAGAACCCACGCAACTCGTCCTTATACACCTGATAGTCGTACGGATAGAATAAGATCGGTCGTTTGAGATAGGCGTAATCAAAGAAGACCGAAGAGTAGTCCGTAATCAACAGGTCACTAACCAGGTATAACTCCGAAATATCCGGGTGATGTGAGAAGTCAAAAACGACACCCTCATACCCCCGAATATCCAGGGTATTCGCAATCAGGTAGTGCATCCGTAAAATTAACACGGTATCTTTTCCAAATCGCCGCTGAAACTCTGCCAGTGAGAACGGCAACTCAAACGTATACTTACCCTTCTCAGCAAACTGGTTGTCCCGATAGGTTGGCGCATAGAGCACCACCTGTTTATCCAATGGAATCCCCAATTTTCGTTTGAGCGCCATAATTTCTGCCGGCGTACTGTTTACCAGGGCATCATTACGAGGATAACCCACCTTCAGGATCTGATTGTTAAAGCCAAAGGCGGTTCGAAAGACCTGCGTCGAATAATCATTGGGCGAAATCAAGGCATCCCAACGATTGGCTTCCTTCACAAAGTTCGCGTGATAGCGAGCCGTCGTGGTGCCAGGCATCGTCACTTTTTCAATGTCTAATCCGAGTTTTTTCAGGGGTGTCCCATGCCAGGTTTGAATATAAGTCAGGTAGTCGGGCTTCTTTACCCACAATGGAAACCGGGCATTACTGATCCAGAAGCTTGCCTTGCCCAGTAGCCGCACCCACCTAGTGGTCCGGCGAATCACATAGGGAATATCATGTTGCCGACAGAAGCGCCGCTGTGACCGGTTGATCGACCACACACAGTTGAATTCTGGATAGAGACGAGTAAACAGTTGATAGATGGCATACGGTGAGTCACTCACTTGGCGGCCACCAAAGCTTTCAAAATGAGGGTTGGTCGCTCATAGGGTGTGTGCCCATGTCTAAATAACTGTGATAAATAGGTTAGATTAACCTTATCCGCCACTTGCGCCACCCACTTCACAACTTGACGCGATTGCCCGACGGCGTTGACCACCCGTTGTGGTAATGACGGTGCCACTGACGTCGTCACAAGCAGGCCATTGTCGAAACGCTTGTCAATCATGACCAGTCGATGTTGTCGGGTCACTAGTTCGGTCGTCTGTCCCGCCAGTGAGCGTGCCAATACCACGCGCCGTTCCACCGTTTCTTCGCCAACGGTGGTGCGGAGATAGAGGACTTGCGTCGACTCAATCGGTAGTTCGGCCAACGGAAGCGACAGCGTAACTAACCCTTGACTAGCGCCCTGGACAACCGGTCCCATGGTTACTTGGTGATCGGCTTCGTTTTTCAAAACCAGTCGTTGCTGGCTCGGATCGTGGTTAAACTGACGCGTTTCCACCACTTGTATCTGATCATCGACCAAGTTAATGGCCGTGACAGAAACTTCCGTCGCGGACTGATGGGTATGGCTGTTTAAAATGGCCATACCCGCTGCATCACACCTGAATTGACAGGCACTCGTCTGTGAGATCTGCCAACGATCGCCAAGAGCCTCACTCTCAATCTGAATAACCCCGTGCATCGCGGGCTGCACCACATTGAGATACAACTCCCAGGTAAAGTCATGCCGATCCCTCTGTTCAAATTGCAGGGCCGCCGGATCGAATGCCACCCGCACCACATGTTGATTGACAATCCGCGTCACGGGGACGGTCAGTGTCGCCTGCGTTTGCCGTTCAAAGAAGGTCACCGTGAGCGTCTCAAAAGGTTCTGGCACATTGATGAGTTCCAGTTCCAATTCTGATTGCTGATTTGAATGCTGACAGCCTGATAAAATCGCACGCACGATGGCAAACTCCTTAGTAGTTAAAGATTAATTGATTCGGCAGTAACGGCGAAAGCCTTTGATTGATTGCCAATGGGCTAAATAGTTGAGATTCTGGGGTTAATACCCGATTTAAAACGACTTGATACAGTGACTCAGTGGTCGGTAAACGCTGATAGTCGGCATACACCATGCCACCGTATGTCACATCGGTGGTTGGCAATAATACGGTCTGATCGGCGCCAGTCAATGACGTCTGGCGTTGCGCCAACGCATTCTCCAAGGCGACGTGTTCGTCAGGAGGCAAAGTCGCAACCATCCCCGATGTCAGCCGTAGATTTAAAACGTGTTGCCCAGTCCGTGCATGGCGGGTCAACCGTAACACGGCCTCCTCACGCCGATTAAGTAAGTATCGCGTCTGTGCCACCCCTGCTTGAATCCTAGCCACGGCCACGACAGACCCGTTCAAACCATAGGTAACCGTCTGAACCAACTGATCGTGGTTGTACTGCCGGAGAACCATCGGCGTCTCATCATCCAACTGGCGAAGCTCCGCCACCAATTGACCAGAACGCAAGTAACGTTTCACCTGTTGTGAATGGTCCATGAACACCCGCTCTTCACATTGGCTGAGGTCGACGGCTAGCCGTTCCTCGGCAGACAGAATGCGCCCGGTATCCTTGGCAAAAACATCGGCTAAGGTCAGAAGGTTAGCCTGCGCCACCAACGGGTCTTGCGTGGCCAAGCGATTTAATTCGGCTCGAATCTCCCAGACCGTCTCCATGGCTGGCGTGGCTACCAGCAGATCGACCCGTTCGGATGCTCGAAGCGCACGCGATAACTGACTGGCAAAGGTTGCCCGCTGTAAATCATAACAGTCGGTCACTAAGAAAACCGTCCGTTTCATCCCCAAGCCTCCTTTGAATTTACCGTTATGACAATAAAAATCCTTAGTCTACGACTAAGGATTGGTCAACCTATTCTTCAGCCTTCCATTCTTCTTCATCGGTAAGGCCAAGGTCATGCTTAATTTTAGTCGTGGAAATACCTTCCGTCCGTGGCAAGTAAACGACTTCACAGTAGTCCTTCAAGAAGTCAAACTTA
Organism: Levilactobacillus humaensis; assembly: GCF_024345185.1. Lineage (GTDB taxonomy): Bacteria > Bacillota > Bacilli > Lactobacillales > Lactobacillaceae > Levilactobacillus > Levilactobacillus humaensis. The sequence goes on along the minus strand of NZ_BROB01000025.1, from coordinate 9,445 downwards.
CCCTTCCAGTCGTCACCCATGACAAAAATATCAATATTATTTTCTTGAACATCTTTAATCTTTTGGTCCCAAGTGGTTTCGGGAATCACGTGGTCCACGTACTTGATGGCTTCCAGAATGTACTTCCGGTCTTCATAAGATGTGTACGCCCGCTTGCCTTTTTCCGCGTTGAATTCATCGGAAGAGACACAAACCGTCAAGTCGTCACCCAGTGCCTTAGCACGCTTCAATAAACGAACGTGCCCTTTATGCAATAAATCAAACGTCCCATACGTAATTACTTTTTTCATGTCGGTTCTCCTACTTATCTGGTTAATTTCCCCTGGCGGTTCCAGGAGGCGTCTTAAAAATCCAATAACAATCTAAATACTAGCATATTGAGCGGTCACGTCAACTTGAAAACCGCTCTACGAGAACTTTGTTGTGAAGTTTTAATATTTCACAACGATTTTTGCTCGGCGTGCTCCAACTGCCAAATGCTGTAGACATAGGTCACCACCGTCTTGACGACCGCATAAAACGGAATCGCCAAGATCATCCCGAATAGCCCCGCAATATTACCCGCGGCTAATAAGATAATAATAATCGTCAACGGGTGAATCTGCAAACTTTTCCCAATAATATTCGGATAAACGAAGTTACCATCGATCTGTTGGACCACAACCACCACGATGATCACGTAGATAATCAGATTGGTACTCGTCGCAAAGGCCACAATCAACGCTGGCAAAATCCCAATGTACGGCCCTACATAAGGAATCAAGTTGCAAATTCCCGCAAAGAGTCCCAGGAGTAAGGCATACTTCTCACCCACCAGTACGTAGCCAATCGCGGTAAAGACCCCGACGAAAAGGCATTCGATGATTTGCCCGCCAACATATTTGGCAATGGTCGTGTTCATCCGACTCAGGAGCTCCGTTGTCTGCTCGCCATGCTTAGCCGGTAGCCACTTCTGAATTGTGGGCAGAAACTTCTCGCCATCCTTTAGCATGTAAAACAGCATGACAGGCACTGTAACGGCGGTTACGGTCACCGTGGTAACTGTTCCAATCACCTGGCCAATTCCGCTGGTAACGCCACTCATGAGGCTCTGAGCGTACTTGGACAGGGCCGACTGTAATTGTGTCAGATATTTTGAGAAATCAATGTTCTTTAGCCAAGGCTGCTGGGTCCATTTTCGTAAAACGACCTCACTCGACTTCGCGAAGTCCGGAATACTCCCCACAAGTGTCGTAATCTGCGTCGCGAGTCGCGGAATCAGCCACATGCCCCCGGCAACCAAGACCGCCACCAATAGCAGAAAGACTACGCTAACAGCTCCGGTCCGATTCAGATGGAATCGCCGCCACCGGATCTTCTCCAGGGCGCGGACTAGTGGGTTCAGCAGATAGAACAACACCCCGGATAGCAGGAGTGGCACAAAGATCGTCGATAAGAAGATCCCAATGGGCGAAAAGAGAAAGCTGATCTGGGTACAGACCCAGATTAACGCCGCCACAATCAGGAGTTCCAGTGACCAAAACATGAGTCGGGAATTCGCAAGCCATTTCATGGACAAGTTCCTTTCTTTTTTAAAAAAGGAGCGAGCCACGAATGGACTTGCTCCGGATGATACGGAAGACAACTCTTACAGGTCGAACGCCGTGCCCTACTTGGGACGACGTGACAGTTCCTGATACCGTTGATACCACAGATCGACATAGGCTTTAGAGAAGGGCCCCTTGTGATTGTTAATCCAGTCAACTAACGTCAAGACATTGGCCTTCAAGATCTGGTCTGTCTCGGCACCATAGTGCCAACGCTGACTGAAATCCTGGTATTCATCCACGTCCAATAGCCGCTTTTCGCCGTCTGGAAAAACCTTCACGTCAAGATCATAATCAATATATTTGAGAGCTTCCTTGTCTAAAACGTATGGAGAGGCCAAATTACAGTAATAAGACACCCCATTATCCCGAATCATAGCAACAATGTTAAACCAGTAATGCTTGTGAAAATAAACGATAGCAGGCTCACGGGTCACCCACCGCCGCCCATCGTCTTCCGTGACCAATGTGTGGTCATTGACGCCGATGAGGGCGTTCTCGCTTGTTTTGAGTACCATAGTGTCGCGCCAAGTTCGATGCAAACTTCCGTCGTGCTTGTAGCTTTTGATCGTAATGAAGTCGCCTTCCTTAGGTCCTCTAGCTTCGCGCGTCATGTCTAAACCCTACTTTCTAAGTAACGGGTAACTATAAAAATTCATTCAATATTATACCAGATTAGCCGGTATTATTGAATAGCTCGTCCAGGATTCATTGGACAAAAGTCTTGGGGGTCGCATAAACTTGCGCTAACTCCCAGAAAATCGTGTTGCGGTGAAACCGAGTCGGTCCGGGGACCTCTCCACGCAAGCCCTGGCAACCGCCATTTATTGGCGACTAACCCGGCACTCGTAAAATTTTTTAATGGCTTAACCACTCGCCGGTATCTTGACCTAGAAAAAGGGCCTGGGAATTATCCCAGACCCCTTTGTTCCATTCACCTATCATCACTTACCCAAGTTGCCACCCTCTAAGAGGTTCCAAAGCTGAATGGCAGCCGTCTGCGACAATTGGTTGGCCCGGTAATAGTTACTGAGTAAGACCACCCCATCCTGGCCGTCCTTGCTCAACAGGAAGGTCGCCTCGTACCCGTAGGCTAACCCGTGACCTCTGACGTACGTTGGGTAGACATAGAGTCCCCCACCATACATCGACGCCGACCCGGGAACCAAGAGGACGTTAACGTCCTTCTGTGGATAGACCTTCCCTAGCAACATGTTGCGTTCCGCCTGGAAAAGGTCATTAACTGACATGTAGACCTGCCCCGTCCCAAATTGGTAGAGCATCGACAGTTTCGATTCCCCGTATTCGGTATCATAGGTTGGCAGCACGCTCCCCGTCTTGGAGTTCGTGTACCCCTGCGAATAATCGGACCGGTTTGCCATATTGAAGACGAAGCCAGAATGCTGGAGGTTCCCGGCATCGATAATATTTTTGGTGAAGTAATCCTGATAGCTTTCGCCAGAAACCTTCTGAATAATTCCGGCCAGCAACATGAAGTTCACCGGTGAATAGTGCCACCGCCCAATCTTGGCGGGCTGACTGACAACGTTATTCAGAATAAATTTAATCATCTGCTGTTCGGTTCTGATCGAGTTAGGAAACGCCGTCAGCACTAACCCACTCTTCATATCCAACATCTCGCGCAGAGTAATCTGATTACTCCCCGCAATTTGTGGATAATACTTGGACAACGGATCACTGAGTGCCACCTTGTTTTCACTGGCCAACTTCATTAACAGTCCCGCCGTAAAGGACTTCTGAATCGACGCCAATTGATAGACGCTGTTCACGTGGTTCTTCTGGCGGTTCGCGGCATCGGCGTAGCCCCATCCCTGTTGATAAATGGTCTGGTTATGATGCACCACCAAAGCCGTCCCCACGAAACGGTTGGCTTGTAAGACGGCATCGATCTGCCGCGTGGTAGCAGCGGGTGCCAGCTTACGTTTCTTAGCTGGTACCTTCTTCTTTGGTTTGACCTTCCGAACCACCGAGCTGCTTGAAACCTTTGGCTCAGCCTTGGTCTGTTGTGTCTGACCATTAAACCACCAGGCCAGACCGCCGCCAAGACCCAAGACGGCTCCCAAGGCTAAAACTGTCCCCCATACTTTTGAATTCATAATTGCTCCCCCTTACCCTTTTAAAACGTTGTGACTAGTCTGCCGATTCCCCTAAATCTGCCAGCCAAGCGCTGATCTCATCGAGCTTAAATCCCTTACGATACAGGGCTTGCTTCGTCTTATACTGCCGTTCCGAGTGACTCAGTGCCCGATAACGATGCCACAGCTTCTCACCCTGCTTCGCCAGGAGCGCGCGCTGTTCATCCTCATCCGGCGTCAAATCCAGGCTATCCAACATACCGTTAATCTCATCCCCACCGAATCCCCGGCTCATGAGGCCTTGACGCACCTTTTGGAGTTGGTTACGTGTCGATTGATGTTGGTAACGCTTGGCCAATTTTTCGGCGACGGCCGTCCCCACGGTCATCTGTTCGGCCACTGGATACTGTTTCAAGGCCTCGTCAATTGGCTGTTCAGCGACCCCCTTCTGCCGTAAATGTTGGCGAATCACCCGCGGCCCCTTGTCACTGGTGTTCATGATGGTGCGAACATAACTGGCCGCATAATGAGCATCGTCAACCAACGTAAATTCTCGAAGCTTCTGGAGAGTCTGGTCAATCGTTTCTGGCGGAATCTCCAGATCAACTAACTTATCTCGCACTTCTTTTTCGGTTCGTAACTGATGAGACAGATAATCCAGGGCTTTGTTATAGGCCTTGGCGACATCGTCAGCTGACGTCAGTTGTTCCTCGAGTTCCTTATCGATCTCCATGCCCTTGTACAGACGGAAATCCACCAGGACGCTTTCACTAACCGGGAAGGCGTAATGGCCATCGACGTAAATGTTATAGCGTCCTGAACGTTTCTGAGCTTCAATCATGGTAATTTCGGCCATTTCGATCACTTCCTTCTCTTTAACTTATGACTATTTTACCAGTTCTAAATTCAATGGGGCCCGCACAGTAGTGCATTAGTTAGTCAGTCAGCTTTTCCGCCCATACATGATTCCCTAGCGAAATGAGTGTGGCTGCTTCGCCACTGGCCTGCTATAATTAACGACAATCAAGCTGTATCGAAAGGAGTGCCACTATGTTAACCGCTCACGTTGTCTTTGCCACCATCACCGGGAACAATCAAGACGTTGCCGATATTGTCACCGAGGGTCTAGAAGCCCAAGGCTGTCAGGTTCAAGAGACCGAAATCTCTCAGACCGACGCCACCGAATTCAAGGAAGCCGACATCTGTGTCGTCTGTGCCTACACCTATGACGGCGGCGCCCTTCCCGAAGAAGGCCTCGATTTCTTCGAGGACCTGCCCCAAGTCGACCTCAGTCACCAAGTATTCGGGGTAGCCGGTTCCGGCGATACCTTCTACGGTGACGACTTCAATGTCGCCGTAGACCGGTTTGCGGCCGCCTTCAAGCAGAGTGGCGCACGTCAGGGTGCTCTCAGTGTCAAGATCGACCTGGAGCCTGACCAGGACGCCATTGACCGACTCGACGCCTTCGCCGCACAGCTTGTGGCCACCGCACAACACCTAGCTTAATCCGATTCAGTCATGAGACATCAAAGGTCCGGGACAACTACTCCCAGACCTCTGGTGTCTTTTATTTTTTCTTGATCCGGTACTTCAAGATATTGGGTAAAACCGTCTGCTCCTCAAAATCACCGACTAGAAGTTCCTGGATCGAGGCATTTAGGACCGCCCCAAACATCAGGATCATCCCGGTAAAGTCGAGCCAAAACATCAGAACGATAAAAGTTCCAATCGTCTTGTAGCTATCGATGTTGTGCACAAAATACTTCACATACAGCGAGAAGGCTTGCGATAAGAGCAGCCAACCCACCGTCGCGATAAGCGCCCCCGGCCACACGTAGCGCCATTTCAACTTAACGCTGGGCACAAAGTAAAAGAGGATCATCAACACGAAGAACGTGACCCCAAAGGTTAAGGGCCACTTGGCCGCGTTCACGTAGGTGAGCACTTGAGTTGGCAGATGGAGCAGTGGGGTCAGTTGTTCCACGGCCACCTGCCCAAAACTAAAGAAGAGCATCAATATGAAAAGCAACGCAATCAGCGCCACCATCCAGAAGAACGCCCCGACCCGATTGACGATCGCATTTTGCTTTTTCGCCACGCCATAGGCACCGTTAACCGTGCGTTGGAAAGCCGCGACGGCCCGCGAAGATGACCAAATCGAGACGATTACCCCGATTGACAGCACACTCCCACTCCGATTATTCAGAAAGGAATGGATGATGGGCTCCAACATGGTATAGATATTCTCAGGGACGATCGGTTCAATACTCTCCATCACAGTCGTGGTTTCGATGTGTAGATACGGCAGAATACTGGCAACCACTAGCAATGCTGGAAAGAGCGACAGCAAGGTATAATAAGCCAACACCACCGCAGAATCGGAGACGTTTGCCATCTGGTATCGTTTGCCAATGGTTTGAATGAATCGGCCGACTGGTGCCAGCCGAGCGCGCCACTGTTTAGCCACAGGTGCCACGTCTCCTTTCGTTGTCAGTTAGAATGACCCATAGTCCTCCGCAAACTTCAGCGTGCCAATCATCTTTTCCAAGGTCTTAAGACTAAAGCGCACGCGCTTGGCCTGACGGAAGGCTTCGATAAAGGTGGCCAGGTCATCGTAGTTGGCCACGGCGGTACAGTTATAGGCGTCATTCGGATTTAATTTGGTCTTGTTGCCCACGACCATCGAGTTAATGTGATCGTAACGGTCATAGTAGTTGTAATACACCATCGGTTTAACAAAATCGATGATCCGGTCATTCTTGTTCTCTAATTGCCGGTGCATGGTAATTTCACTATTGATATAGCGCACCAACAACTTTGATGAGAGTTCGGCCTGGGTCGCCGGGTTACTGATCCCCGTATGCAACGTAATCGACCGTTGCCCCCGGCCTTCCTGTTCAAGACTCATCGTATAGCCTTGGGTGAGAGATTCATTTTCTTCCGACAGGTTGGGCAAGAAGAATCGGTCCAGCCGGTTCATCAACGCCTTCGGAGTCTTCTTCTCCTTACCGGTCAGGTTCACCGCGGAAAAGTCATCGAGACTCGTGGAAAAGATTTCCTCGGACAGGTCATGGAAAATCATCCCCCGCCAATACTTACTCTCCACGTTAATCACACCAAAGGACGTCACCAGCAGGTTGTCAATTTGCATGACCCGCCAGGAATCCCCTTCGTTCATCTCCTGCGTCACAGGATTCTTCACCTTATTAGCAAAATGGACGTTACGCAGAATCTTATAATCAAATCGTTCATTATGCTTCAGGGCCTTTTGATGCAGGTCACGCATAATTTCTGACAACTGTTCAGTCGTTTTAATCTCGGCTCGGTCATATGCCGTCTCAGCCATTTAGATTGCCTCCATTGATTTTGGTTTCAATCGCTTGCAAAATGCGTTCGGAGGCGTGCCCATCCCCATAAGGATTTTCGGCAGTCGCCATCCGTTGGTAGGCCTGTTCGTCTGTTAATAATTGTTCCATGGCTTCGGTCACGCGCTTGGGATCGGTTCCCACTAATTTAAGGGTCCCGTTCTCAACGCCCTCTGGTCGTTCCGTGGTATCGCGGAGCACCAAAACGGGCTTGTTCAGTGATGGGGCCTCTTCTTGCACCCCGCCGGAGTCCGTCATGATGAAGAAACTCCGGGCCGCCATGTTGTGGAAGTCCACGACGTCTAGTGGGTCGATCAGGTGAATCCGATCCATCCCGTCAAGCTCCTCATGAGCCGCCTGCTGGACGACGGGGCTCAAGTGAACCGGATAGACCACTTCCACGTCAGGATGGGTTTCAACCTCACGACGCACGGCTTTAAAGACGGCGTGCATGGGTGCTCCCTGGTTCTCACGGCGGTGCATGGTCAAGAGAATCATCCGGTGATCCGCGGCCACCTGGTCCAGGACTGCGTGATGATAGTCTGGATCCACCGTTTGTTTCAAGGCATCGATTGCCGTGTTCCCGGTAATATAAATGTGATCTGCAGGATGCGCCTGTTTTAACAGGTTAGCCTTGGAAAGCGTCGTCGGCGCAAAGTACAAATCACTGAGAATATCGGTCAATTGACGGTTCATTTCCTCCGGATAAGGTGAATACTTATCCCAGGTCCGTAACCCCGCCTCCACGTGACCTAACATCGTTTGGTGATAAAAGGCACTCACACTAGCGGCAAAAGTTGTCGTGGTATCCCCGTGAACCAGCACGATGTCTGGCTTAGCTTCCGTGAGAACGTCATCGAGTTGATTCAAGACACGGGTCGTGATCCCACTTAAGGTTTGCTGTGGGCGCATAATATTCAGATCATAGTCCGGGGTAATCTTGAAGATCGCTAACACCTGGTCGAGCATCTCCCGGTGTTGCGCGGTTACCACCGTGATTGGGGTGAACGCGTCTGGCCGTTGTTGCATGGCCAAGATAATCGGGGCCATCTTGATGGCCTCCGGTCGGGTTCCAAACACTGTCATTACTTTAATTGGTTTCGTCACTGCAATACCTCCAAAGTCACGTGTATTATCGTCAATTATAGCAGAACCCACGGTCCCATGTTATAAACTCCGTTTTTATTCTCAAATTATTCGTGACCAAGCGAAACCTTTTTCATTGAATCCGCATTCATCGGCAATAAGTAAGGTTAGTCACCGAAAAGTGGCACACTCGTAAACAAATTTTAATGGCAAGCCTCCTATATTTGAGGTAAGATGATAGCGTTGTGTGAAAGGAATGTCTGTGATGAAGAAATTGAGTCTGGTCGTTCCTTGCTATAACGAGGAGGAGTCTATACCGTTATTTTACCGAACCGTTAGCAAGGTGATCACGTCTATGAATACCCCTACTCCAACGGTAACGCCGGAGTATATTTTTGTGGATGATGGGTCAAGCGACCACACCTTAGATGAAATGAAAGCCTTACATGAAGAGCATCCGGAGACTGTCCACTTTCGGTCATTCTCCAGAAACTTCGGTAAGGAATCAGCGTTGGCCGCGGGCCTCCAAGCCACGACAGGCGACATGGTCGCCGTCATGGACGTTGATTTACAAGATCCACCGGAGCTTTTGCCGGAAATGGTCGACCTCATTGAAAATCGGGGATATGATTGTGTGGGGACCATTCAAAAGGAACGGCGTGGTCAAAGCAAACTACGTGCGTTTCTGTCCAGCAGCTTCTACCGTGTCATTAACTGGCTATCCGACGTGCGGATCGAACCGAATGCTCGTGATTACCGATTGATGACCCGCCAATTTGTTGATACTGTGGTATCATTGCCCGAATTCAACCGGTTCTCCAAAGGGATCTTCAGTTGGGTCGGCTATAAAACTACGTATCTGACTTATGAGAGCCAGCCCCGAGCGGCCGGTACAACCCATTGGAATTTACGTCAACTGTTTGCCTACTCCATTGAAGGCATCATTGACTTCTCCAATGCGCCGTTGCGCCTCGCCACTTGGGTCGGCAGCCTCTCCTTCCTACTCTCAATCCTCGGTTTGATCTTCGTGATCGTCCGGGCCTTGACCGTTGGGGGATCAGTCGCTGGTTGGCCATCCCTCGTGGTGATTTTGCTCGCCATTGGTGGGATTCAATTATTCTGTCTGGGAATTCTAGGACAGTACATCAGTAAGATTTACCTCGAAACGAAACATCGTCCGATGTACATTATTCGAGAAGAAAAGTAAATAAGCTGTGAGAAAGGTAGCCATTGCTTGCTATAGTCCCCTTGAGGTTGACAGATGAAAAAGTATAATTCATCTGTCAACCTTGAGGGGATTTTATTATGCCTA
>NZ_BROB01000024.1 GCF_024345185.1 Levilactobacillus humaensis | reverse complement strand
AGTTGCTAGGAAGCGCAATCCGCGATCAATTCCTACGATTTGCGGATTATCCTTAGGATCGAAGTCGCTAACTTCTTTCGTGATGCCAATGTACAGAAACCATTTGTCTTGGTTATGGACTAACTTGGCGGTCCCAAGCTTCCAGTCACCGGTAAAGTATTTTTCGAATCCTTTGTTAGTGAAATTCAGCTTAGTCCGTTTGCCCAGAGTGGTTATCGAGATTTTTCTCATTCCATTTGCAAAAGAGTAATTACCCCGGCGAACCAAATCTGCTTGTGGTCGGCGAAATTGGATGGGTTTAACCAACCAGGTCAGGTCTCTAGGAGCTTGAATCCATTTGTTTTTTTCGTTCTTGTAACGGTAAGGATGTTGTTTCATTTGATCTCGAACAGTTTTGTAGCAAGCTGAGACTGTTCGGAAAACAGACTGAATCATCTGGCTATTGAGTTCTGAACTTTGTCTAAATACTTTGTACAGATGGTGATTGATCTTTAACCAGCTTAACTGAAACTCATGGTCAAAGATCCATTGACTAACAATATTAGCTAATCGTTGATATTCCTGGCTCATCGCCAAAAATTGTTCTGCTTGATCCGTGTCCGGATAGAGTCTCAGCTTGATTGTTCGCCCTAATTTAACCAATGAATACCTCCCCTGTAGATGGGATTAAGTATAACATGTTTGGCCCTCTAGAGGGGAACGTATGTTTCCAAAGAGTGCTAAATTCTTGCATTCACCCCACTATTTAAATCGCAGATTTTCTGCTTAGTTATTAACAAAGCAACTACTAAAAATAGAGCGATGTCACCGGTTAAGGTTCTGTTCTAATTATCTTGGTAGTCGTGTTATCTGAACCTAGATCCTAAGTTTCCACCCAAATTAAAAGTAGTGCCAACGAAGTTTTTTCGCCGACACTACTTTTCAATTTATCCATTAACAACCAGCTAGTTTGAATGCCACGATACTGTGGCAACCCCCGGTTATTTTTGACTTCCTCGTCCATTCTAGCCGGAGGAGGCCAGGGATGGAGCCGGCCGTGGTGGTGCAGTTAGACCGAGCGATATTCTCGGCCTTACTGCACGGGCGACCTTTAAGACCCGCGCCCCTGGCGGGGCTTAAAGTCGAGCGAGAAGCCCAGAGGGCTGAAGCGTCCCCACAGCAGGCGTAATCCCTGGCAGCCGCAGGCGGCCACTCCAACACTATCTTTCAAAGAGATCAAAAAAAACCGGAGTAACCACGCTCCGGCTCCCAGTTAGCAGCTTTGAGTCGCAACGTTTCACCGTTTGTAGTCAGGAAATCGCTGTTATCTCAGGCTTGCTAGACCTCAATATGTAATCTTTATTGAGCAACTCTACCCGATCAGGTTGGGAACCCAGTCGAGCCATTAAAGTAACTCTCATCATGACGGTAAGGGTCACTTCACAAAGTTGAGACTCCGCAGAACTTCCACATTCTACGACTTCTCTGAAGGATTGATTGGTATTACATTCATTAAGTATAGCAGACAGCCCTAGAATTGCAAGCGTTTTCAGAAATGAAACGATAACTGTTTGCCTGTGAAACCAGTTGACCACGCAGTCCGACCTTGTGAATCGTTCAAGCCTTGGGCTATCCCTTCGGTAAGGCCACCGTTAACTGGCCCCAGTGGCGCTTTAATTTCAGCGTACTGGTGGCACTCGTGGGGAGCACGCGCTGCAGGCGCGACAGGTCCAACTCGGCCTCTTCACTCTGAACGCGAGCCTCACCGCCAACTTGCGCATCATCCGGTACCGGGAAGATGACTTGAAAGCGGACGAGTTGCGCCGTTTCCTGAAGATCCAGCGTCACCACCGCTGGTTTCAGATGTTTCACGCCATCGACCAATGGAGGGAGTGTCCGATTCAACAGCGTGCCCATCAGCTTGAGGGTCGTAATCGTCGCAGTCAGGGGTTCTGGTACCTTGATAAACAGCTGAACCCCGGCTTCCTGGGCCACCAAGTAGTTATGGTAAACATCGAAACGCAGACTAGCACTGGGAATATTGGAGAGATCATCAATCGTCAATTCCGCTGCGTTACTAGTCTCCCAACCCGAGCGGATGTCGATGTACAATTGCCGAAACCCCTCGTAATCTTTGTCCTCAAGGTAACCACCGAGTCCCAACAACATGTTTTGATAATCGTGGCTGAACTTGCGAATCGCGCCCATTTGTCGGTTCAATTCACTGGTATATTGTTCACGAAATTCCTGTTGTTGCCGTTGAAGCTGGGTATGTTCCTCTTGCAAATGGGTCAGCATCAGCATATAGGTACTCAATGACAAGCCAATCAACAGGGTTCCGGTAACCCCCGTCAGAAAGATCAGGTAGTGGTCGGAATCGGCCAACTCCTGTAAAGAGTATTCGAAGAGAATGTACACCAGGGCAATCCCAGTCATAAAGATCAGAAAGAGATACTCCATAGACCTGCCGATCGTCGCTTGAATAAGATTTTCCATTGGGGCTCGCGTCAACCACAGACTCATCGCCATCAACGTAAAGATAACGGCATCAATGGTCATTCCCGTCAAGGTCCCCCACCAGCTGGTGGCAAAGCTCAGACTGGTCAGCCAGATGATACCATTTAACACCACCATATCGACAAATTCCGTCAGCAGGTAGGCCATAATGGTCACGTCGATGAAAGCCGGTAAATACTGCCACTGATGACCCTTGGCGAGGAGCGCGACCTCAATCACCAGCATGACCACGACCGCTAGTGCCCCCAGTAAGGAACTCCGAGCAGTGAAGGGGTTGACGATATCCAGGAAGGTGAAGCCGATCGCCATCCCAGCGCAGTAGGTGAGAAAGTGTTTCTGCCGTAGTTCGGGGAACCAGTAATACTGAAAGTAGATAAACCAAAAAATCAACGTAAAGTCCGCCACCGCGAAACTCCAAATACTCACTGTAATCATACGCTCACCTCCCCGGCTTGGTTAAAATCACGGTAAAGTACAACATCCCGCGTTTTACCGCCACCTGCAGGGCAGCGTTCTCGGTCTGATCAATCAATTCCCTCACAGTGCTGAGTCCTTGACCGTGACCATTTCCCTTGGTCGTATAGCCCGCCTTCAGGAATCGATTAATCTGGGGGGGCGTTGTCGGGGAAACGGGATTGGCGACAGCGATCTCATAAGATTCCGGATAAACTAAAATGGCACAATAAAGCTCTGCCCGATCACCAACAATTGGGGCCTCGATAGCGTTATCTAGCAGAATCCCGACAATTCGCAACAGATCCATACTGGCCATGGGGAGGCTAACGATGGCATCGGGAATCTCCAGATGCAGATCGCGTCCCTGGTTCTGGGCAGCTAGTATTTTCTGAAATAACAGACTCTTTAGAGCGGGGTCCCCTAGCTGCTGGAGACCGTCCGCCTCCAGTCCGGCCAAGTGACTCGTGGCCTGCCAACGGTTGTTGAGTGTCTCATAATACGCCGCTAAGCCCTCATAATCCTTGGCATCCAGGTAATCTCCCAGCTGAAGCATCTGCTTTTGATAAATTTGCTTGAATTGGCGAATCGCTTGAACTTGATCAGAGATTCGCCGGTCGTAGCGTGTTCTTAACAGCGTTTCCTGGTACTTTGCCCGCATCCGTTGACGCGAGAAGAAGCTCTGGAGAAAGCCGAAGAGGCTCGCCGAGATCAAGAGCACCATCACCAGTTCGATACTCAAAGAAAATGTCAGCATAGCGTGTGAGATTTGGAGGTGATGAATGATGCGTGACGACGTCTCTGCCAGCACCGTGAGACTGGCTAGCATGGCCATGACCGTCCACTGTTCCTTACGACTCAACGCCAATTTGGTGAGATTCCCGGGCTGGATATGCATACCGGATACCGCTAGGGAGATCAGACTATAGATAAAAATCTGAAAGAGCAGCCGCGCCGCAATGGCCGGAGCGCCGTCGGCAATTTTTCTGCTCCAGAGCTCGATGGCTACCTGTCGCGTCACATCGTTAATCAGAACGACCACTAGAAAGATCACAATGGTGGCGTTGACAAAAATCAACACCAAATGCCGCCGGTGCCGGAGCAAATAGAACCAAGCACTGATCGGCGGAATGAGCAGACTCCATGGCGCCCCAATAAAGGCTGGGATCAACGCCCAGCCGACCCATTTCAGGGGTAATTTCCAGTTTTGTGGTCGAATGAGACCAATCCAAATCGTGAGGAACCACTGCATGGTCATCGCCAACACGAAATTTGTCCAAAATTGACGTCCGAATAGTTGTAGCACGGCGTCCATCACTGCACCCTCTTAGGATTTTAAATGCTTTTGTACCAACGTTTTGACCTCGTGGAATCGGCGAGTGGCCACGTCTGTCTCGTCGCCATTAGGAAAAATCAGACGTCGTTTCTCCGAATCGATCCCACTAACATTGTCGAGATTCACCAGAAAACTCTTGTCCGTTCGGTAGAGCTCCGGATACTGGTCGGCAATGTCCTTCAAAAAACCCGGGAACTCCACTAACTGGTTGGCCGCGTGCACCGTGACCTTATGCGGCGTCTCCGCTGTCGCCACAAAGTACACATCCCCCATTGACAGACTGAAATTTCGGCCACCAATGCTATAGCTGAAGAGATTTTCGGTGTTGCCGAGATAGTTCGTGTAGCGCTGATAACCGTAGTCGACGTTCTCGCGGAGCTTCTGGTCGATCTGAGTACGCCCCAAGTCCTTGACGATGAAATCCATCGGTTCCACCTTTCGTTCGAAGGTCAGGAGCGCCATTTCGGAATGCGTGGTCACGAAGACAATTTCGGCAAAACCCAGGAGCTTTCGAATGGCAATGGCCGTCTCTAACCCACTCATCTTCTCCGCAGGAAACTCGATATCGAGGAAGAACAGCGCATACTCCGGCGGATTTTCCTCAAGTGCCTTCAGGAGGTCTTGGGGGCTGGGCGTGGCGAGATTAACCACCATATCATAGTCATTAATCATGATGTAGCGCTTGATCACGTCGTTATAGTGTTGTAATTGTTCTGGATTGTCTTCACACAGGTACACGGCTAACATCATCTCACACCCTTTCAACTAAGTCGGGACTATATCTATCACCCACTAATATATATTGAATCGCGACGACTTGCAATCGTTTTACTCACGCAAAAAAGGAACCATCCCCTCAGATAGTTCCCAATCCGCATGGATTATTTAATTTGGTGCTGGCTAAATTAGCACTCCCCCAAGTTCTAATTAAGTCATCAGATACTGCTGTACACTTACTCTTCAGTCACTGCTGAAAGTCTTGTTACTAGCCATCCTAAGCATCTGACAAAGATTGCGTTCTACCAAGCCGCCATGTGATTAGATAATCTCAAGTACGTCCCAATCAATATCCCCCAGATGTCGTGTTAATCACGCATACTTTAATTGATTGATTCGCGAAATCAGTTTCCGTAAAACTGACCCCTTCCAACTGTTATCACTTTACCATGTTCTTAGCTTATCAGTCGTTAAATGGCAAAAACGTCAATATTTGCACGTTAATGCCCGGATAATCAGCACAATTTAATTGTGTCGTAGCGAATAAGTGATGTAGCCTCCTAAAATTAAGGGACCCACGAAGGCCACCACAATGTCGATCAACCCGCGCCAGTACCACTTCAAAGCGGTCTTAGGAGCCGCAGTTAGCCGTGGTTCACGTTGGGACTTGCCCATCTTCTCGTAGACCGAGGCCGTCTCATCGGCTGCCCGACGTCGGCGTTTACGCTTGCGCCGAACCGTTGGCGCTTTGACATCTCGGTTATCCTCTAAGATCGCCCACTTGGCAAATGGGAAACATAACCAACTGATTAAAAAGTACCAGTCGGCCCCAGTAATGCCAGGCATCAACCGCCATTGCGCGTAGTTCAGATGCCCTAGGAGGGCAATGACGAGGACGATGACCAGGCCAATCCCGGCTTGACGTAACCAGTACGATCCGTTAATTTTCATAGCTGTCCACCTTTCCCTTTCCGGTAAAACTGTTATAGACTAGACTTAAATGTAAGTAATGAGGTGTTCAATTATGGCAAATTCACGAGATTTCAATCCCATCACCGCCGCGGGTTACCGCCACATTGAAGACGAGATTGCTGCCCTCCAGGCGGATCGGCCGACCAAGATTGCGGCCTTAGCCGAGGCCCGGGCGCACGGCGACCTCTCGGAAAATGCGGACTACTCCGCCGCTAAACGTGATCTGCGACATTTGGAAAGTCGTTTGCGTTTCTTGAATAAGCAACTCCAGTATGCCCGCGTCGTCACGCCCAGCACCAGTCCCGTCGTGGAACTAGGTAAATGGATCACTCTGCGTTTCACAGATGACGAGGACCTGGAAACTTATCAACTCGTTGGTACGGCTGAGGCCGACCTCGATGCGGGTAAAATCACTCGGATCTCGCCACTGGGCAAAGCACTCATGGGACATCAGGCCAACGATACGGTCACGGTCCAAGCCCCCAATGGGTCGTATCAAGTGACCCTACTCACAGTCGGTCTTAACCCGCCAGAACAATAGAACCAGTATACCATGAAAAACCGACCAGTCGTGGTCAGGTTTTTACCGAAATTCAAGAACACAAAGAGAGCTGTCAGCCGGGTTAACGCCCGGTCTGGCAGCTCTCTTTGTGTTCTCAATTCTCTCTCAAATCATGCGCATTTCTACTCGGTAACGGGGATCCCCGTGGCGTCGTAGAAGTTCTTGGTCATTGAACTTTTTGAATGACTTCTTGAACAATTTCAAGATTATTTGCCCCTAGTAACTTTTGGTAGAGTCCCTCATCTTGAAGTAACGCCAACAACTGACTCAAGGCGTGGACGTGGGCATCTCGATCCACCGAAGCTAGACCAAAGATAACCTGAAGCCGTTTGGACTTGCCGTCAACCACCATGGTTGTCGGCTTTTTTAGAATCAGTAAGGACATCCCCAATTGGTTGACCCCATCTTCTGGTTTCGCATGGGCCAACATGACGCCGTCTTTAATCATCATGTACGGCCCATTATCCAAGGTAATATTGATGATTTGATCGGCATATCTGGCTTCAACCGAGTTGTCACGTTCCAATGGCGCCATCGCCGTATGTACGGCGGACTGCCAGTCTACCGCCGTATCGAGCAGTTGGATATGAGCAACCGTCAACAAGTCCGCGAGTGACGGTCGATTGTTGGGCATGACCGTCGTATCCGCCGGCACCTGCTGGAAGTAATCTTGTAAACTCGCCGTGAGTCCCTCGAAATCATCGACTCGCGCGTAGTCCGTAATAATATCTAGAACCGCATGCACCAGCTTGGTCTCACGAGAATTATCCAGCAGTCCCAGCTGCCGGAATTCCTGACTCAGCCGTTGAAAGTCACTGGAATTCGGAATTGCCTGCACCCATAGGCTGGGCACCTCGCCAGTTGCTTCCATTTTAGCCGTGGTCAAGACCAGCTTGGGTGCGCCATGCGTCAAATCCATCTTCTTAAATTCTGACAAGCTAAAGGGTTGTGAGAAGCTGATTCCAGGATAACGATCCGAGAGTTGTTGATACAAAATGAGACTTGTCCCGATCCCACTGGTGCAGACCAGGAGTACATCCGGTTGCTTCTCTGACGCGAGCCAGTCCGGTGAAATCCGTTTAACTTCACCACCAAAATACACCGCAATCAGGGCCAACTCATCACTAGAAACTGGCGATTGCAGGAAGTCTTCAAAGGGTTTCAGCGCATACTTCGTTAGGCTCATCAGATAGCTATATTCCAACTTCACATCCGTCAGATTAGCATTGTGGTACTGCACATTATATTTAATTCGAAAGTAGGTGGAGTAAAGGTGGGTCGCCAAGGCACCTAAGAAGGCATCCGTGACCAGATCTATGCCGGAAACGGAACTGAAGCGTTCGGCCACATTCTTCGTGGTCGTCAGGAGTCGCTTGCTGAACTGACCATCCTCATTGACCTGTTGTAGTTGGCCCGCTAACAGAAGCTTTCGCAAACTCCCAACTTCCGCCGGGCTGACCCGACCATACTGGTCCAGGAGAGACTCACACCACTGGCTGTACTGGTCTAACGGATAATTGCTGACACCCGTTAGCTCACGATCCCGGTCCTGTAGCCGATTCAGGAGCCAAGCCAGATACCAGATTAGGAGTTGCGCGGCATCCCCACTATACGAGTTTCCCGTATCCACCTGTAATTGCGTTAACCGTTCTGTCACGACCTGCAGGCGCGGTAGCTTTTGAATTTGCTGAATAATCAGTGGATTTTGTTGGGCGAGTTGTTGATAGACCCATTGCCGTTGCGACACTTCGCTCCCGACCAAAGCCTTCCCATGACTGGTATTGATGACTTCCGTATCGACTGGCAAATTGGCTACCAGCTCCCGGAAATCCTTAATGATGGTATTTTTGGAGACTTCTAAACGCTCTGACAGGTTCACCAGTGAGAGATGCTGGTTATGCTGGATGAGAGCCCAGATAATCATTTGACGCCGCTCCTCGGCATTTAAGACGGGTCGTGCGTCGGCCTGGTTGTGTGCCTGCAGATCATCTAGCGTCGATTGCGTCAAGAAGTACCCCCCTTGAGACAGACGTTGAATATCGTCCAGTCCCAAGTTTTTCAACGCCCCATTGGTCTGCTTCAACCAATAGAAGACACTGCGCCGCGAAAGACTCATCTTATCCTCAAGGTCAGCCACCGTTTTATACTTTTTACCCTCAGCCAAAATGGAAACTAATAGGTTGATTTGACCCTTTTCACTAATGTTTAGCATCGTCTTACCTCATCAATTCTCCAAACTAACAAGCCTTGTGACCGGTCCACATTTCCCTAAACCGCGTCACCCTTTTAAGTCAGTCGCAGGGAGTCGAACCCCACAACTGATTGATCGACAAACCTAATTGGTATTGATTGTACCACGCTGAATTTTGTTCCGCAGACCCAACGATTTCTCGTCAGCGCCTGAAACACGAAACGTATGACGCCAAAGACACTTGGCAGCCATACGTTTTGCGAAAATTATTCTTTTAATTCTGACAACTCGTGATTAAGCCTGAAGGTGCTTTTCCACGAGAGCCTTGACCTCTTCATTGGTCTGGCAGGTCGTGACAGCCTCGTCAACAACCTTAGCCCAATCAGTGGTGTCAATATTCTTCATTTCACTCCGAACCCGTAAGACAGAGGTAGCACTCATCGAGTATTCGTCGAGGCCCATCCCCATCAACAGTGGCACGGCAATCTTGTCACCGGCCATTTCACCACACATCGCCGCAATCTTACCTTCCTTGTGAGCAGCTTCAATAACATTCTTGATCAGCCGCAGTAAGGCAGGATTGTAAGGCTGGTAGAGGTAGGAAACGTGTTCGTTCCCACGGTCGGCAGCAAAGGTGTATTGAATTAAGTCATTAGTCCCAATGCTAAAGAAGTCAACTTCCTTGGCAAATTGGTCCGCAAAGACCGCAGAGGCTGGAATTTCAACCATCATCCCCAGCTTGATGTCGTCCGCTACAGGAACCCCGGCGGCAACCAACTTGGCCTTTTCTTCTGTAAAGACCTTCTTGGCTGCACGGAATTCATCCAGCGTGGCAATCATTGGGAACATAATCCGAATTTCACCGTAGTGGGAAGCCCGGATCAGTGCCCGTAACTGAGTTCTGAAGATTTCTTGCCGGTCCAACGAAATCCGAATAGCCCGGTAACCCAGGAATGGGTTCATTTCTTCGGGAAGTGGTAAGTATGGGAGGTGCTTGTCCCCACCAATATCCATCGTCCGAATAACCACTGGCTTACCCTTCATGGCTTCAGCCACGGACTTGTAAGCCTCGAACTGGTCATCTTCGGATGGTAACTTATCACTGTTCATGTAAAGGAATTCCGTCCGGAACAGCCCAACCGCTTCGGCCCCGGCATCGACAACGGCGTCGATGTCATCTGGGGTTCCGATGTTAGCGGCAACTTCGAAATGCTTGCCATCTTTAGAGACGGACGCCGCATCCTTCAATTTCCGCCATTCGGCACGCTCTTGAGCGTATTGCTTAGCCTGTTCCTGATATTGATGAACTTCATCCTTATCGGGAGCGACCAGAGCAAATCCATCCAATCCGTTCAACACGAGGAGATCCCCGTCTTGAACATCTTGAGTGGCCTCTTCAGTCCCAACAACCGCTGGCACTTCCAAGGTCCGTGACATGATAGCTGAGTGACTCGTCCGACCACCGAGGTCCGTCAGGAAACCCTTAACAAACTGGGTATCCATCTGGGCGGTATCAGAAGGGGTCAAATCGTGAGCAATCACGATGACGGGTTCGTTAATTAACGCTGGGTTAGGCAGTGCCTTCCCAAGTAAGTGACTCAAGACACGCTTCGTCACATCCTTAACATCGGCTGCTCGTTCTTGCATGTACTTGTTGTCAGTCATTCCCTCGAAGATGGCAATGAATTGGTCAGTGACCTCTTTCAAAGCCTCTTCAGCGTTGATCTTCTGATCCTTAATGAGCTGTTCAATTTGTCCAGTCATTTCAGGATCGGCCAGAATCGTCATGTGAGCATCGAAGACTTCGGCTTCACTCTCGCCAAGGTTCTGCGCCGCCTTGTCGCGAATAACCTTCAAGTCATCCGTCGAGTCACTCATGGCTTGGGTCAGACGCTTGATTTCGGCGTCCACATCCGTCACTGACTTTTTCTCGAAGCTCAGGTCTGGGTCAACCAGGCGATAAGCCTTGGCGATCCCAATCCCATCACTTGCTGCAATACCTGTAATTCTCTTTGACATGTCTGCCTTCACCTCAAATGCTTATTCCGACTTCTTCCACAATTCTTCGTACTTCTTAACGATGGTCTCCGCATTAAAGCCAAAGTGTTCGATGATGTCTGAACCCTTACCACTTAATCCGAAGGTATCGATCCCAATGTTGGCACCCTTTAAGCCGGTGTACTTACCCCAGCCAAAGGTACTGTCCATTTCGATCGAGATCCGCTTGTCAACCTTTGGTGGCAAGACGGAGTTCTTGTAGTCTTCACTCTGTTGGTCGAAGAGTTCGACACTAGGAATGGAAACCACAGAAACATCGTATTGCTTTTCCCGTAAGGCAGCTTGGGCCTTCAGTGCTAATTGGAGTTCAGAACCAGTGGCCATTAAAATACCATCTGAGTCTTCGTTCTTAGCTGGCGAAACCACGTAGCCCCCACGAGCAACATTTTCTGGACGTGTTTGTTCCAGCAGAGGTAACCCTTGACGAGAAAGAACCAGGACCGTTGGCTTGTCGGTCGTGTTGGCGATCGTTTGCCATGCCCCTAACATTTCGTGAGCATCGGCCGGACGAATCACATTCACATTTGGAATAGCCCGTAAACCAGCCAGTTGTTCGATTGGTTCATGAGTTGGGCCATCTTCACCAACGGCAATCGTATCATGCGTGAAGATGAAGGTAACAGGGAGTCCCTGTAAGGCAGCTAAACGAATAGCAGCCTTCATGTAGTCGGAGAAGGTGAAGAAGGTTGACCCATAGACACGGGAACCACCATGTAAGGTCATCCCGTTCAAGGCAGTAGCTTCACCGAATTCACGAACACCAAACCAAACGTTATCGTTGGCAGGTTCGTCAGGGTTAAAGCGACCTTCATTCTTCAATTGGGTCTTGTTACTTGAGAACAAGTCGGCAGCACCACCCCAGAAGTTCGGGTTGTACTTGGAGATTTGTTGCATCAATTCTGAGTTGCTGACACGGGTGGCAACTTCCTTGCCAATCGTTTCATCACTCAACTTAACTTGGCTCATGTCCAACTTAGGCCCTACTTCAGGCGTAAAGTCAGCAGCCAACTTAGGTTCGTTACGTTGGTAATTCGTGTAGAGTTCCGTCCACTCATGGTGAGCAGAAGTCCCGCGTTCTTCAATGCCCTGCTTGAATTGGGCATAGGCGTCTTCAGAAACGGAGAATGGGGTCTGACTCCAGTGATAGAATTCCTTAGTCTTCTTGACGTTTTCAGCACCTAAAGCGGAACCGTGAACCTTGTTTGTCCCAGCTTCTGGTGAACCGTGACCAATTTCGGTCTTAACTTCAATGAGCGTTGGTTGTGTTGAACGCTTAGCTTCGTTGATGGCGTTGTTGATGGCAGCTAAGTCTTCCCCGTCTTCGACGAAGAGGTAGTTCCAGCCAGCACCCTTGAAACGGTAGCTTTGCGTTTCCACAGAACCATTGGCCAACGGTCCATCCAACGTAATGTCGTTTGAATCGTAAAGCACGATTAATTTGTTCAGTCTTTCCTTACCAGCGATGTTGATGGCTTCTTGACTGATCCCTTCCATCAAGTCCCCATCACCAACGATTGAATAAGTCCAGTGATCGATTAAATCGTAATCTGCCGTGTTGTACTTAGCTGCTAAATGCTTTTCAGCTAAGGCCATCCCAACAGCCATGCCGATCCCTTGGCCCAGTGGCCCAGTCGTTGCGTCAACGCCTGGGGTGTGACCGTATTCGGGATGTCCGGGCGTTAATGAACCCATCTGCCGAAATTGCTTTAAGTCATCCATCTTAACCGCGTACCCACTCATGTGAAGTAAGCTGTAAAGTAAGGCTGAACCATGACCTGCTGAAAGGACAAACCGGTCACGGTTGATCCAGTTAGGACGCTTTGGATCAGTCGTCATGTGGTAGTTCCATAAAACATAAGCCATTGGAGCGGCATCCAAGCACAAACCTGGGTGCCCTGACTTAGCCTTTTCAATCATATCCACACTTAACATTCTTAAAGTATTAACAGCTAATTCGTCTTTCTCTGTGAAGTTCGCTTGAACTTCGCTTACGCCTGCGTTTGTCATTAACGATTACTCCTTATCCTTGGACTGAAATTTTAAAAAGTGATGCTCTAAATTTAACCTTCGGCTTCAGTCTTAGCCTTCTTGTTTCCCTTGAGGAAGAAAGACCAAATAATAACAACAACTGTAAAGCCGATGATACCAGCGATAACAGCAGCTTGGCCGTAGTGACCCAAGTTACCAAGTAAGATACCTGGTACCAAGTAGTCGGTATCGGCGAAAGTTGAAGCAGCCATCTTCAAACCACCCAGAACAGGCAGAATCAATAATGGTAACCAACTGATCAGCAGACTGTTAACAGCAGAACCAATGATGGCCCCACGACGACCACCGGTAGCGTTCCCGTAAATCCCAGCGGCACCCCCACAGAAGAAGTGACCAACAACACCAGGGATAATAACGGTTGACCCCATAGCGATCATCCCGAACATACTCAAGGTACCCACGATGAAGCTGACGAAGAACCCAATCAGCAAAGCGTTAGGTGCGTATGGGAAGATGATAGGAACATCCAAGGCTGGCTTGGCATTTGGAACCAACTTCGTAGCGATCCCTTGGAAGGCTGGCACAATTTCACCTAAGATCATCCGAACACCGGCTAAAACAACGTAGAAACCAGCGGCGAAAGTCCCGGCTTGAGTCAATGCGTAAATTAAGTAGTTGGTGCCTGAACTCAACTTCGTTTCAACGAAATGTGGACCTGAAACTAAAGCTAATACTAAGTAAACAATAGCCATAACCAATGTAATAGAAACAGTTGAGTCCCGTAAGAAGCTTAAGCCCTTAGGAACATTGATGTCTTCAGTAGACTTCTTGGAGTCACCGAACCACTTACCCATCAAACCGGCAGTTGCATAACCAATGTTACCCGTGTGCCCCATGGCAACGGCGTCACCACCAGTAATCTTACGCATAAATGGTTGACACAATGCTGGCGTAACAGTTAACAAGGTCCCTTCAAACAACCCACCTAAGAGAATCGTGGTTGCACCGGCCTTCATCCCAGTAGAGATCAGGATAACGGCGGTTAAACAAGAAACGTAAAGCATTGCTTGACCCGTTAAGAAGATGTACTTGAACTTCGTGAAACGTGCCAACAGAACGTTGACAATCATCCCAACGAACATGATCAAAGCGGTCGTGGTCCCGTACTGTTGTAAGGCAATAGCCACAACGGCTTCGTTAGAAGGAACAACCCCTTGAACGTGTAAAGCAAACTTGAACATGGAAGCAAATGGTGCCAATGAATTTGACAAGATGCCGGCACCACCGGTCAGAACTAAGAACCCAACGAAGGTCTTAACAGTCCCTTCCATGATCTTGGTTCCGGGCTTCTTTTGAAGTGCCAAACCTAGACAAGCAATTAACCCAACTAGGATGGCAGGTGTACTAACGATAGAAACAATAAAATTAATAACTGATTGCATAATTGCTATTCCTCCAATCTAACGTTAAAAACACTAGTCGTGCTTGATACCTTCTCTGTCTAATAAGACATTGAGCTTTTCTTGCAACTCATCCTTGTCGATGATGCTCTTTAAGACAAAGACCTTTTCTTTTGGCATGTCTGAAGCTTGTTCAGCCAAGTCGTTCCCTAAGAAGAAGTAATCAGCGGCATTAACGTTCATGCTACCGGTATCAAAGTGGGTAACTTCAATGTTATCCGTATCAACGTTTTCTGCTTTGAGGACAGCGTCGATGTTCATTTGAATCATGAAGCTAGAACCTAAACCTGATTGGCAAACTGCTGCGATTTTCATTATTTTTCCACTCCTCTGAATTCATTAACCAACTCTTCGACAGTTGTTGCTTTTTCCATTCTGGCGAAACTATCCGCATCTTGAAGCTTCATTACTAATTCTTGTAGCGCTTCCAAATGTTTGGTGTTATCACTAGCGGCCAGAACGAAGAATAATGTAATTGGATGGTCTTCACTAACCAAGTTGATCGCTGGATCAACTTTCATGAGAGCCATTGACATTTCATTTACACCATTCTCGGGACGAGCATGTGCTAAAGCAATGTGGGGTCCAATATTGATAAATGGGCCGTTCTTCTCGACAACATTAATCATGGCATCAACGTACGATTGTTCAACCTTCCCTGTAGTTAACAACGGCGATGCTGCCTGCTTAATTGCCTCCTTCCAGTCTAGGTGACCAGCCTGTCTTACCTGGACAGTCTGGGGCGTCAATAAAGTTTCTAACATTCTAATCAACCTCCGCTTCTAAAGACAACTACACCTTAACTTGTTATGGAAACGGTTCCAAGTGCAGTCAGTGCACTCTTATAGAGTGCAGGAAGTGAACCTTTATACCTTTTTCTGCATCTTTAGACTGGCTGAATTACTTAGCTGTTAATCAATAAACCCTTGTCACTAGGCGATTTACAATGAGAAGTTTCGCTTATGAATTCATCGTAATTTAATCATAAACCCATCGAATATACAGAACTATCTGGTTTTCGTCCAAAGCAATGGACAGAAGTTAAGATAGCTAAAACCGATAGATCAGCGTAAAAGTAGCGCAAAACAGAGAGACTGCGACAACAGTCACAGTCTCTCTGTTTTGCGCTACTGATTACTTATTGAGAACGGCTGTAAAGTCGTTAACAATTTGTTTTACTTCATCATTGCCTTCGGCATCTAGCGCTCGATCAACCAAAGCGGTTAATTGTTGCGTATCCAGCGTCTTCATTAGTGAACGCGTCTGAAGAATTGACGTGGCACTCATGGAGAATTCATCCAAGCCCATTCCCATTAACAATGGAACAGCAACCTGGTCACCAGCCATTTCACCACACATCCCAACCCATTTTCCTTCGGCATGTGCGCAATCAATGGTCCGCTTGATCAACCGTAACAATGATGGATTGTAAGGCTGATACAGATAGGAAACATGTTCATTCCCACGATCTGCAGCAAACGAATATTGAATCAAGTCATTCGTCCCAATACTGAAGAAGTCAGCATACTTTGCTAACTTGTCTGCAATCATCGCGGCAGCAGGAATTTCCATCATCATCCCAACTTCGATATCATCCGCAACAGGTGTTCCCTGTTCAACCAGCTTGGCTTTCTCCTCTTCAAAGATTGCTTTAGCTTGTTTGAACTCGGCCACCGTAGCAATCATTGGAAACATGATAGCCAATTTGCCAAAGTGCGAAGCTCGTAACAGTGCCCGCAGTTGGGTACGGAAGATTTCTTGGCGATCCAAACTAATCCGAATGGCCCGGTAACCTAAGAATGGGTTCATTTCCTCTGGTAGTGGCAGGTATGGCAACTTCTTGTCGCCCCCGATGTCCATAGTCCGGACAACCACCTGTTTACCATTCATCTTGCTAACAACGGCTTTGTAAGCTTCAAACTGATCTTCTTCGGTTGGTAATTCCTGGGAATCCATATACAAGAATTCTGAGCGCATCAGCCCAACAGCATCCCCACCGTTAGCGGTAACGGCTTCGACATCTTTGGGTGTCCCAATGTTGGCGCCAATCGTAAATTTTTTACCATCTTGACTGACCGAATCAGCATTCTTTAACAAAGCCCACTCGGCTCGTTGTTTGTCATAATCGACTTTCATTTGCTGATAAGTCGCAACCTCTTTAGCCGATGGACTCACGATGATCTCACCGTGCAAGCCATCCACAATTACCGTATCACCGTTGTGAATGACCTGTGTTGCCGTTTCACTGCCGACAACTGCTGGAATTTCCAATGTCCGTGACATGATAGCGGAATGAGACGTCCGACCACCAATATCCGTCACGAACCCCTTAACAAAGGCTTTGTTAACTTGGGCGGTGTCACTTGGCGTCAGATCATGAGAAACCACGATTGACGGTTGATCAATCAATGACGGTGATGGCAGTGCAACACCTAGTAGATGGCTCAGAACCCGTTTACGGACATCCTTCACATCAGCGGCTCTGGCTTGCATGTAGGCATTATCAGTCATCCCTTCAAACACAGCGATAAACTGATCGGCCACTTGACTCAAAGCTTCGGCGGCACTAACTTGGTCCCCACGAATCTGTTTTTCAATTGCCCCAATAAATTCAGGGTCATTGACCATCGTAATATGGGCTTCAAAAACCTGAGCTTCCTCATCACTCATAGATTCAGCAGCATTCTTCTTAATAACAATTAAGTCTTTTTCGGAATCTTTCAGCGCGGCATGCAGGCTACTAATCTCTTGGTCCACATCAACCGTCTTCCCAGTGGCAAAAGATAAGTCTGGTTCAACTAAAACGTAGGCACTCTCGATAGCAATACCATTGCTGGCTGCGATTCCTTTGATTTTGCTAGACACGTTATCCCTCTTTTCATTTCAACTCTTCACGAAATTGAAACTGACGAAAGACTTCGGTTCAACTAGCTCCTGACCTATTCCTTCAAGGCGTTTACAATTTCATCCACTGTCGCCGCTTGTTTCACGGCATACAGGGTCTCATCATTGCTGAGTTTCTGAATCATTTTTGTTAGTAACGTGTTATGGGCTTGATCAGGGGTCGGTTCGTCAGGTTCCGCAAATAACAGAACCAACCGAACTGGCGCATCATCAATACTCTTCCAAGCGATTGGCGCTCGGAGGGTTGCAATGGCGACAGTAGGATAGGCCACACAATTACTCCCATGAGGAACTGCAACTTCATTGCCAATTCCAGTCATTCCTAACATTTCACGGTATTCAACGTCCTCTAGAAAGCCTGCTTCATTCGTAATGGCATGTGATTGAAACAACCAATGCGTCATTTCTTGAAGCAGTGCCTCTCGATCGGAACATTCAAGATGTAGTGAAATATTATTTGGATTAATCGTACTCATTAAGTCCATTCCTACCGCCCTTTCTAGTCCAAAACCTCCAAGAGATTTAGAAACCAGCTGAGACAAACTTACTTATTCCATAACATTTCAAAGTGCTTAACAATATTATCTACCGTGAAACCAAAGTGCTTCTGAACAGCTGGACCATTACCACTGGCACCAAATGTATCGATTCCAACACTGGTCCCATCTAAGCCAACATACTTGCCCCAACCAAAGGTGCTTTCAGCTTCAATGGAAATCCGCCGCTTGATGTCGCTTGGCAAAACAGATTCACGATAGTCCTTAGACTGCTTATCAAAGAGTTCCATACTTGGCATCGAAACAACTGAAATGTCGTAAGAACGCTTGGTTAAAGCTTCCTTAGCAGCTAAAGCTAATGGGACTTCAGACCCAGTAGCAATCAAAATTGCATCTGGATTACTAGTCTTGGCTGGTGAAAGCACGTAAGCCCCTTTAGAAACATCAGCATCAACCGTTTCCTTCAAAACAGGCAACTTTTGCCGCGAAAGAACCAAGACACTTGGTGCCTGAGTTTCTTCAGCAATGAACTTCCAAGCACTCAGAACTTCATTGGCATCAGCTGGCCGAATAACATTAACATTTGGCATCGACCGTAATGCGGCTAATTGTTCAACAGGTTCATGAGTTGGCCCATCTTCCCCAACGGCAATAGAATCATGGGTAAAGACATAGGTAACTGGCAGATTCTGTAAGGCTGAAGAACGTACAGCAGACTTCATGTAGTCGGAGAAGGTAAAGAAAGTACTCCCAAAGACCCGGCTACCACCATGTAAGGTAATACCGTTTAATGCAGCGGCCATCCCGAATTCACGAACCCCGAACCAAATATTCTTATTCTGCGGATTCAGTGGTGAGAAACGTCCGCTATCTGCTAATTGTGTTTTGTTGCTTGAAGACAAGTCGGCAGCGCCACCCCAGAAATTGAGGTTGTGATCGCTGATCTGTTGCAAAATATCTGAGTTAGCAACTCGAGTCGCGATCTCATCGCCCACCTTGTAGGATGAAGTAACTTGATCCAGGTTAAGTTTTTCGCGTGGGTCAGCGGAGAAGTCTTTAGCTAAAGCATCCTTATCACTGAAGTCACGATAGTCTGCTTCCCAATCGTTGTAAGCTTGAATCCCACGACTTTGAAGGTTCTTTTGGAATTGTTCGTAAACCGTATCTTCAATTTCAAATGGCGCATCGGTATAGTGCAAAGCTTTCCGGGTAGCGGCAATATTTTCATCACCCAATGCAGACCCATGGACTTTGTTAGTGCCGGCTTGTGGCGAACCATAGCCGATCACAGTCTTAACTTCAATCAATGTTGGTTTGTCAGTCTTCTTGGCTTGGTCGATAGCTTCATTGATGGCAGCTAAGTCTTCCCCATTAGAAACGGAGAGATAGTCCCAACCAGCAGCCTGGAAACGTTGTCCAGCATTTTCGACGGACTCATTGTTCAGTGGCCCATCAAGCGTCACATCATTCGAATCATAAAGCACAACCAACTTACCTAGTTTTTCTTTTCCGGCAATGTTGATAGCTTCTTGACTGATCCCTTCCATCAAGTCCCCATCACCAACGATAGAATAAGTGTAGTGGTCAATCAGCCGATAGTTGCGGTTGTAGACAGCGGCCATATGCTTTTCAGCGATCGCCATCCCAACGGCCATACTAATCCCTTGGCCTAAAGGACCCGTCGTCGCGTCAACACCAACGGTCTTCCCAAATTCTGGGTGCCCAGGTGTCTTCGATCCGAGCTGACGGAATTGTTTCAATTCACTCATCGGTAAATCATACCCGCTGAGGTGTAACAGACTGTAAAGAAGTGCAGACCCATGTCCTGCTGACAGGACAAACCGGTCACGGTTAATCCAGTCAGGGTGCTTAGGATCGACGTTCATCTGATAATTCCACAGCACATAAGCCATGGGTGCAGCATCCAAACAGATACCTGGGTGACCAGACGTTGCCTTTTGAATCATATCAACACTCAACATTCTGAGAGTATTAACTGCTAGTTCATCTGTTTCATCAAAATTTTTAGTTGAAATATCTTCTGCATTAATCATTGATTTTCCTCCGTTTTCATTAGCAACCTAAGAAAGCCTAAAAATCGGCAGTTGAAAGCGCTTGCATTAACGGCAGAAATAACCTATACTGTTTTTAGCCGTAAAACCGTATTCGTTTATTAATGCCAAGAAGTCTTCCCGTTAAGGAAGGCTTCTTTGTTATGCTTATAGCTTCCCTCGAAAGAGGTTTGATAATCTCGCTCTCGGGTAGATGCAACGAACGATGATGTAAACACTGACGAAGAACATCCCAATCCAACTAAACATGAACCCGGTGGTCTTCTGTGCAGCGGTTAAACCAAAGAACCCAATAATTAGGTAGAGGATAAACAGCGTGCAGACGGTAATAACTAACCCGCGAATAAACTTGCCGACACCATGATTACTTGTATTTGTTTGTTTCATCAGTCACCATTCCTTTACATTAAGCTTTTTGTGCTTGGGAAACGTTCTTACGAATGTCACTGGTTAAACCAGTTAAGTTCAAGGTTTCAACGTATTGACGTAATGGATCCTTGATGCGGTCAATCACGTAACGTTGACCATCAATGTTGTTTTCGGATAAGTTAGCGTATAACTTAGCAACTTCAGCCTTAACTTCGGGTTCATTGTAAACGTAGTGACCAGCAACGTCCAGGATGATTTGGTATAAGTCAGGACGGTTCAAAGCTTGGTCGACAGTCAACTTGTCATCGTCGCCTTCCATCCACTTAGTCCAACGACCATTGCGGATAGCCTTGTCCAAAAGAACCTTGTATAAGTTTGATGGATTCTCAACTAAGCCATGCTTTACCAGTTGTTGTTCAACTTCAGTTAAGTGAATCAAAGCGTGGGTTTCAGCAGTCCCATATTGAGGAGCAACGTTGCAAGCCGTGATGTGTGCTGGTTGGTGTAAGAGCAAGGTAACATCGTCCAAGTAGTCAGCGTTGTGTTCCTTCAAACCAACACCATACTTCTTAGCCATCGTCCCTAATTCAACGGCGTTTTCAAAGTTCCATTCACCGGCCTGAACACCGATACGAGTCAATGTCCCAGTTTGACCAACAATCAGAGTTGGCATTGGCAAGTTACGCTTGTCGAGTTCACCCTTCAAACGTTGAATAAAGTTTTCATACTTAGCAGTCGTGGTTAACCCACCATTGGTTTCTTCAGTACCAACTTCATAACCAATTTCTGGCAAGTTACGCTTCTTACGTTCAGTTTCACAGTATTCAATCAACTCAACAGTCCAGTCGATAACATTATCTAAGTTAACAACTTTCCCGATTTGGAATGGGTCCTTGGTTGGGTCAATCATCAGTAAGTCAAATCCAGCTTCGATATCAGCTAAGTAGGATTCCTTGGCGAGCTTCATGGCTTCGTCAAACTTCAAGTGGCTGTTACGTTCCTTATCACGCTGCCATGGACCACCATGGTCACGGCATAAGTAGTAAAGGCCATTGAAACCAACAGCATCGGCAACCTTCTTGATGTCGGCACTGAACCGAGTTTGATCCCAGCCATTTACATAGCCCCCACCGAGGTCATCCTTATCAACTTGGTTACGGCTAGCGATGAACATTAATGGAAAGTCATCGTCTTTGGCTAATTCAAAACTAGCCCGCAATAAGTTTGGTGACATTGGGCCGATACCCAGTAACGTTGCGTAACGTCCTTGATCTTGTAACTTCAACATAGTACTGATTGATTGTTTGATAGAAACCTTTTCACTCATAATATATTTGCCTCCAATAAATTTGCTTTTCTGTCTAAGCCATCTTTGATAGCTTGTTCATCAATGCGTCGGCTTTTTCAATGATTTGAGTCGTCGTTAACTGAACCACTTTCTTTCCTTTGAAACGTTCAGTTCCCCGGATACTGGTATCGGTGGAGAGAACTACGAAGTCAGCTGCGGAGATTTGACCGCTGGTTAACTCGTCGTCCACCCCGCTGGTTCCTTGGGTTTCAATGTGAACTTCAATATCTTTTTCCTTGCCAGCCTTTTGCAATGCTTCGGCTGCCATATATGTGTGGGCAACCCCACTAGGACAAGATGTCACACCAACAATTTTCATAATGCCATCTCCTGTAAATTAGAATTGTTGAATATCGAAATCAATGTCGTCATCGTCAGCTTCTGCTTTTTCTTCCGCCGGCGTTTCCGCAACGTACGGTTTCTTAGCAAATCCGACAATTAATGCGACTACCGCTGAACCAAGAGCAACGGCGGCAATGTATCCCCAGCGATTATCCACCACTGGTAAGACGATAAGGCCACCCCAAGGCGCATGGTTCAAACACCCAAACATGAATCCTGATAAACAAGCGACAGCGGCACCAATCGTGTTAGCTGGAATGACCCGAAGTGGATCCGCAGTAGCGAATGGAATAGCACCTTCGGTAATTCCCATGGTTCCCATCAATAAAGCGGCAATCCCGGCATCACGGTCTTCAGGACTAAACTTCTTCTTGAAGATTAACGTGGCAATCCCTAAACCAATTGGTGGAGTTGCACCGGCGGCACCAACACCACCCATCAGGAATGGTAAGGTATCCACTTGCGTTTGAGCGAAGGTATAGGCAACCTTGTTGATTGGACCACCCATATCGACCCCGACCATGGCACCCAGAACCGCTCCAAGTGGGGCTTTAGCAGCGCCACTCAAGCTATTCAGGAAGTGGGTCAAGAACGTCATGAAGTTTGCAATTGGCGCCCCAATTAGGTAAACCATGATCCCACTGGCGATTAACGTTCCCCCTAATGGATAAAGGAAGATAGTCGTTAATGTCCGATAGTTATTTGGAACTTTGATTTTCTTTAAGTACTTAACGGCGAATCCGGCCATAATACCACCGATAATCCCACCGATAAACCCGGCATGAATCTGAGTCGCTAAGTATGCGGTAATGAAACCAGGTGCTAAACCAGGACGGTCTGCCATACTGAAGGCAATGTAACCACCTAAAGCGGGGATAAACAATGCCAACCCGGCGGAACCAATTGAAGCTAATTTTCCAAGGTTCCCTGTGGTTGGAACTGATGGTTTCCCACTAAGCATTACGGCAAGTGCGAAGATAATACCACCGGCAACAACGAAGGGAATCATGTACCCGGTCGCGGTCATCAAGTGCTTTTGCGCTGGTGCCCACCAACTCTGCTTTTTCTTGCTTGCATTTTCAGCCATGTTATTCACTCCTGTGAGGGTTTTGACTAGCCATTAACAAATCTCGAACCTCTGTTTCAGATGTGCTCCGAAGTTTGTCTCGGAAGTCATCATGCATCAGTAACCGTGAAAGATTTGCTAAAATTTTAAGATGCGTATTTTCTTTTCCACCATAAGGTACGGCAATCAGAAAAATAAAATCGGCTTTCTTTCCGTCATTCCACTCTACCGGGTGGGTTAGTTTTCCAATTCCGATTGTAGCGTCCTTAACGTAATCACTCTGAGAATGTGGTAACCCAAATCCGAAACCGATATAAGTAGGTAATTCCGCTTCCCGAGCAAAGACGTCGGCTTGAAACTTTTCTTTATCCAATAACTTACCAGCTGTGTCTAGTTTAGTAATTACGGCTTTGATGGCTTCTTCCTTAGAATCTGCATCGATATCAAACGCTGTAACTACGTCAACAAAATTAGCGACATTGTTCATCCCTGTTCACCTCGTTCCTTTCTACAAGAACAATGATAGCGCTTACACAATAATGCAAAAAGGCAAATTGATTCACTTGGAAAGTGCAACATTTGGACAGGCTCATGTTTTTTTAATCTTCACAGAATGGTATGCTATTGTTACCGTTTACATTTAGGAGGTGCAACTGTTGATCGTTATTAGCCACAAAAAGAGAATCAATTTACTTGCAACGTATTTCATTGAACACGACTATATCAATATCAAAGACATTGAAATGGAATTCAAAATTTCTAGAAGAAGTGCTTTCTATTGGATCACAAGTTTTAATAAGCAGCTCGATGAAATGCAACTCGATCGCATTGCCAAACTCGCACAGAGTCAGTATTTCTTGCCCCCAGAGACTAAGGAAGCTCTGCGACATTATGACAACCTTGAGGAAGACGATTATCCTATTGCCTACTCGAATAAGTACTCGCGACGCGACCTAATCGTTTGGTTTCTCATTCAAAATAAGAACAATGTTTCTCTGACGAAACTTGCAAAATATTTTCGGGTTTCAAAGAACACGATCGTCAATGATATTCAGGGTGTCCGCGAGCATTTACCAAAAAACTTTGAAATTACGAATGCTAAAGATGGAAAACGTTTGGTGGGTAATGAAAGGGATAAGCGATTATGGGTCTACAGTCAGGTTAGCATGCATAATAATCCATTGATTATTAATGAAATGCATGGTGCTCATTATCGTTACCTGATTGGTGAACTCATTACGCTTCAACGCGCAAGCCGGGTCATCTTCAGCGACAACGCGCTCGAATTACTGGCTACCTTTCTATCGTGGTGTTTAAAACGGATTCAACTCAATCCAGCACTGACTCTGACTAGTTCTCCAGATCACCTAACTCCCGGAGATAAGGTCGTCAATGACTGGATTACCGGTCTGATGACTCATTATGATATTCCAGTTTCTATCGATGAAGTGACATTCTTCCGCGACATCGTCTACAGTGCCCAAACAAAAAGCGTTGCCCACTGGGCATTCACCGAGAACTTTCCGGCCGATGTCCTAGTCAATCAAGTTATTTCACGTTTCAGTAGTATTTCTGGAGCGGAGGTCAGCACACCCAATCTGCGAAATGGCTTGAAAGCTCACCTTATTACAACCTATCAACGAGTCATGGCTGGAATTCCTTACCGAGCAGCTAACCTTGAAGATATCAAGCGTGATTACCAAGAATTGATGACTTTGACGAATTACGCAGTTCAACCTTTTGAAGACTTCATGCATAAAACATTATCGAGTGATGAATTGGCCCTATTAACCACTTATTTTGGTGGTCAGACCAACTATCTCAGTAACTCAGAAACGTTCAATCCCAATATTGATGTCTTCTTAATCTGTTCCAGTGGCGTTGGGACCTCTTACTTTCTCCAGCAAACGTTGCGACGTAAGTATGGCCACATTAAATTCTCGCATCCAATGAGCATCCGCGAATTCAATCGGATGGAACCCTTAATTCACGCGAAATTGATTATTTCAACCATTGACCTCACAACAACCCAAGAGACACCACGACTCACCGTACAGAGTATTCCCACAGACAACGATTTCGATCAAATCGACAAAGCACTTCACAAGGTTGGTCTTCTGGGAACCTTAGATGCCACCAAGATGACAAATGACATTATGGACATCATTTCCAATGAAGTTATGATTACCAATCCACAATCACTCTCGCATAAGCTAATTGCCTACTTTAATGGTGATACGACAGTCACTAAGGACACTCAGAACCCCGTCGATGGCAATCGTCAGCCATCAATTCAGGAACTTCTTACCCCTAATCACATCCACGTGACATCGAAAGTATTGACTTGGAAACAAGCTATTCAACGATCCTTTCTCCCGCTACTGAGTGGTGGGTATGTTGATAAAAGTTATGTCACTGAAATCATCCGAAAACTAGAAAAGAATGGACCCTTTATGATTGTCAAAGGCGGTGTCTTGCTAGCTCACTCCGCCCCATCTAACAAGATTCACAAGATGGGCATGTCCCTCTTAGAACTACAACATCCAGTCAAGATGGAAGACAAAACCATTACCACCATCATTTGCCTAGCCCCTAAGCGTGAAAAGCAACATTTAAAGGCTCTCAGCGACCTGCTAGATATTCTCGAAGATGACGACAAGTATGAAACCTTGATCCATTCAGAACGCAAGTCTGAACTCGTTACCTTAATGGCTGAAGCCTAATCAAAAACAACCGCGATCCCTCGAGTCAATTCTCGATAGGATCACGGTTGTTTCTTTTTCTATTTAGCTGTTACCGACTGAAATACCGGCAACAGAATCTCATCAACAATGGCCACTTGAGCCGCAACGGTCAATTGCCGTTGGCCGATCACCTCGTTAATCAGTAGCACCCCAGGGAGCGTCACGACCCGGTCGGGCTGGTCGGCACTGGCGATTTCGCCTCGGGCTGCGGCCCGATCCAACATAGGCTGGATGAGCTCCATCACCGTATGGCTGGTGTTCGCCTTGCCCATGAGTTGCCCTAAATCCAACTTATCCAAACGATCGGCCAGAATGCCCCGCAAGGTCCCCGTCCGAAGTTTTGCCAAGACGGCGGCCATCTGGCCGAAGAGATTCAACAGGTCTCCTCGCAGGCTCCCGGTATCCACTCCTTGGTAACTCGGCATCTCACCAAACTTACTCAGCGCAGCAATCACCAACCGGGCCTTATCCGGCCAACGTCGGTACAGGACGGTCTTGGTCGTCGCAGCCGCAGCCGCTACGCCCTCAATGGTTAGGTCATGATACCCCTTAGCCTGTAATTGGTCCCAGGCCGCCGTTAAAATTGCCGTTTCAAGTTCGGCGCCACGACGACGCTTTTTCTTTTCTGCCATAATCGCATCGCTCTCCCTTGTTTTTTGGTTAAAAGGCGTGTACTATCTTTGAATATAAGATACGGCCGTATCTAATTTAAAATTGTAGGTGACCATTATGAATTCACAAACTTCAACTAAAAAAATCATTCAGGTCGCGTTGTTCCTGGTTATTGGGGCCATTGCCCCACTTCTCGATACCACCATGACCAACGTTGCTCTAGACACTATTATGAAGTCGCTAAACGTTTCCGTCAACGCCATTCAGTGGATCACCACCAGCTACGTCCTGGCCATGGGCATCGCCGTTCCGGTCGCCGGTTGGGCCAGCAACTGGTTCAATGGTAAACGGCTCTATCTGTGGGCTCTGGTGGTCTTCCTTCTGGGATCTATCGTCTCCAGTTGGGCAACCACCCTGCCACTGCTGATTGTCGGCCGCGTCATCCAAGGTGCCGCAGCCGGCTTCATTGTCCCCCTAATTACCACCCTCATCGTCCAAGTTGCCGGGGGTAATGGCCTCGGCAAGCTCATGGCCATTGTCGGCATGCCTGCCGTCTTGATTCCCATCTTGGGTCCCACGGTTGGGGGCTATCTGATTCAAACCCTGAACTGGCACTGGATCTTCCTGATTAATATTCCGTTAGTCCTCATCTCACTGGTTCTTCTGGCTTGGAAGATGCCGAGCTTCCCAGCAGTTCGCCGTGGCAAACACCTCGACATCCCCAGTCTCGTCCTGTTAGCCGGTCTCTTCACGTCCGCCATCATCGGAATCACGCGTTTCAGTACCGGTGACAGCTTCACCTCCCTGAAGGTCCTGACGCCTCTGTTACTGGCACTGGCCTTTCTGATCGGCTACGTACTCTACGCAACCTTCTTGCCCCAAAAGGCTTTGGTCAGTCTCCAACTCTTCAAGTCGCCAACCTTTGACGCCTCCGCCATCATCCTGATGCTTTCGGGCATCGCGGTTAACGGCGCCATGTTTCTTCTGCCGCTCTATCTTCAAAACAGCCGGGGATTGAGCGTCGTCTGGTCCGGGACCTACCTGATCGCTCAAGGTATCGGATTACTCGTCGTTCGGGGTCAGATCGGCAAACTCACCGACAGTATCGGGGCCCGCTGGGTTGTCCTGGCCGCGATCGCCATTGCTATCGTGGGAACCTTACCCTTTGTCTTCTTTACCGCCAAAACCAGCACCTGGCTGGTCCTGTTGACCCTCTTCGTCCGGGGGATCGGCCAAGGTGGCCTGACGATTCCAGTCATGGCCGACAGCTATACCGGTGTACCACAAGCCTTAGTTGCCGAAGCCACCACCGCCACCCGAATGCTGCAAAATATCGGTGGGGCCATGGGAACCGCGGTCCTCGCCACCATTATCCAGCATGACTTGCCCAAGGTGGGCCTGACCGCGGCCTACCAGACCGCCTTCCTGTGGTCCGTGGGTTTCATTGCCGTGACGGCTATTCCAGCCTGGTTCCTGAGTCACCGTAAGATCGCCAAATAACAAAAAATCACCTGAATCAGTCAGTTCTCACGACCGATTCGGGTGATTTTGCTTTATTGCTGATTATAGATGAGCTTCAGACTTTTCACATCACTCGGCGCCAACTTCGTTTGCCCGTGAGTCAGTGGGTACATCACCGAATGCTTGGACTTGCTGTGGGCTAAGCCCAACGCGTGTCCCAGTTCA
The DNA here is from genome assembly GCF_024345185.1 of Levilactobacillus humaensis. Classification (GTDB taxonomy): domain Bacteria; phylum Bacillota; class Bacilli; order Lactobacillales; family Lactobacillaceae; genus Levilactobacillus; species Levilactobacillus humaensis. Next base: position 9,276 of record NZ_BROB01000024.1, on the reverse strand, counting down.
TGCACCGCCACATCATCGTTGAAGGCCGCATCATAATCCCCGTTGAGACTGGCCTCTGCGTGATTGACGGTCTTCGTGCCAAGAAAGTCACTGGTCTGGATGATCTTCGGGCCCCCGTGGCCTAACTCGAGCATTGCGGCATGCTTCTTCATCCGCTTATGGTAGATGGAAAAGGTAATCCGATTGTGCCCGGCCGCGGACCAACCAGAGTTGGCGACCAGGTGAACGGTTCCGGTCTGATTATAAATAGTAACGGCATCCGCAAACGCCTGCTTCCCTCCGGCCGGCATATTATCACTGAACTTGTAATAGTAGGTTTTCGATAAGTCCATCCCCTGAACAATGTCCACGACCGGTGTATCGGCCTTGGGCACGTCGAGTGAGGAAGCCTTCGTGACCACCCGTTTTCGCTGTTGAAAGGGCATCTCCGCTCGGGCATGGTCGACGGCTGCCGACAACTGTGGAAATTGTCCACTGCGGTACCCGAGTCCCACTAACAAAGCCCCCACTAAAACGATTAACACAATTGTGCGTCCCCAACGCATCTCCTCGTCCCCCATCACTTTCTTCTGATGTTTTAGTTATACCACACCCGCACAATCAATCATAGCGTAAAAAGAAGCCGTGACCCAATTAGGTCACGGCTTCTATCGTTTCATTTTCACTTATTCTGGTTGATCGGCAGAAATGGAAAGATCGCGTTCTGCCTTGAATTCACCCAAGGACTTTTCGTACTTGGCAATTGCTGTATCCGAGGCAAACTTACCCAATGGCAAGTGCAGTGGCAGGTCAGCGGCGTGGTTTGTCACTTGATCATAGATAATCGCCGCAGCCTTGTCGGGATCGCCGGCCTCATGGTGCGCATCACTGGCACTGCCTTCAATATTCGCCGTGAATTGCTTGTAGGCGTCGATCGTTGGCATCGCCTTCTGGGAAGAACGACCCGCCCAGTCAGTCCGGAAACCACTAGGTTCGATCAGCATGAGCTTAATCCCTTGGTCCGCCACTTCTTGAGCCATGGCATCCGTGATCCCTTCAACTGCATGCTTCGTCCCATTGTAGAAGGACAGCGTTGGGAAGGAAGCCAAGCCAGCGATGGAGGAGAAGTTAATCACAATTCCTGATTTCTGGGCTCGCATCGTTGGTAAGACGGCCCGGGTCATGTCGACCAATCCCCAGACGTTCACGTCAAACATGTAACGAACGGCGTCACGGTCACTTTCTTCAAAGGTTCCGAAGTAGCCGAGACCGGCGTTATTAATCAAAACGTCGAGAGTGCCGAACTTTTCCGTGGTCGCCTTGACCGCGGCCGCAATCTCATCGGCCTTGGTAACGTCCAAGGTCTGCTTCAAAATTTGGCCGTGATCGTATTGGTCCAGGTAGCTCAATTGGTCCGTGTGTCGAGCCGTCGCCACCAAGTTCACGTCAGCCTGTTGGGCCAAGTAGATCGACAGTGATTTCCCGAAACCAGTGGAAGTACCCGTAATTAACCATGTTTTTGTCATCCAAAATCACGCTCCTAATTTTATTTACAAGATCAGTCTACTACTTAGAGTCGGCTTTAGGTCAACTGAAAGGGTCGTGATTCCAACAACTTTTATGATTAAGCCAATTTAACCAAGTAAAGTTGACCGATTATACCTTACTTCGGGTCAGCCATTCTTCGCGTAGACACCCATACTTCACGGAATCCCAGTATTGGCCCTGCCAATACCGCACCTGACGCACCCGGGCCTCTTCCTTGAGGCCCAACCGAGTGGCTAACCGACACATGCGCGCATTCCCTGACCAAGTCGTCAGGCCAATGTGTGGCAGGTCCGTCTGCGTCCACAGCCAGTCTAGCCACTGAGTCAGGGCTTGCCGCCCAATCCCCCGATGCCACTCATCCGATCGATAGATAACAATCCCGACATCCAGCCAGCGCTGTAAGGCCCCATCTTCAAAATTGTAGGAAACCATCCCCGCCATCTGGCCATCCACCCAGATCACCTGACGTTCCGGATGACCAATGAACTTCTCTGCAGCAATCTTCTCAATAAAGGCCGAACGACTCGGCAACTCGTCTCGAAAGTATGGTCCATTCCACTTCGTCCATTCCGCCTGCGGATCACTGTAAGCCAGTTTCCAGAATTCCGCCACTTCTGCCGTTGTTAACGGCTTAATCTCCACGCGCATGCCCACTCACCTCATTTTTTCCTCAGTATAGCAGGTAAGCGGCGAATGGATAGAAAAAACGAACTTCGATGTCGCAACATCAAATACTAGTGGCCAGTTCGAGACGCAACTTCTGTTTTGTGGCCGACTCTAATCACTCTGTGGCCATTGAACATCCACCTAGCAGGCGGAATCCCTGACAGCCGCAGGCGGTCAATTTCAACGAGTTCAAAAAAAGAGCCCGCATTCAACAAAGAATGCAGGCTCCCAGTCCCATCAATCGCAATTGATGATGACTTGTTAAATCAGTTTTTACTTGAGAGGCTTCCATTGCCAAGCGTTAACTTCTGGCAAGTCAGTCCCGACTTCACGGATGTAAGCAGTGTGCTTAGCAACCATGTCGTCCATACGTTGTGCAAAGTAGGCACCCTTTACGGCGTAGCTAGGAATGTCGTCAACGGCTTCCTTAGCTAAGTGGTAACGGTCCATGTGGTTCAAGACACGCATGTCAAATGGCGTGGTAATATCCCCGTTTTCACGGTAACCATGCACGTGTAAGTTGTGGTTGTGACGGTCGAAGAAGATATCCTTAACCAATCCTTCAAAGCCATGGAAGGCAAAGACAACTGGCTTGTCGGTCGTGAACAGACGATCGAACTCTTCATCGGAAATCCCACGAGGGTCAATCTTAGGAGAACGCAACTTCAACAGGTCAACGACGTTGATGAAGCGCATCTTCATTTCTGGGAACTCGTCATGCAATAATGAAATTGCGGCTAAAGCTTCCCAAGTTGGTTCAGTACCAGCTGCGGCGAAGACGACGTCAGGTTCTTGACCTTGGTCAGTCGAAGCCCAGTCAATGTAGCCCAAACCATTGTGAACCAAGTTAGTGGCTTCATCAATGGAGAACCATTGTGGACGTGGGTGCTTGGACGTTATGATCAAGTTGATCTTTTGACGACTCCGGAAGGCTACATCACCAACGGCTAACAAGGTGTTAGCATCGGCTGGCAGGTATTCACGGATGAATTCAGGCTTCTTTTCAGCTAAGTGGGTCAGCATACCTGGATCTTGGTGGGTGTACCCGTTGTGGTCTTGCTGGAAGACAGTTGACGTGTCAACGAAGTTCAAGGATGGGTAATCATGACGCCAGTCTTGTTCCGTTGCCTTACGTAACCACTTCATGTGTTGCGTCAACATAGAGTCAACGACACGGCCGAAGGATTCGTAGGTGGCGAAGAAACCATGACGACCAGTCAGAACATAACCTTCCAACCAACCTTCAGCTTGGTGTTCGGAGAGTTGCGAGTCAATGACCCGGCCTTCGTGAGCCATGTTTTCATCGTTTGGTTCGTGGATACCTTCCATCCATTGACGCTTACCATAGTCCAGCATAGCGTAAAGCCGGTTAGACTTGGATTCGTCAGGACCAAAAGCACGGAAGTTCGTTGGGTTCAACTTCATGGTATCAGCCAGGTATTGTGACCAAACCAGCATGTCTTGCGCAATCGTCTTCCCGTGTTCAGTAGTGTCCACGGCGTACTTCTTGTAGTCAGGTAACTTCAATGGTTCTGGCTTGATCCCACCATTAGTGATAGGGTTCATCGCCATCCGTTGTTCGCCCTTAGGCGCCATGTCACGGACTTCTTGCTTAACAGAACCGTCTTCGTTAAAGAGTTCTTCTGGCTTGTAAGACTTCATCCAGTCGATCAACATGTCCTTGTGTTCCATGTCGCCAGCGGCAACAGGAATTGGGACTTGGTGAGCACGGAATGAACCTTCGATTGGGTTACCATCTAAGTCGGCCTTTGGACCAGTCCAGCCCTTAGGGGAACGGAAGATGATCATTGGCCAGTTAGGTAAGGATTCATCGTTGTTTTCACGGACATTCTTTTGAATAGCCTTGATCTTTTCGATGGAGTCGTCCATGACCTTAGCCATGTCCTTGTGAACCCGCATAAAGTCAGTGTCACCGGCTTCAATTTCAACAAAGTGAGGATCCCAGCCCATACCTTCGAAGTACTTGGTTAAGTCTTCGTCGGACATCCGTGACAGGATAGTTGGGTTAGAAATCTTGAACCCGTTCATGTTGATGATTGGTAATACAGCACCATCTTTGATTGGGTTGATAAATTTGTCTGAGAACCATGAAGCGGCCAATGGACCAGTTTCAGATTCCCCATCACCAATTTCTACAGCGGCGATCACGTCTGGGTTATCTAAGATAGCACCAGTCCCGTGTGACAAGCTGTAACCAAGTTCCCCACCTTCGTGGATAGAACCTGGCGTTTCAGGTGCGGCATGAGAAGCAACCCCACCTGGGAAGGAGAATTGCTTGAACAAGCGCTTCATACCCTCTTCATCTTGAGAGATGTTAGGGTAGATTTCACTGTAGCTACCATCAAGATATGAGTTCGAAACCATAACTTGACCACCGTGACCTGAACCTTCGATATAAAACATGTTCAAATCATACTTTAAGATAGCTCGGTTTAAATGAGCGTAGATAAAGTTTTGAGAAACAATCGTCCCCCAGTGACCAATAGGCTTGATCTTAACGTCGTCAGATGTTAAGTCACGCTTCAATAATGGATTGTCACGCAGGAATAACTGACCAACGGACAGGTAGTTCGCTGCACGGAAATACTTGTCAACGCCTTCCAAGTAAGACTTGGAGTCGAATTTTGCATCTGCTGCCATGTAATTAACACTCCTTCTTTGAAATCGTAACTGCATAATCTAGTTGATAGATAGTTGTAAAACCACCCTCGTTAATGTTTACCCGGAGGCTTTTTTACAACTCCATCATAGCTTCTTTTATAGAAAAGTCAACTTTTATGTAAATTGGATCGTATCAATTTCAAGGCAGCCTAACCCCTTTATTCACGCGGATTATCGGCACTCACCCGGTCAAATTCATCCGCCGAACCACTGACGTTTCGATAAATATCTTCTTATAATTTCGCAAATAAAAGCTAGACCAATTTTAAGATTTGTCTACCATCATTGATAACACTGGCTAGACCAATTGAGTATAAAAAAACGACCGCCATTTGGCAGTCGTCGTAAAAGACTTATTCGCCGTCCAATGAAACGAACGTGTTGTAATTCAAATATTTGTAATGCAAACGCATGTTAGAAACTTCAAACGGGGTCCCGTCATCCAGGAAGAAAATCCCTTCCATGATGCCCACGGGTTCTACCGGTTTCAAATTCAATAATTCTTGATCTTCCGCCGTCGATGGCTGCGCCTGAATCGACATGAAGGACTTGGTGACGACTTTCCCTTGCGCCTCCAAGTAGTTAAAAATGGAGTCCGACACCGTCTTTTGCGACAGGTTTGGCGCAATCTTAATGGGAATATAGCCGGTTTCAATCATAAATGGCTGGTCGTTAAACAACCGTAACCGCTTAATCTCGTAAACAAAATCACCCTCCGCCAGGAACAAGTCCTGTTGGATTTCCTTGCTGGCCGGCACCACGTCAAACTTCAGAAGACGGATTCCGGGCGTCGATCCGGCAGCCTTCATACTGTCGGTAATGCCTAAATTTGACCCTTCATATTGAAAAATCGATTGGTTTTTCATATATAATGGGTTAATGAAGGTCCCCGCACCACGCTTCTTAAAGATGATGCCCTGGGTCGCGAGCACACTGAGCGCCCGCTTAACCGAACTACGGCTGACCCCATAGGATTCGCTCAGGCTCCGTTCGTCTGGCAACCGCTTATTGGGGAATTCATTTTGATGGATTCGTTGTTTTAAGTCCCGCATCACGCGTCGATAGACTAAATCTGCCATGATATCTCCTCATAACTCTTCAACTAGACTTCTACAGGTATCGAGTATAACAGGTTTTTCAAGTGCTGTCTGCTTTTTAGCAAAAAACAACCGATCCAGTTCAGAGTAAAGTGCGATCCAATTTATAAAAACGTTTATCATTGGTCTTCACTCGATAGCTTCAAAACGGTTCCTGCCGGTGTTTCTAATTGAAACTTGTCGTCATTTACGCTAGTGTATATTTTAGTTCATTTGAAACCACCGGTAACCGCGGCCATCATACGGCTAAATGCGGACGGTGGCAACCAGAAGGAACCCGAACGACTTTAACCATGAAAGGTGACCCACATGTCAAAAAAGAAAAAGGGCAAACGTCTCCACAAGACGCTCGTCGAACAGATTCTCGATAAAAATAAAATTGCCTATAAACAAGTTGAGTTTGCCACCCACGTCGAAGGCGATGTCGCCCAGATGGACGTGGACCACGCCGATGTCGATGAACACCACATCTATAAGACCCTGGTGCTCAGTGGTAACGTCACCGGCCCTGTCGTGGGGGTTCTGCCCATCGATGAACACCTCGACGAAAAGAAACTGGCCAAGGCCTCCGGTAATAAAAAAGTTAATATGGTGCCACTAAAGGACCTAGTGAAGACCACCGGTTATGAGCATGGGGCCAATACACCCGTCGGCATTTGGGAGAAGAATCAGTTCCCGATCTACCTCGACAACACCGCTCAGGAACAGGGCCAGATTCTGGTCTCATCCGGGCAAATCGGACGGTCCGTGGAACTCGATGCCACTGACCTGGCCGGGTTGGTGCACGGCACCTTCACCGACCTGCTGGAATAGCAGATGGTAACTGACCTCCCACTCATTTTCAAGAATCTTGGGATTGCCGGCCTCGATCTCGTGGCCATCCCCTTCTTCTTGATCGCGGTTCTCACCTACCTGAACCGCAATACCAAGCAGCATCTAGCTGGCGGATTCGGCATGATCAGCCAACTCTATTTGGGATTCATTGGAATTTTTCTCCATGAATTAAGTCACCTGCTAACGGCGATCTTCTTCGGCCACCGCATCGTGGCCTTCCGCCTTTTAAAGCGGCCCCATCCCGATCAACCGGGTGTGACCGGCGACTCTGATATGACGCTGGGCTACGTGAACCACACCTGGAATCGACGGAACTGGTACCAAACGATGGGCAATCTCTTTATCGGGATCGCCCCCATCTTCGGTTGTGCCCTGGCCCTCTTCGGCCTCACGGCACTGCTTCTGCCAGGCGTGTGCCACGGACTCCTGACGCTCATGGCCGATCCCTTTAATCTTGACTGGTCAGGCTTCGGTCAACCCGTCGGCGCCAACTGGTGGCGCTGGCTTCTGATGATCGTCCTGTCCCTCAACATCAGCATCGGTGGCTTCGACCTCAGTAATGCCGACTTCGCCAACTCTAAGATTGGCGTCATCAGCTTCATCATGGCGGTGACCGCCGTCACGGTCCTCCTGACCATGGCGAACGCGGCCACCGGGTATCTACGTGCCATCACAGCCCTAGCCATCTGGTTGGTGCTGATGTTGGGGTACGCTCTAGTTATCTCGCTATTGACTAATTTGGTTGTGCGGCTGATCTTGCGGCGCTAAATTTCAATTGGACTTGTTGGCCTCAATCTGTGGATTGAGGCCTTTTATCTTATGAAAAGTTTGATTAACGGGTATAATGAAGCTATATGTGATTGTTTACACAAGGAGGATAACCATGCGACTTACTAAATTCTTCATCACCACTTTGGCAACACTCAGTCTCTCGCTACTTGGTAGTTTTGCCCTGCCGACAATTTCAAATGATTTCGGAACTGTTGCACAGGCCGACGACACGGGTCAACTGGTTACACTAAATATGCCATTCAATGGCCAATCGATATTTAGTTTTCCTCGCTATCCCTACACCAGTAATCAAACAACTATAAAAGACATTATCGATAAGTATGAAGAACGTTCACAAACCCCGAAGGGATCTGTATTATTAGAAATTAAACTATCCAGTTACATTGCAAATAACCTTTGGACAGCAAATCAGGCTGGTACTTTCATAGTTAATTTTGCTCAACCCACGGATGTTCTTCCTGCGGATGCTGCTAAAGAACTGTCAAATTTTGCTGATATCTTGAAACCAGATCATCTGATGATTGATGAGTCCGCATTCGAAAAAATGATAAATGAACCCATTATTCATGAAAGTAAATTGGATGATTTTACCATCACAAGCCCCATTCCAACTGAACTTGCTTCACAGACCATAAAGATTACCTACCAGACCAACGATGGTACTGCCTTGCCAGCTGACACATTCAAGGATATTGAGGCCACAACTGATGACCAATCAAAGTCATTTTCCAAGTCAATTACTGGCGCCGACCAACAAGTCTACACAGATACCGATCACATGCTAATCCCCAACGTTCCGGGATACACCGCCAACAAATCTAGCGTGACCTTTGATAAAAGCAAGGTTGATGCATCTGGCGTGCAACCGGTCACCGTTACATATGTCAAAAATAGTAGCACGCCAGTCACACCGGATCCAACGCCGACACCAAGCACACCCGCTACCTTCCAAGTCTATGGCAAGCAGAAATTCTATAGCTACCAACACGTTGATTTCAAGAAGAGTGAGCGTGTCAAAAAGTACGCTAAGAAACCGAGCGTCTACGCTCCGGTATTTACAGTGGTTAAGACGACGCAATCTAATGCCGGGAACCCCCGTTACCAACTGAGCGACGGCACCTACATCACGGCGAAGTCCGCTTACGTTGGCAAACTTTTCCTCCGAAAGAACGTCAAAACACTATACGTCACAAATCCTAGAGGCACTTGGACTCATGGGACGGTGATGTTTAACTACCCGACGCAACTCCTCCATCACCTTAAGCAAGGCACGAAGGTCACCGTCACCCACCTTATCAAGAACGGTCCGGTAACCCGCTACACATTACCTGATGGTACCTTCATTACCGGGAACAAACGCTACGTAACCCCGACTAAACCTAAGAAAGTCATTCACGTTAAGGCTAGAGATGGACGGAATCTGTACAGTGACGTCAACCTCACCCACCGTCTTAAACACTACCGTAAAGGTCATATCTTCACCGTTAAGAGTTGGGATTACTCGCATGGCCATAACCTGAGCGTCAGTGGTACCAAGCGGTACAAGATCGCTGGCGGCTATATTACTGGAAACCCTAAACTTGTTAAAATCGTCAAATAGAGGATCTATGATATTTGGTGTTGATGGTAAATCCATCAACACCATTTTTGTATAATAAAAGGGCACATCACCATTGTG